>NZ_CP007536.1:0-631984 GCF_000698785.1 Nitrososphaera viennensis EN76
GCGTGAATACTGGTAGGGGAAAATTCCTGGCCGTCGCTTTTATCACCGTTCTCGTCCTGCCTGCCGTTCTTGCGTCGCAAAAGGCTTTTGCAGACGGCCTCACGCAGGAAAATCTTCCTCCTGCAACATTTGGCAACCGGGAGGCAGCGCTTTTTGTCAAGATTAATCCGCCGATTCTGACGACAGAATCGCAGCAGGATGCGTACCTGCAGTTCAGGCTGTTTGACGTCAAGACCAACGAGACGATAAAGTTCCCGACGCTCAACATCGCCGTGTACAAGGGCACGGACCCGAAAGCCAAGCCCCTCATGCAGGATTTCTTCCAGAGTGAAAACGGCCTCTTGACGCTAAAGATAAAGCCGCAGGAAGGCCCTGTCCAGATCCAGGGCAGCCGGGAGCCGTTCCTTAGCGCATTGCAGGCAGACCCTGGCGGAACGGTGAACGTCAGCGGGCCGGTATTGCTGGACGGCGGGCTGTACCGCATCGATGTAGAGGTATTTGGCATCGATTTTCCTACTAACATCTTCAAGGACGAGGACGTCAAGACGTTCGAGACCGCCCTCTCTGTGGGCGATGTCTATAGCCAGAACGTCCAGTCTGCAGACGGCAAGACCTACCCGATGTCTATAATCTCGTACTACGACAAGGTTGAGGACTTTAACTTTAACGCAGAATCCAAGACCTATTCCTGGGCCATGCCCTTTGACTGGAATGTAGAGAGGATACAGAACGCACCAAATGTTTTCGTGCATGAAGAGGTGAAGGTGCCCAAGTCGTTTGCAGGCGTGGGCGACGCGTCTGCCTTTGAGGCCAAGGTCAACGGCAAGCCCATTGCGGGCCGCATGCTGGCAGTCGACCCGTTCGCAGACGAGAACAACCTCATACTGCACTTTCTGATAAACAAGAACGACATACTGGACATGGCCAGGAACGATCCTCCGGCTGATGGAAAGATGTCGTTCTCCTTCTCTCCAGCCGGCGCCGCAGGGGAGCAGACATCAGGCGAGATATCCACAGACACGGGCGGCATCCATGTCCTCATGAACTGGACTCCAAGCCAGCTCAAGGCAGGCACCGATACGAAACTCAACATGCGGTTTGTCGACGCGTTTGCCGGCGCCAGCATCACCGACGACGTCAAGTACGACATCAAGATATTTGACAAGGCCGGCAAGGAGGTATTTGCAAAGGCGGACCAGATTGCCAAGGGCGGCGCAGGCGAGCAGACGGGATTGAACTTCCCTGCCGACGAGAACTACCGCGTCGAGGTGACGGTCAAGGGGCTAGTCAAGGAAGGGCAGGCGCCTGACCTCACGAGAAACGGGATTGCAAGAGGTGCAGTCGTGGTGCCGGAATTTCCTGCCGGGGCGATGGTTGCAGTCGCCGGCGCAATTGCCGCCATAGTCGCGGCCCAGAGATTGATGGCGCGAAAAAGCAAATGAAGAGCGGCTTTTACGACGAACTGTCGGAAAAGACCTACAACGAAATACCGCGCATCCCGGCGTCAAACAGGGTGATGCTGCACGTCAGCCCGTTCTCGGTGGGCCAGAGCTACGTCACTGCCAAGGTGGAAAACCGTCGCGGCGACACCGTCAACATCAACATCGAGGGCGGCCGGCTCGGAGTCGACCTGCAGGAAACATTGTTCAGGCTAGGCGACAATAGGCTGCCGAAACATGCCTACATTGTCACCACCATAAACGAGACAGGCAGGATACTGGCGCGCAAGGTCCCGGTGCTTGGCGTCAAGGACTGGCTCTTGATATACGAGGACGACCTGTTCCTGCTTGCGGTAAAGGACGCCTATGACGAGATCGAGATAATGGTGGTCTAGATGATGCTGGTAGTAGAGCCCCACCGGCCTGAAAACGCCAACTCGCCTATGGGCTTTCTCGACCTTGGCGCAAGCTCTTTTTCCCGCGGCTTTTCAGGCAGCGTTTCCGGGTTTCCGTAATATCCTATTGCTATCATCGTTGCAGGCTCGAATCCCTGTGGTATTTCAAAACTCTGCCTTGCCTTTTCAACGTCGAATCCTCCCATGACGTGCATGGCGAGGCCCTGATTGTACGCTTCAAGGAACATGTACGCAGTAGCCGCCCCAACGTCGTGCATGTAGTGCCTGTTGTCCTTGTCGTTGTGTGTGTACGTCCTCTTGGCGACCGCGCACATCAGGACTGGCGCCTTTCTGGCATACGAGTTGCCCTCTGAAAGGACCGACCGCGCGGCCTCTAGCATCTCTTTGTTGTTTTCAGCGGTAAAGACGATGAACCGCCACGGCTGCTCGTTAGAGCTTGAAGGCGCCCACCGCGCGGCCTCTAAAAGGGACATTACCTTTTGCTTTTCAACTGGCCTGTCGGAAAACGCCCTTGCGCTCCACCTCTTTGCAATGAGGTCGTTTATGGTGTAATCTGCCTTGGCGGTTTTGTTGTCCATGCTTGCACCCTATCGAGAGTCAGGGAATTTCTCTGTTTTGGTGGAAATAAAATACATAGGTCCGTTTGCCTATTAATTATATACTCCCCAATATTTGGGATATGCGATAAAAACTTTCCGCATCATGGTTAAACTATATTCTTATGGCAAAATCTTCGAAATAAACATGAAAATGGCTAACTCTCAATACTTCTTAAAGGCGACCGCGCCAGCAAGTCCAGTACCATGGGGAAGCAGTGTAGAATTTGTAGTACCGAGCGGAGTAACGTCGCTTGCATCTACATCGACAGGCAAATGGTGTACTGCTGCAAACCTTGTGGATGTAACGGATGCACATCCTGGAATTAAATGGGTAGAATGCAGCGTCACATACTTTGCATCCGGAGGAAGCCAGCCTCAAGGGTGGTACTTTTGGTATGGATGGAGTGGCAATACTAATGGCACGTACCAGTCCTTAGGCTATGATCCTACTGGCCATACTATTAGACTGAAGCTTAAACAAGTTTTTGGCGCAATCCGCTAGACTTTAATAATTTCAAATACTATGACCAGAACGATAATGTGATAACCTTTACGCCTACTATAGTTGCAGAAACAAATAATGGCGCATTTGCATGTTGTGCAGGACAAACAAACTGTATAGGATACAATACAAGCACGCTGGTAATATCGCGTAATTGTACAAGCTGTTGATAGGTATCGCTGCCCGCTTCAAATATTGGTGACACCATTTGAGAAAATATCAAGCGAGGTTGGCCATTATCGCCATAATTCTGTCTACAGTGCTAGCTAGCATTGCAGCTTTATCCTTGATTCCTATTGCTGCTTATGCCGCGGTTGACTTTGGTCTTGTTAGTACTACTTCGTTAGAAGGTACGGATGTGCGTATTGAAGTCTTGGGCCCTGTCAAATTTGATGAACCAAATCAAGTTTTGCCATACTTGGCAAACGGGACGGACTATACCTTTAATGTATCCTTCTTCGAGCCCAACAGTGCAAAGCCGCTCAAAGATGTCAATTACAATATCGTGATCACAAACTCGCTAGATTCATCAGGCAATGAACTATTCAATGCTGCAAAACAGGCTAACAGTCCTAACAACATGCTGCACAGCGCAAATGGAAATGTGACAATCAAGTACAATTTTAAAGAAATACAAAGCGCAATAGTGGTAATACAGTTTTATGGTACCAATTCTGCACCGAGTAACCAGCAGCATGAATTTATCTATCAGGTTGTAGATTCTAGAACCATTCCAGAATTTCCTCTAGCGCCTGTCATCCTTGCATCCAGTTTGGTAACAGCTATTGTTGTAAGAATCATGATCAAGAGGCCCTGAACCAAATTATCTTTTCTGAGAATGGGAATGAAATCGACAAATGCGAACTGGTGAGCGTTGTTTTGACCAAAGACAGGCTAATTCAATAGCTTGTCGCACACTAATAGATGCATTGTATAAGGAGATTTCAATCAAAAGTCTTTTGAGTTATCTGAATTGAAACGAGAAGTGATAATAATAGCCTGGCCGGACGCAGCTTTTGACTACGCCGACCAGACGTTTGTTCCCCATCGGTTTGGTCGATGTAGCACACACTATGCAACAAGATAATTTAAACCTGATGGCGCCGCATGAGAGCAAATGTGGGTCTAAAAGCTATTATGAGCAGGTCAAATAGCTCAAGAAATACCTTTAAATGACTAGAGCCTATCTTGAATGTAGATATGCCAGTCGTGGGGATTGATGATCTGGCGATCTATGTCCCAAAGCTTTACATCGATTACAAGGATTTCGCCCAAGCTAGAGGAATTGATCCGCAGAAACTAGAGTACGGCATCGGCATCCGCAAGATGGCGATTGCCGACACCAATCAGGACCCTGCCTGCATGGCAGCAAACGCCTGCCTGAAACTCATGCAAAAGGCGCACATACACCCGCAGGACGTCGGCAGGCTTTATGTCGCTACAGAATCAGCGCTTGACGAATCCAAGGCCCTCAACTCTTTTGTCATAGGCATGCTGGAGCAGGTGTACGGGGAAGGCTCTTTTGAGCACGCCGGCGGCATCGAGTGCAAGTTTGCCTGCGTCTCAGGTTCATATGCATTGCACGATAACGCCAACTGGATACGCGCCGAGGAAAACAGCGGCAAGGCCGCAATCGTCATCGTGAGCGACATTGCGAAATACGACCTTGGCTCAGCCGGCGAGTACACGCAGGGAGCCGGCGCTGTTGCATTATTGATAAAGGAAGAGCCACGCCTCATGGCTTTTGACCCCAAGGTCGCTTCCACCGTCATCAAAAACGAGTACGACTTTTACAGGCCCTTTGGCAAAGAGACCCCGCTTGTTAACGGCGGCTACTCCAACCTTCTCTACCTCATACAGGTGAGAAAGGCGTTTGACGCCTACAAGGAAAAGGCCCTGAAGACAGGACTTGTTAAACTGAACGAGGGCGAGGCCATCACCGACCACATCGACTTTTTCTCCGTCCACCTGCCGTACCGCAGGATGGGCGAAAAGGCGCTTGCATACCTCCTGAGGCACGAGTGGCGCCACCTCCCGCGCTGGAAGCACGTCACAAAGGAGATAGGCATGAACGAGCCGCAGCCAAAGGACCCGAGGGGCACTATTGAATCCATTCTTGCCGACACTGACTTCATGAAGGCAGACGAGCAGTTCCGCAGGGCGTTCATGCAGACGTCGTTCTACAACGAGACGTACGAGAAAAAGATGGCAAGTTCCCTTGAAGCCTCTGCGCAGATTGGCAACCTCTACACGGCCTCGATGTACATGGGCCTGAGAAGCCTGCTTGAATTCGAGTTCAAAAAGGGCACGGACCTTGAGGGCAAGCGTATCGGCTTTGGCTCGTACGGGAGCGGAAGCAGCGCGATGGTCTTTTCCGGCATCATGCAGCCCACCTACAAGGAGATCGTCAAGGGCCTGGACCTTGAGAACGACATTGGCGACCGCGTGAAACTGTCGATAGACGAGTACGAGCGCCTACACAGAAAGGAAATTGACTTTAACTCTGCGGTGACAAAGGCGCACAAGGAGTTCGTGCTTGTAAAACTCGGCGGCAGCACCGCGGACAAGGCCGGCTTTAGAGAATACGACTATGTCAGCTAGTTGCGCTAACTAGCTGACTACCTTGAACTCTATTCCTTTCCTTTTCATAAAGTCAAGCAGCTTTTGCGAGCGCTTCTCGTTCTCCAGCTCCAGGCTCAGGTAGACGCCTGCGGTCCCCGCGGGGATGTTGGCCGAGAGCCTGTCGTGCTCCACCTCGACGATGTTGACCGACAGTTCTGCAATGTCGTCGACCACCTCTTTCAGGGCGCCCGGCTTGTCCGGGAGCAGGATGAATATCTTGACCAGCCTGCCCATCTGCATCAGGCCCTTTGCCACCACCTGGCCGAGCAGGTACATGTCGACGTTTCCGCCCGACAGCAATGATATCACCTTCTCGTTCTTGCCCGCCTGGTGGCCGTTTGAGAGAAGGTATGCAAGGCTTGCGGCGCCTGCCGGCTCGACTACGAGTTTTGCGCGCTCCATTAGGAGAAACATCGTCTTTACAATCGCGGTGTCGTCTACAAGCACAATGTCGTCAAGGTGCTTGCTGACTATTTCGTACGTGAGCTTGCCGGGGCTCTTGACAGAGATGCCGTCTGCGATTGTATAGCCTGCCTTTACCGACTGGAGCGAGCCCTTTGCCATCGACTCTTTCATCGCAGGAAACGCCCTTGACTCGACTCCGATTATCTTGATGTCCGGCTTTTTCGCCTTGATCGCGATGGATACGCCTGCGGCAAGACCTCCGCCTCCGACTGGCAGGTACACCCTGTCGGCGCCTGCAAGGTCTTCCATAAGCTCTAGGCCGATGGTCCCCTGCCCTGCAATCACGTCCGGGTCGTCAAACGCGTGGATTATGGTCTTGCCCTCCTGTTTTGCGATTTCCTGCGTGGCCTCCCACGCTTCGTCGTAGTTAAAGCCCTTCTGGACCACCTCTGCGCCGTACGACCTTGTGGCCGCGACCTTGGCCGGCGACGCGTTCTGCGGCATGACAATCGTGCAGGGCACGTTTTTCCTTGCGCTTGCAAACGCGACTCCCTGCGCGTGGTTGCCTGCAGATGCCGCAATCACGCCATAGCCTGCCTGCTTTTCTGTCAGGCTGCCCACCTTGGCAAGCGCGCCGCGCACCTTGAACGAGCCGGTCAGCTGCAGGCATTCAAGTTTCAGGAACACGTTTGTGCCGGCAAGCTTTGAAAACGTGCTTGAGCGCTGCAGCGGGGTCTTTCTGACGGTGCCCTCCAGCAGGCTCCTTGCCTTCACAATGTCGTCATAGGTCGGGACCCTGTGCTTCCTGTCGGCCTTCCACACGCTGTCGTCATTCATTATTATGGATGCAGGGCAACAGCAGCCAAGCGCCTTAATTATAATTTGTGCCTTCCCAAAGACTCAAAAGCAACCGTCCTGAGAAAAAGCCGTGAGCAGCAGCGCTGTTGCAGGCGGTATCGTGGTGGGCGTTGCGTTTGTGGTGGTGTTTTCAATGTTCTCTATTCCCTCCGGGTTTGAGGGCAACATCGAGGACGTGACAATATCGCTTGAAAGAACGCCCTGCTTTGGTTTCTGTCCCGATTATACGGTCACTGTCTTTGGCAACGGCACCGTGGTGTATGAGGGCCGCAACTTTGTCTATGCCAAGGGCGAGCAGAGGGCGCAGATCGCGCAGTCCGACGTCAAGGAGCTCGTGGACGAATTCTACCGCGTCGGGTTCTTCTCGATGAAAGACCGCTACGAGGCGCAGGTGACGGACCTCCCGTCTCAGACTACTTCGATAACGGCTGGCGACGCGACCAAGAGCGTGTACAGGTACGGCCCCGAGCCGCAGCGGCTTGTGATGCTTGAGGACAAGATAGATGAAGTGGCAAAAACCGCGCAGTGGGTAAAAGGAGAAGGATAAGAATAACAGAAAGAAAAAAGGCCCCTGGTTAGTTAGGGCAGCCTTCCATCTTTTGTATCCAGTAGCCCTGCTGCTTGATTGATTTCTCTACAAACGGCGGAGCTTCCTGGATGTGGCAGAACTGGCACTCTTCAGAGGTCATCTTCTGTCCTGCCTGGCCCACGGTTGCGAGCCACTGCTGGCCGTACTGGATGGCCTTTTCGTGGGGGGTGTTTGCCTCGACCACGACGTCAAAGTGCATTATCTTGCCGTCCTTCTTTTGCACGTATGTATCGTAAACTGCGCATTCCATAGAAAAAAGTCCGCGAAGACGGTATTTAATCTATGAACCCGCTTTTCACCTTGTGAAAAAGGTGGCAATAACGTGGTGGTTCTAATGTTATTATACCGGGGCTCCTCCTCGTTTCGCCAGTTGGCCCTGGTTTTCCAGCAGATAAGGAGGATGGATTCTGGCTGCGTCACGTACCTGATAGGCTCGACAATGACCAAGGAATGCGCCATTGTTGACCCGCTCCTTGACACCGATTATGTGGCAGAGGAGGCGAAAAAAGCTGGATTAAAGATCGTGTACGTGATTGACACGCACACGCACGCCGACCATGTTTCCGGCGCGCGCAACATCGCCAGGCAGTTTGGCCTGCCAGGCGTCCACATGTCTGAAAAGTCGCAGAGCAGGTTCAAGACAATCCCTCTCAAGGACGGGCAGGCTATCAAGCTGGGAGAAGACGTCGAATTGAAGTTTGTCTACACGCCGGGCCACACGTACGACCACATGTGCATCCTTGTCAACAACGGGAAAATACTGACAGGCGACACGCTCTTTGTCGGAGACGTGGGGAGGGTAGACCTCGGCGGCGACGCCCGCGACAAGTCCGATAAATTGTTTGACAGCCTGCACGGAAAACTGATGAAGCTTGCAGACGGCGTGGAGGTGTACCCGGCGCACGTCGGCGCTGCTCACCACCTTGGAAACGCTAGGACGTCGTCAACCATCGGCACCGAGCGGGAAAACAACGGCGCGCTAAAGGCAGCCGACAAGGATGCCTTTTTCAAGTACATGACCGAGGACTGGCCGCCCAAGCCGCCAGACTACCAGAACATCATACGCCTGAACAAGGGCGAAGCCTCGATAGCGATGGTTTAAATCCGATCTTTTGGATACGGTGCCTGCAGCATGTTCCGCAGCAGGATGGCCGGTAACGCCGGTAGTAGCAGCAACTACAAGGCACAGGAATTCCCCGAAGGGTTTGCGTGGCTCAACGCAGAAAAGCCGCTTTCCATGGCAGGCCTGAAGGGCCACGTGGTGGTGCTTGACTTTTGGACATACTGCTGCATAAACTGCATGCACACGCTTCCCACGCTCGACTGGCTGGAGAAAAAGTACCGCGGCCAGCCAGTGGTGTTCATCGGCGTTCATTCCGCGAAATTCTTTAACGAGCAGCAGGCGCAAAACGTGCAGGAGGCAATCGGCCGCTATGAAATAGGTCATCCTGTAGTAGTCGACCAGGAAATGAAGATCTGGCGCTCGTACGGCGTCACTGCGTGGCCCACGATCGTAATAGTCGACCCGAAGTGCAATGTCGTGTACCAGCAGGCCGGCGAGGGCCAGCGCGACGAGCTTGACGACGTGATTGGCGTTCTGCTGGAGCGGCACCGTGCCGCAGGGACGCTTGCAAAAGAGCCAATCGAGATAGGGCATCCAAAGCAGGCGCAAAAGCGCGTGCTGTCGTACCCCGGCAAGCTTGCGTTTTCGCCGGATGGCAGGATGCTTGCGATAAGCGATTCAAACCACAACCGCGTGCTTGTCGTGGATATTGAAAGCGGGAATCTGGTCCACAAGGTGGGAGGCACGGCGCGGGACCTGCGCGACGGCAGTTTTGAAGAGGCGCGCTTTTTCCGCCCACAGGGGCTTGCGTGGGCCGGGGACAGGATAATCTACGTCGCAGACACCGAGAACCACGCGCTCCGGGAAATCGACATTTCCGCAAAAACAGTCAGGACGCTTGCCGGCGACGGCAGGCAGGGCGCGTGGATTTCAGGAGCTCAGGACGGCAAGATGACGCAGCTGAGCTCGCCCTGGGACCTTGCGTACTCTGACGGCTTTTTGTTCATCGCGATGGCCGGCCTGCACCAGATATGGGCCTACCACATCGAGTCGGGCAAGATTGGCCCGTTTGCCGGCAGCGGCTATGAAAACATCGTCGACGGCTCTTTTTCAGAGGCCCAGTTTGCGCAGCCAAGCGGCCTTTCTATCTATGGGAACTTTTTGCTAGTCGCGGACAGCGAGGTGTCTGCGGTACGGCTCCTTGACTTTTCCAAAAAGACAGTGCAGACCGTGGTGGGCGAAGGCCTTTTCGAGTTTGGCTTTAAGGACGGCCCGCTTGCCTGGGCGCGCCTGCAGCACCCGCTGGGAGTCCACTGCGCAGGCAACAAGATCTATGTCGCCGACACGTACAACCATGCCGTGCGCCTCATAGACCTCGACACGCAGCAGGTATCGACCGTGGTGGGCAGGGCTGCTGCAGACAAGGCGATGATGATGTGCAGAATAGACGACCCTGCGTGCGACACGCTCGGGCTCTTCGAGCCTTCCGACGTCAAGCAGAAAGGAAACACGCTGTACATCGCCGACACCAACAACCACCTTGTCAGGATGTTCGACCTCGACAAGATGGTGCTCAAGACGCTTGCCATAAAAGAATAGCAGCGGCAAGAAACCTTTTTCTGCGCTGCGCACAAACCTAGTCCCTGAGATGTCATCGTCGTACCCATCTGACGTATTTTCCAGGCTCTACGCCGGCGAGGAAAGCGGCAAGCTGTACCCGAAGGAGGAGGTCGCGCAGCAGGCGCCGGAAGGCGTCGAGGACGTTCTTCAGACCAACATATTCAACGTGATGCTGAACCGCAGGTCGCAGCGCAAGTTCGAGGACAGGCAGGTGGAGGACTGGAAGATGGAAATGATATTTGCAGCCGCCGACACGGCACCAACCGCCGGCGGGTTTCAGGGGTTTGAGATATTCAACGTCAAAAAAGCAGACGTGAGGGCGAGGCTTGTCGAGGCCGCAAACAGGCAGCCGTACGTGAACGCGCCGGAGGTGCTCGTCTTTTGCATGAACCCGCAAAGGGTGAAACTGAACTTTCCGCAGGACATAATCCGCAAGTTTTCCGTGCAGGACGCCACGCTTGCGGCCGCGTACGCGCAGCTTGCCGCGCACGCGCTTGGCCTGAGCACCGTCTGGATAGGCATGATAGACGAAAAGAAGGTCATGTCCGCGCTCGGCACGGACCTCGTGCCGTCCTCGATACTGTGCATCGGCTACCCGCAAAAGATGCTGCAGCCAAAGCCAAAGCGCAACCTGGTGGAGCTAATACACACGGTTCAGTAGCCGGCGTCCATCATGAACACCAGCGTCTCTTCCCTCTTGGCGACGCTGGTCTTGTCGGCGCGCTTGACCTTGGTGTTGATGCGGACGTTGACGATGTCCTTGCCAAAGGCCACGTCGAGCCGGACGTCGACCCCGCCGGGCACCCACGCGTCGTCCTGAGCGTGGTCCAGCACGACCCCGTCCATCGGCACTATCACCTTGCTTATCTTGACCACGTTGTCGATGGCGTTGCTTATCCGGATCCTTACCGTGGCCTCTGTGTACTTTTCTGCGCAAATGCCGTCTTCCGTGGTACTGGTCTCTGACTCGAAAAAGCGGCAGACCGTGCCGGCCTCCGGCGAACCGTACAGAGCGTATCTCTGGAGCGAAAGGGAAAACGCGTCTATCAGTAGCTCTTCGTCTTCCGACTGGCGGTACACGCCTATCTCTATTGGGATCTTTGTGTACACGACTGCGTCGCTCCTCTGGTCCATCACGACTGGCGACCTGAACTTGATGTACATGTTCTTGGCCACTTGCTTTGGGGTGAGGAGCGGGGCTATGGGAAAGATGCCCACGACTATGCCGTCGTCCTTGTCGGAGACTATGGTAGTCTCTGCGGCAAGCGCGCCTGCAGCGTAGCGCTTGTACGAGTACGCGCCGGCGGCTCCTCCGGCGATGACTATTTTCTGGTTCCGGAACGTTATTTCAAGCGGCTCCGACCCCGCCTTGACCTTGTGGCGCCCAAACAGCTCCTGCAACAAACACCTGTGACAACGGAACCAATGATTTGTAAATGTTTTCCACCCGGAGGCTTTGTTTAAAAGTGACTTAGCCACGCTCAATCAGTATCATAAGTTCAAGATTCCCACGCTCAACTTCTGACTTTTTGCACAAAGCCCCACCCGGAAAAATGTGGAGAGAGAAAAACGCGGGAATGATCTGGGAGTAAGATTTTGTACGCGATCATGATTTTTCAAAAGCGCCTTTGACTTTTTGCCAGCGCGCAGAAGCATCATTAATCTTGCAAGGGCTGACACACGTCATGCGTGGGAAGAGTAGAATCTGCTGCGTGGGTTGCGCCTGAATCTGCACCAGTACTCTCGACAGTGGAGCCTGCATTGCGCCTCCGCGCGGGGCGTGCGGCAACATACATACACAGCAACAGCTTTTTTCAATATCCGTAGTGGATGTGTGATAGCTGGACATGCTCAGGCAGCTGGAAAACGAGGGCTTTGTGTGGGTGGACATTTCTGCGCCCACCCGCGAGGACATGCGCGAGCTTGGCCGGCGCTTTTCGTTCCACGAGCTGAACCTGGCAGACTGCGTCTCTAAAATCCAGATACCAAAAATCGACCGCTACAAGACTCACGTCTTTGTCATACTGCACTTTCCGGCCGTGGCGCAAGAGCGCGTGCCAAAGCCAAGCCAGCTTGCAGCGTTCCTTGGCCTGGGCTACCTCGTGACGGTGCATCAGGAAGACCTGAAGACCGTGACGGATACGTTTGACGCGTGCGAAAGGAGCGAGGGCGTGCGCAAGGAGCTGATGGGCAGGTCGGCCGGCTACCTGTACCACAGCCTGGTCGACGCGCTCGTGGACGAGCTCTTGAACAACGTCCGCAAGATAATGGGCAACATGGAAGACATCGAGGACGCCGTCTTTGACGAGCGGGTGGCAGTGGCCCGCGAGATCTCGTACCTGCGCAGGGAAGTCACGTCGCTTCGGCGCATAGCGATTCCCATGAGGCGGACGCTTGCAGAGCTGGTGGCAAAGGACGTCCAGCGCTTTTCGGAAGAGGACCTCACCCTGTACTACGACGACGTGCAGGACCACATCGACAAGGTGATAGAGACGCTCGAAGAGTCCAAGGACACCATAGAGATCTTCAAGGACACCGACTTTATGCACAGCAGCGACAGGTCCAACAAGATACTTGCGGTGCTCACGATAATATTCACGCTTTCCATGCCGGCGTCCATAGTGGGCTCGTTCTACGGGATGAACGTGCCGATACCCGGCGGCACAGAGAACGGGCCGTGGACGTTCCTTGGGCCGTACACCGCCTTTGCGCTAATCGTCCTTGCGTCAAGCGCGTCTGCAGGGGCGATGATGGTGTATTTCCGCCGGCTCGGGTGGATCTAAAAATAAAATATGTACATATACAAGAAGGGCCTCTATGTGAGCTGCCTTGGCGGCAGAAGAATCAGCTATGTCCAATAACACCGCGACATCGATCTTTGGGCTTCCAAGCACGATTGACATCTTTGGAGTCCAGGTGACGCCGTTTGCCATCATACTCACGATTGCGATAATCGTCGCCGGCTTTGCAATAGCGCACGGAGTCCGGCTCGTCACGCTAAAGTACCTGGGCACGCGCCTGCCGCCCGACGCAAGGAAGGCGACCGGCAGGACCGTCTATTACGGCATAATAGCCGTGGCGCTGCTCTCGGCGCTTGGGGTCTCTGGCCTCGACCTCTCCGGCCTGTTCCTTGCAGGCGGCTTTGCCGGCATCATCGTAGGCTTTGCCACGCAGTCGCTGTTCTCAAACCTGATTTCGGGCATATTCCTGCAAATCGACAAGCCGATGAAGATAGGAGACCCCGTTCTCATAACGGGCAAGCTACCTGACGTCGCCGGCGTGGTGGTGGAGGTGACGGCGCTCTCATCGCGCCTGCGCATGTTCGACGGGACGTACGTGCGCCTGCCAAACAGCGACGTCTTTCTGTCGGAGATCCGCAACTTTTCCGGCGCCGCAGCGCGCAGGGTCGAGCTCGTGATAGGGGTCTCGTACGACTCGGACGCGCAAAAGGCAATCGGCATCATCCGGCAGAGCCTGAAGGGCACGCCGCTGGTGCTCGTCGAGCCCGAGCCCGACGTGTACGTGGACAACCTCGGCGCCTCGGCCGTCAACATCAACATCTGGTGCTGGGTGCCGTTTACCGTGTGGTTTGACATGAGAAAGCTGCTTGTCGAGCAGATAAAGAGGGAGCTTGAAACAAACGGGATCGAGATACCCTTTCCGCAGCAGGTCGTCCATATTAAACAAGATAGGAGGAAAAAGGCTCCAAAAATGGGCGCGCCAAGAAATAGCGATACCGTGCCGCCTGCTGCTAGTTTCGATTCTAGCGCCGGCGTGAACCTGGACGAAGTAGCAGACAATGACTAGCACAAGGGATACAAGCGCGGCCTGCAATTAGCAGGGCGTTGGTCGAAGAGGGAGAAAAAGAAAAGGCCGGCCGCAGAAACGTCTACGCGCTAGGCTTTGTCAGCTTTTTCACCGACGTCTCGTCAGAGATGGTCTTTGCGCTGCTTCCCCTGTTCCTCACGGGGCCGCTTGGGGCGTCGCGCACGCTCCTTGGGCTCATAGAGGGCGTGGGCGAGATGCTCGGCTACACTGTCAGGATGGGCTCTGGGGCGCTCTCCGACAGGACGCAGAGGCGCAAGCCCTTGGTGGCGCTTGGCTACTCGCTTTCGGCCGCAAGCAAGCCCTTCTTTGGCGCGGCCGCCGGCTGGGCCGACGCCTTTGTGGTGCGCTCGCTTGACAGGGTTGGAAAAGGCGTGCGCACCGCGCCACGCGACGCGCTGATAAGCGAGTCGGCGCCGGAGGCCAAGGTCGGCCGGGCGTTTGGCATCCACCGCTCGATGGACCATGCCGGCGCAATAGTCGGGCCCGCGCTGGCGTTTGCGCTGTTTCCGTACGTCGGGTTCCAGGGCGTGTTTTACGCATCCATCTTGCCCGGCGCGCTTGCAGTCGCAGTGCTCGTGCTGTCTGTCAAGGAGCGCATTGCGCCCTCCTCTTCTTCAAAGCCGCGGTCGATGTCTGCAAACGTCCGGGCAGTCCTTTCGCAGAGGAGGTTTGTCGCCCTGCTTGCAATAATGGCCGTCTTTGGCGTCGGCGCGTTCAACTTTTCGTTCGTGCTCGTACGCGCGTCGGACCTCGGCGTCCCGGACGGCTCGGTGGCGCTCGTCTACCTTGCGATAAATGTGGCCCACGCTGCCATCGGATACCCTGCCGGCGCGCTTGCAGACAGGGCAGGCAAGGAAAAGATGCTCGTACTTGCGTACGGCGTGTTTGCGGCAAGCGCGTTCTTGATGCTTGCAAGCGCGGACGCGGCGCAGGCGTACGTGCTTGCCTTGGTGTACGGCGCCTATGTGGGAATAGCCGAGACCGTCCAGCGTGCAGTGATTCCCCGGTACGTGGCAGCAAGCGAGCACCGCGGCACTGCCTATGGGCTTTACAACCTGGTCGCGGGCTTTTCATTCCTTGCCGCAAACGTAGTGTTTGGGTTCCTGCTCGACTCGTCGGGGATTGGTATTGCCGCGACCTACAGCATCATCACGTCTGCACTGGCGGCCGCTGCCATGGTTGCATTCATCGTCAAAAAGTGATTGTTATACTACTTGGCCTTTTTCAGGGCTTTTACCACGCTTGCAAGCTCGCCCGCTACCTTGTCGGCGTCTACCTTTGGTATCTTTCCAGTCTCAAACACTGCCTCTCGCTTTATCGCCTTCTTGCTACCCTTTATCAGCTCGATGTCAAAATACGTGCAGACGCCCTCCTCGCCCTGCATCAGCCTGTTGTAGTCTATCGGCACGGCTGATGTTTGATACAATTCTATCATCAGGTCGTTGAGCTCTGCAAATAGCGCGTTCTTTCTCTCGCCCATTTTTTGGAACTCGGCCTGGCCTTCCACCGACGCGGCCTTTTTGTCAAGCTCCTCTGCCAGCTTTTCGTCTTCAAACATCTTGGAAAACAGGCCCTCAAAGTCCATTTCTGCCAGGCCGCGCTTTTCAAGCTCCTGCCCAAGCGCCCTGTCGGCGCTGTCCCTGATGTTGCCGTACAGCGCGGTCGCATCATCCGCGATCTTGGCAAGCTCTTTCTGGACCTCTATCACGCGCTTGTCGGCCTTGTAGTACGGCAGCGCGTGGAACTGGATGCCAAAGTAGCCAGAGATGTAGTACTTGTTGCCAACGTCCCTGCTGAACTGGCAGAACAGCCTGTGGAGGTCGTCGGTGACCGACTTTGAAATGCCGCCTGCAAGCCAGCCTTCCATCCTGTTTGTCAGCCTCTGGTAGAACGTCTGCACGTTCTGCGGGTCAAAGGTGTCTGTCTGCGTAACGGTGCCGTCCCCAAGCATCGCGTGCGACTTTTGCATGGCTATTGCGGGCTTGACTGCCTCAAGGAACTCTGCCTGGATGTTCTCAAATGCCGCGTTTGCTTGCTTGCTGAAATAGTCCGTGCCCTTGAGCGGGAGCCTCATCCTTGCCGTGGTGTGCTAGTCCTGACATATAATCTCAATGAATCTATCGATGAAAAAAATCTGAACACAAGAACGCTCTGGTTTTCTTGCCTACTGTCCTATTGGTAACGCAATTTGGATAAAGCGATCTCTTGGATAGACATTTTGAATACCTAGGCACGGACTGTCAGGATTCGTTTATGTCCAGACCTTCATCTGTTTTGTAGACAACTCCAATAACCTAGTGAGAAGATATGCTGTAAAGATAAGGAGATAAAGCCTATTGAGATGTCATGAGGACCAAAATCTCTTATAGGCATATGGACAACTAGTATTACGCATAATGGCTCTCGTAATGGAAAGACTGACACCTGTAGATGCAAATATTATTCGTAAGAATGACGAGAAGTCATTGAAATCCCTTTTACCAAAATTACAGGATAGAATTGCGGCTCGAGTATTGCTTAAGGGAATGAATAATACTATTGACTCTATCCTTAAAGCAAAGAGGGAGAAAATAGAATCCACTTTCGACGATTCCCTTGATTCCTTTATCATAATGGCGGGTGGTTTGGTGGAATTGGTTGCAAAGAACAATAGGACTAGAATGATAGAAATTATTCAATCAGATATTGCCTTTTATGATAATGTGAAAACTGATGCAAATAGAAGGGCCGATCTTGACGATAAAGTCATCGAAGATATTGTTCGTATGATTTCTATTTTGGAAGACTATCAAAATGTAATAATTGCTATTCAGACAAACCGACCCAAAGAATTTGACAAGGCTCTCGAACAAATTGATGGACTTGACCTACTAAAGTCGCTCTATGGGACAATGCTTGCAATATTTTGTATAGCCAAACTTCTGAATAACAAGAAACATCGTGATACTGGCAAGCTTGAAACCCTGGTACAACAGGGTCTTTCCCACGCTGAAAATCTGGATGCATATACAGACACTATGGATATACTTAGCAATCCTGAAGAAGTGGCACTTCTTAAGGAAGAAACATCCTAGTCTTTGAGTTCTTTTGACTGCGGAGCACTTCCAAGTAATATTCAAGAATCCCGGATACGAAACCTCGATCCGAATTCTGACCATTCGTGAAAAAGCGGAACTCCAAAAAATAATCGAAACATTAGAGGTAGCGCCTTTTCCTGAGCAGAATAATAGACTGTCAAAGCCACTTCGTCGACCTCTTGAGGGAAAATATGTTCTTCGTATTGCTAATGGCAAATACCGCCTAATCTATAGTATTGAACTAAACAGCAAGAAAGTCTTCTTGTGGTATGTCAAGCCTAGTCAAGAGTATACAATGCCGCGTGACAAGCTAACCTTGACTATACCACGCGTCTACCTAGTAAAAGAAGAAAATGAAGATGATTGAAAAATATGGGTTTGCTCGCCCCGTCTTTTAACCTCGCATTGCATTCATAAAACCGTGAAATTTACACGTCCGGACAGCAAATTCTCAATGACTTTAAATCCCGCGAGTTACAATATTGGAGGGCAGGCGTGGCCCCGGAAGCAAAGGACGAGAAAAAGGAGGCCAAGAAGGACAAGGCCGAGGATAGCACGAGCAAGAGCCTCGTCGGGATGATGATGGGGGAAAGCTCGGCCGAGGAAAAAACGACAGTCGTCGTCGACTCGGAAACGCTCGTTGCGCAGACGCAGGACAGGCTGTGGCGCGCGCTAAAGCGCCGCTACCAGTACGACTCGTCGCTGAAACCGGGACAGGAATACCTGCTGTCGCACGTCAGCAGCAAGATCCCGCTCGTGATAATGTACGCCGACCTCGTGGGCTCGACAAACATGAGCATGACGCTCCCGGTGGACAAGCTTGTGACTATAATCCGCGCGTTCACGCAGGAAATGTCGTCGGTGGTGGAAAGCCACAAGGGATATGTTTTGAAATACGTGGGCGACGCAGTCATTGCGTTTTTCCCTGCAAGCTACAACCGGCTGAGCGCCTGCGACAGGGCAGTCCAGTGCGCCCGGTCGATGATAACGGTGGTAAAAAACGGCATCAACCCCATCTTGAACCAGTACGATTACCCCGAGCTTGGCGTAAAGATAGGCATGGACGTGGGCGAAAACGTCATCGTGCAGTACGGCCATGACAAGAGCTCGCCAATCGATATTCTTGGATACTGCATGAACGTGGCCGCCAAGATAACGTCGCTTACAGGCCCAAACAGGATATCGATAGGGCAGGACGTCTACGACCTGCTCCACCCGTCAGAGAAAAACAAGTTCAAGGAGATGAAGCTTGGGGCCGAGGAATGGAAGTACAGGGACCGCGTGACAGACAAGGTGTACCGCGTCTATACGCTGATGGAAAACAGATAAGAGAAGAAGAAGAAAAAGGAAAAAGAGAAAGAAAGGCTTAACGGTACGATTTCTGCTTTCTGCGCCTTGCGCCGGGGCCGCCGAACTTTTTCGATTCGGACTGCCTGTGGTCGCCTGCGAGAAAGTGCCTGTCGTACTCTGTCAGTTTCTTGCGGATCTCTTCTCGGACGCTCTTTGGGAACGGGTGCTCCTTGGGATCCTTGTCGCCCTTGACGTCGCCGGTGAGCGCTCTGGAAATGGCGACTGCGCTTGCAAACGCCTGGCCCATAAAGCCGCCGCCTGCAACCTGCACGTTGATGTCGACCTTGTTGCGCTGGTCGCCAACGAGCGTGAGCGGGGTGAGCAAGAGCTCCTTTGCAACCTCTGGCTGCACGAGCTCCGCCGGTATGTTGTTTATCCTGACTCTGCCGGAGCCCTTGGCGATTGTCGCCACGGCCTTGCTCGTCTTTCTCTGGCCCGGGTAAAGGTCTATCTTGCTTGTCATGATTATGATGGCACTCCCTTCCATCCTATCTGCTTGGCGACGTCGCCCATCGAGATATAGTATGCCTCCGGCTTGGTAATCTTGGAATCTTCAAACGACTGCATCTTGGCAGCCTTCATTTCTTCTGGGACCCCGATATATACCCTGAGACGCTGGTGCGCTTCAATGCCTGTAGTCTTTTGCTTTGGCACCATGCCCCTCACCATCTTTGACAGTATGGTGTCCGGCCTCCTTGGGTGGAACGGGCCGTGAATGGGGTTCGTGACCGAGTTGATTTCAAGGTGCTCCTTGTACTGCTCGATTACTTTGTAGCGGTTGCCTGAAAGCATCGCCTTCTCTGCGTTTACTATTGCGACCTTGTTGCCCTGCAGGAGCAGTTTTGAGACGTGCGAGCACATCCTGCCTGCGATGCAGTTTGTCGCGTCAACGACAATGGTTTGCGGTTTCTTGGTATTATTATTGTCAGCCAATTATCCTCACACCTTTTCCGTCCGGGTATTTCTTTATCAGGTCGTCAAGGCTCACGACCTTGCCTCCCATATCGCCGATCTTTTTTGCGGCTGACTCGGAGATTGAAAACGCGCAGACTGTCAGTTTGTGGCCCAGGTTGCCGGTGCCAAGCACCTTGCCAGGGACCACGATAACCTCGCTTGCCTTTGTGACCTGCGCAAGCCTGCCAAGGTTGACCTCGCTCCTGTTGGACCTCGGGCCGGAAACGCGGTCTTCAAGGTCCTTCCAGATGGGCGCCTTGTTCTTCTTGGCCGCCTTGCGGAGGGTCCAAACGGTATTGTCGACTAGAGTGTTAGCGAACATAATATCCTCGTGTCCTCTTTACGTTCCTAATCAAATCTGGAATCCCCAAATAAACGTACCTAGGCGCTCTTTGGTATCTTGAGCGAGCCTATGACCTGCTTGAAGTTCTTGATCTTGGACTGCAGGCGCTCCGTCGCTTCCTTCAGTATCTCTTCTGCCGTAAGCGCGCCGTTTGTCTCGATGACGAGCACTATCTCGCTTTCGTCCTTGCCGTCCTTGACTACAGCCGCCGAAGTCGGCTGCCACTTGGCGTGCTGCTTGCCTACGCCAAGGCGTGCGTACGCCTCGAATTTCAGTTTCTGGCTTGGAGCAAGCACGACTATGGGGATGTCCTTGCTCACAGGCTTGACCATCTCGTCCTCTGACACCATCTCGCCGGAGGTGACGACCTTGGTCTTGTCCGTTGCCTCTGCGTCAAGGACTAGCAGAACCCTGCACTTGGCGCAACCGAGTGTACTGCCGCAGTCGCACTCGTGGGGCATAACGAACCTGCCCGGGTCGGTCCTGAGCGGGATGAGGCCGAGGCGGTGCGCCACTGCCTCGTCGTGCATGACTGACGAGTTTTCAAGGATTACCACGTCGTCGATTGCAAGCGTCGGGACCTCGCTTATGGCAAGGCGCCTGAGCGCGTTTACGTACTGCCTTGGAATATTGTTAAACTTGGCAACGATCCTGTTATCTGATTTTTCAACAACTTCGACCGAAGGAGAAACCAATACTTCCGAAAGTTGCCAAAACGTCCTTAAAAATCTACCGAAACTTGCAAAAATTATCGGGCCCGCACGGCGGCCTGACACATGCATAAATATATGCGCCAAGTCCACAAGCTGCTGTAGTAAAAAGTATGACGGACAACAAGTTCACCATAGTTCGCCTCTCAGTCGAAGGCGACAAGTTCGAGCTGCTGGTCAAGCCAGACCCTGCCCTCGAGTACAAGCTGGGCAAGAGGGCGGACATTTCAAGCGTGCTTGTTTCCGACGAAGTCTACTCTGACGCAAACAAGGGTTCCCGCGCCTCAAGCGAGAAGCTCATGAAGCACTTCAAGACCACGGACCAGGCGGAGGTGGCCAGGCAGATACTTGCCCGTGGCGAGCTCAACCTCACCACGGACCAGCGCCGCAAGATGGTCGAGGAAAAGCGCAAGCAAATAGTCTCGTACATCCACCACAGCTTTGTAGACCCCAAGTCGCACCTGCCGCACCCGATAACCCGGATAGAGGCGGCAATGGAGCAGGCAAGGGTGAGCATCGACCCGCACAAAAAGGCAGAGGACCAGGCCAAGGACGTGGTAGACGCGCTCCGCGCGATATTGCCATTAAAGTCGGAGACCCTGAAGCTGATAGTGAGGGTGCCTCCGCAGTACGCCGGCCAGTCGTACAGCGTGATAAAGCCGGCAGGCGAGCTAAAGAGCGAGGAATGGCAGGCCGACGGCTCTCTGCGAGTGGTAATCGAGATGAACGCCGGCATGCGCGGGAACTTTATCGACCGGCTCGGCTCTGTGACCAAGGGCACGGCTGAAGTGAAAGAGGCGTAATGGCACCCACTTAAAATATAAGTCAGCTATTATAATTGCCCACAAGGAGAAGAAATAATGGAATGGAACAGTCGTTTTGTGACGGGCTTTGCCCCGTGGTGAGTTATAGCGTATGAATGACGTGCGCAGAAGATACGTTATCCCCGGCGACAAGATAGTCGAGGGCAATTACAGGCCGATAATGAACGTTGTAAGGTCGGGAAACGCGCTCATTGCAACCCGCATTGGCATTGCAGAGGCGGGCCGCGACGGCGTCAAGGTGATACCGCTGTCCGGGGTGTACATCCCGCGCGTAAACGACCTCGTGATAGGCAAGATAGTGGACCACACCTCGCTTTCATGGGAGGTGGACATCAATTCATGCTTCTCGGCTAACCTTCCTGCATCCGACGTCTTTGGCAGGGACTTTTCGCCGGCAAGGGACGACATGACAAAGCACCTTGCGATAGGCGACATGATTACCGCAAGAGTCGCGGCCTTTGACAGGACGCGCGACCCTATGCTGACCCTGCAGGACCGCGACCTTGGCAAGATACCAAGGGGCGAACTGCTAAAGATATCGGCAACTAGGGTCCCGCGCCTGATAGGCAAGCGGGGCTCGATGATCCAGACGATAGAGCAGGCAACGCAGACGCGCGTGCTCATCGGCCAGAACGGCATCGTGGTCGTGACGGGAAGAAGCCCAGAAGGCATAGAGCAGGCGGTAAAGGCGATCAGGATGGTGGAAGACGAGGCCCACACGTCCAACCTGACGCAGAGGATCAAGGTCCTCCTTAACGTGCCGGACACGCCCGCAGCAGAAGTGCCGCCGGCAAGCAACGGCAGTAATGGCAGTGGTAATGGTGGGGCTGCTGCAGTACCGCAGGAAACAACAACCCGTGCGGATTCTTCTGCAAGTGGTGAGGCAACTACAGCAGCAGAAGGAGGAGGAGAAGAAGAGGGAATGGAGGTTGAAGATCAAAAATGACACAGACAAGAAATTTGATAGATGAAAACGGCAAGAGGACAGACGGGCGCACCATTGACGAGCTGCGCCCGGTCAAGATAGTCGTCGGCACCGTGAAAAACGCCGACGGCTCGGCTTACATCGAATTTGGCAAGAACAAGATTGTAGCGGCAGTGTACGGGCCAAGGGAGGTGCACCCGAAACACCTCGCGCAGCCCGACAGGTGCGTGCTGCGTTGCAGGTACCACATGTCGCCGTTCTCGACCGACACGCGCAAAAACCCTGCGCCTTCCAGAAGGGAAGTCGAGATTTCAAAGGTGATGCGCGAGGCGCTAGAGCCGGCGCTCATGCTTGAGGACTACCCTCGCGCAGCAATCGACGTGTTTGTCGAGGTGCTGCAGTCGGACGGCGGCTCCAGGTGCGCCGGCATCACGGCTGCGTCTGTTGCACTGGCAGACGCCGGCATCAACATGCGCGACATCGTCGCAGCGTGCGCCGCAGGCAAGGTCGACGAAAAAATAGTTCTTGACATCAACGACACCGAGGACAAGGAGGGCGGGGCAGACATGCCAGTCGCGTACATGCCGAGGCTCGGCCAGGTTACCCTGATGCAGCTTGACGGCAAGCTGACGCCGGAGCAGTTCAGCGAGTGCCTCGACAAGGCAATAACTGGCTGCAACATGGTCTACGAGATCCAGCGCCAGGCGCTGATGCAGAAGTACTTTGGCAACGAAACGGAGGTCAAGGAAGAACAATGAGCACATCAAAACGTTCCTCGATAATAGTGGAGCACCTGCGCAAGCAGCAGATGCTCGACTCGATGGCAAAGGGCAAGAGGATTGACGGCCGCGCGTTTGACGAGCAGAGGCCGCTTGAAATAGAGATAGACGTGATAAAGAAGGCCAACGGGTCAGCCCGCGTAAGGCTGGGCAACTCGGAGGTGATAGCAGGCGTCAAGGTGGAGACCGGCGAGCCGTTTGAGGGCCTTGAGAACAAGGGCGCCCTCATCGTGTCAGCCGAGGTCCTGCCGACCGCGTCGCCGCACGTCGAGCCAGGCCCTCCAGACGAGGAGGTCATAGAGCTTGCACGCGTAGTCGACAGGGGAGTGCGCGAGTCAGAGACCGTCGACCTCGAAAAGCTGGTGCTCGTAGAGGGCAAGATCGTATACACGATATTCGTGGACTGCAGCGTGCTAAACGCCGACGGCAACCTCTTTGACGCAACGTCGTACGCGACTGTCGCCGCGATACTCACGGCCAAGATACCCGTCCTTGAAATGCAGGAGGGCAAGGTGGTGGACACGGGCAAGACGATGCCGATGCCGGTGACTACGATCCCGATCTCTATCACGCAGGTCAGGATAGGCGACGCGATACTGGTCGACCCGACGGCAGAAGAAGAGGGCGCCATGGACGCAAGGATAACCATAACGACCTCGGACGAGGGATACTGCGCGCTGCAAAAGGGCTACACGGGCTCGTTCACGATAGAGCAGATAAAGAAGGCGGCCGAGACAGCAAGAATTAAAGGAGAGGAAGTCCGCGCCAAGATGAAGGAGATAACGAAGTATGGCACGTAAAAAGAGCTCGACAGCCTTGAAGGGCCAGGGCGTCAAGTTTGGAGCCACCGTCCGCAAGCGCTATGGCAAGGTGTACCGCACGCTCCACAAGAAGCGCCGCTGCCCGTCCTGCGGGTCGCTGAGGTTTGGCCGCGTCGCCTCCGGCATCTGGGAATGCCCCAAGTGCAGCTTCAAGATAGCGTCGGGCGCGTACGACATTGACCTCGAAAGCCTGCAAAGCTGAAATAAGAATCCGGGTCAAGGGGCCATCGAAGGCAGGGCCGATTTATTCCGCGCTGGCTCCAGACCTGAAAAAGCTGGAAGGAAAAAACGAAAGGCTGGAATTGCAGGTTTCCGGCTCCCGCCTCACCTTTTCTATCGAGACAGACGACCTTGCTTCTCTGCGCGCAAACGTCAACTCGTATCTGCGTCTGGTCGACGCGGCTCATCGGTGCCTAACGCTATGATTTTATGTTGGTGTGCTTTACGTTTTTCTCGAACAACAAAATGAGCGAACAGGAACTTCCACCGTGGCTTAGGGAGCAAGTATCACGCTTACAACAGCTGCAGCAGAACCTGCAGGCGATAATGATGCAAAAGCAGCAGCTGGAAGTCGAGGCGGTGGAGACAGACCGTGCCCTTGACGAGCTGAAAAAGGCCGGGCCGGAAGACGCCGTCTACAAGGCCGCCGGCTCTGTGATGGTCAAGGCGAAAAAAGACGACGTGGTAAAGGAGCTTGAGGAAAAGAAAGAGCTGTCCGCCACCCGCGTCAAGGTCCTCGAAAAGCAGGAAGGGCGCGTCAAGGACAACCTCAAGGAAGTCGAGGCCAAGATAAACGAGATGATACGCGGCGGTGGCCCCGGGGCCGCAAGCGCGGGTCCAAAGCCAAAGGCAGAGTAAAAGAAAAAATATAGCCAAGAAAGGCGCTCTGCATTTTCGTGCCGGCACGCATTGTGGTTGACGAGAGGGAGCGCCCAAGCGGCATCCCTGACATCCTGCGCAGGTCCGGCGTGGTTGTCGACTTTGCACAGCTAATAGTCGGCGACTATATCGTTTCCCCGGACACTGCCGTCGAGCGCAAGACCGTGCACGATCTAATTCATTCAATATATGATGGCCGGCTGTACGTCCAGTGCGCGCAGCTTGTGAAGCACTACCAAAAGCCCATCGTGATAATTCAGGGCGACCTCACAAAACTTGCAGAAATCCCTGAAGACATTGAGGAGGAAAAGAAGAAAAAGATGGCCGAGCGCCTGCCGCTTGCCTTTGACGCGCTTGCGACCGTGGCGATGGAATTCCGAATACCTGTGTTGCATGCGCCAGATGCCGAGCACACTGCAGTCCTCCTTGGCACGCTTGCCGCAAAGGGCCTGCAGAACGGCGGGATAGCGTCCGGCCCGCTCTTGAAAAAGATCCGCAAGGAAAACCCTGTTTATTTGCAGCAGCTGTACGTTCTTTCGTCTGTTCCGGGAGTGGGGGACAAGCTTGCCGCAAGGATGCTTGAAAAGTTCAAGACGCCCCAGCGCGCGCTAAACGCGTCGGCGGCAGAGCTTGCGACAATCCCGGGCTTTGGCCTTGCCCGCGCCCAGCGCCTGCGCAAGATCCTCGACTCTGCGGCAAAGACGGACAGCGTGATACAAAAGACGCTTTTTGAAGGCCAATGAATTATAAAATCAGGATGCAAATCCTGCCCCATATATGGCGCTAACCGTCGAAAGCAAGTGGCTTGCAGCCAACCTTGACAATCCAGACGTGGTGATACTTGACACGCGGGGCCAGATGCCCTACCGCTTTGGCCACATCAAAAACGCCCTTCCTCTCGGGATAGAGATGGTGATAACGGTCGCGCCAAACGGCGCCAACCTCGTAATAGAGGGCGCGCAGGCAGAAAAGGTGTTTGGCAGCTACGGCATTGACGGTTCAAAAAAAGTGGTGGTGTACGGCGAGCAGGACGACCCGGCCGTTGCAAGGGTCGCCTGGAGCATAATGTACCACGGCCACCCCGATGTCGCGCTCTTGGACACTGGCTTTTCGGTGTGGAAGCACCTTGGCCTGCCAGTCACGAGGGACGCGGCTCAACCCCGGCCGGCGCAGTTTACGTCAAAGCCAAACCCTGAGATAAGGATAGACGCCGAGGCCATCAAGGCAAGGGCAGGCGACCCTTCGTTTGTCGTGGTGGACGCAAGGACCCCGCAGGAGCACATGCAGGCAAGGATACCAAACTCCGTCCTGCACGACTGGGAGCAGGGAGTCGGCGCAAACGGCGCGGCATTTCTCTCGCCGGAAGAACTGAAAAAAGAGTTTGAAAGCAAGGGCATAACGCCGGACAAGGAAGTGGTGTGCTACTGCCATTCGGGCGTGCGGGCATCGCACAAGTACATGCAGTTCCGCCTTGCCGGCTATGACAAGGTCAGGCTGTACGACGGCTCGATAATCGACTGGGCGATGCGCAGAAACCCTATCAGGTAGTAGTAACTTTTTTGTACCTTCTCTTCAGCCTGTTGCCGCACAGCGGGCATTCTTGCTTTTCGGGCGAAAATGCCCTGCCGCAGGCGCTGCAGTAGGCAATGTATCTCCTTGTCTCCCTGATCCCCTTGCCCGATGATGCAACCACTCTAACTCCGAGCGTCGCGGCGACGTTTGCAACCGCATAGTCGTCCGACGCAAGCATGGCCTTGCGCTCAAGCGCAAGCGCAAGTATCGAAACATCGGCTGCAGAAAGTTTTGCCACGTCGCCTGTCTTTTTTGCGGCTGCGGAAACTGCGTCGATACTTTTTCTGCCCGGGTCAAGCACCTGTAGGTTTCCTGCGTGCACCAGCGCGTCAAGAGCCGCCGCCTTGACGTGCTTTATTTCGTCAAAAACGGCGCTTGTGGTCACGCACCTTGTTGCGCCGGACAGAAACACAATTCCTGCATAGAACGCGCTTGCGTCCAATGCTAGCTTTTCTTCTTCTTTAGAACCCAAGTTTTGCAAGCTGCCTCATGCCCTTCTTGTTAAGGCGCAGAAACCGCACGTCGTGCGGGTACCGCGCAATCCTTACCTCCTGCCCTGCCTTTATGATATAGTTCTCCTGCCCGTCAATCACAAGGTGCGACTTTAGGCTGCACTTCACAACAATTTCCTCCACAGGGATCACAAGCTGCGGCATCTTGTTTACGGGGGCTATCGGGCTCAGGATCAGGCAGCTCATGCCCTCGTGCAGGACCGGCCCGCCGATTGAAAGGTTGTGGCCAGTCGAGCCCGTGGGCGTCGAAATGACGATGCCGTCCATCCTGTGGCTTTTCTCGTCTCCCATCAGCTTTATCGATATGGTGGGCGTGCGGGAAAGGTCTGCCCTTGTTATCAGTATCTCGTTGAGCGCCGGCGGAAACGCCGTCTTGCCTGAAAACGCCTGTATCCTTATCCTTGAATCGTAAAAGCCCCTGCCGTCAAGTATGCCGCTGATCGCGCTCTGCATGTTGTCCGTGTCGACCTCGGAGAGTATGCCCCTGTGGCCGCCGACGTTTATGGAAAGAAGTGGCACGTCGCCGGGGATCGTGCGAAACGCCTTCAGCGTGGTGCCGTCCCCGCCTATCGCAAACACCAGGTCCGCCCTTCCCTTCACGTCGGCAGGCTCGATGGTGTCAATGCCGCTTATCCTGAGCGGCGAAATCGCATAGGCGGCGACGCCCTTTGAATCAAGCATCGCTGCTATCTTTTCAGCAGCCGCCTTGGCTTCGGCGTTTTTCCTCTTTGTTATTATGGCCACAGCGCGGACCTTGGCCGTCTTTGCCATCTCTGCTTTTATTGCTATTCTGGCATCTTAAAATGCGTTTTGCGCATAATCCGCGTAGCTACGTACCTTCCAAAGATTTTAAGTAAGTGTGAAAGACACATCTCTCTCATGGCAAGTTACTCTCATCCAGAGGTTCTCACAGAGACCGACTGGGTTGCAAGCAACCTGAAGAACCAAAGTGTCAAGATACTTGAAGTCGACTATGACCCGGAAAACGCCTACAGGCAGGGCCATGTGCCGGGCGCGCACCTTGTCTGGTGGAAGCGCGACATCAACGACCCTGTCAGGCGCGACATCATAAGCAAGCAGCAATTTGAAGCGTTGATGAGCAGGGTCGGCGCGACTCCCGACACGGAACTTGTGCTGTACGGCGATTTCAACAACTGGTTTGCGGCATTTGCGTTCTGGGTGTTCCAGTACTACGGCCACAAAAAGGTCAAGATAATGAACGGCGGCAGGAAAAAGTGGGAGCTTGAAAAGCGCGAGTACACGAAGGACGAGCCGCCAGCTGAATCGAGCAAGTACGTCGCAAACCCTGCCGACGAGGGAGTGCGCGCCTTCATGCCCGACGTCAGGCGAGCCTTGGAAAGGGCCCAGGAGGTAGTCCTTGTCGATGTCCGGTCGCCAAAAGAGTTCACGGGCGAGATAACAGCTCCGCCAGAGTACCCGATGGAGCACGCCCAGCGCGGAGGCCACATCCCTGGCGCAAAGAACATCCCGTGGGCGCAGGCAGTCAAGGACGCTGACGGCACCTTCAAGAGCGCGGAAGAGCTGAAGGCGCTGTACGAGGGCAAGGGCGTGACGCCGGACAAGGAAGTTGTGTGCTACTGCAGGATAGGCGAACGCTCGTCGCACAGCTGGTTCGTGCTAAAGTACTTGCTTGGCTACCCGTCTGTCCGCAACTACGACGGCTCGTGGACGGAATGGGGCAACATGATAGGCAATCCGATAGAGAAATAAGCCCTTTCCTTCCCCCTTTTATTGTTAGATATAAGAATATGCAGCAGATAGACCCTTCCGACATGGTAAAGCGCGGGCGCTTCTACTTTATCTATGACAGGCCGCCGCATTTCGTGATGGAGGACAAGACCAAGAGGGGCCTTGAGGTGCGCGAGCGCGCCTTGGACGAAAAGCACGGCGTGGAAGCCGAGAGGGGCACGATATACGACATGGACGGAATCGGCCACAAGGTAGGGATACGCTGGTACTTTCCAAAGGCACAGTACACGCTTGAGCAGGTCGTCGCAAGGGCAGAGGATATGGAAAAGCGCTACAAGGCAATCCGGGAGATGACCTGCCCGGACGACGAAGACTAACTAGGGAAAAAGAAAAACGAAATGCTTTTAGAGCATATAAAAGCCTAGGTACCGCAACACAAAATGTCTGCTCTGCTCAAGGATCGAGTATGGACTATGCTGTCAGAGACTGCCAAGAGGGGCGTTTACCCGCTCCACGGCAGCAAGCTAGGTATTTACAGGATTCCGGTCGAGGTAACCGACAAGGCCGACATCGCCGGCATACAGAACGACCTGCGCCCTGCCGGCTTTACCATGCAGACCCACGCAGACAGGATCTACGTCACCTACAAGTGGACAGAAAAGGGCGTCGACCCGGTGACCGGGGAGGATCTTTCGGCGGACCTGAACATTACCGTTGAAATTGTCACGGGCGAGGTCGTCGACCTCATTTACCAGATAAGGCAGATAGAGTACTTTGGCGACCCCTACTGGATCAAGAACTACCGCTCTACCGCTGACAGGAACGCCAAGATGGTGATTGACACTATAATACGCAATACCAAGATAGGCGACAAGATGATCGCCCAGTACCAGAAGGCAGAAAAGCTGACGCTGGAGCAGGCGATAAAAAAACTTGAAGAGCTCACGCCGCTTGCCAAGAACCCCAAGGTCAGGAGCGCAACTGCGCCTCCGCCACAGGCAACAGCGTCGGCGGCACCAAAGCCGGCAGCAACTCCTGCGATGGCCGCGCCGCAGGCGCCGGCAGCAGGCGGTGGCGACACCACGGTATCGCTTACAGGCTCTGGCACCGGCCATTCAAAGGTGGAAGGGCCAATCGATGTCAAGTTCAAGGAAAAGAGGCAGCAGGTGGGCAAGTATCAGGGAATAGCCGTGTGGGGCCCGCTAGACGCCCCCGGGCAACTGGGCATCTGGGGCACAAACGTCTGCGTAGATTTCGACATATGCGTGGCTGACGGCGCATGCATCGAAGCCTGTCCTGTCAACGTGTACGAGTGGCTTGAAACGCCGGGCCACCCGGCTTCAGAGAAAAAGGCGTTCATGGCAAGGGAAAAAGACTGCATCTTTTGCCTTGCGTGCGAGAACGTCTGTCCCCCGCAGGCGATAAAGATATTCCAAAAGAGCTAGTCGGCCGGCGGCGCGTTAATATTTTTATTTACAGAGACACGTACGCTTGGCGTTGAAAAGATTCCGCGTTGTTGCAACGGGCGGGACGTTTGACGAGATCCACGCGGGGCACATTGCGCTCCTGTCCAAGGCGTTTGAGGTCGGCGAAAAAGTCATAATCGGAGTCACAAGCGACGAGTTTGTAAAGGGCAGGAAAAAGATAAACCACGATTTTTCCCGGCGCGTCTCTAGCCTGAAAGAGATGATAAGAAAAGAGTTTGGCGACAACGTCAGCTACGAGATTGCGAAGCTGGACAGCGAGTTTGGCCCTGCGGTCACGACGGGCGACGTGGGCGCGCTCGTGGCAAGCGCCGAGACGCAGGAAAAAGGCACAAGGCTCAACGAGATAAGGAAGAAAAACGGCCTTGCGCCGGCGCAGGTAATCGCCGTCCCCCTCATCAAGGCAGAAGACGGAAAACCGATATCGTCTACCCGCATACGCGCAGGCGAGATTGACAGGAATGGCAGGTTGTTAAAAGCCTGACAGGGCAGGCTCAAACTTGTTTGATTACCGGGATTTTATCTGCATGCGGCACAGGATATAGCGTGTCACAGGAACCTCCGATAGAATATGCGGCAAGCAAGATAAACAGCACGGTCAAGAACCTGCGCGAAGGGCTCGACCCGGACGTGCTTGCCTACTGGTTCAAGCGCATCGAAGACAAGTCAAAAGAACTGGTACCAGAGCACCTGAAGGACAAGGTGCACTTTGAGCAGGACAGGATATTGTGGATGAAGTTCAAGATGGACGTGTCAAAGAGGGCGGTGCCGACCGTGATGCAGGTTATCGAGGAATACATACCGATGATGCCCTACTCGACCGGCCTGTATTTCAGAAAGATACAGGAAATACTGACAGAGGAAATGAACAAGGACCTGCGCTAGTCCTGCTAGTCCTCTTCTCCTTCTTCTTTTATTTTTATTTCCGCGACCGCGCCTTCAAAGTCGCTGGAGAGAATGGCCGCTTTTCCTTTTGCGACGTCGCGCAGCAACGCCTCAAGTCTTGTGACGTTTTCCTTGTCTCTCATGAGTACCGCGTGCGAGGATTTGTCCTTTAGTTTTATCACTATTTCATTCCCGATAACCGCTGTGATGCCATCGACATAGACTGTGCCGTCTTTTTGCACGGACACCAGGCCGGCAAGCTTCTCTGCCTCGTACCGGTCGTCGCAGGCGAATTTCAAGTGCTTCATGGCTCTATCGGCTTTTCGTCGTACATGAATTTTGCCACGACGTCTTTTGCTTTTTCGCGCCTCTTCTTGAACTCGACCACGAAAGGCTTGGCGCCCTTTGCCAGATCGGCCTTGCACTCGCCGCACAGCAAGTTGCCGCTCTTGCATTTGAGCATCCTTTCGTCGGACTGCTTTTCCGTGTCAAAAAAGTAGCGCAGGTACCAGAACACCGGGCACCCTAGCGCGTTTGCGCCCAGCTGGCGCTGGAGTGCAACCGTGGGCTGGCCTCCCGTAAACGCAGACGACACCTTCTTTTCGACGACCTCCGGCTCGTCTGTCGTGAAAATTGCCGTCTCTGGCCTGGACGACGACATCTTGCCCATCATGCCAAGGCCGGGCAGGAACTTGCTGTGCACCTGGGCAGGCTTGTAGTAGCCCATCCTGTCGGCAACGTCGCGGGTCATGCGCCAGTACGGGTCTTGATCGATGGCTGCAGGGATGAGCACCGGCGTATTCTTGCCCTCGATGATTGAGGGAAGGAAGCACGGCGCCGCCTGTATCGGCGGAAAGCCAATCATGCCGATGTTCGTGGAATTGGTAAAGCCAAAGACCGCCTTGGCTGTCGAAAACGTGATGCGCTTGGCAATCTCTGTCGCTATCGGGTACAGGTGCTCGATGTGCTTTGTGTCGACGATTATCCTTGTCTTTTTCGGGTCAAAGCCGATGGCGATGATGTCAAGTATGTTTTCGTACGTGTAGCGTCTTGTCTCTTCTCGCGTCCTGTCCTGCCCGTAGAGGAACTTTTCGTCGTCTGTCAGTTGAAAGAGCAGTTTTGCGTCAAACTTGTCCTGCAGGTATTTCGTGAACATCCACGGCATCAGGTGGCCCATGTGGACCATGCCTGACGGGCCCCTGCCCGTGTACAGATAGAAATTCTCGCCCTTTTCCTTTTTGTCAAGCACCCAGTCAAAGTCGCGGTGCGAGAAAAAGTAGCCCAGCTTTAACATTGGATGTATTTCGCCGGTCATGCTCTTGACTTTCTGCAAGAGCTCTTGGGTTATCGGCTGCGTGCCGAATTTCTCGATGAGCCGGCCATAGTCGACCTCGCCTTCAACCTCCCACGGGGTGACTGTAAAGTCGTTGTTGTTGCTGCTCTTTTCTGCTGCTCCGTCGTCCGCGGGCAAAGACATACGATGATCAAAAAGACACCGCGCTAACGTTTAAAAACTCTTCCCACCTGACAACCCTGAACAATGAGTAGCGACGCTGCGGCGCTCCACCCGATTGAACGGGCGATACTAAAGGTGCTTTCCGGTGGGCAAGAAATGTCGACTGAAAAACTTGCCGAGGCCGCGTCGCTTTCAATCGACCAGGCAAGGCGCGGAGTCGAGTGGCTAAAGTTCAAGAACCTTGTCTCGGTAAGCGAGCTTTCGACTTTTACAGTTTCACTTGACGCGGCAGGGACGAGGGCTGCACAGTCGGGCCTGCCGGAAAGAAGGCTTGTCCGGGCCATCAAGGAAGGCAAGACGACTATGGCAGACGTCCTGACGTCGGGCGCGCTCAAGGGCGAGGAGGTGAACGCGGCCGTGTCAGGCGCAAGGCGCAACCAGTGGATCCAGTTTGCAGAAGGCAACAGGATGTCCGCAACAGAAGCCGCAGAAGCCCAGTCGGCAGAAGAAGTATTGCTTTTGCGCCTGCAGTCAGGAGGAAGCGTCGATTCTTCTGCGTTGTCAGAGCAGGAAAAAAAGGGCCTGGACCTCTTGAAAAAGCGCCCCAATTACATCACAGCCAAGGAGCAGAAGGAGACGCGCGTTTCAATCACGGAGTCAGGCAGGGCTCTCTTGCCGGCCATCGAAAACGAAAAAGCACTAGAGCGCAGGCTGACTTCGGAACTCATCACTTCAGGAAAATGGAAAGGTGTAGAGTTCAGCGCGCTCGATGTTGAAGCGCCTGCGCCGGCAGTGTACCCGGGAAGGAGCCACCCGCTTGTCGACATCATCGAAGAGGTAAAAGAGATCTTTGTCGGCCTCGGCTTTTCAGAGATAGACGGCCCGATGGTTCAATCAGGATTCTGGAACTTTGACGCGCTCTTTACGCCGCAGGACCACCCTGCAAGGGAAATGCAGGACACGTTCTATATTTCCGGCGAGAGGCAGGCAATCCCTGCAGGAAAGGAACAGATTGCAAAAGTGTCAGGCGTACACAAGTCAGGGTGGGGCGGCTGGAAGCCAGAGGAGGCCGAGCGCGTGGTGCTCCGTACCCATACCACGCCAGTCACGCTCCAGCACCTTGCAAAGAAAAAGCCAGAGGTTGCGCGGTTCTTTTCAGTTGGCAGGGTGTTCCGAAACGAAAAGGTGTCGTACAAGCACCTTGTCGAGTTCCACCAGGTGGAAGGTGTCGCTACGGCGCCAAAGGCGTCGCTTCGCGACCTCATGGGACTGCAAAAAGAGTTCTATGCAAGGATGGGCATAAAGAAGGTCAAGTTCTGGCCGACGTTCTTTCCCTACACCGAGCCGTCGCTCCAGAGCATGGTCTACAACGACAGGCTGCAAAAATGGGTCGAGCTGTTTGGCATGGGGATATTCAGGCCGGAAGTGACAAGGCCGCTTGGAATCAAAAATCCGGTGCTTGCGTGGGGCGGCGGCCTTGAGAGGATCGCGATGCTGCGCTTTGGACTGGACGACGTGCGCGACCTTTACACCAACAGGGTTTCGTGGCTCAGGAGCGTGCCAAGATGCCAGTTGTAAACGTCACGCTTGACAGGTTGAAAAAATTCCTGCCCGGCGTCAAGGTAGAAAAGGCACTCGACATGCTGCCGTTTGTCGGCCTCGACATCGAAGGCATTGACGGCAACGTCGTAAGGGTGGAGTACAACCCTAACAGGCCCGATTTTTCGTCAGACTATGGGATTGCAAGGGCGCTTGCAGGACTTGTCGACAAGGAGGCAGGGATGCCCAAATTCAGGCTGTCAGGCAAGAGTGGCCTTGTAGTCAAGGTAGACAGGTCGGTCAAGAAGGTCAGGCCGTTTGTAGTAGCGCTTGTCGCAAAAAACGGCAGGCTGGACGATGAGACGATAAAGCAGTTGATAGCGATGCAGGAAGACCTGCACAACGGAGTCGGCAGGCGCAGGAAAAAGGCGTCGATAGGCATGCACAACCTTGACGCGATAAAGTTCCCGGTGAAATACACTACCGCAAATGGTGACTATGCCTTCGTGCCACTTGGAGGCTCAAAAGAGCAGACTGTTGAGCAGATACTGCAAGAAACAGAGACAGGCAGGGCGTATGGACACTTGCTTTTCGGCACTGAGAAATATCCAGTCATAGTCGACAGCGCAGGGACGACGCTTTCGCTTCCGCCAATCATCAACGGCGAAGCGACCAAGGTGGACGAAAGATGCAGAAACCTGTTTGTCGAGGTTACTGCCACCGACAAAAAGGCTGCCGACGACACGCTTGCAGTGATCGCAGTCACGCTCTTTGACGCAGGATTCCAGATAAAGACTGTCACGATAGCTGATGATAACAAGAAGACAGAGACGCCGGATGCTGCAACAAGGAAAATGTCTGTCGATGCAGGGTACATAAACGACATCCTCGGCATGAACCTGACTGCAAAAGAGATTGCAGAGTGCCTGAAAAAAAGCAGGCTGGACGCCAAGGCGACTGGAAATAGCAAGATAATAACATGCACGGTCCCGCGCTACAGGACCGACATCACCCACGAAATAGACCTTGCAGAGGAAGTCGCAATAGGCTACGGCGTCTACAGGATGGAGCCGAATTTCCCCGTGTCGCCGACATCGGGCCAGCGCTCGGCGCTTTCGTCGTACTTTGCCGCCATCAGGCAGGCGATGACCGGCCTTGGCATGCTTGAATCGCTCAACTTTTCGCTCACAAGCAGGGAAGTTCAGTATTCGCTTTGCGGAAGGCCGGAAAACAAGGACGATGTTCTTGCGGTTGATGGCACAAAGAGCATAGAGCACGAGGTGCTGAGAAGTTCGCTCGTCCCGTCGCTCTTGCAGTCGCTTTCCCGGAACGTGCACGAGGAATACCCGCAGCGTCTGTTTGAGATAGGCAAGACCTTCCACAGGCAGGACGCCGGCGGCAAGATAGCCGAGAGATGGCAGGCCGCCGCAGTCGTTGCGCACGGCGAGGCCGGCTATACCGAGATAAAATCGGCCATGCAGGCGCTCTTTTTGTCAGGGTTTGGCATGTCTGCAGCTACAAAGGCGTCTAGCGACCCGCTGTACATCAAGGGCAGGTGCGCCAGGGTGATGACAGCGTCCGGCAAGGATGTCGGCACCATAGGCGAAATCACGCCGCTTGCAATCGACAACTTTAATCTGCGCGTGCCCGTGGCGGCGTTTGAGATAGACCTGTCCGCACTTTTGTCGCTCTAAGAAAGCCACAAATACCTACGCGTGCCCATTCTATTGTACACCCCGTTTAAAGAGCACGCAGAGGAGTCAAACGGCTAACCCATGAGCGCGTGTGAGTCAGAGACGGGGCACACACCTTTTTATAACGAAACTGGCCACATCTGGCCATACAAAATGTCGCAGCAGGACTCCCAGAAAAACGATGCCGCCGAGAAAAAAAAGCCAAAGGCAGTAGCGCTCCTTTCAGGAGGGCTTGACAGCAGCCTCGCAGTGAGGATGATGCTGGAGCAGGGAGTCGACGTCGAGGCGGTGGCGATAAAGACGCCGTTCTGCGACTTTGACTGCGGCAAGGGCTGCGGCCACAGGGTAAAGGAGGTGGCCGACGAGCTTGGCGTGAAACTAAAGACGGTGTATTTTGGCGAGGACTACCTCCGCATGCTCAAAAAACCCAAGCACGGCTACGGCTCTGGCATGAACCCGTGCATCGACTGCAGGGAAATGATGTATGGCGCGGCCAAGGAGCACATGGAAAAGACCGGCGCCGACTTTGTAGTCACGGGCGAAGTGCTGTTCCAGCGCCCCATGAGCCAAAATAATAGAGCATTGCACATCATTGAAAATGAGACGGGCCTTGAGGGCAAGGTGCTGAGGCCGCTGTCGGCAAAGCACCTCCCGCCGACAGACGCCGAGAAGGAGGGCCTGATAAAGCGCGAGAACATGGGCGACATCAAGGGCAGGTCCAGAAAGGGCCAGCTGGCCCTTGCCAAGCACTTTGGCGTGCAAGAGCCGCCAAACGCCGCCGGCGGCTGCCTGCTAACCGACCCTGCGTTTTCAAAGCGCGTCGAGGACGCAATGGAGCACGCAGACGACATCCCTTCGATAAACGATATTGAGCTTTTAAAGGTCGGGCGCCACTTCCGCCTGACGCCAGCAGAAAAGCTGGTAGTCGGCAGGAACAAGGACGAAAACGAGGTCATAAAGGCGCTCGTCGAGGACACCGACGTCGTCCTGGAAGCCAGGGACCACGTCGGCCCGACCTGCATACTGCGCGGAAAAAGCCATGACAAAGCCACTATCGCAAAAGCTGCCGGAATCGTCCTGCGCTACTCTGACGCTCCGAAGGATGAAGCATCCAAGATCAAAATAACGATAGCAGGCAAAGAAGAGCAAGAGCTCGAAGTGGTGCCGGCAGGCGTCCCCGAGACCGATGCCCTGCGCATCTAGCCCCATTTTTTGTCCTGAATCGGGCAGAACCCTGTCTTTCCCGCATCCGAAGTTAAAATCAACAATCCGGTGAACGACTTTTGACCAACTAGACTATTGAGAGCGAGCTCGAATTTTTCTCTGCAACTCAAGTGACGGACAGGCCAACCACTACTCAAAAGGCGCCAGTCTACCTTAAAGCGCTGACCCTACGAGACGTCTCAGACGCCCAGGGAGTGAAGGAGGACATCAAAAAGCACATGATAGTCATCCTTAGAGTGACCCCCCTTGCGCAAAAGGACGTCGAGGAGCTGCGCAAGGTGGTAGAAGAACTGTACTCCTATGCGCAGTCGGTCGGAGGCGACATTGCAAGGCTGGGCGAGGAGCGCATCGTCATAACACCCCCTGGCGTCAAGATATGGCGGGGCGCGTACGACCTAAAGTAGCTTTACCGCTTCCTGCACTAGCGGGTGCTGCGTCTGTATCTTGAATATCTTGTTTATCTGGCTTGCCAGGTTCTGCGCCTTGGGCCTCTCGCCGTGGTTTACAAGCACCCTGCGGAGCTTGGGCCGGAGCCTGCTGACGTAGGCCATCAGCTGGTTGTAGTCGCTGTGGCTTGCAAAGCCGTCGATGCGGTCCACCTCGCAGCGCACGTTTACAGTTTCGCCGTTTACGGTCACCTGGCGGCTGCCGTCAAGCAAAAGCCTGCCGGGTGTGTCTAGCGCCTGGTACGACACCAGTATCACCTTGCTCGTCTGGTCGGAGGCGATCTGCTTCAGGTAGCCCGCCGACGGCCCGCCGGCAAGCATTGACGACGGCGCAAGTATCACCGCCGGCTCGCCCTGCTTTGTCTCAAACGACTCGACCGTCGAAAACTGCGAGCCAAAGAAGGGGCTCTCCTCAGACTCGCTTATGCGCGGACGGAGGTCGCGTGACAGGAACTCTGGGTAAGCCTCGTGGATGGCAGTGGCGTCAGAGATTATCTTTTCAACCAGCACCGGCACGTTTGTTATCCTGCTTGCCCTGCTCAGGAGGTCCAGCGTGAGCAACAGCTCCTGCGCGATTCCTGCCGCCGGGACCGGTATCAGCACGCGCCCGCCGGCGTGCGCGGCAGACGTTATCATTCGGGCGAGGTTTGCCTCGGCCTCTTCGCGTGGGCACAGTACGTCCTCCTTGCCCCCGTACGTGCTTTCGATTATCATCGTCTCGACGCGTGGAAAGTTCCAGTAGGCGTTGTCAAGCGCAAGCGTCTTGCCAAACTTCATGTCGCCGGTGTAGACCAGGTTGTGGTCGCCGTTTCCGATGTGCAGGTGCGCCGAGACGGAGCCGAGCATGTGGCCCGAGTTTGACAATACGAGTTTGATGTCAGGAGAGATGTCCGTCACGATGCCGTGCGTGAGCGGTATCGTGTGCACGAGGGCGCGCTCGATGTCCCTTTCCGAGTAGAGCGGGGCTTTCGTCCTCCGGACATAGTCCTGCTGCAGAATCTCCATAAGAAGCATCGTCGGCTCGGTGCAGTAGACCGGCCCGGCGTAGCCGTACTTGAAGAGCGCGGGGACAAAGCCTGCATGGTCCATGTGCGCGTGGCTCAGCACGACTGCGTCGATCTCGTCCATGCCGATGCCGGCGACGTCAAACCTCGGAAGGGCCAAAAGCGAGTCGCGGGCGCTCTCGTTTATGCCGCAGTCAAGCAGTATCTTGCTCTCCTGCGTCGCAAGCAGCATGCACGACCTACCAATTTCGGCAAAGCCGCCGAGCGTCATCAGGCTTGCTTCCGCTTCTCCGATCAGCTTGTCGCGGAATATCTTGTCGCCCACTTCTCTGTAGAACCGGGTGCGCTCGGCGACCGTCTCGCCCATCAATCTGTAAATATTTTCAATCGCGGCCATGCTGCGTGGAGCCTTTCTGATCCTGACGCGCCAGCCCGTCTTTTCTGCAAGGTCGATGTTGTCAAAGTCCTCTCCGGTCTGCGCAAGCATCCAGGGCTTTTTGGCAAACACGACAGCCTCGCCAAGCACCGGATCGAAGAACGTGCCGGCGACTCCCACCTCCGCGGGTATCGATCTTGATATTATCTCCGCGGACTGGGCCTGCGGCTTGCGTATAGACTCGTCGGTGCGCACCACGATGCGCTTTTTTATCGTGTTGACCATGTTGGAGACGACCTGGCTGTTCTGCATCAGGTACGCCGGGTTCCTTGAGTAAAGGGCAATTTTTGGCCCCTCGTACTCTATCTTTGTGAGCGCGGCCTCTTGCGGCAGACTCTGCAGTATCACTGCCATTATGTTCTGGCTGCCCTGTTCGCTTTGTGGCCTACGCTGCATTAACGCAATCTCACTAATTCATCATGCGCGAGCATCAAAAAAGACGCCGGCTGAATGTATGTGTGCTGCTGGTAGTGCACCGCCCGTATTAAATATTTGGCCAAAGTTGAAATATCTATATCAACCTGCCATACCCTACAGGCGACACATCGATTGGAAGGCACCAGCAGTTCCTCCTCTGGCTCCCGCGGCCCAAGGCGCTTTGGAGGCCCCCGGCCGTTCCGGCTTGCGCCTGTGAGCGTCGGCCAGGAATACGACGTGACGATAGAGTCGATGAGCAGGAGGGGCGACAGCGGGGTCGCCAAGATTCAGGGACTGGTGGTGTTTGTGGCAGGCGCCAGGGTGGGCGATTCAGTGAGGATAAGGATAACCAAGGTGGGAAGCGGCTTTGCGACCGCGGAAATCGCAGACAGCATCGAGTCGCTTTCCCCGGACGCCGAGACCGAGACCTCGGCCGACAGCGACGAGTGAGCATGCGAACATGGTAGTAGCGTCCCCCCCTTCCCACCTCATGGAACTGCCAAGGAAGATACTGATAGGCGAGCGCGTGATAGCAGAGGTGGGCCCGTTTGTCAGGTCGCTGGACATGTCTGCAAGGAGCGTCGCGGTCATCACCGGCAGGGTGGTCAAAGAGCGCGCAGGCGTGTCGTGCAATTCGTCGCTTGAAGACGCCATGCTAAAGACAAAGTGGCACGTGGTGTCAGACGCTTCTATGGACACCGTCAACAAGCTGCATGACAAGATAAGGGACGACAGGCCGGATTTCGTGATAGGCTTTGGCGGCGGGAGGTCGGTGGACGTTGCGAAGATGACTGCCTACCGGCTGTCAAGGCCGTTTCTGAGCGTGCCGACCTCGGCGTCCCACGACGGCATATCAAGCCCGTTTGTCTCTGTGAGGGGAATAGACAAGCCGCACTCTATAAAGGCCAACACGCCGATAGGCGTCCTTGCCGACACGCACCTCCTGTCGCAGGCGCCTCCGCGCCTTTTGGCCGGCGGCTGCGGCGACCTTGTAGCCAAGATAACGGCAGTAAAAGACTGGGAGCTAGCAAGGGACGAAAGGGGCGAGTACTTTGGAAGTTACGCGGCAAACCTGGCGTACATGAGCGCCCAGATAATACTGGAAGAGTCTGAAAAATTGAAAAAGAACGAGCGGCTCGGCGTCAGGACGGTCGTCGAGGCGCTCATAAGCGCAGGAGTGGCAGCGTGCATCGCAGGAAGCAGCCGGCCCTGCTCGGGCGCGGAGCACCTGTTCAGCCACGCGCTGGAATACGTCGCAGGAGGAGCAGAGTGCGGCCTGCACGGCGAGCGCGTCGGCATCGGCACGATAATGATGGCCAGGCTGCACGGCCTTGACTGGGAAAACGTCAGGAACACGCTTGAAGACATGGGCGCGCCCACAAAGGCAAAGCAGATCGGGCTCACGGAGGACAACGTGGTGCAGGCCCTTGTCAGGGCGCAGTCGCTCCGCCCCGACCGCTACACGATACTGAGCAAGGTAAAGATGGACAAGAAAAAGGCCCGCGAGCTTGCCGCGGCCACAAAGGTCATCTAAGAGCTTTAATCGTCGCGTCCTTTCTGTGCGCAAATATTTTTGCCAGCTGCTTTTCGGCATAGCCTTCGAGCATCTTGCCAAGCGGGCCGTATTGCAGCTCGTACTCGATCTCGTCAATAACCTTGGTACCGCTGCCGGCCTTCTCGAACGAATGCGTGTGCTTCCACACCCGGAACCGGCCTTCCAGCATCTCGTCCACGTACACGTAGGGCTGCAGGCGCGTTATTCTAGAGTGCCACCTGCTTTTCACCACCAGGTTTCCCTCCAGCCACACCTCCGTCCCCTCTGCAAGTTGCCTGCCAGTGGTGCACCTTACCACCTTCAGGCCCATTTCAGGAGGCGTGATGATTTCAAGGTGGCCGATGTCGGTGTAAAAGGCCCACACCCTGTCAATAGGGGCGTCGACCGCAAAGGCGTGGGAAAACCTGCGCAACAGCGATAGGAAATCGGCAAAGCAATTTGACTTTTGTGCCAAGAGAAAAGAAGGTGGGGAGGGGATTCGAACCCCTATAAATTCGCTGGCTGCACTTGTGCAGTTCTGCAGGCGAACGCATGGCCGCTCTGCCACCCCACCGCTTGGCAATCATTCATTCTTGGCGGTTGTAATTTAAAGCATTAGGGCAGATTTTGCAGCAAGTTTTGCCACCCTTACAGGCTCGGGAACGGCGCCCTGCAGCGTAAACGCGTCAAGAAGAGACACGGCGCGCTTTTGCGTAATGCCCCAGCACCGTATGTACAGCGGCTTGCCAGTCTTGAGCGCCACCCGCTCCCGCTCCCCAATCCTCCGGTACTGCTCCACCTTTTCCTCCCACCCTTGCGGAAAATGATGCCTGATCGCCCCTTCAAGACCCTTCGAGTCCTCAAACGTTATCGCGATCACCGGCATGCCCGTGTCCTGCGAGACCTGGCACCCGTCGACGATGTTGTACATGCTGATTACAAGGCCGTCAAGCAGTATGCAGTTGACGTCGTCGCGCCCAAGCGACCTGTACATGGAGACAATCGCGCCGGTGGCGTCGTCGCCCCCAATGGTCGCCCGTCCAAACGCCATGCCGTCCACTACAAGGTCGCGGCGCATGACCACGCCTGCAAGGACCGAGCTCTTGGCGGTCTTTCTGAAACTCTCGGCTACTGCAAAGACGCGCACGCCCTTTTTCTCGGAATGTACCCTGCGATGGTTGATGATGGCAGTAATGCGGCGCGCCTGTCGATAAGCGTTTTTGCTACTACTGCTACTGGAATACGCCCTTGCCTATTATCCTCGTGGTCTGGCTGTCCGGCTTTAGGAGCACGCACGCCTGCCCCGGCAGGTACACCATCGGCTTTTCGGGCGTTATCTCCAGCATGTCGCTGCCAGCGGCCTGCTTGACCTTTACCGGCCGTATCTGCATCCCCGCAGACAGCATGTACATCTGGTTGTCTGCAAGCTCGCCCTTGAAGAACGGGCTTTTCTGGAATTTCGCAGCCACCGGGCCGGACGCCACCTTGACAGTTCCCGGAGCGCATATCACGTCTCCCCGCGAGATGTCGCCTGCGGAAGGGCCCTTTACTGCAAGGCCCACCCGCGCCGGGCTTGACGAATTCTCTACGGGGTCGTCGTGCATCTGTATCGACTTTACAAGAACGTTCTTGCCAGAGGGCTGGAGCGTAAGCTCGTCGTACGCCTTGACACTTCCCTGCCTCACCACTCCAAGGACTACCGTTCCAACGCCCTTGACGTCAAACGCGTGGTCTACGGGTATCATCACCGGCCCTTCCTTCCCCTTTGGCGCAAGCTTTGTCATTTCCTGTTTCAGCTGGTCGATGCTGTCGACAAACTGGTAGTTTGCAAGCGACGTGCCTTTCAGCAGCGCCTTTAGTTTTTCCCGGTCGACCTCGTACGAGTGCAGGACAAAGCCGTCCTTTATGCCAGAGTAGTCAAGCGCAAGAACCTGCTCGCCAAGGAACCTGTCAAGTTTTGACACGTTCAGTATCGCGTATTCCGCGATGTTGACTGCCTGCATGAGGGGCTGGACCTTGTCAGGAAATGTAATCGGGACCGTCCAGGTGTAGACAATGTCCGCCGTCTTGCGGTCGTATATCGTGATGTCAGTGGACGTGCCCTTTTTGCCAAGCTCGCCTGCGATTGCAGGGTCGCCGAGCACGACAAAGTTGACGCTGTTCAATATACCGCTGTTTTCAGTTCTGCCAGTATAATGCTTTGCGGTCAGCTAGTAATCAAGCAAGTGATCCTGCCGGGTAAAGTTGGCGTCCGGAGGATAGACGTCGACCGTGTTCGATATGTCCACCACAGTCCCGGCGGCGTCTGTCACCACCAGCGTGACCGTGTAGCTTCCCTCCTTTGTGTAAACGTGCGTCGCGTTCTGCAGCTGCGAGACCCCGCCGTCGCCAAAGTTCCACGTGTACCGGTAAGGCTCGACCCCGTCTCTGGCGACGCCGACAAACGGCGCCTCTTCGCCCACCCTGATCTTGAAAAAGTTGTCCGCATTCACGCGAAACGTCTTTGGCTTTTCTCCGGGGAGCTTCAGCGTGACCGTGTACAGCACCACAAGCGCTATTGCGACTGCGCCGATTATGCCAAAAACAAGGGCACTGTTCTTGCTCACGGAAGGCAAACGATGAACGCAGCTCAGATCGAATTTATAAAGATAAGCCTTCTTCTTTTTGTGCGCACTATTTCGACCAGCAATCAAAAGTTGCAGATTAGCCGGGAATGCCAACTTCATCCATCGTGAACACAAAGCGCGACCCCGCGTACGTGTCCTCGGTGCCTTCTCGCTGCCAGTTCACCTTGTACTCCTTTGTCACCTGCTTGCCGATTATCTTTATCGTGGTCGGCAGGTCTGCAAACAATTTCTCCACCTTTTCAGGGTTCTTGGTCATAAGGACCGACCTGCGCCTCTTCATCAGGTATTTCACGGCGACGTTTCGGTGCACGTGCCCCTCCACCGGTATCTGCTCCTTGCCGGTGTCAATGGTAAACTGGCGCTTGGCCATCAGAAACTAGAATCGAAGGAATCAGTAGAAAAGTTTTGTGGTTTTTATAGAAAAAGAAAAGAGAGGGATGGAGGCTTGTGTGCCTTCCATCACCCTATTGGCTCTAACCAGAGGTGGTGTTGCCACCGGAGGTTGCATTGTTGCCAGCCGAGCCACCCATCATGGAGCCGCCCATCTCGGCATGCTCATTCAGCCATGCCTTTGATGGCACCCACGCCTCTGGCGGCACGTCGTCTGCGGTAGAGTTGTTTGTGGCAAGGACCGCAAACGCTCCGCCCCTTAAGACATGGGCCATGTTGTGGTCAACACCCACATAGAGGCCTTCTTCGGGGAATACAGATTCAATCACCGAAGCAGAGCCCACCGGGATCCACCAGGTTTCTTCGTTCCTGACAGGAGCCATGTTCCTCGTCTTGAATGAGCCATCCCTTACGTCAATCTGGCCCGAGATGAAGTGGAACGAAACTCCCTCGTTCGGTCCTGGAGCCAGTATGTACCATCTTGTAAGTTCACCAGGCTTTACCTGGAAGACAGTGGCGTTGGCGTTCAGGTCGAGCTTGACTGATTGGCCGATGGCCGGGACGTACCTGTGTGCCATGCCGTTGGTCAGGATGAGGTCAGGCTGCTCTGTTGCAAACTTCATAATGTCAAAAGAGCCTGTGCCGTTTGCCCCAACGAATAGACCGCCGTCTGCGCTGTTGTAGATTTCACCGAATGCTACATAGAACTCCTTTGCTGGAGCCTCGTTGGTCGGGTGGACTACGAATGCACCGTACATGCCGTTTGCAATGTGCTCCCATACGCCGTTGAGTGCATCAGCACCGCAGTGGTACATGAATGCACCAGAGTTGGGTGTGTTGAAGGTCCAGGTCTTGGACTCTCCTGCGGCAATGTTGCCAGAGAGCACCTGGCTTGGGCCAATGGCTGCGTGGAAGTCGATGCTGTGGATCTGCTTGCCTTCATTCTTCAAGGTGATTTCCACGGTATCGCCTGCGTTTGAGGCCATGACGGGACCAGGAATGGTGCCGTTGAAGACCATTGCGTTGTACTTTATTCCGCCCGGATGCAGAGCGTTATCAGGGGCCACCTGAACCTCCATCTCGTTTGCGATCAAGGTATAGTGTCTAGTGACACCAGTCGGGGCAGCCTGTGCAGCTGAAAGTGGGAATCCATTGAAAAGTGGACTGAAAATTAGTCCCACTACCAGAACACCGGCAGCCAACCCTGCAATGATTGCCTTGTTCATTGCCTACCGATAATCAACGTGATCTATATAAGACTTGTCGAAAGTGCGTTTGCTTTTGAATACAATACTTGCATATGTACTCGAGATACTTTTGTTATCTTGTAGAATCTACATATTAACACAAATATTCACTGTTATGATCTAATAGTTATTTTTTCTATATGCCACTATATGGATACACAATGATAATGTAGCAGATACTAGTACAATTATATGATATTATTCAATATTGGATATCTTTATAAGAATCTCCCACTATTCCGGGTACGCCATGGCTCTCATACCATCACTCATACCGAAGGAAGTAGAGATACAACGGCTGAAGAAGATTTACGTCTTCTTTATAGTGCTGGCTTCGATAGCACTATCGGTAGAAATCGACAACTTTGTCGACGGCTCGCTGCACCAGACGTCCATACGCGACTCGGCCTTCACGCCGGCCCACTGGTGGCTGTACAGCCACTTTATCGCGCTGCCAGTCGGCTGGGGCATGGTGGCCATGTACGACAGAAGGGTTCCAGTCCTCAGGGGCCCCGGCAACTCGATGAACACGGGCTTGAAGATAACCATCATTGGCTACCTTGCCACGATGTTCACTGTCGGGGTCAACGAGATGTGGCACTTCTGGATGGTCGAGGAGATCTTTTCCGTACCGAACCACTGGATGTTCAACATGGGTGTCGTAGTGGCATTCATGGGCGCCTTGGCGTACGTGGTGAGGGTGTACGCAAGGATGGTGGAGCTGCAGCAGGAGACTCCGGCCAAGAACCCGTACGTGGCAGAGATGTACAAGCTGGCGCTGGAAGGAAAACTGTACAGCAGGTCGATACCGTAAGCAAAGCAAGCACGGCTACCAACCTCTCCTCTTTTCTTTTTTACTCCAACCTGTACTATCCAGATGTCTTTAAATTGCCAGAGAGTGGCTGTACGGCTGCATTGCCGGCGTATGGCGGTAAGAGGTTTCCAAGGGCGGCCCGCAGGGCAAGAAAGCCCATGCAGGACAACTGGGCCAAGGTGCCCCACGGCAAGTGGCTGAAATGCACGTACGGCCGGTGCGGCCATGAGTGGCAGTACTTTGGCGGCCACAGCTGGGCAGAATGCCCGCTCTGTCACACCACCAGCAAGGTGGCAATTGCCATCCGCAACTACAGGGAAAACAACAATAGAGGCTAGCTCACAAAAAGTGAGTTTTCGTCCTTTGCTAGAGACAGTTCCACGCTGTTTTTGGCCTTGTCGTGCACGATGACAAGTCCTCCCGCGGTTTTGTATTTTGTCGCAAGCGTCTGCAGGTGAAAGTTCAGCGTATACAGGTCTGAAAACGACTCGGATTCAAGCAGGGCGAGGTTGCTTCCATCGTACAGCTCAAGGCTTGCGCCTCCTCCTTCCGCGGACTTTGTCACTTTAAAGATGTGCCGCACAGCCCAGAGGAAAAGGTCAGGAGATTTTAAATGCTGCCTTGAGCCTTGCCGCAGCTATAACTGTGGCGGTAAGAGCCGCAAGGCCAAGAGCCGCAAACGGAAACTCGGGCATGTTGCGCACGCCCTGGATCTGCACTGCGTGGTTGCCAGGCGGCACGAAAAAGTCGATGTGCACTGTCTTGCCGTCGGCTTTGACGGTGGCGCCGTCATAGGGCTTGCCGTCCATCATCACCACAACGGTCTGGTTCTGCACCAGCTGCGGGATCTTTATGCTTGCTGGTCCGCCCTTTGGATTGTAGTGTGTGATGTCAAACGCGATACTGTCGGTTGCATTTTCATATCTCAGGCTGCCCACCTTGGCAATAGAATTAAAGTCGTACGCGATGAACCCCCCGTCGCCGGTGGAAAGGGTCGGTATCGGGGCGTTGATGTCAAAGCCGGCACAGCTGTAGTAATAGACCTCTGCCTTGACGGCGGGATCTGGCGACGCCGTAAATACTGCTTCCTCGCCGGGCCTCAGCACGGGCACGACGTTGCTCTTGACAGAGTCCAAGTTTTTCGTGTTTTCGTCGTGGACAGAGGCGTAGACATAGACGTTTCTAAGCTCGGTGTTGCCTATGTTCTTCACGGTGCCGGTGAGGACACGCTCTTGTCCCACCGCCATGTTGGTGTAGTTGAGCACAAGCGTGTCATAGAACGGCTGGTCTACCTGCTTGGCACTTGCTACGTACGGCTTGCCCACCGGTTCAAGGCCCTCTGCAAGCCGGAACTTGAACGGCGCTCCCTTTGCAGGGTAGATAACGCTCCCGTACAGGTCTTCATAGAGCGTCGAGGTGCGTCCCGAACTGTCAGTGACGTTAAGGGCCATAGTGACGCTTAACGGCCACGTACCGCGATTGTTGGCGATTCCAACTATGTTTGTCATTCCCTGCGAATCCACAAAAGAATAATCGGAATTCTTTAGCTCAATTGTGTTGATGTCACCCTCCGCATTTGCAACTGCTAGGGAAGGGAATGCAAAAGGAACGAGCAGGACTGCAAGTGCGGCCCACGCCAGCAGGCGCATATCTGTATACGGTGGTGGGCGCTCCGGCAATTTAAAGTCCTCCCTCTCCCCTTCTAGCCGCCGGCGTTCTCGCCAGAAAAGGCGAGGTGGTCATGGTAGATGTTTATCAGCTCGTTTATCGCGTCCCCAAAGTCGACGTCACGCTTTTTTTCGTGCGACATCTCGCTCCTGATGGACGCAAGGCGCTTGTACGTCTGCTCGTCTATTGTCAGCGTCTTCATCGTCATTATCGTTTTACCCTATCCTGCCCTAGATGAAAATGCGCGCAGGATATTTGCCTTTCATCATCAGACAAGAAGGGACGTCAGGTACATGACCAGCATTCCCGCCGCTATGCCGGCCATCACCGGCCCGCTCAGGAACCTGTTGCTACTGCCGCCGGCGCCCTCTTGCCGGCCCGAGTACTTGAATATCGCATAGACCACCTGGAATACCGCGCCGGCACCAACTGCCAGAAACACCACGGACGCAACGGGTGAGGCGACAAAGCCTCCGACCCATGCGCCAAGGATTGCTGGCGCGCCGGCGATAAACCCGAGCGCGGCGAGCTGCGCCACCTTTGGCTTTTCCCTTGCAAGCGGCGCAACGATGGCAAGGCCCTCGGTGGTGTTGTGTATCGTAAAGCCCACGATGAGAAAGGCGCCCAGCGCCACTTCGCCGGCCACCATCGCGCCTCCTATCGCAAGGCCCTCTCCCATGTTGTGCAGGCCTATCCCTATCGATATCATGAGCGCGATTGCGAAAGAGCTTGTCGTCGTCACCGTGCGTGCCGCTGCCGCCGCTGCCGTCGCCTTTGTCGTCGTAGTCCTGCTGCCCCTTTCCACCAGCTTTTCAGACGCGTACAGCAGCGCCACAAACGACACCACCGCCACGGTGGCGATCAGCGCCTGGCCGTTGAACGCGCCTGCCACGCTTGTTGTGGCAAGCTCGTTTGCCTCCACCAGCGCATCTATCCCAAGGAACAAGAGCAGGCCGGCGGTAAAGCTGAGAAAGAACAGGTACTTGCCTGCCGACAGCCTCTTGAGGAACGGGAGCCACAAGAGGCCGATCATCACCGGGATTATGCCGACGTACGTGCCAAGGAGCGCAAGGAGAGACGCCTGCCCTGCGTCAGGCGCCGGAGTCAGTATCGCGGCCGGGACAGCCTTGGCAAAGCGCGTGCCGTCCGACGTCGTCACGCCGACTTCGTAGGGCTTGCCCTCCACCCATTCAAACGGTATGACGACCCGGGCTTCTTCAAAGCGCGCGAGAGCCCGGGAAGGCTCGACCGCAGCCGGCACTATCCTGTCGTTGACATCCACCTGCGCTATCTCGGTTGCCTGTGGCCCGGTGTTGCGCACGTGCGCGGTTATCAGCTTGCTCCCAAACTCTATGCGCTCGATCGTCATGTCGGGAAGCGGCGCGCCAAAGTTGAGTATCGAGTTTCCGGGCCACAGCAAAAACGCGATCATCGCGGCGAGTATCGCTATCGGAATCACGGCGCTTGCGGCAAGCTTTGTTTTTGAAATAGAATTCTTGTTGTGGTTATTGTCAGTGGTAGTCACCATGTGCCATTAATCACTTCTCCTTTACCAGAAACGTCCCCGTCCAGCCCTTCTCTGCAAACTCGGTCTTGTGGGCATGGAACATGTACTGTCCGGGGTACTTGTAGCTGAATTCAAGGATGCCCCGCTCTCCCTGGCTCATCGTCACGATGTCCGTGTACTCGTCCGGAGTGAGGCCTGTCCCGGTGCGGTACAGGTTGAACAGGTTTCCGTGCAGGTGGAAATTATTGATCTGGTCAAACTCCAGTATGTTGACGAGGTAGACGCGCACCAGCCTGTCTTTTTCTATCTGTATCGGGTGGTGCATGTAGTAGAACGGTATGCCGTTTACAGTGTAGAAATTGTTCTCGGTGTCAAAGTCGGTGTCATAGCCGTTCATCATCATCACCATCTCGTCAGCCGGAGGCCGCGGCTCCTTTGGGTCCACGATGTATACTCCGTACAGGCCGTGAGAGATGTGCTCCTCAAGGGGCTGGATGTGACAGTGGTACAGGAACAGGCCAAAGGGCTCGGCGGTAAACTCGTACGTGTACTGGCCTCCCGGCGCTATCTTTTCAAATACGCCGTCCATTTCCGCCGCATGTATGCCGTGGAAGTGCATCGTGTGCGGGCGGGTCCCGTTGTTGATGAAGTGGATGCGCACGAGGTCGCCTTCCGTTGCCCGTATCGTGGGGCCGGGGACCGTGCCGTTGAACGTCCACGCGTTGAAAAAGACGCCCGGCGACACTTCAAGGGTCTTGCTATCGTCTGCCACTATGGTAAACTCGCGAAGAGTAGTCCCGTCAGGCAGCTTTGATACGCGCCCATAGTTGAACTCGCGCAGGTACTTGTCAGGGTCCACCACGGCGTTTTTCAGCGGCGCGCTATCGTGCTCCGGGTCGACCACGTCACCTGCAGTAAAGTAGGAAGTGAGGCTGTGGCCCGTCACCATCTTTTCCGTGCTCTGCGCGTCTGCGCCAAAGCCAAGGGACGAAAAGGCTATTGCAGTGCCTGCTACGGCCACCGCTATAACCACTACCAGCAATAATTTGCTACTCGACAACAAGCGTGATACGCAGTGAATTGAGTTAACCTAGATAATAAATGTTAGCCCAGTCTAACATTATTAGATGATACTATTTCGCGAAGTTTATCTTTGCATTTGCCAAATGCAATGTGTAGCATATTGCAAAGGTACTTTGTCCACCTCAAGAACAGCGCGTACACGCCCAAGGATGCCACGGTGCTCCTCACAAGGGCCCGCGAGCTGGTAGGCGAGAGGGCGACAGTCCGCGACTCGCGCGTGTCAAAAAAGTACATCGAGTTTGACACGAGCGTCCCAGACGGCACGGACATAGGCGATCTGGTAGGCAGGCTTGAAAAAATCTCGCCCCTTGCCAGCTATGAGCACATAGCCGAGAGGCACATGGAAAAAGGCGAGGCGATCAAGAGGGCAATAGAGCTTTTCAACGACGAAAAGTACTGGGGCACGCACGAGGCGCTAGAGGCCGTCTGGAAAGAGACGCCGGCGGGAGCAGAGCGCGACCTCCTAAACGGCGTGATACTCGTCGCGGCAGCGTTCGTGCACGACGAAAAAGACGAGCAGGAGATCTGCATGTCGATACTCAGGCGCGCCAGAAACAAACTTGAAGGCGCAACGGGCAGGTACCACGGGATAGACATGGACAGGTTTGTAGAGCGGGTGCAAGGGATACTGAACACGGGCGTGATAGAGCGGTTTACGATCTGAACCTGATGACTGCTCGCGCCACTGCAAGGACAACCGTGCTTATCGCAGACAGCACCAGAAGCGCGGTGCCAAACATCAGGACTTCAGTAGATGCTGTCGCTTCACCTGCCGCGACCGCGGCGATGCTTGCCGCCCACGCAATTGCAAGTACGTATTTTGCGTACTTCATGTCCCAGCACTTTTTCCTGCCGGCGATTGCAAGCACTGCCGACAGAGGTGCAAAGTACAGCAGGCCGATGAGCGAGCTGGCAGCCAGGCCGGCCCCGACTATGGCGGCTTCATCGTTGAACGAAAGCGCGTGGAAGACAGAAGTGCTCAGGTCGAGTATTCCAAGAAGCGGATAGATGGACGTACGGACTGCGCCCTTGAGCCACCCCTGGTCCCGCTCATAGTCTGCGACATGCGGGCTGAAAGAGTAGTACCAGCCGTTAAAGACGTTCATGAAACTTGCGCCGGCCATCGTCTTGAGCGCAAGGCCGTCGCGGAAGTTGCGCAGCTCCTGCACCTGCGGCGCAAGCTCGCTTCCAAACGCGGCAGTCGCTATCAGGCAGCCGCTCTGCGTGCCGTTGTTTGTGGCACCAGAGTTTGCCCCAAGGCCGGCAGCCCTGTACCTGGCAACGTCAGAGACGTACTGGTCAGAGTCGACTACAAGCGAATAGCTTGCGGCCTTGTACGTCTGCAGGCGCTCTGGCACGACTATGCCAGAGCCTCCCTTGCCCCCGGGCGCCATGTTTTCGACCACCCGGCTCTCGCTCTCCAGAGGGGCCTCGCCTATAGCCACCACCTTGCCGGCGCTGTCATATAGCGTCGCTATTGCGATTGGGTTTGTCGCGGTCTGGTTGCCGTCGTTTCTGACGCTCACGTTGATGTAGTAGAGCCCAAGCACGTCAAGCCGCGAATTTGACGAGACTATGGTCAGTTTTGCGGGCTTGTCCTCTGCCGGCTGACCCGTGGCGGAAAGGGAATAACTGGCGACCCTGTCCACCGTCGCAGGGTCGAGGTAGACCATGTCAAAGGGCGCAAAGCCTCCTGGGCCTATCACGCGCAGTTTCGGCGCCTGCTGGTACTGAGAAAGGAGCGCGCCGTTTGCGTCATAGAACGACGCCGTTATCAGGACGCCTTTCATGGCAGTAGTTTCCGATTCGTTCTTTATCTCGCCATAGATGTGCATTATCTTGGTCTCGTCCATATACTTGGTCTCGTTATGGAAGGAAAAGTTCCCCTCTGCTGCCGCGGCATGCTGTGACGCAAGCAACAGTAGCATTGCAATGGCTGCAATGGTTGCAAGCGGGCCGCGCATGTACATGCCGGATCGGGGTTTTTTGGATATTTAAATCTGAAAAATTGGGCCGGCAACAATAGATATTAAAAGACGTGCACGCCAACAGGTGGCGTACTTGGCGGCCGACATCATTTCCGTTGTTGCAGGTCCCTCCTCGCCCGAGCTTGCCGCAGGCATTGCAAGACACCTTGGCGCCAGGCTTGTGCAAGCGGAGCTTCGCGTGTTTTCTGACGGGGAGAGCAAGATCAGGCTTGCAGAAAGCACAGGCAAGAAATGCGTCATCGTGCAGTCGACCTACCCGCCCACCGACACCCACCTCATGCAGGCAATGATGATGGCAAAAAAGTGCGCCGACAACGGCGCCGAGGTATGCGCCGTGATACCGTACCTTGCCTATGCAAGGCAGGACAGGGCTTTTCTTGAAGGCGAGGCAGTGAGCGTGGCGCTGGTTGCAAAACTGCTTGCGGCGGCTGGAGCCAGGTCGGTTGTTACGGTCGACATCCATAGCGAGGCGGCCCTTGCCTTCTTTTCCAGAATCACGAACGTTTCTTCAATGCCGCTCTTGGCGGCCCATGCGGCCGGCCTGAAGCTCAAAAACGCACTTGTGGTGTCGCCTGACATGGGAGGCATCTGCAGGGCGCAGGAATTTGCAAGGCTGTTAAAGACGGACATGATTGCGCTGAAAAAATCCCGCGACAGGAGCACCGGCGAAGTCACCGTGGAGCAAAAAATCGATTCTGACATTTCCGGCCGCGACGCGATACTGATTGACGACATGATAAGCAGCGGCGGGAGCATCGTCAAGGCGGCAGAGGTGCTGCGCAAAAACGGCGCCGGCAGGATATACGCCATGTGCGCGCACGCGCTGCTGATAGGCGACGCGGCCTCCAGGATAGCGGCTGCAGGCGTGCAGGAGATAATCGCCACCAACTCTATACCGGGCAGGCACGCGACAGTCGACCTGAGCGGGGCGCTTGCAGAGGCCGTGCGGAAAACCCTGTGACAAGGTTAAATCAGGCTCTGTGTCCACCATAGCACAGCGTGGCAACAAACATGCAGATGGTGTTTCTCGGCACGTCGGCGGCGGCGCCAACTCCGGAGCGCGGCCTTTCGTCCATAGCCATAATGCGCGACGGCGAGCTCTTGCTGTTTGACGCTGGCGAGGGCATGCAGCGCAACTTCATCAAGGCCGGACTTGGCATGAACCGCAAGATGAAGGTGTTTATCACGCACATGCACGCCGACCACTGCGTGGGCCTGCTAGGGCTGTTGCAGACGATGTCGCTCCAGGGGCGCGAAAGGAGGCTTGACGTCTATGGCCAGCCCCGGCTCAAAGAGTTCCTGCTTGAAAACATGAGGATAATCAACTTTGGCCTGACCTTTGAAGTCGCGATACACGCGATTGAAGGCGAGGGCATAGTCGTGCAGGAAAGCGACTACAAGGTAACCTGCTGCGAGGCCGAGCACTCTATCCCCGCCCTTTCGTACAGGCTGGACGAGTTTGACAGGCCGGGCGCCTTTAACGTAGAGCTAGTCAAAAAGATGGGCATACCCGAGGGCGAGCTGTACAGCAGGCTGCAGCACGGGCAGGACATTGAATACAACGGCAAGATTGTAAGGTCGGCCGACGTCGTCGGGCCTCCAAGGCCGGGCAGAAAGATAGGAATATCCGGCGACACCAGGCCAACTGACAAGTTGACAAAATTCTTTTCGGGATGCGACGTGCTGGTGTTCGAGTCGACGTACACCCATGACAAGCTTGCAAAGGCGCTAGAGACTGCGCACTCGACGGCCACAGAGGCGGCGACCGTCGCCAGGCAGGCTGGCGCAAAAAAGCTGTTCCTGACCCACTTTAGCGCGCGCTATGACGAAACGTCTGCCCTGGTAAAGGAAGCGTCTGCAATACACGCAAACGTCGAGGCCGCCGAGGACCTGAAGCAGGTCGACATCCCGTACCCGCCGTCATAACAGTTTTTTCACGAATTTTGCCAGGCCGTCTGCATCGTTGACGGAATCAAGGTCGTGCTTTCCTGCAATGATATAGGCCGCGCCAAAGTTCGGATAGGCTTCTCTGCATGAAAAAATGGTCAGCATCATGCCATGGTGGTCCACTCTGTAGCCGTGGCACGGCTCGTGGCCGCGGACTGCGACTTTTGTGTCTGTGGCTGCTAGCCACCGCTTTGTGACTGCGCTCCCAAAGTACCTGCCTATGCCCCTCCACGAAGGCTCCCAGTCCTCATCTTCAAGTGGGCGCGGGTCGTTCCACAGCAGTTCTTCCATCATCCTGTTTTGCAGGTGGCGTTTCTGCGCGGTTGCTATCGCCTGCCTCCAATCGCCCAGGGCATCGGTCGGCAGGCCGCCGTGCACCAGCAAGAGCCTGCCCTGCACCACGGTGGCAAGCGTCAGCAGCTGAAAGAGTGCAAGCGCCCTGCCATAGATCGCCTTTGCGCCTGCGCCAAACCTGTCTTCCATGCTGTACGGCAGGTCGTGGGACGGGAACGGGAACTCGGACGGCGCCTCGTGGTTTCCCCGCATCAAGACCACCGAATCAGGGTGCGCGTGCTTCAGGTGGCATATGGCGTACAGCACGCCTATCGAGTCGCTCCCCCTGTCGACATAGTCGCCAAGAAAGACCATCTTGTTTCTCGCACTTGATAGGAACCTTTCGTGGTTTATCTCGTCAAGAATCCGAAAGAGCGTTTTCGAGTCGCCGTGCAGGTCGCTTATTATCGCAAGATTGTCATAATCGTGTATTTCTACAAGCCCGCCCGTGACGGTCCCGCCGGCTATTGCGCCGTGCTTTTGCTCCTTTTCCAGCGCGGAAATGCCCCGGTCCAGCACCTGCGAAAACTCGGACGGCCCGGCGGTGGCAGAAAGGCGCGCAATCTGCGACAACACGTACTATCGCTCCACTTGCTAAAATAATCATATCCCTCTGCGCGGAAACGGCTATAATGCGCATGTGCGTTGCAGGCCGCGTGCAGCAAGACTTGTGGCTCGAAGTGAGGGCCTGCCAGCAAACGGCAGCGGCGGCAAAAGAGCTGGAGCACGAAATGGTGCTCCGCATACCGGCCCTTTCAGAGGCGTTAAAGGCGGTGGAAAAGGCCAGCCAAGACATGGCAAAAAAGGGCGGAGGAAAAGAAGGCACGATGTGGGACTATTCCCGCAAGCTTGATCCCCATGAAATAGATGATGTCATGAGCCTGTTTGCAGGAATGCAAGAGAGGGACGACGGCAGGTCGACGTCCAGATCGGCTGACTACTCGTACTATGGCAGGTGCTACACCCTGACGCTCTTTGCGTTCAAGTGAAAACTGTGCCAGTAGCGTGTATATTCATGCAAACTTCTTTTAGAGCACAATACAGGCAAAACGTATTTATTTAAAACAGGTATTCATGCCTGCGTATCGCTATGGTGATTAACGGAGAGTTACTTGCCGCAAGGAAAAAGGTCGCCAGCAAGCGCCCCAAGTTCGTCCGGCAGGAGAGCTGGAGGTACGACAGGCTTGCAGAGAACTGGCGCAAACCAAAGGGCAAGGACAACAAGATGAGAAAGCAGAAGGGCGGATATCCGGCTCTAGTCAAGGTCGGCTACCGCGGCCCCAAGGCTGCAAGAGGCCTTCACCCGTCAGGCTACACCGATAACATCGTCTACAACGTCGCGGACCTTTCCGGCCTTGACGCCAAGAAGGACGCAATAAGGCTTGCACGCACAGTCGGAACCCGCAAGCGCAAAGAGATAATCGAGCAGGCCGCCAAGTCAGGCTTTAAAATCCTAAATGCAGGCAAGCTTGCTCCAAAGAAAGAGGAAGAAGAGAAGGAGGAGAAGCAGTAAAATGGTCGTCAACATCCGCAAAAAGCGCGAGCTTGTCGCAAGGATTCTCGGCGTGGGCGTAAACCGCGTGCGCTTTGAGCCCGACAAGCTTGAAGACGTCGCCGACTCGATCACGCGCGACAACATCCGCTCGCTGGTCAAGAGCGGCGCCATCTGGACGGTCAAGCCAAAGGGCACTTCAAGGGGCAGGGCGGAAGAAAAGCGCTCGGTCTGGAAAAAGATGCACGGCAAGGGCCAGGGTTCCAAGAAGGGCAAAAAGACTGCAAGGGTCGGCAAGAAAGAGGTATACGTCGTGCGCGTGAGGTCGATGCGCTACCACCTTCGCGTCATGAAGGAGCGCAAGGACATCACGAACGAAATCTACTGGAACCTCTACAAGCAGGTAAACGGCGGGCACGTCAGATCGCTTGCGCACCTGCGCGACCTCGTAAAGGAAGCCAAGACCCGCTAGACAGGCGGAGTCCTCTCTACTTTTCCCTTTTTAGTTTTAATACTGCCCTTTTCTTTTCAAAATCCACTATTGCGTCGCCGTCAAACTGCAACCCTTCTTTTGCCAGGATCTCCTTCTTCATCTTTATGCCAAAGCCATAGCCGCCAATGCTCCCGTCTGACGACACCACGCGGTGGCACGGGACCACTATCGGGTCAGGGTTTGCGTTCATTATCCTGCCGATAGCCCTTGCCGCTCCCGGAAATCCAAGCGCTTTTGCGAGGTCTCCGTACGTTGTAACCTGCCCTTCCGGCACGGTCCTCAAAAGGTCGTAAACGTCCTTTGCGTCAAGCCGGCGACCAGTCCTCATGCGAACAGAATAATATGTCATTACACAAGTATTTCAAACTTTAAGGACTGCAAGGCCCGTGCTTTCGGCCATCTTTGTTATGCGGTCCTTGTGGCTCCCAAGGCCCTTTGCGTCAAGCACAATGTGCGTCACCTTCTCGGCGCTTTTTTCAATCATCTGCGCAAGCATCGCCTCGTCTATTGCTTCCAGCGCGTGCTTGGACGCCACCGCCGCAAGCCCAAGCTCGGATTCAAGGAGCAGCTTGTTGAATTTTGTCGGATAGTGTGTGCCTCCGATTGCGACTCCCACCTTTTCGCACGGCCTGATCCCATTTGCAAGCACGCCAAGAAGAGAGTCGCACATAGCCCTTGCCGCACCCCTGTCAGCCCACTGCTTTTCCGACGACCCAAGCTCGATGAAAAGGACGGGCTTTTTCAGCGACGTCGGCCCGTGGTGCGTCGCCTCGATTATCACGTCATAGCCGGGCGCACCTGCGCCAGTTACCGCCTTTAGGTACGCCTTTTGCAGGCCCGGCAGGGCAACCGCTATCTCTTTTGGGTTGCCGCCAAAGGGCGCGTCTTTAAAGTTGCCTGTGCAGTGGCAGGTAAGCGTCGGTATGCCGCTGTCCGACCTGTGTTTTGAGAGAAACACAAACGCCCTTGCGTCTGGAAACGTCCTGTCAAGCGTCTCTAGCGTCAGCAGGGACGCGTTTGCCACGTACAGCCTGGCGCCGTGCGCGGGCGAGGAAAACGACTGCCCTTCCTCGCTGTCGTGTATGCCGTCTGGCGCAAACCCTTGCTTGGTCTTCAAATAGTCAACCATGGTCACGCCTGCAAGATCCTGGCTTGAGGCGACAAGTATGAAATCTCTCAATGCAAACCAGCGGTTGTGTGTATAATTTAAGTAAATTTATAAATTGTATCGACTTTTCGCTTTATGACTTATGAGCGATCCGAGAGAGGACCAAGAGGAGGATCTAGACGTATCTCTTGATGATGAAGATAATAATCAGGATTTAGAGGATACAGATGAGGCCCAGCAGGGCAAAGAAGAAGAGGCAAGCGCGACAGCAGCAGCGGCCAAGCCAGCTCCCGCAGCAGCACCAACAACGACAACAACGGCATCTGCAGCGCCACCGAGCGACAGGCCGGCAAGCGACAGCAGGTTCTTTGCCATCCGCACCACCGGAGGGCAGGAGCGCATGGTCGCAGACATGCTCTACACCAAGGTCACGGCCAAAAAGATAGGCATACGCTCGGTCATGGTGCTTGACAGCTTTAAAGGCTACATCATTGTCGAGGCGCCGGACGCAAACGTCGCGTACGAGGGCCTTGCAGGCATCAGGCACGTGCGCGGCCAGATACGGGGCGACCTGCCGTTCAAGGACATCGAGGGCTACCTCATAAAGAAGCCCACGGTCACGGAGCTCAACATCGACGACACGGTTGAGGTCATCGCCGGCCCGTTCAAGGGCATGAAGGCCAAGATAACCCGCGTCGACTATGAAAAGCAGGAAGCGACTGTCGTGCTCTTGGACTCGCCTTACCAGATCCCAGTCACCGTGGACGCCAACTATTTGAAGAAGGCGGGCCACTGACCTGCCATATACACAGGCTAGCTGACGAAGGATTAAATAAAGAAGAGGTCAAATCCACCGGTACGGCTTTACGGTGTTATTTGCTTGATAGTTGACCTGAACCTCAAGGACAAGCACGCCATAGTGATAGGCGGGGGCACAGAGGGGGTCAGAAAAGTTAACGCGCTTTTGGGTCAGGGCTGCAAGATTACAGTAATCAGCAACCGATTTAACAAGTACCTGCGCGACCAGGAAAAGGCAGGCAAGATCGAGACGGTCAAGGCAACTCTAAAGGACGCAAGCATCCTTGACGGCTATGACAGCCCGTTTCTGGTGCTTGCATCGACCGACGACAGGGAGCTGAACCGCAAGCTGTGCCAGAAAGGGCGGGAAAAGGGCGCGTTCGTGTATTCAGTAGACGACCCGCCGTACAGCGACTTTTCCTACGCTTCTGTCATCAACATTGAAGGCGTGATGCAGGTCGCCATTTCGACGTCAGGCAAGAGCCCCATAATGGCAAGGCAGATACGCATACGCGCCGAGCGCATACTAAGGCGCGTGATAAAGAAATCGGACATTGAAAACGCAAAACTACAAGAGTTTGCAAGGAACGCCGCAAAGCCAAAGCTAAAGACGGTGGAGCAGAGAAAGGAATTCCTATATTCGATTTTGTATGATAGACGCATCCAGAACCTTATTAAGGAAGACAAGATTGAAGGTGCTAAAAGCGCGACGCTTGAGCTATTGCAAGAGTGGGTGAAAAAGAGCAAATGACAGCGGCAATAAAAACGCACGACTCCCACTTTGCCCTTCCCGTTCAGGTCATCAATGCCCGGGTCACCTACAAGAACGCGCCCATACACCTTTTGGAGAAATTCACGTTCAAGGACGTCGAGGCTGCGCACAGGGCGTTTGTGGACAAGGCAGGCGTCGACGAGTGTGTGATACTGCAGACATGCAACCGCGTCGAGGTGTTTGCGGCTGCAAAGAACGCCGACGAAGCCAAGGTCCTCGGGCAGTGGGCAGAGGCGGCCGGCCTTGAGAAGAAGGACCTTGCAACAGTCGAGGTCAGCACGGGCAAGGATGCGGTGCTCCACCTTTTGAAGCTGGCCTCCGGCCTTGACTCGCTCGTGGTGGGCGAAAACCAGATCCTGGGACAGGTCAGGCGCGCATTTGAATATTCACGCGCAAACCGCTATGCAAACGCAAACCTTGCAGCAATATTTGACAGGGCGCTCAAGGCAGGAAGCAGGATAAGGACTGCAACAGGCATCAACAAGGGAAACGTCTCTATTGCGTCAGTTGCCGTGAACCTTGCCGACGAGTACTTTGACGACCTGAAGACAAAGAGGGTGATGCTGATAGGCTCTGGCGAGGCGGCAAGCCTTGTGGCAAAGGTGCTGAAAAACAGCGGCGTCGACTTTATGGTTACAAGCAGGACGTACGAGCGGGCAAGGTCGTTTTCAGAGACGGTTGCCGGCAAGCCCGTGCCGTTTGACACTGCTCTTGGCATGCTTTCTCAGCTTGACCTGATATTCGTAGCGTCAACTGCCCCGTACTTTCTCATCACGTACGAGAGGCTGCAGGAAGCAGTAAAGGGACGCAAGGACGCCGTAATGATATTCGACCTGTCAAACCCAAGGACGGTCGACGAAAAAGTAGCGACCATCCACGGTGTGAAGTTGATAAACATGGACCAGATAGCCGAGCTTGTAGAAAAGAACATGCGCTCTCGCATGAAGGAGGCGCATGCCGCCGAGAAAATGATCGAAGGTGAGATGAAGTCGGTCGACGGCATGATGAAGCGCATGAAGGCCGAGCCGGTGGTGGTGTCGGTGTTCAAGAGCGTCGACGCAATACGCGAGCGCGAACTGAAAAAAGCGCTTTCGATGCTTGGCAAAAAGGCCGGCGCCGACGACAGTTATGATGCCAAGGTCATCGAGCAGATGTCGTACGCGATAGTCGAGGGCATACTTTCAACGCCGATGAACTATTTGCGCAAGGAGATAGAGGAAGGCGGCGGAGAGAGCGAAGAGCTGATGAAAATAGTAGCCAAGATGTTCAAGTATGAAGACGAGAAAAAACAGCAGCAGTAGCAGCGGCTTTCCAGACGTCAGGCTCAGGCGCCTCAGAAAGACGCCGGCGATTCGCGACTTGTTCCAGGAAACCCACCTTTCAGTCAAGGACCTTATAGCGCCAATTTTTGTCGAGGAGGGCCTGAAAAAGCCGCAGGACATCGGCTCAATGCCGGACATCAAGCGTTTCCCGCTTTCAAGTCTTTCAAAAGAAGTAGAAGAGCTGTCCGACCTAGGCGTCAGGGCAATAATCCTCTTTGGCCTGCCGGCGGAAAAGGACGACAAGGGCTCGCAGGCGTTTGCAGACAAGGGCATCGTGCAGAGGTCGGTTGAGCAGGTGCGCAAGCACTTTGGCGACAAGATTGCAGTGATCACGGACGTCTGCCTCTGCCAGTACACGTCGCACGGCCACTGCGGCATCGTAGTAGACGGCAAGATAGACAACGATTCAAGCGCAAGCACGCTTGGCAGGGTGGCCGTGAGCCAGGCAAGGGCCGGCGCGGACATTGTCGCGCCTTCCGCCATGATGGACGGCCAGGTGCACGCGATACGCAGCGCGCTTGACGACGCAGGGTTTTCAGACACGGCGATAATGAGCTATTCGTCAAAGCAGGCGTCGCCGCTGTTTGCGCCGTTCCGGGACGCGGCACACTCGGCCCCCGAGTTTGGCGACCGCAAGACGTACCAGATGCCCTTTTCCAACCCCCGCGAGTCGATGCGCGAAATCGAGCAGGACATTTCAGAGGGCGTCGACGCGATAATAATAAAGCCGGCCATACCAAACCTCGACCTCATCTACCAGGCAAGCAGGGCGACCAGCCTGCCGATATGCGCATACAGCGTGTCAGGCGAGTATGCTCTGATGAAGGCAGCTGCGATGGAGGGCTGGATAGATGAAAACGCGGTGATGACAGAGTTTCTGACAGGGATAAAGAGGGCCGGCGCCGACATGATTATCACGTACCAGGCGAAAAAGATGGCAAGGCTCCTGTCAGAGTAGACGTTTTTATTCCAGCCTGCCGCCAAAACACCATACAATGTTTGCAGCCGACGCAGGCTCCGAGCGTGCCACCAGCATCGAAGACTACCAGAACACCTGCACCGAGTTCATAATCGACATCAGCAGGGACTACAAGGACTGGGTGGACCGCTACCAGCTCGGCGAGCAGGAAACCGCGCGGCGCAAGGGCGTCATTGACAATATTGTAAAGACTACGAACGACTGGATAAACCGCTTTGGCACCACGATAAAAAAAATAGACATCATCATGAACGACGGCGTCAACAAGATGGCAGAGAACACCGCCGGCTACCCCTTTGGGTTTGAGGCAATCGTGCTTGGAAAAAGCAGGTACACGACGCATCCCGTGGGCGACGTGAGGGTAAACGTCAAGGCGATGCCGAGGCCCGGCAGGCTCGTCAGGATAGGCAACTACCAGAAGGACGAGCTGTTGCTTTTGACTGCCAGCGCGCAGGTCGGCTTTGCGCTGAGCCAGGAAAGCAAAAAAGGTGCAGACATACTTGACGACTATATCATAATCGACGCAAAGAACTGCCAGCGCGGCGACGTCCTGTCGCTTACCGTCGTGGTGGAAGAAGTGCAGGACGATTACGTGACTGAAAGCCGCGGGTATTCCACACTAGTGCTGCTTACATAATGAAAAGCAAGGACATGTTTAAATTACCTACACTAAACGACAATTATAGCGTGCGACGGTCGTCCAGTTTGGTCTAGGACATCAGATTGCCAATCTGGTAACCCGGGTTCAAATCCCGGCCGTCGCACCATTCTCTCATGTAATAGGCCGGGTTGCTCGTTACTCGAAACCGTACCTGTTTTGCTATAAACCGCTACGGTTTTGCTCGCTACCGTTACTGTATGTGCAGCGCCAGCGGCGAGCGTGCTATGCGTGCTTGCCAATTTTTTTAGTTCTTTGTCGTAAAGTATGCCGCAATGTTTGCAGAAATAACCCATTGCTTCATACGTAGCTTTTGCGCCGTGTCGTTCGTAGAGCGTCTTGATTTTCTTGCCGCATTTAGGGCAGTCTTGCATGGCAGGCATACCGTAGACGGTCTATAAAGCTTTTTTGCTCACGATTTCATTTCTTTAAGCGTGTCAATTATTTTTTGTGCAGTGACCTTGTCGCCGCTTTTGCTCAATGAATAGAGCCTTACCTTATTTTCATTTACGCCGTCTTCTATGACGATGTTTTTGCTTACAAGCCTGTTGAAGTTGCTGCCATTGAACCAATCGCCATGTGCCTTGCCAAATTCCTTGAACATATTGGCAATCTCCGTCTTTGTTTGTTTGGGTTTCATTTTAAGACACAATACTGCCAAGTCTTGCGGCCCGATCTTTTCAATATTAGTCACTATCAACCCTTCAATGTCAAGGCCGTCAGAGGCTTCAGACAATCTCTTCTTGGTGGCTATTATCTTCTCTAGAATGCTAAGCCTCTCTTCTATTCTAGACAAGCGTTCTTCTACGTTCAATTGTAAGTCGATCATAGAAAACCTTTAGATAAAAAGTTGCTGGCTATTGCAGTTTGCTCGACTTTTGCCATCTGTCGGTGAATTTTTGATTTAGAGCGTTCCTCAAATCTCTGCCTTTATCTCCCTTGAAGACCAAAACAAATGATTCTCGACCGCCCAGGTCTTTTATGCCGTGACCGAGTATGATAAGAGTGTCGTCTGTTATTATATATCTATCATGAAGTTCATTTGCTCTCGGGTAACGACCTAACAAGATGTTTGCGTGCTCTTTCTCAAAATTGGCAAGCTCGCGGCTGAATTTTTGCGCGCTTTCATTTTTTCCCAGCTGGGCAGTCAAGAACTTGATATCTGTACCATGATCTAATTTTTCAAGCATATCAAGAGTTTTTAGACCATAATATGGGTCAAGAATTTTCATTGTACCTTTGGTTTTAGAAATTATGTCTTTCAGTGTTTGATGCGAGGTACGCGGTTTATCGCCTTCGATGTGGTATGCTTCAAGGTCGCCATTGGCGAATTTCCTGCGCAGGTCTTCGATACCTTTCGCCATAATTTTGTATGCTATTTTGCCACGAATCTTTTTTCTATGAATTTTCTTATCTGCTCTGTTGAATGCATTGGTGATCTCTCGTTCATCAAATGATACATCATATAACGACGCGAGAATCTCTGATATCTCTGCCGAGTTTAAGTAGCCGTTTTGATCCAGCATGTCGTTGTAGACCCACAGAACCCAGAGACCCGCGTCTTGCGCACAATCTAATTTCGTGATTTCAGGGTAACTAGAAACATCGATTTTCTTAAATTCATCGATGAGCGAAGTCAATATTTCAAATGCATCTCTTAGGTCGGCGGGTATTTTTCAACATAGTTATTGTTGCCAGTATTGGTCAGATATTTTGCTCGTTGAAGCGCCATTTCGACTGTATGCTTCTTGAAATTATACCGCATTGCACCCAATTTTTCAATAATAGTGTCAAGTGGTTTATTCTCTTTGAAGTAATGAGTGAGATAAAGCGCATGAATAGCTTGTGGTGCTTTTCTTATGATACGCGGTGGCTGGTGTGTCTTGCCCCCGATGCTGGCGCTCGGTTTGGTTTTGGTTAGCTCGACAGTCCCTTCGTAAGTAACGCCTTTTTCATCTGTAACCAAAATATGTATGCGCATGCTATCACCTATTGACATAGGCCCATTGCCCTTCCTTCTTGATACGACCCAAAACCTTGCCCTTGATTGCTCTCGATAGGGGTGCAGTCAAGCTTGAACTACTGTAGAAATGGCCGTCTGCTTTCATCTTTTCAACTATTTCGCCGACATTTTTGGGTTGCCCGAAGAAGCCTTCATCTTTCATTTCAATTAGTAGGTCGGTTATAGACGGGGGTTGGTTAGCGCTCTTTTGTTTCTGCGCAGAAGCTTTCAACGACAATTCTAGTTTCTTGATTCGCTTCTCATGGCCTGCCAAAATTTTCTTTACTTCTTCTATGTCAGACACCGTCTAATTCGCTTCTATAACTATTACACCTATTTAATAAGAATTTCGCGACTATTTACAACTTCTTGCTGATATCAGAACATGAATTTTACCTGTAACGCGAAACCAGCACTATAAACTCGAACCGAATTTTTCTAGGCGGGGGGGGCATTTAATGCAAAACCTTATTCGAAAAGTCACTTGTTTTGGTCGGTTATTAGATAGTTTATCTGGTAACCCGGGTTCAAATCCCGGCCGTCGCACCATCATTTTCATCATCCAAGCCGCAATCGACTTCTGCTAGCCGGCGCTTCCGCACGCGCAGAACCCAAACTCGTCGATGCGCTTGCCGCACGTCGGGCACTTTTCGCCGTACTCTACTTCCCACGCGCGCTTGCCGTACAGCTTGAAGTGGTCGTCGTCTTCCTCCGAGAACTCTTCTTCTTTCTTCTTTTTCTTTTCTTCTTCAGCCATCCTTCATTCCCCGCGCGACGCGGTTCTTGGCGTTTGTCTTGATTATTTCAAGTGCCTTTTCAGCCGCGTCTTTTTTTGGCAATTGGATCATGAAGATGTTCTGCGAGTTTGTGTACGTGGTCTCGCTCGGTCCCATCGCTATCATCCCGCTTTCCGCGAGCGCCTCGAACCACTCCAGCATGTCGTTTGCGTACAGCAAGAAATTCTCTTCAAAGTCCGTGTCTCTAAACTTGATGTTGACGTCGACAAACACGTCGCGCCCATCGTAAAAGATGTCCAATAGAGTATCAGCGGACACCCGCTTGCCGTAGACCTTGCCCAGCATCTCTTCGTATTTCTTGGGACTTACCAGTATGCAGGGCACCTTGCCGCCAGAGAACTCGACTAGCGTAGCTCCTTCCTTGTGCAGGTTGGCCTTGAATTCTTCAAGCGTAGTAAAGTTGCGCTTGGGCACGCAGGTACCTTTGCAGGCACAAAATAAGAGCTTTGTTATGGCGATAAACGGCCCAAGTTATCCAGTTTTTACGTCATTGGACGACGACGAAGCTCACTATAGAAAGTATGTGCGCATGCATTCTTTTTTGGAAAAGAGAGGAAACGAAAAAAGCCAAGCAGATGCTTCCGCCGCGGTGTTTGGCTCCTATTCATCGTTATTCAGCGGCATGATGGAAATGTAAAAAGGTGGATTATAATTAGTCGCGTTTGTCCCCTGTTGTTCTTTTCTTCTTTATTGCCCGCAGCTTCCTTATTCCAAAAATGGACGCTACAAACGCTATCCCTGAACCTGCCAGTATCTCCACAACAAATGGGCTAAGCTCTGGCTGTGATGCTACGCTGCTAGATGATCCACACGGTGAGCCTACTGCTCCAAGGCAGCGGTGTTTCAATATTTCATTTTCAGAGCATTTTTCTGGCGATATGCCCAGCTCTTTGCATTCCTGAAGCATCTGCTGAGTTGGCGGAGATGGACTTTGGCTTGTCTGCGCGTATGCATGCTCGCTATTTGTGAAAAAGGCCAAAGAGGAAAACGACATGATGCCTGCCATTACTGCTGCAATAAAGCCCGCTGCAAGCCTTCTCCTTCTCTTTGCCAACAGCAGGAAATAGGAAATTCTTCTATTTTTCCTTTCAGACGTGCCTTCAAAAAAGCGGCACAAGTTTACGAACAAAAAGGGGATTCCCTTTTTACTCCTTGTCGCTGAACTCGTTTGGATCCGACGGCCAAACCATTCTTTTTCCCCTATTTCCGGATGACAAACAGTTTTTGACAGAATTTAGGACCTACAAAATAATAGGAGTTTAGCGCCACGCGGGCGCGAAAAAAGCAGAGGAGTCTAGCAGATGCGTATGGACTTGGCCAGCATCAGGGCACGCTGCGAGTCGTCTTCCATCATCTCGTTGTTCTTGTACTTGTTGCTAAAGTAGATGAGGTCTATCATCTTGCAGCGGTCCATAGTCACGACTGCGCTCCCGTTGGTGCCTGCAGTCGTGTTGGCGTTTGTCAGTATCACCAGCTTGTCCACAAAGCCCGTCGTCTTTAGCGTGTTTGAGATCTGCTCAAAGCTCTTGGCGTGGTCGCGGTTTATCACGACTGTTATTGCCACCTTTGTGCCGTACGGGTCGGAGAACATGATGTCTACCCCGCTCCCGTTGCTCTTTTGCGGTTTTGCCACCGCGCCCACTTCGTGCGCATAGTTCACGAGGTTGCGCACGGCGTCCTTTACTCCCGATTCGAGCACAGAGACGTCGCTTGTGCTCCTGCGGATCTTGATAAAGTCGGAAATCGGCACGTCCATGACGCTCCCGCGTATGCGCAGGCCGGGGTAGACATTTTTGATAGTTTCATCAATGGCCTGCTCGTCTATTATCGGCGCCTCGCGCTTGCCGGCGTTTTCAGTGGCGTGGTACATTATGTTCAGCATCGAGCGCACGTTGCGAAAGTCCGGGAACTCGTCATAGATCACCTTCACCTTTGCCGCAAGGTCGCGCTCTTCGTCGTCGGTAAAGCACTTGCCTGCGTCGTGGAAGCGTATGTACTCCATGATGATGTCGAGGATCTCCTCGTAGGTGTTCGAGCCTGCAAGGTCGACCTTGTAGTTGGCCTTTTCCAGCCTGTCAAACACGGACGCATTTGCCTTGCTGATGTCGTCGTACGATGACGGGGTGAATATCAGCAGGAGCGCTGCCGCCGGCACGTGGGCGTTTATCACAGCCTTGACAAACTCGGTCGTCTCCCTGTCGGCGTCAAACTCGTCCAGCTGGAACACGGTCACGCGCCCAAGAAAGCGCAGGTTCAAAGACGCAAGGGCCGCCAGGCTTGCGATGATGTCTTCAAGGGTCGAGACGTTTGCCGCGTCAGCCCTGAACTTGCCCTCCACCACCAGTTTCAGTATCGCGACCTCGATTGGCGAAAACTCCCTGCTCAATGTCTCGGAAAGCGCGGAATAGTTGGGCACAAGCTCGTTGTTCAGCAAGAGCTCTGCCTTGTCTGACAGGCGCTTGCCGGTGATAGAGTCCATGAACCCATAGTTGAACACCTTGCGCGCAGTTGACGACTGCTCGGCCTTGGCAAGCAGGTGCTTGACAACAGCCCTGCGCATCTGGGCGATGTACTCGTCGGTGAAGCCGCCCAGCATCGCAGAGTAGAGGCTGTGCATGTTGCGCGGGGATATCTGCGTCAGGTCGACGTACGATATCACGGTCCTGTCCTCGACCTCCTTGAGCCCCTTTATGTGGAGCGCAAGGTGCGTCTTGCCTGAACCCACGTCCTGGATTATCGTGAGAAGCCTAAAGTCCTTGTCGGTGGCCTTGCCTTCGGCGACCTTGCCGTGCAGGTCGGAAAAGCACGCAAGCACAGCCGCCTTGGCCTCCTTGTGGCGCTTGCCTCCAAGGATCTTGGCGTCAATCAAAGTCGGGGTCGGGCTGCTTGGGTATGGGTTTCTGTCCAGCCTGTACGGATACATATCTCGCTAGATGCACCTCACAAAGCCGTGCAGGAGGCCGCGCACCATCACGCCCTCGCCCCCGCCGGTAGAAAGCTCGTACTTGTCCTGGTACTGGCCCGTCAGTTCGCCTACCAGGCGGTAGAAATCGTCACCTGTGATTCCACACTTGCCGCAAACGTCGCTTCGCACCTTGGCAAGCTCGACCCAGCCAATCGAAGACGCCGAGTTTGCAAGCGCGCTGTCAAACTCTTTCTTGAAGTCGCCGACGCTAATGCTCCTTGCAGGCGCGGCAGATGCCGGCACGCTTCTGGCCTCAGCTCGTTCAGTAACGAGCCTTGCCAGGTTGGATATGTTGCCTGCAAGTGCCTCCACCGCGCGGGAAACCTCGCGGTTTGATGCGCTCACGGTCTCTTCAAGGGACTTTATCAGGTCGTACGTCAGCCTGAACCTCGGGTCGGTATTGAGAAGGCTCTGGACGTAATGGTCCTTGTGGAAGCAATAGTAGGCGCTTGCGCGCTTGTCCACGAAAACCTGCCCCTTGCTTACGAGGCTTTCCAGTGCGGCGTCGATCTCGCCAAACTCCTTGCGAAGATCGGCCTTTTTGGCACCGGCCGACCCCGCAGAAAGGATCCTTTTCTCCAGCTTTTCCTCTGCGGTCATGAGGTAGAAGTTCGAAATTATTATTTAAACCAGAAAGCGACGATTCGCTGCATTGTGGGTAAACAAAGTTACACAAGTGACGAATAACGGTTAATATTGCGCGCCGCCCGCACTTGAGGTGGGATGATGATCACACTATTGCTGCACTATGATGAAAGTACTAGGGTATCTGACCAAATATTAGGTCAAGTACTTGGATTGAGGTAGGAATTAAATGGGAAATCAGGTAGGTTCGTGCTCCATTTGAGACAGGAGCGACTGATATCTATATGAGTTTGGAGCTAATGGTTTCAGTGCCGATTGCGGTTCTAAAAGTGGGGACCCGATTATCAAAAAAAGGATTGAGGGAAGGAAAGCTCCTGCAGGCTCGTTGTAGAGTCCAACGCTCATCAGGGTCAACGGCTGGACTACACGCAACCCATTCTGCAAACACCATTGAAGGAGCTCACTGTTGCGGGTGGGCAATAGGAAACCAGGACCGGGAAACTCTGGTGCGGCTCCGATAGAGCCATCAGCTCTTTATTAGTCTCTCCTGCTGCATGACCAAAGTAACCTACAGTCGTGGCGTAGCCTGTTATGCGTCCCCATGTTCAACTACGGTGGCTGTTCCCTGTTTTATAGAATCAATTAGCTCGCCCTCGCGGTCATGGCCATGGACTTTCATGCAGACCTGATTACAAGCACCAAGATCAGAGGTGGTGGCGGGACGAACAGAATATCCAGGAATCTGTACGGCAAGTCGCGGCCCCTGCATTGCCGATAATGGCTCACGGGCTACAAATCCTAGCTTGGCGTAGAGGGAAAGAGAGCGGTTATGATAGGCCGCTTGAACCAGTCGATATCCGGGGAAGCGTTGTTGTGCAGCCCGTGCCATAACATGCTGCATTAGTTCCCGCCCAACAGAGCGGTTTTGTACCTCTGGCTCAACTGTTATCGGGCCGATACCGGCAATGATCGAACGTTCGTCGATAAAGTTGCTGCCAACGATTCGGCCGTCAAGTTCGGCGACAACTCCGTAAATGGTGGGGGTGTTTGAGTAAGCGGGATAGTACATCGACGGCAATTTCTGGAGAAGGGAAGTCAGGGGGGAAGTTGTGCTGTTCCGCAAGGGCTTTGAACGCATTGTAGCAAATCGTGCACATTGCTCGGCGTCTTTAGCGACACCACGTCTCAAAGTGATGCTCATTTGGACTTGCTCGATTTCAATTGCGGCACATATTTTACTATAAGCATTACTGATCATGGAGGTTCCAAAGGATCCAAAAATAGGCCGAAGATGGTGAAGGACAAAGTCGATCTAGTTGATTATTGCACAAGTTTTTGTCATCCTTGCCGAATCCCTTCCCACTTGTAGAGTCTTACCCGACCAAACTACTATTTCACTATGTCTGCACTGCTGACGCGGTCTCGGCCCTCTGGTGCCTCGTCCTTGCATGCTTCATTGCGGCAAACACCGACAGTATGACTCCGACCCATGCCGCGCCAAAGGCGATGTTTTGCGGGCTGACATAGATGTACGGGATCGCCTCGTGGAGGTTTGCCTGTATCTCCAGCGCGCCAGAATGCATGTCCAAAAGCGCGGCATTGTAGCCTTCGTCGTGCGGCGACAGCGACGAAAGCGCCCCGGAACGCGCAACCATGCTGTCAAGTTGCATGTGGATTATCTCAAAGTCAGTCCGGTAGGTGGGAAAGACCCAGACAGGGTTGCCGCTTTCCGGGATGAACCCCTGCGCAAGCCTTACGTAATCGGCCAGTTGCTGCGGGGTCTGCGCGGTCTGGGCCCTTGCGAGGAACCCCGAAGCCTCCTGCAGGGGGTAGATGGACGTGTAATAGCCATAGTACGCGACGCCGGCCCCAAGGACAAGGAATGCAAGTACGCTTGGCAGGAGCAGGCGCTGGCCTGCGGTCCTTTGCACGGGGGCAAGAGGAGCAGCCTGCTGCACGACGACGGCGCCTGTCTTTTCTGACTTTATCCTCTTCTTCTTGCCGAGCTGCGAGTGCGCGATGCTGAGGTACGCCACGTAGATGAACCCGATGGTCGGCATTGCGATGAGCGGGGTAAAGAGCGCGTTGTTTGAGAATATTGCCACGAATATCGAGATGCAGCCGTACAGTGCAAAGAATATCTCCAGAAGGGTGGTCTTTGTGAACGGCAGCGCGTACTCTTTGTTGCGCCAGTCCTCCCCCTTTTTGACGATGCCGAACTTGGGCGTACGCAGAAACTCGCTCTTGCGGCCAAACAGCGCGTCAAACACCGCGACAGAGTTGTTGACGGAGATGCCGGCGCCAAAAAAGTGCAGGAACAGAAACTGCATCCCCTTGTGCTTCCAGTCCTTCTTCCACACCTTGTTTATCACCACGAGGTAGCCGCCGGGGCCAAGCGCCGCGTACATGGCAAGCACGAACAGGGGCGCCCAGTTGCTCTCGTAGAGCCGATAGTCCATCGAAAGGAGCATAGGGAATATCAAAAACTGCGCAAGGAAAAGAGGGTGCGCGATGTGGCGGGTCATGTGTATGAACGACTGGACCTTTGACTCCACCGGCACCTTCCGGTGCGCCACCACGTCTGCCAGGAGCTTTAGCGCGACCTGTATCGAGCCCTTGGCCCAGCGGAACTGCTGCCTCTTGGCCGCGTTCATCTGCACCGGCAGTTCGGCGTCGACGACATAGTCGTCAAGGAACATGCACTTCCAGCCCTTCATCTGCGCACGGTAGCTGAGGTCCATGTCCTCCACGAGCGTGCTTGTCTGCCAGCCGCCAGCGTCGTTGATGCACGAAGTCCTCCAGATGCCGGCAGTCCCGTTAAAGTTCAGAAATATCCGGCTCAGGCTCTTTGCCTTTTGCTCCACCAGAAAGTGCAGGTCAAGCGAGACGGCCTGCGCCTGCGTCATGGTGGAGTAGTCCTCGTTCACGTGGCCCCACTTGCACTGCACAAAGCCCATCTTGGGGTCGGAAAAATAGCGCAGCAAGTGCTTCAGAAACGACGATGGCGGGATAAAGTCGGCGTCAAATATCGCGATGAACTCGCCCTTGGCAGTCTTCATGCCGGCCTTTAGCGCGCCGGCCTTGTAGCCGGACCTGTCCGCCCTGCGGACGTGCACGATGTCAAAGCCCTTGAAACGGTACTCGTCGACAATGGAGCGTATCAGGTCGACGGTGTCGTCGTCCGAGTCGTCGAGCACCTGCACCTGCATCTTGTTCTTGGGGTAGTCCATCCTGCACACGGCGTCTATCAGGCGCCTTGCGACGTACTTTTCGTTGTACAGCGGCAGCTGCACGGTAACGGTCGGGAGCATGGCCAGCGGAAGCTCGGGCACCTGGCGCCTGCGCCTTTCATGGCTCTCGTTGTGGCGCGACTGGATGGCAAGGTAGTAAAAGTTCAGGGTGTAAAACATCGTCACCCAGGCAATGACAAGAAAGATGACGTACAGAAAAGTGCCCGGGCCATACATCACCATGTCTTGGACTAGACCTCTATGCCGTATTTAGTATTTATAGCTACTCGGATAAGCCTCTATCCGCTCTTTTGGAATATCTTTATCGCCTGCGGGGGACAGACGTTCTCGCACGCAAGGCAAAAGATGCAGTCTTTTTCCCTTGCCATGAACGCCTTTTTCTCTGAAGCCGGGTGGCCCGGCGTTTCAAGCCACTCGTACACGTTGACAGGACAGGCTTCGATGCATGCGCCGTCAGCCACGCATATGTCGAAATCTACGCAGACGTTTGTGCCCCAGATGCCCAGTTGCCCGGGGGCGTCTAGCGGGCCCCAGACGTTGATGCCCCTGAACTGGCCTGCTATCTGGCGCTTGCTCTTGAAGCCCGTGTCTATCGGGCCCTCTGCCTTTGAGTAGCTCGTGCCAGAGCCTGTAAGTGAAATGGTAGTGTTGCCGTCACCGCCGCCTGCGGCAGGCGCTGCTGGAGCTGGCATCGCTGGCTGCGGAGCCGCGCTCGGCTTTGGAACCGCTGCGGGCGCCGGGCCTGCAGCTGCCGGCTTGGGCGCCGGAGGCGCAGCCATTTGCGCCGCCCTTGTTTTCTGCCTCTTGACGACGCAGAGTTGATCGTGAACCTCCTTCATGCTCTGGAGGGTGTTAGGGTTCGAGTGAGTCAAAAGCGTCCCACAGTCTGCGCATACATACTCGGTGACCGTTGTTGCTGCTGCGGTAGACATGATGTGAGTGGGTTGCGACTCATTTATTAATTAAATGGTTATTTGCTGGATAACTAGTTGGCTTCGGATGGTTAATATCGAAAGAACGCGACGTGTAACCTTATTGGCTAGAAAACCAATATGATTACATGAAGACTGCAGACATTGTCGCTGAAGCGCTGATGGACTGGGGCGTAGATGTCATCTTTGGCCTGCCCGGCGACGGCATTAACGGTTTCATCGAGGCATTGAGAAGAAGAACAAGCAAGATCCGGTTCGTCCTTGTCCGGCACGAGGAATCCTCTGCGTTCATGGCGTGCGCCTATGCAAAATACACGGGCAAGCTCGGCGCGTGCGTTGCCACGTCCGGTCCGGGGGCGGTGCACTTACTGACAGGACTTTACGACGCCAAGGCGGACGGCGCGCCCGTCATCGCAATCACCGGAAGCACGTACTCTGACATGATGGGGACGAACTACCAGCAGGACATCGACCTGCTCCAGCTCTACGAAGACGTGTCAGTCTACAACAACATGATAAACAGCCCCGAGCACGCCGAGACGGCAGTCGACATTGCGTGCAGGACGGCCCTTGCAAAAAGAGGAGTCAGCCACCTCACAATCCCGATAGACGTGCAGGAGCAGGAGCTGCGCGGGCAATATTCGAGGCACAACGTGGCCAACCACACTTCAGACGCGCTTGTCGCCTACGCGATGCCTGACCCGAAATTTGTGCAAAAAGCGGCAGAGATACTGAACGCCGGAAACAGGGTTGTCATGCTGGTGGGGCAGGGCGCGCTTGGCGCCACCGACGAGGTTATTGCAGTCGCAGAAAGGCTGGGCGCGCCCATCGTCAAGGCGCTCCTTGGCAAGGCAGTGGTCCCGGACGACCACCCGCTCTGCACAGGCGGCATCGGCCTGCTTGGCACCTCGCCCTCGTCAGACGCGATGGCAGAGGCAGACACGCTCCTTATGGTCGGGACTTCATTTCCGTACATTGACTATTTGCCAAAGCCGGGGCAGGCCCGGGGCGTGCAGATAGACCTCTTTGCAGAAAGGATAGGGCTGCGCTATCCAGTCGAGGTCGGCCTTGTCGGGGATTCCAGGCTAGCGCTGTCGGCACTGCTCCCGCTCCTGAAGGAAAAGAGCCGGGACTTTGTGCGCTCTAAACAGGCGGCGATGAAAGAGTGGAACGACCTTTTGCGGGAGCGCAGCAGCCGGATCGAGACGCCGATGAAGCCGCAGTTCATAGCCAGGATAATCTCCGAGGAGCTGCGGGACGACGCCATACTCTCTGTCGACAGTGGGACCAACACCATCTGGGCGGCCCAGTACATCAACCTGAAAAGGGGGATGAAGTTCTCGCTCTCCGGCACGCTTGCAACGATGGCGTGCGCGCTTCCCTACGCAATAGCCGCGCAGGTGGCGTACCCAAAGCGGCAGTCCGTGGCCTTTGTCGGCGACGGCGGCTTTACGATGCTTATGGGCGAGTTTGCGACCGCGGTGAAATACCATCTGCCTATCAAGGTGGTGATAATAAAGAACAACTCGCTTGGCATGATCCGGTGGGAGCAGCTGGCCTTTCTTGGAAACCCGGAATTCGGGGTGGAATTCTCGCCGATAGACTTTGCCAAGTTTGCTGAGGCGTGTGGTGCTAAAGGCTATTCTATATCCGATCCACGCGACGCAAGGTCGCTGGTCCGGGAGGCGATGTCGCAGGACGGGCCGGCGATAATCGAGGCCCTGGTGGACCCGTTTGAGCCCCCGATGCCTCCAAAGGTCGACCTTGACTTTGTCAGCAACATGGCCGAGTCGTTCGCAAGGGGCCAGCCGCACGCCCGGAGGATAGGGCTGACCATATTCCGGGATCAGGTGCACGAGGCGCTGAGAAAAATGCACTCGCACGAAGACGAAAAAGAAACGCGCTAGCGCCAACATCATATACTGCTTGCCAGCTTTTGGCCCGGAGTTAATAGGCTGGTAACTGCAATCGTATGTGCAAAAAATGGCCAAGCGAGTCACTCATGTTGAACCTCATATCAAGGAGAGCAACTACATACGGGATCTTGTGTTTGGATTTGGCGACGGGGTAAACACGTCGCTTGGAATCGTGGCCGGGGTGGGAGGCGCCATCATCGCCGCGGACGTGGTCATCCTCGCCGCGCTGATAGGGATGTTTACCGGCGCAAAGGCGATGGCCGTCCAGAACTACCTTGCCGTAAAGTCGCAGCGGGAGATACTAGAGTCCGAGATAAAGCGCGAGGAGTACGAGCTGGAGACTATTCCAGAAGAAGAAAAACAGGAGATACAGGACATTTACCGCGCAAAAGGGTTCGAGGGCGAGGAGCTGGACAAGGTCGTCGACAAGATAACGTCCAACAAGGACGTCTGGCTCAAGACCATGCTTACAGAAGAGCTGGGGCTCAACCTGGAAATCCTGGGAAACCCTCTGAAAGGGGCGCGTGATGTTTGGCTCTTTTCTGCTGGGCGGGATTCTCCCAATCCTTCCTTACTTTGCAGTCAAGGCCGGCCTGATGTCTTCGACTGCTGCCATCGTGATAGCCATCATCATAAGCGTGGCCTCGTCGTTCATAGTGGGCGCGCTAAAGGGGCGCATGGCAAAGAAAAGCTGGATAAAAGGCGGGATAGAGATGGCCGGGCTTGGCACCGGCATCGCGCTGGTCGGCTATGGGATTGGGGCGGAACTTGCAAACGCCGGGATTGTAAGCATCCCTGCTGCTGCAGCGGGATGAGCGAGTTCTCCTTCAGCTGGAGTACACTTAGTAGCGCTTTTCCAGCTCGCGGAACACAAGTTCTGCCAGCTGGTCGGGGTCGCCTGCCTGGACCACGTGCAGCCCAACAGCCCTTGCGAGTTTTGCCACCGGCCCGTCGCCTTCGCCATGCCTGTTGCTGGTCCGCAGCATGCCTATCACGAGGTCGATGGGCTCGCAGTCAAGAAGCTTTATCTTGGACTCCATGAGCCTAGTGCCCGTGGACTCGGGATCAGAGTACGCAAGAAACGACACTGCTATCCTGCCCCCGGTCCTGGTGCTTGGCGAGATGATGTCGAATTTGTGGAGCACGCCAGATTTTCCCATTATCTTGTTTCCAAGCACGATCTCGATCCCGTGATCCTGCATCATCGCCCTGACGGCGCCTGCGCACCTGTTGAGCACGATTGACTGCTGCAGGGTTTCAAGCTCCAGTATGTATTCGCGCGAGTCGAGCCAGATGTCTGCGACTATGTTGTGCATGAACGACACCATCCCTGCAAGGTTGGTGAGTATGTTGATGCCCGGCCTCTTCTTCTTGTTGTTGTCGCTACCCTGCGCCCTTGCAGCGTTTGAGAATAGCATCTCCTTGCCGTCGACTATCATCACCTGCACGTCGGTCTGGAACGCCGATATGCGGAACTCTATTGCGCCGTGCAGCTTTCTCACAATGTCGGCCTCGTCGGAGCTTGGCGCAGAAAGGACGCGCACCTTTACCCTCCTGTCTGCAAGCGACTTTAACACTTCAAGCACCGCCGGCGCGCTGAACGTCGGGTAGAGATTAAAGCCGATGTACACTTCTGACTTTGCAGACGTCAGGAGCGCCATCATGTTGTCCGCGTATTCCTTGTCGTCCGTGATTATCCTAAACGACTCGGCCGGCTTGCCCGTCTTGAGCGCGGTGGCAATCGCGCCAAGCTCTATTCCGGACTGGAACTCGTTGGTTGCTATCGACTGCATCGCCGACGCAAACGACTGCGAGTACGTCCACAGCGCCACTTCCTCCTCTGCCCCGCCTGCCACTGTTATGAGCGCCTCTTCTTCGTCCTTGAGCACCATCTTCATCTTGGACTCGGCCCTGTGGCGTATCTCTGCAAACTCGTAGTGCTTTACTATCTCCAACGCCGGCAGGTCCGCCACTTCTGTCACTATCTCCACCGCGACGCCCCTTGCCGCGGCGGCCGCGATGGCTTCGTACGCGCCGGAGTAGTACATCTTGCCGAGGTCCCGGACCGATGTTATCATTGATATTTTCTTGCCTGCCCCCTTGGCAAGCCTTGTCACCGCGCGGTGGATCTCCTCGCTTCCCTGCAGGATGCTGAACCTGGCGCCCACCGCCTCATCGGAGGGGATGTAGAATTTCGTGAACTGCTCCAGTATCGAGGCGTACTTGCCCTCTGCAGCCTTTAGCTCGTCCTTGCGCCTGTCTATTAACAATTGTAACGCTTTTTTCGGCTCGACGGCGATAAAGCTGACGGGCCTGCTCATGGAGGTCTCGACTATCCCTGCCTGCTTCAGCCTCTCAAGTATCCTGTACGTCGTGGTCCTGTTGATTTTTAGAGCTGACGAGAGCGAGCTGGCCCTTGCCTTGCCCAGCCTTGCAAGCCTCACGTACGCCTGGGCTTCCATGTCCTCGAGCCCAAACGCCTTCAGGTCTGCGGCAAGGGGGTCTTCGGCCATGGCCCTTTATGACCATGGATTAATATAAAGTTGTTCGCACAATTGAACAATTGGCTGTTCGCAAAACTGAACATACTAGACAATATTAGTTGTTTGGCCTTTCTGGAGATGTGTTGGCTGTATCCAGTGCATGGCTTTTTGTACTGATTGCCCCACTTTTGGCCATGCTGCCAGCGGCTACTACCATCATCACCACGTCGGTGCCAACAACCTACGAGAGCATCGAGTTCCTCGAAGGAATCGCAGGACGCCCTGCCGCAGAAGACGGCCATCATTACACCATAGCCACTCGGGCATTCTGGCTGGACAAGCCAAGCCTTGCGATATCGGTCTCTTCCGAAGGGGCAAGCGATGATGCCGTCCAGAGCGTAAAGGGCATGATATCGGGCAACACGACAATGTCTGGCCCGTACTCGCAGTGGAACGATCTCCTTTCCGTATTCCAGCAGTCACCAGTCCCGCGCTTTGCGCTTGCAGACGACGACAGTACAGGCGCAAACATCAAGGTGGTGTTGACAGACGCCGCACACGAGGACAGCAAGCCGGGCAAGACCCGTCTCCTTGCCGACAAGGCGACCAGCGAGATTGTACAGGCCGAAGTATACGTCTATTCTGCCGACAGTCTTCGCGAGCAGGGCATGCTCGAGTACGTGGTGGCGCATGAACTTGGCCATGCACTCGGGCTGTCGCACTCGACTGACCCGCAAAGCATGATGTATCCCTTGATAGAACTTCAGGACGGCCACGTTGTAAACCGCCTCGGGTCATGCGAGGCAGAAGGGATATCTGCACTATACCTTGAATCAAGGATAGGAAGCGAAGACTGCTAAAAAATCATTTATCCTGTTGCGCCAGAGTCGCCCGAGCTGCTCCCTGTATCATTGCTGCCTGAGCCGGATCCGCTAGCGCCGGAACTGCCTGATTCACCAGAATTTGCACTGCTTGAATCGGATGGGCTTGCGGCACCCGAGTCGCTAGCACTCGAATCAGAACTGGCAGAGCCTCCACCTGCTGCGCTATCGCCGGATGAGCTGCTTCCCGCATCACCAGAGTTTGTGCCAGATGAAGATGAATCAGAGCTGTTCGAATCGTCTGGACTCGTGCTATCTGAAGAATCCGATGGGCTCGTATTGTTTGAATCGCTAGAACTAGACTCCGAGCTGGCAGCAGGATTGTTGTCACTTGGGGAAGAACTGCTATCGCCGGAACCGCCCGCTCCATCTTCTGAGTTTGGCTGCTCGCTTCCGGGCTGCGATGCCTGTTCGCCAGAAGCCTGCTGTTGCTCTCCATTGCTTTCTGTTCTTGGCTGCTGTTGTTCTGCTGGAGGGGCTTCAGGGCTCTGTTCGCTCGGCTGTTCAACTGGCGAAGCTGCTGGCTGCTGAGGCTGTTGTGAAGGCGGTATTTCTACTGGCGCCTGCGATGTTACGAACACTATTTCGGCATGGTTGTTGCCCGGGTTGGCGTCTTCTGTTATCGAGGACGCGTCTGCCGTGATTATTGCCTGCTGGTCCGGCTGCAAAGGCGTCGCATCGATGGTTATGCGCGCCTCGCCGCCAGACTCGATGGTGCCAAGGTAGCATTCGATTATGCCTCTGGCCTGGTCCGTGCATTGGGCCCCGTCGATAAAGTTCACACGGAATAACGACATCTGGTAATAGGTTGACAGCTTGACCCCTACTGCGCTGTCAGGCCCTGCGTTTCGTGCCACCAGGCTGATGAGCGTCGTCTGGCCCGACTGGCCGCTAGACAGGTCTATTGAAAGAGAAGTTTCCGAAGCCTTGGCCACTACTATCTGGCTTGGCGATGATGCAGACGCGCCCTGCTGCTGCATCTTCAGGTCGTTGATCTGCGACTGCAGCGAGTCCGTCTTGGTCTGGAGCTCTCCGATTGCCTCCCAGATTGCCCTGAAAGGATTGGTGGAAGAGTCGTCGGCAAAGGCAAACGAGCCCTGCGATATGGTTGCGCCTATGATAAAAGCAAGCACAACAAAAGCTATAGGCTTGTTTAGCTTCACACCTGTATAATGGAGTGGTTATTATTTAAATCTATCTTTAAATCTTAGGGTGTCTTTGTGCCTACGAACAGGCAATGAGGCGCGCCGGTTGCCCTGCATCTGGTCTCTGTGACGCGCCAGCTTCCGCCCATCGAGTGCGCTGCTGCAGCTGCCAGTGCTCCTGCCACAAAGTCGTCCACCGGCGCCTTCTCTGCCACCACCTCTTCTGCCAGGATAGAGTCGTACCACGCGACTTCGATCGCGTTTTCTTCCATGGCGATTATCTCGAACCTCCCCCATCCCTTCAGCTTCCACAGCAGCAGGAACGATTCGATAAAGTCGCTCTGCGTCTTTTTTGCGACTTCGTCGACCAGCTTGTTGACCTCGTTTGCATAGTCCTTGCCCCACTCGTAAAAGAACGCGTGCACTTCCGTGCCGATTATTGATTTTGTGTATTTGTACAGGTTTGACAGCATGGAAGTCGGCATGACCATGACGCGCTTGCCGTCTGCCTCAAAGAGCCTGTTGTTTTCCTCAAGGAGCGACACCGCGTAGTCTTTAAATGTCGCTTCCTCGTCCGACTCGCCTATCTTGTCTGCAAGTATGCCCGCCCTGTCCGACTGGCTCACAAGCTTCCACAGCTTGGCGACTCCGACCTTGCGGCTGGTGATGATGCCGTCCACCTTGAGCATCGACAAATACTTGGACATGGCGCCCTGCGTGATGCCTACGAGTTCTGCGATCCTGGCTCCCGTGAGCCCTTCCGGGTGGCCGTCGAGGACCTTGGCTACTTCTTCCTTGATAAAACCATAGTCCTGCCATCTTCGCCTGGATTGGGCATTCTCTGCATCTGAACTCTGCACGTCGGTCGTATTAAATATAGATTTAAATCCTTTTTAAGAGTTTGCCTTTAAATTCGTGTACAAGAGCAGTATTGGTGTCATCTCAAGCTGCCTGACTGGCAATTATGCTAGGTGCTTCCCTTCAAGCCGAGGTTTTCGTTCAGGTCTAGCGTAAGATTCTTGCCTGTACTTGTAGGTGGCAGGGTGTCGTCGCTGTTGTTGCCGTCCTGCTGGCTTGGGACAAGAGCTATCGCGCCTATAATCGCAGCTACTGCTATTATGCCTGCGACAACCAGCGCGATCGTCAAGCTCTTTTGCATCGTGCAGGCTGCGCCTCTTTGTTATTTAAAAATATGCTGAAACAAATTTTGAAAAAGAAAATAAGGAAAAAAGGGAGACCCGGGCTTTAACTCGTTTTTATGACAGAGTTATTGTCCAGGTGATTGTCAGTTGGTCGCCGCTTGCCAGGCTCACTGCAGTAAAGGTGTTCTCGGCCATCATTGTTCCGCCGGATGAAGCGGTGAAGAGGCCTGCCTTCTGGACGTTGGTGTGTGTTGCAGATGCAGTGAATGTGTTGGAGACGGTGAATGTGTTGGTTCCAGAAGTATGTGCATATGTTCCGCTGGCCCTTGCAAGGCCACCAGAAGTGATCTCGCTTGCCAGTGTTGTATCAGTTGCGGCCGGGGCTGTGCCATCGGTTGTCAGTGCAATGTAGTGTGCGCCTTCTGATGCAAGGCCTGTTGATGCGCCGATCTGCTGTGCAATAAAGTCCTTGCCTGCGTTGGTGATCAGGTTGTGATCCTCGCTGTGGTAGATTTCCTGACCGTCCCTTGTCACGCTAACAACGACGTAACCGTGAGGAGTCAGGCCATCGGTGGTGACGTTTTGAGCTCCAACAAGAGCAGAACTGGGAATCACAAAGACCATCAGTGCGGCCAGTGCGATGCCAGGTACTGCACCCATCAGGAGGCTCTTGTTTGGCTGTGCCATACCACCCCTTAGAACTCTCTATTATTTAAATCTACTTTTAAATTATAGAAGGAAAGACTGTAGTATCTGTATATGGGGACAGACGCTTATAAAGTCCGTGCATTACCCTTCTACTTCAAACATTTTTGTGACGTGCGCTTCCCTGTTGTCGACGAGGTCCTTGAACGTGATGTCGACGGTGTACGCGCCAGCTTTTCCCATGACTTCGCTTCCATAGTCAAACGACCGAGTAAAGTTGTACTGGCCGTGCGTGATGGTCATGAACCTGCAGTCGTCTACCTTTTTGTAGTACGACGCGCGCTGGCCGTCTTGCATAGCTTCAACTTCTAGCGAATGGCAGTTGGAGCCATACCCGTTTGCAGTAACTGCAAAGTTTGCAGTTTCTCCTGCTGCGTATTTCTCCTTCAGGCCGTCAACCTGCAGCGCAATCGGAGTAAAGTACGGTACGGCGATCACGTGCGTCTGCGCAAGCGCGACAAACATCGCAAATACTGCTGCGGCAGCTCCTCCTACTGCTGCAATTGCATGTTGCCTTGTCCGCGACATCGATCTTCAAGCGCTCCCGCCTATTTAATTTCCTTACTTGTTAATTACGGGTAATTCGCATATGGAATTTAAATATAGATTTAAATAATACGAGTTTCTTTTACAGGGCGTGAACCGCAGGCTTGTGCCTATTGTAGCGGCTGCCGGTATTTCAATGATTGTGATAGGGTTTGCCCTGCCGGCGATCGCAAGCATAGTCGCAGGCGGGCGGCAAGCGACAGAAGGTCTAGGCCTCCGGGGAAACGTGGACATGATCCTGTACGACCAGTCCGGAAACGTCAAGGACGAGCGCCACATCGACAACCTCATCGTAAGCGCCGGGGTGGAAGGCGTGGCCTCAAGAATCGCGCCACATGATGGCTCTGTAAACCCTACTGCGCCGTACAACTATATCGCGCTAGGCACAAGCAACACCGCAGTTGACGCAAGCCAGACTGCACTTTCTGCAGAGCTTACAACCGGTGCAAACTATGCGCGCATACAGGACGGAACAGCGATATACTCGACGGCGTCCGGCAACAAGCTCATCCTTTCAGTGACGTTTGGGCCTGGGCAGGCCACGGGCACGCTGCGTGAAAGCGGCATCTTTAATTCTGCAACCGGCGGCAACATGCTTGCAAGGCAGACCTTTGCAGACATTCAAAAGGCCGCCGGCGACACGCTGACGGTCACCTGGACTATTACGTTAAGCCCGACCTAGCCCTTGAATCTGCTGTATGTTTTTGCTGCGTAAAACGTCCTGCAGACTTTTTTTGCGGACGCGTTGACAGCATCATATGATTTACAGCCGGCAGCCGTCGACTTCTTAAGCTTGCCTTCTAGAATCTTGTTACTGGGCTATTCTTCTCGTATGATAGCTCTATAGAATTTTTACTCCTTTTTGGGAGACCTGTTTTCCATTATCACTAAATTTAAGGACAGATTTAAACATACATTTAAATAATAACTTCTATACGGAATACCCGTGACTATGGCCACGGCCGACGGTACAAGAAGAAGCTACGCCACAAAGACGGTATCCGTGATGGTACTTGCAATTCTTGCAACTTCTGCATTTACTACAATAATTCCCGGTGCGGCTTTTGCCGTGACCGACCCGTCTGCGTCGATGAACCTGTGGTCGCCACACTCTGACACGGGCAACGATGGCACCCCGACCAGCACGTTCACCTTCTCTGCTGACGCCACGGCAAGCGCAGGCCTGCAGAGGATAGAATGGGACTTTGACGGCGACGGCGCCGCGGACACCACGACTCCGATTTCCGGCGCACCCAACCACGTCAATGGCGTGACTGCGACTCATATCTATGGCGACGAGAATGTTTTCTGGCCGCAGGTAAGATCCGTCGACATGAACAACGCTGTCTCTGACTGGAACAGGTACAGCGTTGGCGGAAGCGACGTTCCACTTGACGTTTTCTGGCCGCCGCCCATGATAACGATGCTTGCATGGCAGCCATTTACTGCAGACATTGGCACGCCAATTACATTTTCAGCTACTGCCTTTAACGAAGTGGGCGTGCAGCAATTCCACTGGGACTTTGACGGCGACGGAGAGGCAGATGATGCTACCCCTGCAGTGCCATTTGGTGCCCAGGATGCTTCTGGATCCATAACCCATACGTACACTGGCGCAATCTCTGCATTTCCTGCTGTGAGGGCCCTTGACAACGACGGCTTTGTGTCCGAATGGGACGTGTACGACATCAACGGCCAGCCAGTCCAGATAGTGATCGGGAGCTCTTCTGTGCCGACGGCAACCATGAACCAGTGGAATCCCTATTCAGCTTCTGGCTTTGACGGCCTTCCGAACACTTCGTTTACATTTTCTGCGTCAGGCACTGGCGACGCTGGCATCGCCCGCGTCGAGTGGGACTTTAACGGCGACGGCGTCGTCGACGAGACGACTCCCATAAGCGGGTCTCCTACTTCTGTCAATGGCATAACCGCCACACACGTTTACAATAATGCTGGCCAATGGACGCCGCAGGTGAGGGTAGTAGATGTCAACAACCTTCCGTCTCCGTGGGCGGCCTTTATGGTGAGCGGGTCGCCAGTCAGCCTTGATACCTCCGCACCCATGATGAATCCTGTTCTGACCTTTTTGCCCCGCGCGCCTTCTGACATTGGATCCGACGGCAACACTGCGACCGTCTTTACATTCACAACGACATTTAGCAACGTGCCTGTGAGCTTCAAGTGGGACTTTAACGGCGACGGTGTGACCGACGCGACAACGACGCAGCCTACCGCAACTCACACCTATCCTGCCGCCGGCTCATACCTGCCGACCGTTACGGTGGTAGACGAGTGGGGAACAACAGAGCTGGCCTACCCGCTCAATTCTTCCGGCCAGTGGGAAGACGTGGATGTATCGCCGATGGCCCCGACCGCGACCATGAACCAGTGGAGCCCGTACAGCGCTTCAAGCGCCGACGGAGACAAGAACACCGTCTTTACGCTATCTGCAGACGCCACCGCGCCCGGCGGAATCGCCAGTCTTGAATGGGACTTTAACAGCGACGGAACCGTCGATATAACAACACCGGTCTCTGGCGCTCCGCAGTCCGTGACTGCCGTTACTGCGACGTACGTTTACGGCGCAGATGGAAATTACACTCCCAAGGTCAGGGCAGTGGACACGACAGGCCAGACCTCAGCGTGGGACGCTTACAACATTGCCCTCGTGACGCCCGTGCTTGATGTCGTGACGCCAGCGCCAGTAGCCACGATGAACCAGTGGTCGCCGTTTACGTCAACTGGACCCGACGGCTATACCACTACAACCTTTACACTTTCTGCCAACGCGACTTCCGTCGTCGGCATCGACAGGCTCGAATGGGACTTTGACGGAAACGGCAGCGTGGACGCTACAACTGACTTTAATGGAGAAACTTCCGTATCAAGCGCAACCAAGACCCACGTCTACGGCGCGGTAGGAAGCTATACTCCAAAGGTGAGGACTGTCGACACTGACGGCCAATCCTCCGCATGGGACGCCTACAACTCGGGCTCGACAGTTCCGACGCTTGACGTCGCTACCTCGCCTGCAAACAGCGCGCCTGTGGCAAACGCAGGCCCGGACCAGACGGTGGTCCTTGGAAGCACGGTGACGCTTGACGGCACTGGAAGCAGCGACCCTGACTCTGGCGACACGCTGACATACACCTGGTCGCAGAACTCTGGCCCGATATCAGTCGCGCTAAACACTGCAAACCCTGCCAAGCCGACGTTTACGGCGACGCCCGCCGGAACGTACGTGTTTGAGCTGAAGGTCAAGGACAGCATTGGTGCACAGAGCACACCGGACACCATCGTGGTGACAGTCGTGAGCGCGCCCGTGGCCACGCTAGGCCAGTGGAGCCCGTACTCGGCGTCCGGCCCTGACGGCACATCTGCAACAGTCTTTACATTCTCGGCTAACGCTTCTGCCTCTGCAGGCATTGCGCGCCTTGAATGGGACTTTGACGGAAACGGCAGCGTGGACGCAACATCTGCGATAACCGGCGCTCCGACCACCGTAACCGGCGCAACCAAGACCTTTACTTACGGCGCCGACGGCACTTATACTCCAAAGGTGCGCGCGGTGGATGCGGGCAACAACTTGTCTGCATGGGACGCGTTCAACTTGGGAAGCACGATAATCCAGCTTGACGTGGCAACACCGCAGCAGACAGGCGACCTGTACTGCAACGGCAAGACGATCGAGCAGCTGATCGCATCGCACCAGTACAACGTGATTGACAAGAGGAACACTGGTGCCGTCAATATTTACGGGACAAGCGGAAACGACCTGATACTTGGCAACAACCTCTCTAACTACATCGACGGCAAGGGTGGCGACGACTGCATAATCGCCTTTGGAGGCGACGACACAGTTTATGACTATAACGGCGACAGCAGCAACGGCGGCACGGACTGGCTCTACGGTGGCGATGGCAACGACAAGCTGTACGCCCTTAATGGCGATGACTATGTCTATGGCGGAAACGGCAACGACTACATACAGGGCGACGACGGCAACGACAAGCTGTATGGCGAAGCCGGCGACGACACCATCGAAGACTCGCGCGGAAACGACCTCTCTGACGGAGGGCCAGGCACGGACAAGTGCACAGACACCAAGGGTACCAACACGATAATCAACTGCGAGCTGGGACAGCCGCCGGTCGCAACCCTGAACCAGTGGAGCCCGTACAGCGCATCTGGCGCCGACGGCACGCCAACCACCGCGTTCTCGTTCTCTGCTAGCGCCACATCCGTCACAGGAATTGCCAAGTTCGAGTGGGACTTTAAGGGCGATGGGACTGTGGACGCTACGACGCCAGTGACAGGCTCGCCAGCGTCTGCCACTGCTACTGCCACTTTCACCTATAACGCGGCAGGAACATGGACTCCGCAGGTGAGGGCAGTCGATACCTACAACCAGGTCTCCGCCTGGGACGCGTTCAACTCGGGGAGCACGATAATCAAGCTTGATACTGCCAATCCTCAGCCTTCCGGCGACCTCTACTGCAACGGCAAGACTATTGACCAGTTGATAGCAAGCGGCCAGTACAACGTGATTGACAACAGGAACGGCCAGAGAAAGACGCTCAACGGCTCCAACGGCAACGACTTGATACTTGCAAGCAAGTATGGCGACGTGATAAACGCCAAGAAGGGCAACGACTGCGTCATCGGCGGCGCAGGCGACGACATCATCCACGGCCACCAAGGCGACGACCAGATCTACGGCAATGGCGGCAACGACAGGATCTTTGGCGACAGCGGCGATGACAAGCTCTATGGCGGCGCAGGAAACGACGTCATCTATGGCGACAACGGCAACGACGTCATAAACGGCGGCGCAGGAAACGACGACATTAGCGGCGGAAACGGCAATAATACGATCGATGGCAGCGACGGAAACGACGGGTGCGACGATGACCGCGGCCGCAGCAACATGCGCAACATAGAAAGGAACTACCGCAACGACCATCGCGACGACGACCACGGCAATGACTAGGATGCCAAAGCAGCGCAACACACAGACAGAACGTGGGCTTACGCCCCTTCCTTCTTCCTCTTTTATGTGCGTGTGATTTCTATTGTTGTTGAACTACTACTATCTCTCTGCCCTTGGCGTGCTTGAAAGATGCCTATTCCCTGCTCGGCATAAAGTATCTTTTTATGTAATATGCGACTATAATCTTCGATTGGGACGGCGGGATTCTGTTCACAATGCAATGTCACTGGCGCTTTGCATAACGACCGCCCTTACGCTCCTCTTTTCTATCCTTGCTATCCTGCCGTCGCAGGTGGTGACGGCGGCTTCCGGCCCTACTGTGTCGATGAAAATATGGTCTCCCGGCCCGGGCGTGATAAGCGTGGGCACTCCAGTCACTTTCCGGGCGACCGGCGCAGACGACATTGCCGTGCAGGGATTCCAGTGGGACTTTGACGGCGACGGGGAGGCCGACGCCTACTCGCCTGCCGACTCGCCGGGCAGGTCTGCGTCAGGGTCCATAGCGCGCACGTTTTCTGTGCCCATGACTAGCTATCCCGCAGTGAGGACAGTCGACAATGAAGGGTTTGTTTCAGAATGGGACGTTTACGACGTAAACGGCTCGCCGGTCCAGCTCGTGATAGGGAGCTCTGCGCCTCCCAAGGTGACGATGAACCGGTGGAGCCCGTACTCTACAGCAGGACCCGACGGCTCGCCGGCTACTCAATTTACGCTCTCTGCAAGCGCGTCGTCGGATGAGGGGCTGGCAAAACTGGAATGGGACTTTGACGGCGACGGCAAGGCCGATGCAACATCGGAGGTCTCTGGCAAGGCAATTGCCTCGGCCACGATTGCCCATGTGTACGGCTCTCCCGGCTCGTGGGTTCCAAGGGTAAGGGCAGTCGACGTAAACGGCCTGCCGTCGCTATGGGCTGCGTACACTGCCGGGGCAAAACAGGCGACAACAGCAATAACACTGGACGTGGCGATTTCCGAGCTTGCGGCCACCCTGAAATTCTCTCAGGTGGGCGCGCCGGCAAGCACTGGCGCGAACGGCGCGCCTTCCGCAACGTACGCGTTTAGCGCAACTTCAAGCGCAAACGCAACAAGCTATGAATGGGACTTTGACGGCGACGGCAAGATCGACGCGACCACCAGCACTCCGGCGACCCAGCATACCTACAGAAAATATGGGCTGTTCCTGCCCACGGTAACTGTCAAGGACGCGTTTGGCACGCGCGCACTTGCGCTGCCCCTCGATGCAAATGGCAAGCCGGCGTACATTGGCGTGCTCGGCGAGGCGCCAGTTGCACGCATGGGCCAGTGGTCTCCATTCTCTGCAAAAGACCCCGACGGCCAGGCTAACACTGTATTTGTGTTCTCTGCACGCGCGTCAGCGCAGGGCGGCGTGCAAAAGTTCGAGTGGGACTTTGACGGAGACGGCACGGTTGACGCGACCACCACTATCGAGGGCGCGCCAACATCTGCAACTGCGTCTGCAACCCATACTTTTGGCAAGGAAGGAAGCTATACTCCAAAGGTGAGGGCAGTGGACGCGACAAACCAGGTATCGTCTTGGGCTTCTTACGGTGGCGCTGTCCAGCTTGACATAACATCCGGCCAACCCGCGCAGCCAGCAACAGAGAAACCCTCGGCAGAAAAATATTGCGATGGCATGACGATCGAGCAATTGATGGCAAGCGGCAAGTACCACGTTGTCGACAAGAGAAACTCGGTCCAAAAGACAATATTTGGGACGACCGGCGCGGACCTGATAATCGGCTCTGGCGTACAAAACGCGATATACGGCCGGGGTGGCAATGACTGCATAATTACGGGCGGCGGAAACGACTATGTCTTTGGTAACGAAGGCAACGACATAATTTTCGGCAGCGATGAAAGCGACACTATAGACGGCGGGCCTGGCGATGACCTGATTTATGGCATGGCCGGCGACGACAGCATCAAAGCAGGTGCAGGCAATGACAAGGTAAACGGCGGTCTTGGCAACGACACGATCGACGGCGGCGCGGGCAGCGACTGGTGCTATGGCGGAGGAGGCGGCAACGACAAAGCTGTCAACTGCGAAACTTCCACGCCGTTTGACTGACAAGCTTTCTTGTCTAATCTTTTTCTATAAGCAGATACGTTAAGAGCACGTTTATGCCCTTTTTCGGGAAAAACAAGCGTGCTACGCAAGGATTTCAGACTAGATTTAAACATAAATTTAAATAATAAGGCACTATAACCCTATAGCGTGTCGGAGAGAGCCCTTGGAGGCTACTATCATAGTATGCCTTTCCCTAGGTCTCTCTCCGGCGGCATGAAGGACAGGTCGCTACTCCTTTTCTGTGGCCTGGCAGCCGCTGCGGCGCTGTTTCTGACCGTGTCAAACACGGGTCAGGCTTTTGCAGAGCTCTCTCCAACACACCTGCAAGACGCCGCCGCAAGTGCTACTGCTGTCGACCACGCGCCACGCGCTTTCTCTAGGAGCATCGGCGACTCGGTCTCGGTGGCAAGCAACTTTGACAACCTGGGGGCGAGAATCCCGCGCGTATTCAACGTAGGGATCTCTGACGGCCTCAACATCGCGACCTCGCCAACGCCGCCTCCGCCCAGCAGCGCCGCTACTAATACTACAACAACTGCAAGGCCGTCGACAGGCTTGCAGCAAGGGATGGGAAGGGCAGAAGAAAAGCTGGGCCCCCGCAACCCGATTGAAAGTAAGGGCGACCCGACGAGCAAGGACCCGAAGGACAGTTCGGTGCAGGAGCAGCCGCAGGGCTCTATCTCGCAGGAACTGGAATCAGTGCTTTCAACTCTGATGCAGGACCTGCTGGGATCTGACGATTCCGAGCCGGACGATAGTAGTAGTTCCAACAATACTGCTGCGGTACAGGTCCCTCCGACCATCTACATTGACTCGCTCTATGGAGCATACGCCATGGCCATCATCGTAATCTCGGTTGGCAAGTCACCACGCGTTGCAAGAGTTAGGAGGCAGATCGTGGCACTTTACGCACTCGAGTCGCCAGAGGACAAACAGCGCGACGCGGAAATGCCAATGTATGCAAGGGTTGCAATCATTGTCATCGTGATTGTGGCGGCAGTCGCGATGGCGTCTGCAGTAGAACCTGTGATGGGCGAGGCATTTGCCGATACGAACAAGGCTGCAATCGTATACATCGAAGGTTCAACACCAAAGTATAGAGAATGGATACCTTCAGCTGGAGGTGGTGGTTCCTGGAGCAGTCCGGTGTCACTAACTGCAGCAGACACTACACTCAACACGGCAAAGATAGAGTTCAGCCCTGTATCGTCAAAGAGAGTGATCGTAACAATGGATAACAATGGCAACCTCGATTCGTACGTCTGTTCCATTGGATGTACGGATGCAAGCAGCTGGACCTTCACCAACAACTTTGTGGATGTAACAGCTTCAACGGTCACTGCTTCCTATAGGCCGTGGGACATCGAATACGAGCATACAAGTGGCGACCTTATGATAGTTTACGACTATCCAGAAAGTGGGTCAAGTGCTACAGACGATCTATTCTACAGGATCATGACTAACTCACAAACATCCTTTGGCTCTGAATCTTCTATCAACGATTCTGGCAACTCTGCAACCGCCGGACTCTATTCCTTTGTGGCCATGGATTCGCAAAAGACATCTGGATCTGATGAAATGGCGCTCATTGCAGTTGACGCCACTGCTTCAGACGCGTCTGCTATCGTCTGGAACGGAAACAATTGGACAACTCTGCCACAAACAGAACTCAGTACAAGCGTTAGCATCGCTACAGAAGAAGCAGTAGCAATAGCATACGAGACAAACTCGGGTGACATTTTGGTGGTAGCAGGTGAAGGCTCTAACATTAGGTACAATACATTTTCCAACACCTCGAATACTTGGGGGACAAGTTCTACGTCGGCTGGAACTTGGGCTGTTGGTACCATAAATTGGGTTAGGCTCGTCCCTGACCCACGTAGTACTTCAAACGCGATATTTCTAGCAGGCTCAGGATCTTCTAACGACCTTGATTCTGCATACTGGAGCGGAAGCGCATGGACCGATCACGCTGAGCACGATGCGGGAATCTCTGGTAACGCAGCACGCGTCTTTGACTTTGCATGGGATGGCAGCAGCTCTAACGGCGTACTTGCGTGGTCCACGGCTTCAAACAGCATATCATTTACAAGAGGAGATCCGTCGTCTGGAACATTCGGCACCGATGGCACATTCACCGTAGATGCAGACGCTTCTACTACTTCGTGGATTAGACTTGCCTCCAATCCAACTACTGCTGATACAGTTGCAGCCTTGGGTCTTGAAGACGATGGCAATAGTGACATTGGTGGCATCCGGTGGGACGGAAGTACAAATGCTCCTGTTTCAACTGGAACCGATGACATTTCGACTACTTCGACCAATAACAGTTGGGAGCCATTCAGCATAGACTTTCAAAAGGTGGTAGCAATAGCAACAAAGAACATTTCAGATACCATTGCGACAAGCCCTAGCATCGTCGCGGCCAAGTTCAAGGTAGCATCCATACCCCAAACCATAACAATAACTCCAACAATAGTCAAGAAAGTCACGCGCTCGCTTCCAAACACAGTAACAGTAAGTGATTCTATTGCAAGGTCGGTCACCGTAACGCCTGACACCACCCCGGCGGCCATGGCTTACAGGTCTGACGACGGAACCAACGGAAGCAGCTCGCCCAAGTACAGAGAGTGGAACCCGACGACAAAGACGTGGGGCTCGCAGGTAGAGCTTGAAAGCGCGGGCAGCCCCATACGCAACGCCTGGATAGAGTTCAGCCCTGTGTCGACCAAGCGCGTGATAATCGTGCTGAGCGAAGACGGCACGCTAGACTCGTACGCCTGCGACTTTGGCTGCACCATTCCGAGCAGCTGGACAGTCACGCACGACATCGTGGACCTGTGGAACGTCGTCACGCCTGCCGCGCAAAAGCGCCCGTTTGACATCGAGTTTGAAAAGACAAGCGGCGACCTGATGCTAGTTTATGACAAGGAGGACGGAGGCGACCCTGCCACCGACCTGTTCTACAGGATAATGCCCGACTCTAGCCACACGTTTGGAAGCGAGAGCGTCATTGACGACACTGACACTGCCGCTCCTGACAACGTGTACAGTTTCATCCGCCTCGACTCTAGGAGGACCCCCGGCTCTAACGACCTTGGCTTGGTGGCAGAATCAGAGACCAACCACCGCGCAGTGGCCTGGTACTGGAACGGCTCCACTGACACGTTTGGCAACATGATCACACTCACGACATCTGTTTCCACCGACGTCGACTATGAGGGAGTCGGCATAGGCTTTGAAACAAGCACAGGCGACCTCGTCGCTGTGGCCGCGGAAGGCGCAAACGTGGTGTACGCGCAGTTCAGCGGCGGCTCGTGGAGTACGCCGGCAAACGTCGGGACGCTCAACGTGAGCACTGTAAGGTGGGTGCGGTTTGTGCCAAACCCCAACGCCGGCACTGACGGCATACAGCTTGTCGTGAGCGGCTACACCGGCAGCGCGCACCAGCTCAACAGCGCGTACTGGAACGCAACAGGATGGAAGATTCACGCCGGCGAGACCCGGCACGACGCCTCAATCGACGATTCTGCGACCAGAGTGTTTGACTTTGCATGGGACAACGCCGGCGACGCGACTAGGGGCATACTGGTGTGGGGAAACGGCAACAACAACATGGTGTTCAAGAGGTACACTGTGCCTGACACGTGGACAACGATAGACTTTGGCGCCGGCGCCATCAGCGACGACGGCACGCACCCGTGGGTCTCGCTCAACGAGCACGGCAACCCGATATCTGCCGACGCGGTGTCAGTGCTCGGAGCCGCGATCGACAACGGCGCAGACATAGGTCAGCTCCGCTGGGATGGAAGTGCCAGCAGTGTGGCTTCATGGACCGACGACGGCGCCACCGCCGTTGGCAACACTTCTTCTGAATCGTTCCACGTCGATTTCAGGAGGTCGCCTGTGCTGAAAAAGTTCCCGTCAATAGCGCTCACCGTGGCAGACACGCTTGCCGCCAAGATAAAGACCAAGGTGTTCTCCGAGACGGTGACTTTCACTGTCTCGCTTGAAGCAGAAAAGGGCTCGCCGACCGACTCGGCTAGGTCTGCCGCAGTCTACCGCTCCAACACCGGAACTGCGCTTCTCAACTCGCCCAAGTACAGGGAGTGGAACCCGGCAACGCAGGCATGGAGCGCGGAGGTGGAGCTTGCCAACACCGGAAGCCCGGTCAGGGACGCGCTCATACGCTTCAGCCCCGACTCGTCGCTCCGGGTGGTGGTCAGCCACAGCGACGACGGCACACTCAACCTGTTCAAGTGCGACAGTAGCTGCACCTCTGCCAGCAGCTGGACGCTTGTTGCGGCCGACTTTGCCGACACGGGCACGACAAACTCTGCTAAGCCGTACAGGCCGTACGACATACTGTTCGAGACGACGGGCGAGCGGCTGGTAATAGTGTACGACAAGGAGCTGACCGAGGACGCAGACTTTTACTACAGGACGTTTGACGGCACCACGCTTTCCGGAGAAACCGGAGTCAACCTTGGCGGGGCTGCCGATGCGGAGGAGCTTCGCTACCTGCACCTTGCGGCCCACCCGACAACGAACGAGATGACGGTGGCAATCCTCGACGCCACGAACTTGAGGTCGTACGGCGCAGTCTGGAGCGGCTCGGCGTGGGGCAACGTGCAGACCGTCTCCTCGTCGCTTTCCATCGAGAACGCAGACGGCGACTCGGTCGACGTCGCGTACGAGACTCTTACCGGCGCGTCACTTGTATTCTCCGGCAACGGCGGCAACAGCGCGGCATACGCAAGGTGGACCGGAAGCTCGTGGACGACTGGCACGACAAACCCCAATCCTGGCGTGACGTCAGAGGACGTCAAGTTCGTCAGCCTGAAATCCGACCCGCTTTCATCGTCGAACAAGGTGATGGCCTGCCAGGGGGACGACGAAAGCGACCTTTCGTGCTCGCAGTTTGCGGCAGGCACGCCAGGCGCATGGACCTTGATAACAACCAACACCGGCACTGCCGCCGGCAGGGCGTTTGACTTTGCGTACAACCCCGCTGGCACGACCGGCCTGCTCGTGTCGTCGTCTGGAGCAAGCGGGACGCTTGACTACAGGGCGTTTAACGGCACCGGCTTTGGAAACGCGTCGACGCTGTCGGCCGCAGGCACGCACAAGTGGGTCCTCGGCGCGTCTGCGATTTCCGCGACGGACGTGGTCAACTCGATGTTCCTGAAATCAAATTCGAACTTTGACACCGGGGCGATAAGGTCCAAGGCCGGCACGACCGCCCTGATAGGCGACGCCTCGCTCACAGGCGATTCCGGCAACGACACGTACGAGAGCATGCACATCGACTTTCAAAAGTCCAAGAGGGTCAAGCGCGCATCGGCCGACACGATAACAGTCGCGCCGGCAGTCACAAGGGGCCTCGGCAAGAGCCTCTCTGACACCGTGACGATCGCGCCTGCCGTGTCAAAGGCAGTCGGAAAGCCGGTGAGCGACACAATCACCGTGTCGGCAGTAGCAGCAAAGAATCCGACAGTCACAATACCTCTCTCCATAACGGTAACCGACTCGGTCAGGAAGAGGGTCACCCGTTCTGTCACAGACACTATAACGGTAGGCGACTCGATAACAAAGCACATAATCTACTCGCCGTCAGTAGCGCTGTCAATCAACGACTCTGTCGCCAGGCACGTGAGCGCCACCCGGTCCGTCGCTGACACTGTGGCTATCGGAGTCTCTGCTGGTGGGGCGTACCACGCGTCGCGCCCTGTATCTGACACCCTGTCCGTGTCTCCTGATGTGGCCCGGGCCTACCACGCCACCAGATCCGCGTCGGTCTCGCTTTCCGTATCTGACGCCATAGCAAAGAGCATCACGAGATCCCTCTCTGACACGGTGACCGTAGCACCTTCCATCGGCAGGGCATATTCGCCATCGCGCTCGCTGTCTGACACGGTGACAGTGGCGCCAGAAGTGGCCAGGGCGTACCTCGCATCCCGGTCTATGGCAGAAACGCTTTCAGTGTCCGACGCGGTGGCAGGGACCAGCGCGTTTGCAAGGGAAATTGCAGACAGCGTTTCATTTGCGACCGCGGTTAGCAGCTCGGCCTCGCGCTCGCTGCCCAACACAATATCCATCACTGACTCTATCTCGCCCACCACAGGGCGTTCACTTGCAAACACCATATCGCTGGCAGACGCCATAACCACAAGAACGTCGCGCTCTGTATCTGACTCTGTCGCGGTGACAGACTCTATAGCAAGGAGGGCATCGCGCTCGCTCGCAGACTCGCTGTCTGCGACAGACTCTATTTCAAGAAGGGCGTCAAGGTCGGCGGCAGAAACAGTGTCGGTAACTGACGCCATAGCCACTACTGCAAAGCGCTCCCTCGCAGACACCCTGTCAGTTGCCGATGCCATATCGACTTCGGCCATCCGCGCTCTTGCCAACACTGTATCACTTACAGACGCTATAAACACCAGGACATCCCGCTCCCTGTCTGATTCGATCAGCGTCGCCGAGACTTTGAGCGGCATCGCAGCCCGCCCGCTGTCTACCACGATAACCGTGACGGACGCGATCTCGATACTGAGCACAAGAAACATCTCTGACACGGTGACCGTGATGGCCGAGATCTTGCAGGAAGGCCGGCGCTCGGTTGACAGCAACGTGTCGATTTCAGACTCTATCTCGACCAAGGTAAGCAGGACGCTCTCTGACTTGCTGTCCTTGGCTGACTCTGCCAAGCCAAACGTAAACCGCCGGCTCTTGACCTCGCTGACCGTCACAGACGCAATATCCCAAACGGTCTCCCGCTCCCTCGCAGACTCGCTGTCTCTTTCAGACGCCGTCTCTACGGCAGTGACGCGCTCGCTCTCTGACGCGCTGGACCTGACAGACGCAATCGCCAAGTCGGTTTCAAGATCAACGTCTGACTCGATAGGCATTGCGGACGCCATCTCGGCTAGGACATCGCGCTCGCTGTCCGACTCGATCGCAGTGACAGACTCGGTGGCGACAAGGACATCGCGCCCGGTATCTGATGCGCTTGCAGTGACAGACGCCGTCCGCACCTCTGTCAGCCGTTCAATATCTGACTCGCTTTCGGTCGATGCCGCTGTATCAACATCCGTTTCCCGCTTCCTGTCAGATTCGCTGTCAGTCACCGATGCAATCGCCAAATCCGTCTCCCATTCGCTGTCTGACAGCATAGCCGTAGCAGACGCCATTGCCAAATCCGTCTCCCGCTCTGTCTCTGAAACAGTCGGCGTGACAGACGCAATAACAAGGTCGGCATCCCGCTCGCTATCTGACCCTGTTGTGCTTGCGGACGCAATAACAACTGCCGTCAGCCGCTCGATAGCCGACACGATACCTGTCACCGATGCTATCGTGCCCAACAGTCGCCGCTCCATGTCTGATACGCTGACACTTGCAGACTCGATAAGCCATACTGCATCTCGCTCTGTCTCTGAAACGCTGTCCCTCACGGATGCAGTCTCGACCACCGCGTCGCGCTCAATGGCAGATTCTGTCGCGGTGACAGACGCCATCGCCAAGTCCGTCTCGCGCTCTATTGCTGACTCGGTGACAGTCGCTGCGACGGCAAACAGCGGCCCGTCGCGCTCGTCCTCTGATAGCATATCACTGTCAGATGCAGTCTCTGTAAAGGTATCAAGGAGCATCTCTGACTCTGTGACCGTAATCTCAGAGATCCTGCAAGAGGGCAAGCGCTCGGCTGATGTCAGCATCGCTATTTCTGATGCCATAACCATCGCTGTTTCCCGCTCGCTGGCGGACTCTGTATCGCTGGCTAGCAACATAACCACTGCTGTTTCCCGCTCGCTTTCTGATACCGTCACAGTGGCAGACTCTATCAGCCGCTCTGTTTCCCGCTCGCTGTCCGACTCGATCTCGGCAACGGATGCCATATCTACCACCGTCTCGCGCTCGCTTGCCGACTCTCTGTCAATTACGCCTGCGATCAACAGCACAACAAGCAGGTCTCTGGCGGACTCTGTGTCAATAGCTGACGCCATAATCACGTCAGCATCGCGCTCCCTGTCAGACAACATCGCGCTCGCAGACAGCATATCGACCTCTGTCAGCCGCTCACTTGCAGACACGGTATCTGTTGCAGACGCAATCGCCAGAGCGGCTGCGGATTCAAGGTCCCCCTCCGACAGCATCGCGGCAACAGACGCCATAGCCACTACAGCCAGCAGGTCGATATCTGACGCCCTGTCGGTGACTGACGCCCTGTCTTCAAGAGCGATCCGCTCGCTGTCAGAAACGCTCTCTGTGACAGACATAGTCGCTTCTAGGACATCGCGCTCGCTGTCTGATGCGATAACCGTGGCAGATGCCATCGCCAAGTCCGTCTCGCGCTCTATGTCTGAAACAGTCGGCATAACGGACGCGGTATCAACCTCTGCCTCGCGCTCGGCTTCCGACTCGGTCGCAGTGGCCGACAGCATATCCACGGCCACCAGCCGTTCGCTGCAGGATGCCCTGTCAATCACCGATGCCGCCTCGCCAACAGGCGTCCGCTCGCTGTCTGAAACAGTCGCGATAGCAGATTCTATCAGCCGCTCTGTTTCGCGCTCTATATCCGACACGCTCACGGTTGCAAGCGCAATCGTGCCGACCACGTCCAGCGGGCTTGCAGATGCGCTAGCAATCACGGACGCAATCGGCAGGTCTATATCGCGTTCCATCGCCGACACGCTGACAGTCACCCCAAGCGCAAACAGCGGCGCAACACCTGCGGTATTTGACAGCGTGGCCGTTACAGCATCGGTATCTATCGGCGTGTCAAGGAGCATCTCTGACTCTGTGACCGTAATCTCAGAGATCTTGCAAGAAGGCGCCCGCACGGCTGACGTCAGCATTATAGTGGGAGACGCAATAACCACTAGGGTCTCGCGCTCTATATCGGATGCGCTGTCAGTCACGGCTGATGACATGCTGAAATCCATGTCGCGCTCGCCAAGCGACACGGTAACAGTGGCCGACGCAATCACCGGCAAGACAAGCCGCTCCCTATCTGACGCGCTATCGCTCGCTGACGGCATATCCACCTCTACAAGCCGCTCCCTTGACGACGCAGTATCGATGACAGACTCCATCAGCCGCGCCGTCTCGCGCTCTATCGTAGACGCCCTGGCGCCAGCAGACTCTGTATCCACCGCGGTCACGCGCTCGCTTGCAGACTCTGTGGCAGTCGCCGACACCGCCTTGGGCAAGTCCGTCTTCCGCTCTGCATCTGACACAATTGCCCTTGAGGACAAGATCAGCATGGCGGTGACAAGGTCGGTTACAGAGGCAGTTACCCTTGCAGACTCGGCAGTTCAGTCTACAGGCAGCAAGCTCTTTGACTCTGTAGCGGTTGGCGACCACATTTCGACGTCTGTGTCGCGTACAGTGTCCGAAGTGCTGTCGATGGCAGACGCCGCGTCCGAGTCGACGTCGCGCCCAGTCGCAGACGCGCTCTCTGTCACGGACGCCGTAAAGATATCGGTCGCCGGCGCAGTGTCTGATTCGGTGGCAGCCAGCGACGTCATAAAGATGTCAGTCAGCCGCAGCGTCGCCGACTCTGCAACAGTTTCAGATGCAATGGCAACTTCCGGCGACAGGTCGCCGGCAGAAACCGTGTCCGTTACAGATGCAATATCAATGTCTGCAAGCCGGTCAGTCTCTGACGCACTGGCGGTTTCAGACAACGCTTCAAGGGCGCCTGCCCTGGCAGTCGCCGACACGCTTGCAGTGGCCGACGCCATCTCTACCAGCAACAGCTACTCTGTAACAGTCTCTGACACTGTGTCTGCGGCCGACTCGATGACAAGGGCGCTGGGGGCATCGAGGCTTGCAGGCGACGCGCTTGCAACAACAGACGCGATAGGCACGCCTGCCTCGCTTGCAAGGGCGATATCTGACACGCTGGCCGTTGCTGATGCCGCCCTGGCTGGAGGCTCGATCAACGTGCCGATATCTGACTTGCTGACAGTCTCTGACGCGATAGCAAAGGCGGGCTCCGGGCCGTTCAGCGATGCCGTGGCAGTGACCGACGCGGTGTCGATAGGCATAAGCCGCTCGATAGAGGATGCGATGTCGATGGCTGACTCGGTGGTGCCTCCAGTCATGCGCGCCATGGGCGACGCAGTTGCAATAGCCGACCAGGTGTCCGCGATGATGGGCACTGCGGTGTCAATAGCCGACTCGGTTGGCATCAACTCGCAGATAACAAACGTGTCGGTGCACTGGAACAGGGTCTTTGAAGAGGGAGTCAATCTGGCAGACTGCACGCCGTTCTCGTGCAACCAGTCGCTGCACTTTGATGAAGGCCTGAGCCTGGCCGACGACGACTTCTTTACCTCGCCGCCTGGCCGCGTACTGCCCGCAAGCATCGCAGTAACGGACAGCATAGGAGTCAACAGGCCCCAGACCTTCATATCGCTTGCCGACTCGGTGGAAGTGTCTCCGGCAGTCAAGCCGCTCCTGCCAATCCTCGTCAACAACCACGCGGACGACCATGGCAGGCCGCCGAACTTTTCCGTTCCAGGCAACTACACCTGGGACGGGACCCCTGCATCCCTGAGGGATGCCCTGGAGCTTGAGCCGCTCTACTTCAACACGACGGTGAACCGGGACAACCTGCCAAACCAGATAATAACGCTCCGGCTCTGGGACGTGGCAATAGTGCCTACTGCTAACCTGCCTGCAAACAACACGCTCATATCTGATCGCGCCGCAAACATCCCGGCAGGCGTGCCCGTGCAGGTGCGCGTCAACTTTATGGACACTCCGTCTCTGTCCAGGCACTCTGACTTTATCCGCTCGCTGGACGTGCAGTTCACTCCTGCCATGCTCACCACAGACTTTGGCCTGATAGTGACTCCTATGGATGCCCCGCCTGCAGGGGCAAGCGTGCCGCCAGAAGAGCTTAGGCCGCTGTACATCGACGTCCGGTGGTGGGGCAACGTCCCCGGCGGGTCCGATCCTAGCGTCCAGAGCTACTACCAGAACCCGCCCACGTTCACCTTCACGGTAACCGACGAGTGGGCAAGATCAGAGTCTGCCGTGAGGGATGCAAACGGGGTGCCTCTCATAAAGCTCAGGCTGCTCAACGAGGCTACGAACCAGTGGGAGGAGATAAACACGGTACAGAGGCCCACATCGTCTGCAAATGACGGGACGTACACCTTTACTGCAACCCTGCCCCACTTCTCTGACTATGTGATAACTGCGGTCAAGAGTGCGACTTCAGGATCCGGCTCGTCCTCGTCTACACCGCCCGTCAAGCCGCGGATCTTTGCAGTGAACTTGGTCGACTCGATAGCGCTTGCAACATCGTCAAGCAGCAAGGCAGTCGGCGAGATAATAGAGTTTGTGAACGAAAAGTTCTCCGCCAACCTCCTTGACTCCGTCGTGGTATCCAGCAAGCCGGTGGCGTACAACACGTTCAAGATACTCAAGGACGTCGAGGTGTCGATAACGGTGGTCGATGTCAGGCAGGAAAGCGTGGCTCCTCCAAGCGCGACAGCCGTAATCCAGACCGACATCACAAACGCCGGCGACCTGGCCGAGAAATTCACCCTCAACTTCTGGTACAACGACCAGACTGGCAAGCGCGCCTTTGACCTGTCGCAGCAGGTGGATGTAGAGGCGCACGGATTCAAGACGCTGCAGGTGACGATACCGTTCACAGAGCCGGGCACTTACCGCGTCACGGCCGAGGCAAGGTCCGTGCCTGAAAACGATCTGCTGGAGTCGACGCAGCTGACAGTCGTCGTCCCGTGGCTCTCCGTCTACCTCTATGTGCTCATGACGGTGGCAATAGCCATACTTGGAGGGTCGGCAATCGCAATAGCGCTGTACATGGCAAGAAACGGCATGGCGATTGCAGCAGGCGCAGGAGCAGCAGGCGCCTTAATACTGCTACTTGGACGCAAGCGCAAGCCACGTGTGAGAGTGGCAGAAAAGAGACCTGTAGATTATGATTATGATGATGGCGATGGTAATGGTAATGGTGGTGATGACGACTATGACCTGCTGGTAAACGTCAAGCTCGCAAACGGCTCTGAAGGCAGACTCGCGCCGGGTGAGCGCATGGCGCTGTTTGACTTTGAGATAATCAACAAGTCAAGGAGGAAGCAAGAGTTCGTCCTGGCCTATCACTTGGTGGACATGGCCGGAGCGGCGATGATGCCCGAGTCAGTGGCAGAGGTAAAGATAGCCAAGCACAAGACGCAGCTGCGCAACGCCAAGCTAGAGCTTCTCGCAGGCGCCTACGTGCTCCACGTGGAGGCACGGACTGCAAGGGGTGAGGTCCTCAGCAGCGACCGCGTCAGCGTGAGGACCGCTTGAACGCCATTCCAGTCTTCTGCTCTCTGCATATATCATGTGAAAAACATAACTGTGAGGCGCAGCATGGGAAGGGTGCCGTGAAGAGGAACAAGCTCGCACTGCTTGCAGCCGTGCCTGTCTTTCTTCTTCTTCTGCTGCTATGGTGGCATATTCCTGCCTCTGCCCAGGAAACAAGAGGGCAGGCCGAACTGTCGCTAGAGCGCCACGTGCAGTCGAAGGGGTTGTTCCCGGCCGCCGGCGACTATGTCCGCTATGATGTCACTGTCAAAAACATCGGCTCGTCGTCCATAGAGGAGCGCTCGCTATGGGCAAACTTTGTGCCGGTGCAGAATGGGGGCGGCGGAGATGTGGAAGAAGGGTCAAGCGCCAGGTTTGAGGTGCCATCGCTTGCGCCGGGCGCCAGCGCGCAGCTGCACCTCGGGCCGTTCAAGCTGCATGGCGCCGGCGAGCACGTGCTCTATGTCGGAATCAACAGGGAAGGCGACGCCAAAAGCCCAGACGACGTGGCGCTCAACACCAGGCCCGGAGTACCTGTGGATTCTGTCTCCGCCCTTGATCCTGCGGCTGCAGCCGCGCTTCCTGCCGGCATGGGCATCGCCGCGGCCGGCGTGGCGCTCCTTGCGTGGCTCTTTTATGCGAGGAAAAGGCGCAGCTGATACTCCTACTCGAATATCCTTATATAACAAACTGCGATACAAATGAATCAAATGAGCAGCTGGGGCAATATTGGGCGCCCCCTTGTCATAATAATAACGGTCGCGCTTGCCAGCATGACTGCGGTGTCCTCATTTCTCGTGTACACGGCACAGCAGACCACACAGTCAAACATCGCACTGGCGGCGTCTCAGGCGCTCAGGAGTAACTTGGCAGAGGACAGCGAGGAGGTGTCAAGCAGGGTATCCGTCACTCTTGGCAATGCAGAGCGCCTCCTTGCCGCGTCTGCTCTTGCAATTGCAGGCAAGGACCCTGCAAGCGACTCCGTCCGGCAGGCGCTTCTGCTGATAGAATCTGCACTTGGCCCGTACGCGGACAACATCATCTGGATATCTGGCGAAGGCAAGCTCCTCTATGCCGCAAGCGCGGGCACGTCCCTCACGATAGGCTCTGATCTCTCGGACAGGCGCTTTTACGAGCTGCCGCTTGCCACCAACCGCCCGTACATAAGCCCGTTGCTCTCAGACATGGGAAGCGTGCCAAGCTTTGCCATTGCGGTCCCTGTCCCGCAATCTGCCGCAAACAGCTCTTTTAATGGAGTGCTTGCGGCCATCGTGCCTGTCAGCTCCGCTAGGAACGTTTTCCTTGCGCCGTACGCGTCTACTGACAAGTCGCTGATGCTGGTTTCAAACGACGGGACGATCCTGATTCACTCGTCAGACGAGCTGATGGGTAAGAGCATCGCAGAAAATGGCGCCCTCCTCAGCCTGGTGTCGGACGATACAAAGGAGATGGTGCAACAGAGCCTGCAACTCATGGCGCAGGGCAAGTCCGGCGTACTGGAATACAAGGACAGGGACGGGAACGAGACATTGATGGCGTACGCGCCGGTGATGGTAAACAGGACGCACGTCTTGACCGTCGCGGTATCCCAGGCTATGTCTGTGGTGCAGAAACCTTTTGTGGACGTTTTTGCAGAACGCGAAAACTTTAGCCTCATCGCGACGGTCCTGATAGCCGCCATTTCCGCGATATTCATCACGTTCATACTCGCGCTTAACAAGCGCCTCTTTACCACCGTGAGCAAGCAGGACGAAAAGATCTCAAACCAGCTGGCCGAGCTCACCGCTGCCAATGAGCGGCTGAAGGAGCAGGACGTAATCAAGGACGAGTTCATCAACATAGCCGCGCACGAGCTGCGCACCCCCGTGCTACCTATAGTCCTCAGCGCCGAGAACCTTGCCGACAGCATGCCTGACAACGACAACATCAGGATAATCCTGCGCAACGCAAACCGCATCACGAAACTTACAAACGACATCCTTGACGTAAGCAGGATAGAGAGCAACACCTTCAAGCTCCAGAAGCAAAAGACCAACATCAAGAGGCTGATAGAGGAAGTAATCCAGGACGCGCAGCTAAAGATACCAAAGGGCCAGGATGTCGAGATCGTCTTTGAGGAAAAGGTGCCCCCTGCGATGGAGGATCTCATGATAGACCGGGGAAGGATAAGCCAGGTGCTGGTAAACCTGGTGGACAACGCCGTCAACTTTACCGAGTCCGGGGTAATACGCGTCGTGCTGGAGCCGGACACTGCGGCAGGGCGTGTAAAGGTGAGCATCACCGACAGCGGCAAGGGGATCGATCCCTCGGTCATGCCCAAGCTGTTCGGCAAGTTCGTGTCAAAATCAGACAGGGCCAAGGGAACGGGCCTTGGGCTCTACCTGTGCAAGGCAATAGTAGAGTCGCACGGGGGCACGATATACGGCGAGAACAACGCCGCCGGCACGGGAGCGACATTCTCGTTCACTCTGCCAGTGAATTAATTATATGTTAAACTACGCTTTTTCATGCGTGCTATGCAACAAAAGCGTTGCATAACTCGTTGCATAGACACTGAACCGTCAAAACATCACTTCTGCTAAACATTTCGACCCAAATAAATCAAGTAAGACTATAATATTTTCCGACTTTATTATTTGTTATATGGTATATCTATCCCCCTACCACGTCAGTGTCAAGCAATCATCCGAATGTTTGGAAAGCTATTTCTTTTCTGCATGCCAGAGGGCTTCGTGCTCGCTTCTTTCCTTTTCAGAATTGTAAGATAGCATGCAGAAGTGACACTTCAAAAGCGGCTTAGGCTTTGTTCTTTTTACCCGTTTTCTTTTACCGTTGTTAATGGAGGCGTCACCTGGCAGGTCCATCCAGTTGACTGTGACAGGTGATTCTCGTCTATCTTCTATATCTAAAATCCTGATGCTTCCATTTTTCACGCCGGCCCAATGTTCCAGCAAGAATTTCCAGTCATACTCCATATCGTCAAAGTACTCTGCCTCCTCGACCAACTTGGTATATTGTGCAGCAGGATTGGAAACTGCTCTAAAGTCCTGCTCGTTTGAAAGCCGGATGGCAAAATCTTTGCCATGTGCATCAGACCAGAGCTGCAGCCTGCGAAAGCCTGAACCTGAAAACAATGACCTTGCACCCTTGTATCACTTGACAGGGCGATCACTCAGGCCATGACAGGCATCCTGATGCCCTTTCAGCAGAAAATTCAGCAGCTCTTGCCTTTCTCTTTCGCCTTTTGTGTTACATAGCTCGATTTCCTTCTGCAAAGCAGAACAAAGGCGACATGGTTGCAAGGGCGGTTTTCTAACGCCTGCCATTCATCGAACCACTTTTTTTGTCCCAAGTTTTCCATGCAGCCTACGATATTCCTGGATGGCCAGCCTTACCGCATGACTCAAAGAGGCAGCTTTGCCCGATTCCTTCATTTGCTTCAAAAATTGATAATTGTCATCATCGACAGTCAGGTTGATTCGTGGCATAGGTAATACACAATCATACACACTAACTGTATAATATAAAGATACTGTATAACAACGCCTTTATGATACAATCATACACAAATATACACAGAGCGACAAGGGAGATGAAAAGATTGCAGATAACACTGGAGGACGAGCTGTATCAGTGGGTTACAAAGGAAATCAAGGCATTGCGATTTGGAAGCTATTCGCACGCGATAAACTATGCGTTAAAGCAGCTGAAGAACGAATCAGAAAAAAGTTGAACCGCGCATAGCGAGGTCCATGAGAATATTATTTGCATGTTTTGACTAATCCGCGTAAACAAGTACGCAGAATAATTCATTGATTGTTTTGTATGGCGGACAGCAGTAAGACTAAGGCAATAACATGTGCAAAAAACTGTTATTTAGCTCCACAGCAGCAGGTCCAAATTCTTGGGGCCCATTATGATTATTTATCGACTGTCAGCAAGTTGGCATCGCGTGCGAGTCGCCATTGCCCATCAGGCCCCTTGCGAAATATTGTGAGGGTATAGCCAGATCGGCTCACGGGCGAACCACCCTCAGGCGGAACCGTCCTTACCTTGAGATGACTTCGCATGTAAGCCCAGTTGCCAAGTACTTTAATTTCTTTAATGTCGGAAGTTCCCTCATATCTAACATTTTTCATTTCCTCCGTGGCAGACTTGAATACTTCTTTTCCGAATGGTTCCAGACCAGGAACCATAAACACAACATCGTCCGTCATCAAGTTCAGTATCGTCTGTACATCTCCAGCCTTGGTGGCGACCATCCAAGTATCGACTAATTCGCGAATTGCGCTCTCATCATCCATCATGGTATTATTTTTCATGGTGAATGTATTTACTTTTTTCGCTAATCAACAAGATGAAAGCCAGTGCATATGAAATTACCCCCAGTCTAACGGCCTCTCCTTATGCACCAAAATACCAGTTATACTTCATCGACGCTACACCGCCTAGCTAGAGTCATCTACACGGTGCTTAAGCCATATCTGTAACTGTTCATCATACAATATCTATGAGTGTAGCGACTGACATCTTTTGTGCATTAGGACAATGCTGGATAGGGGAGGGCATAGATGGCATTTACGTTGTCGCAACAACCCTTCTGGACATTGCAATAAAGCTGTCGCCGATGTTCGGTGTCATGTACTTTGGCTACTGGCTGTTCCTGATAATTCGGACAGTAAGGGAAGGCAGCCCTGAGCCGATAATGAACCATGTGATGTTTGCCTGGCAGGTGATAACCGGCATAGTCCACGCCTTCATGAGCTTTATCAAGCTCTTCATACCGTGAGGCGAGAAAAGATGGCAGAACCTGAAATCATCTTCCAGATCCTGAACAGCGAAGTCGTTGTGTTTGGAATAATCATGGGTGTCGTAGCTTTGCTTTCAAAAGTGATTGTCCCAAAGGTGCTGCCTGTCCTAAAAAAGATTCTGGACAAGCGGCAGCGCAAGGACGGCGATATGCCTGAGAGCCTTGGCACCCTCAAAGTGTTCATCAGAAGCGGCGACCTGATAAAAGAAACGCGGGGCAGGATACTCAAGGACGGCTCGATAGCAGCCGACGGCAAGACGTGGGTAATTGAGCGGATCAGGCCGTACCTGCTAACAAAGGGACGGAATTCAAGGCCGGCCGTAATTCTGGACGCAGACAAACAGGTGGAATACAGGTTCAAGGATGCCGTTGAAAGTAACAGTACTGATAAGCAGCAAGACATTGCCGGACAGGCCACAAACCCTCACCTGCTAAAGCAATTCTCAGACAGTATCGTGATCCAGAAACTGGCAGCCGCCAAGCCTGACAAAACAATGATGTTCATGATGTTTATGATGGGGATGTTTGCGCTTATGATGCTTCAGCAATTCATTCCTAAAGGAGCGCCTTGAAGGTATGAGCGAGCCAAAGAAGGAGCTGAAAGACACAGAGCCCTGGACATCGGTAGTACTGGCAACAAAGGCCCTGACAAACCCGCAGGGCAACGAGATATTCACCCTGACTGAGCTGAACGAAAGCGAGATCAGATACGGTGTTCAGGCGTTAATTCTGGCGGACGCGTTCAAGACGGACCTTTTGACAAATGTGGTAGTCAACCTCGCAGTACTGAAAAGAAGCCGCGACAGAAAGGGAGAGTCCAGCGTCATCAAGCTTGTAAGGAACGCAAGTATGAAGATGATGCAGAATGTTCAGATGAGCAGGTTCAAGCGGGTCATGTCAAACAGGGACGATTTCACCGACTATGACAAGGATTGACCAGCTGAGGGGTCAGGAGCGGCAGCTGACCAAGCTAATACGCAAATGGCACAAAGAAGGCGAGTTCAGGCTGGTTCTGATATATGGCACCGGCGGCATAGGCAAGACTAGCTACGCCATGCAGTGCGTCAAGCAGGTAGACCCTGACAATTACAGGCAGCGGTTCATCTTCCCGCCAAGGCAGTTTGTAGACACTGTGTCATGGCTGAAAAGCAACCGATTGAGAATACCTGCACTAGTATGGGATGACATGGGCTTTTGGATGTATACGCTGGACTATAACGACCCTTTTGTCAAGTCGGCTGTCAAGTTCTTTAATGTGGCAAGGACCGTTGTATCCTGCATTATTGGAACGACTACAAGCATGAAGATGCTGACAAGCTCTGTCAGGAATATGGATGCCTTGACGGTCAAGGTCGTAGCAGCAAGGGATAATCCTTACACATCGTTGGCTAAAGGATACAGAACATCATTGCAGCCAAACCTTATGCGGCTGGTCAAGACGGTGTTTGAAGACGAATACCCAAGGTACATGGAAGAGGATGACTACCTATGGTACAAACCAGTTCGAGACAGCTACGTGAACGAGGCTATCCGCCTAATGCAAGAATCCTTGGATAAGAGGTCTGAAATTAGCAGTTAACGTTGTAGGCTGTTTTTTGTTATTACAGCCTGAGATGAATCTTAATTCTCTTGTAATTTGCGTAAAGACTGACAGGATTGATTTCAGCTGCTCGTGCAATCTCCTTGGCACTGCTGCGATGTGCTTCTCCAGACATTATCACTGCCACATGAACGGCGGCGGCTGCCGTGGCTTTTGGGCTGCGACCTCCAAGCAAATTTGCATTATTTAGCCTGTCAACAATCTCTCTAGCTTTCTGTTTTGCGTGTTCTGAAAGACCCAGTTTTATCGAAATACTGTCTACAGATTGGATGGCCTTCTCGTAGGTGCTCAGCTGAGCGTTACTTGGTATATTGAGAACTATGCGTTCTTTTGGATCCAGATACACTTCATTTCCTTGCTTTTTCTTCTTCAGGAATCCTTTCTTTTCCAGATAATCTACTCTGTTGCGGATCATTTTTTCCGTAATGTCTCCGCCATGCAGTGCAGATATCACATCGGTCAGAGTCTTGCCACCATCACGTATCTGCCTTCCTATTTCATAATCAAGGACGTGTCTGAGCAGCTTTCTGTAAAATGGAGCGCGTATCCCGGTCTGCTCATAGAGGTAGTCTAGACTTTCCAGCAGGACTACAGAGAACCTTTCAAATCTATCTTTCTCCTGTCTCTCCATTTCATCCCATACAACCTGCCAGTCAAACCCTGAGCTCTGTGCAAGCCGGGCCATATCCTGTACGTCTCCTTCCCGGAGCGTTAGCCCTTTCATGAGGAATACATCTTCGTTTGCCATGATTCCAAGTTTCACCTTGCCGTGTACTTCGATCTTGGCTCGCTTTTTCATCCTGCCTGAAAGCGCAAGCTTGCGTGCAACGATTCTTGTAAAGATATCCACCCTGCTTCTTGCAGGATGCTCCAAGATATCTGATGCAGCTATTCTCTGATCGTCTGCTGACAGCCTTGATTTGTTAACAGATGTATAGCCCAGCTTCTTCAGTGTCTCTACGATGTGATTGAAAGACCTCTCATCCTGGACTACCAAGTCGCAATCCTTGGTTCGCGGCTTCAAGCCCTTGAGCCGCATGTTTTCGCCACCCAGCAGGTACGCTTCGGTCTCTGAAGGGATGTTTTGACCTATGTCTTTAAACAGGTCCGGGTAGGCTACAGGAAGCGTGTAGCTCTCTGTCGGAATGTCATAGAGCCTTGCCTTCTCTTCAAATTCTTGCCAGGGCAGAAACAGATTCTGGTTTTTCACAGGTGTGTTCCGTAGGTAGCCTTCTATGTCCACCCACACGTCTGATATCATGTAATCTCTGGCTACCTTGCGGAGGGCCAGCGGGTCGAGTTTCTGCTTGTTCTTCAGATAGAATATCATGGCCATTACGATGCCGTGCTTGTCCTGCTCTTTGCTCGCCGCAAGCACGGCGTGTATAAGAGCTTCTGCAAGCTGAAGTGGCGTGTCCTGCTCGATATAGTAGTCATGCGTTGTGTGATATTCTACGCCGTAATCGGGAAAAAGCGAAAAACCGGTGAGCTCTCCATCTACCCGCTTGCCTTTTGGAACCTTCTTTAAGGTCCTAGCAAGATCTTGATAGATTATTTCCGCGTACGGCTCGACGTGTTTTTTTTCGCTTTCTGTCTTCAGATATTCCGCATATAGGTAAAGCGGCTCAAAATACCTGTTCAGATTTACTTTGCCCTTTTCATCCCTTCGGACCACACCAATGGATTCCAGCTCGGATATTGCTCTTTGAACAGTCCTAAGCGACAGGCCAGTCAACCTCTGAATATTATTGATCGTTTTTGGCTCGGTCAGATTCTGGAACACCAGCTCATTTGAATCGTGGAGCAGCTTTTCGACATCGAACTTGGACGCAACATCCCTGAAGAGGATTGTTTTTGAATTCGCCTTGAAGGTTATGGACGAGTCAGTCTTTTCTATGTAATCCTGATTAGCAAGATCCCTTACCAAGTTGTTAAACTGCCATTCCCTGATCCCAATAATGTTCATTAGCTCTTTTGGATTAGATGCTCCATCCCTTACTGCCTTGAGCAGTGCTATTGCCGAAGGGTTCATTGCCTTTCAGTGTCATATAATCACGTACATTTATATAAATATGTGCTTGGATGACACTGAAACTACTAAAGCCGGAACGAGTGGACCGACAGCATTCGCTCCGAACATAGAAATGAATTGATTCAGGAGGGTTTATTCCTGACCAAAGTTTCTATCTTTCTCCAAAAATCATCTGCAAAAGACAATACTTCTTCATCCTCCCATCCTCTGCCATGTAACCTTAGCTTCACATCACTGTATACCCTTTTTCCTTCCGTGGTATCATAACCTATAAAACACGTCCTCCTTTTCTCGTCTCTGGCTACAATTGTACTTGACAGTTCATTGACCTTGAATCCTTTCGACCTCAGCCACTCGTTTACTCCAGGAATTATTTGCCCAATCTCTGATAATTTCTTCTTGAAAGATTTTGTTTCAACCTTCTTCACCGGCTCATTATAGTATTCCTCTTCCCAGTCATGCAGGATTAGTGCATCACCGTACTTTCTTATTAGTTCGTCCTGCAGGCTCTTGAGCTCATCAATAATATCTGTCACTCTATTGAAATTGTTAAAGGATAGAACAGCTTCATCCAGACCTATTTCTGTAATTGTCTTTAATCCCTTAATGACATCTCTTCTAATCCTGAACTGCCTTACTGCTTCATTCAATTCCTCTGCTGTATCGCCAGTGTATTTTCCGTAGTCATATTCGGAGTATCTATAGCTCATATTGCGTGTTATGCTCTCAAGACCCCGTCCTAGATTCTTCATTCTTTCTGGCCCTATTGCTTTGTGTTTTAACAGAACCTCTCTCAGAACTCTTGGATTGTCTTTGCAAATTCTTCTAATCGCGTTTTTCGCATAGTCGAATAACGACTTTTTCTGGTCGTCAAGAAGGTTCTCAAGTGCCGGAATATGCATTACGCTACCTTGCCTTTCTATGATATCTATTGCATATTCTTTTAGGTCATCATCGGTACTCTTGGCAAGAGTATCCAGAGCTGCTGTGATGGCATCCGGAGATGGAATACCCCGTAATGTATCCAGTATGTACATTACAAGGATTACATTGTCTTGGTTTTGATGCAATGCCTCTACGAGCATAGGAACCGCCGCCGTTCCAATTTTTTGGAGCGAGGATACCGTATGTTCTCCGATACTATCATCAAATTCAACCTTGAACAGCTTGATTAGTTCGGGCACAGCACTAGGATCTTTGATTTCTCCAAGAATATCAACAATAAACTGAGCGTACAATTCGTAGGATTCATTCTTTTGGTAATCCTGGAGTTCTTGTGTCAGTTTGGGAACTGCTTGTTTACCTAACGCGATAAGGCCCTCTATTGATTTTTGTGGGATGAGTGAAGCGTCCATATCCTTGATATCGGATATATCGTCATCTACATGAAGACCTGCTATGAGTTCGCTAATGGACCAATCCTCTTTCATGACGCAGAAATTTGTGCGGTTGTTAAAGAACATTTTTCTATGGACTTAAGTTTTCAAAGTCGATGTATATAACACTGTGTATCGCTTCAACATGCACCGTGCTAAAGTCTTATTCTGAACTGTTCTTGCATTATTATTCATGGCTACAAAACCAAACAAGCAAACCAAGCGGGCAGCCATGATGGGATTTTTGGCAGCACTTGGAGCGATTGCAGCCTACCTGATGCCGACGCCGGCGTATGCCCAGACTACGGGAACGATGGACATGACGCCGCTGGTGTCGGTGATAGTTGCAATCATCCCGGTGTTCATCATGATAGCCTTGCTTGACAAGCTGATGGGGAAGTTCCGGTGACAGACTATGAACCGAGACAGCATAATGACAGCAGCATTTGTGGTGCTTGTCCTCCTGACAGCCACATCGCAAGTTGCATATGCATTGCCAAGCCCAATACAGTTCCAGCGCAGCATCCCCTTCTCCGTGTTCAACACTACGTCGGCAACGGTCTACACGGCAGACAAGCCTATCTCGCCGCCCTTTGAGATAGATATCGTGAACCAGCTGACCTACAACTCGACAGGGACTAAAGCGGCGGGAGTAAAGTTCCAAGACGCGACTACGGGTTCCATGAATGCGCTGGAGATAAAGACGTACAACAACAAGGCAATCGACATACTGTGGACCGACAAGACCACCGGCTCAACTACAAAGATAGGCGGGATGGCAGGTGAAGAGCAGCAGTCATTTCCAAAGGAGATTATAATCGAGAACCAAGGCTCGTCTCTCAGCATAAAGCTTGCAGACGGCACAGTCATCATCGACAGCTTTGTGCTGCCAAGCAACTTCAAGATACTGGCAGTAAGTGCCTTTGGAAATGAAGCTAGCGTTGCGTCTGACGGCTTTATCACTGTCTACGTAGGAGGATTAAGCCCGACAAAGATGGTCAGCGTCAGCGTGAACGTGATGGTGCCGCTGCTAACCGCAATAGTGACAATAGGAATAGTTTTCACCCTCTTCAGCAAACTAAAGAACAAGATATGATGGCAGCGCACCACCACTCCTCTTTTTTGTTAATCGCATTGGTCGCAATTGTGATTGCAGCTGTAGCAGGTCTAACTGACTCTGCCACCGGCGCAAACCCTGTTTTCAATTCTACCCGTGCTTACGATTACATTGCCAGCAACTACAATTCCACCTACGGCTTGGTGAGAGAAAATGAGAATATTGACAGGTACTGGCTGTGGACTGATAACCTGCTTGCAAGTCACGTCTTGAAGGAATATGATTATGCAAAGTCAGCAAACATGACTGCCACAATCAGGCACTACAACGAGCTTTATGACTTGGATTTCAGACATCCTGTAGGTTCACTGCTGGACCAGGTAGCCTACTTTAATTCTGTCACGGACAAGAGCGTGACAGGAAATGTATGGATCTCAGATTCTGATGGCTCTGTCGAGCTTGAATGTAGCGACTATGGAGACATTGCCTTTTACAAATCGATTTACTACTACAGGGCAGGTATGACGGATAAAGCAAAGTCCTGTTACGAGATGGGTGCTGCAATGTTTGACGGCATCGGGATAAGGGACAAGGCGTTTGAGCCTGATGGCCAGAGGTACAGCACCTACAAGATGGCTCTCTGGCAGATAGCCAGCAACATGACTGGCTTTGGAGAAGCAAAGGAGGCCATGACAATCATTTCGTACATGCAAGACTCCACAACCGGCGGGGTGTATACACACTATCGCGCAAATATACTGCCTGACAGCCAGACCAATGTTGAAACTACTTCGCTTGCAATACTGGCAGACAAAGGAATGTCTTTTCCTCCGACTTCAAAGCAGACTGACCCTACAACAACAAGTGCACCACCCATTGAATTGTTGGTGGGAGTGTTCGTTGCAGCAGGACTGGCCGTGATCTTGGTAAAACGGTTTTGGCGTTAAAAATGAACGGTTATCAAATGTAATATTGAACTGTTACCAACTAGGTCTGTATGCGTGAAAACGCATACAACGCAAAACCAAAAGTCGCACTAGCCTTCGCGGCTATTGCGCTGGTTCTGTCAGCCTCACTTTTTGTACCTGTACAACAGGCGGAGGCTGCCAAGCCAACACACAGCGACATCCAGACGGCGCTGAACCTGGCAAACGGCTACATCAACTCCCTGTACAAGGACGCGTCACCTGATGAAGTGGGATCTAGCACCCATGCGGTAATGGCAGAGTACCCGTCCATACCTATCCGCGTCGTTCAGTCTGACGGTCGCGTGATAAGGGCGGGCGAGGACGTGGACATCAAGGTTGGCTGGAAAACAAACTACATCTCTGACCTAACCGAAGTCTCGAGCGACACTATCAAATACAGACTACGGTTCCGCGCTCTTGACATAGGTGGTGCTGCTGTAGACAAAGCCCCGATGCTTGAGATAACCGTCGATTATGTCTATGGAGCAAACAATAACGTCAAGGTAGACATCAAAAACTATCTCTGGGAGACCACCGCGAACATCTCTTGGGCAGACATCTATCTCGGTAGCACCTACATAGGCCGCGCAACCCCGTCCAACGTTGGAACCACATGGACATACACCTCAAGCGTGAATCACGGCAACGATGTCTTCTTCAGGTCGTTCCGTTACATCGAGAGGCACGGCACACAACTAGGTCGCGAATACTACAATGCAATAGGACAGACAAGCAAGGGCACAGAGTTAGCGAGCAGGCTGACGGCTGAAGGCTATACTCTGGGCAAAGACATCTACTCTCCAATGTTTGGCAGTGGAACCTCGCAGTCAAACAACTTCCTGTATGAATCAGGGTCCAGCGGAGTATACCGGGACTGCTATACCGAGCCTGCTATGAGGAACAGGTCGTACCAGTACCATAGCAAGGTCTGCAATGGCGTCGACGCGTACATCATCTACAGCAGGTCAAGCGACTGGCTCGTTCCTACGCTGTGGGCTATCCACCTGCTTAACAAGGGCGTAGGCGCGGACGTTCCGGTATACGATGGCTACAACACATGGTCCCCGCGTCAAGTGGCTAGATTCGCGGAGAGCAAGTGGATCGCAGACATCGGCATCCAGTCGCCGGCAAGCAGCAGCCATGCAAGCGCAGTCAGGACAGCCGCGTTCTTGGTTCTTGAAACCAAGTTGGGCTACGGGTCCGTGAACGACGCGACAAGCAGGACATATGCAGACAAGGCCGCAAGTGCACTGCTGAACCCGCAGGTCAAGGCTAACGGCAACGTCATTCGCGAGAACGAAAACGGCTCGCAGACCACGCTGATAAGGCCGGTGCATGAGGGCGGATTCTATACCGCATGGAACGGCTTTAACTACGTGGCAAAGAAGTCAGTCCTGCAAAACATAGCAGATGCCTTCAACCAGTCCGACGAGACCATAGACATCAAGCCGTCAAATGCGGAATCGACTATCACTATAGCGCAGGCCCTCCGCGTGTTTGACTGCTACAACTATGGGTACAACTGCACAAACGTTCCATAGGGAAGGCTTTTTACCTTCCTTTTCCTTTTTTAATAATCGTGCGAGCATCTTTCAAGGCCATCATTGCCGGCATAGGCATTCTTGTTGCCTTTGGTATGTTCTACTGGAACGTGCTGATCGCAGGCGCGGCTCCGCCGTAAAGCCTGTCAAGCTGCAATCTTGGGCTTCTTTATCTCGCCGGCAAGCATCAGCTTCTTGACTTCATCTATGCTGAGGGCAAAGCCCACGTGTATGCACTCGTCGCTCTCGCAGCTCAGGCACTGCAGCACGCCATTTTTGATCTCCACTTCGATTATCCTCTGCTTCTTGCTATCAAAGATTGCGATCTTGTTGTCGTACAGCCCGAACTTTGAAAGGCGGGGCATCTTCTTTGCCCACTCTTTGTGAAGCTGTATCAGGTATTCCAGGAACACATTTAGCCCGACGTCCATCTTTGACGACGTGGAAAGCTTCTGCCTCTCCTGCATTATCTCTTCAAAGACTTTCTCGCTTACTGTTAATGACTTCTGTCCTGTTCGTGGCATCCACTTAACTATGAACAGTGCACAATATTTAAATTGAACGGTTACCTTTCTAGTGAATATTGTTCTATTTTTGCTCGTTTTGGTAACTAATAGTAACCGTGCACATACGTGTTAGGACACCGTGTATTTATATAGCTGGGCACCATTAACAGTATTGGAGATGCACTGTGCCAAGATATAACCAGAAGTCGGTAACCGTGTCGATCAGCCTGAAGAACAAGATAAAGGAGTACATGAAGGACTATGGCTTTCACAGCCAGCCGCAGGCAATTGAAGATGCACTGACTCTGGCAAGAGGGGTTAGGGCTGTCGTGACGAAAAAGGAGGCCGCGGTTGAATGATGGTACAGTCTGATGCAGTATCTGAAAAGGCCGGCAACATTCAGAAGTTCGACCATCCGAGGATTGAAAGAAAGAAGAGCCGCCTTCGCGTCAAAGGCATCAAAGTCAGCGACAAGGACAAGATCAGAGAGGCAATAATGATCAGCGTCCAGAAGGGCAACTACACCACGCGCGAGATCGGGCTTGACATAGGCAAGGACTACAGCACAGTTTCAAGGTATCTCTCAGAGATGGAAGGAGATACAAGGTGGGGAATAAAGCGCGATGCAAACGGCAGCATCGTAATGTCGCTGCAGCAACAGCTAGCCCACGAATACGCCAAGCTGCAGAACGAGAAATTCTCGCAGCTTCCGTCCATACAGAAGTGGATAACGTACTTAAAGTCAGCTGGCATACCCGCAAGGCGTATCCAGTATATGTTAAACATCATTCATGGGATCGCGGATCAGCTGCTGGTGATGCCGGAGACCTTAGTCAGCTACGGAGTACCCATCGACACTGCAAAGAGGAAAGAGATAGCCATAGAGTACTGGCAGAATTTTCTTGCATGGTTCAATACCGCGTACCCGCAGATGCAAAAGACAAACACCATCAACGCTTATCGAAGCTTTCTGTCTTCCCACAGCGTTAACTTTGCTCACGGCGAAGGCAAGAGATACGGACTCTCAACAACGCCGGAGAGGCTTGGGGAGTACAAGGAAATCATGCTCACGCCTGAGCAGATTGCCATCATAAACAAGCGTCTTGAGAATGAGGGCGACTGGGAATCCTGGTCGTTTATGAACATCGATCTACACAGTGGAGCTAGAGCATTTGCTATGGCGTCCATGAGCTGGGATAGAATAGTGATGTCTCCTGCCTTCAGGGTAGAGCAGTTTGAACCCAAGATCAAAAAAGGTGCATGGTACCTTACAAAGGAAGGCAAGTGGTGGGTCAAGTACCCGACTGAGGAGTGCAGAGCGGTAGTCGAGACCGCTTATGACAGGTTACCAAAAAGGGATTTTGTGTTCTTTGATGATTCGGGAAGTGACAAGGCTAACTGTCTGCAGGTTAGCTATTTCATGCACACGATGGCAGTCAAGTTCAAGAAGATATTCTTGGATCTTAACAAAACAAGCTGGCTCAACGAAAAGACTAGGATCTATGCGCTAGGCGATGGGTTGTACTTTAACGGTCATCCATTACACCTGTTCAGGCATACGATGGCTCAATATTACCTGGCGGCTACAAACTGGTCTCTTGCTTACGTGGCAAGCTTAGGCGGATGGGAAAACACGGAAGTACTGAACAAATGCTATGGCGGAATACCCGAGCATATCAAGGTGCAAGTAGCAAAGTCTATACACGTCAGGTTTGATAGCATACGTCTCAATGCCTCAATAGCCAACATTGACAGACATTTTTAGCTTGTAAGATATTGCACTTGTTCTAGCCATGATATCAACAGACCTGTGAGGTCTATGACTTACGATAATATTGTATCAGGTGCTTGATAACGTCATCCATGGATCTTCGTTTGCCGTCTTTTGCCGCGAGTTCTGCCCCGATTTTTACAACAGCTTTCTTCGTTTCCTCACTTATTCGCATGGACGTTACCATCGGCGATCTATGAAAATAGAATAGATGTTCTGTCTCTTAAACATATATGACATATACATAATATGCACAATGTACATATACTACATATGCATGATATATGTCATATATGAAAGTGCAGGGTTTTCATGCGGAAGGAAGCTATATTGATTGTGGTACAGCTCGGGTATATCTACATCCCACCGCCGTCGAGCGCGCTTATTCGGCGCGCCGGGGTTCGACCTTCTACATAAACGATATATTGAACCTGCGGGGTGTTGCAACTAGTTGCCCCTGACTGCAATCTCACTGTTTTCTGGGGCCATGGGCCTCGATCTTGGATTTGAAAAGGCGGGATTCGATATTAGGGTCGCTTGCGAATTAAGGGAAGAGGTCTGCAAAACCATATCCTTGAACAGGCCTGCCCTGCAGGTACTGCCGGGAGATATAGCAAAACACAGTACAACTGATATCCTGAAAAGAGCCCGCCTTAGAGTGGGCGAAGCCACCGCCGTGATTGGCGGTCCAGCATGTCAACCTTTTTCTACCGCTGGCGGCAGGCAGTCGTTTAATGAAAAGAGGGGAGAGGTACTCTTTGAATATATCAGGATAGTTAACGAGGCCAAGCCACAGTTCTTTATCTTCGAAAATGTTAAGGGCCTGACCAGTGCCGCACTTAAGCATATTTCATTCTACGAGCGCGTCAAGAAGAAAGAACATGAGTTACATGAAGAATACCGACTAGGTACTGCGTATCAGTATATGATGGAAAAGCTCAAAGGAACCGGCTATAAGATACACTCAAAGATACTCAACGCTGCAGACTATGGTGCCCCTCAGAAAAGATTACGGCTCATAATTATAGGATCCCGCGATGGCGTCGACGTCGATTTCCCAGAGCCTACACACGCTGCACCTGATTCAGAAGATGTTGTAAGTGGCAGAAAACAGCGATGGGTCACATTACGAGAGGCACTAAAAGGTTTGAAAGAAAATGAGCAAGAGTATGTGAAATTCCCGTCATGGGGCAGGTATATGAAGTATATCAAACCTGGCGGCGACTGGCGTGATCTGCCCGCGAGGATCCAAAGGAGAGCAATGAAAGAATCATATTTTTCACAAGGAGGTAGAACGGGATACTTTAGACGACTCAGTTGGGACAAGCCTAGCCCGACACTGGTGACATTGCCGATATTCAAGAGCACGTGCCTGGCACACCCCAAATCCAATAGGCCACTGAGTGTCCAAGAATATTCCCGATTACAGGGTTTCCCGGATGAATGGAAATTCTATGGCACAGTAAAGCAACGCTATAGGATGATAGGCGAAGCTGTGCCGGTCCCGCTTGCCTATGCGGTAGCACTAGCGGTCAGGAATAAATCAACTGAATTGTTGGGAATTGAGGAAGGAAATAGACAAAGAAAAAGAAATAGTTAACACAGTTCTGCATTGGAGCAGAAGAAATATCCGGGATTTTCCTTGGCGCAATGGTTTCTCTCCGTACAGGGTACTTATCGCGGAGCTTCTTCTAAGGCGCACGACGGCTCAAGCAGTACAGCGCGTTTACGATGAATTTATAGAGACCTATCCCGACCTCCAGCATCTTTCGAAGGCATCTATCGGGGAACTTGAAGACCGTCTTAAAACACTAGGATACCATAGACTAAGGGCAATATTGATCAGGGAAGTCGTCTCTGAAATGCTATCCAAATACAAGGGGATCCCAGACACACTAGAGGAATTATTATCGATCAAGCATATTGGCCTATACACAGCAGCCGCTATCATATCACTAGGCTACAATAAGCCATTACCTATGGTCGACACTAATGTACTACGGATATTGGGAAGAGTATATGGTCGGTCGATGACACAACAACAGGCCTTTGAGCTTTTGAAAGGAAAACTACCAGTTGACTCCAGACGGTTTAATTTATCTCTGCTCGACTTTGGAGCGCTTGTATGCAGGTATAAGAATCCGTTGTGTCATGTTTGTCCACTAAATGACTCATGTACATATTACCAAATCAAGGTAAAAAATACGAAGTATAGGGAGCAGGGGCCTAGCTAGCAAACATATTTGCAGAAAGACAATTATCATTTTGGAGTCCCTGATTGTTTAAGGGCCTTTTCAACAATAAACACTCTTTGAGGATCTGCTTTTGCAATCCCTGTCTTCACTTCATTTAACCATCGTCTTAGAGATTCGGTTCGTTCCGTGGTGTTGATGATGCTAGGCACAAACGCTCTTTCGCTGTTGTAATATTTTATGACACAGTCCATAAGAAACTCAAGATCTGAAGGAGTAATTAGTGGCCAGTACTGGATCACAACCTTTTCCATGTCGGAACTGTTCAGGCCTGTTTTATGCTGCAACATTTGTAAGAGCTCCGATAGCTTCGAAGGGTCTGACAATACATCAAGAGCGACATAGATTGTACCTCCCTCAGTATGACTCCTCTTCCTTTCTACAAAGTATAGTTTCGCGGAACCTTTGCTGCCGCTGATTACTACGTGATCCTGCTGCTCGTTTGTATGGCCCCCCATCTCCTTAAGCATCAGCAGCAAGGAATGCAAACGACTGTTAAACACATCATCTTTTTTCAGTTCTCCTATAGTCACTACGGGTGTTCCATGTAACTTGTCCTTATCGCCTGGGAGTTTGACTACTTCAGAAGACTCTACTAGCTCCGTCCTTATCCATGATAGAACCTCCTTGACAAGTTCAAAGTCATCTATTTCAAATGCTAGTGTATCTTTTATGTGGCCCTCGTCTGGCTTAAACCGGACGAGCGTGTTGAAAATAAGGTCAGGTATGTTCTTGAGGTAAGTCCTCTGTATTATCGCTACACCCTTGTCCTTGAAAGGTATCCAATAAGCCTGCGACGACTCAAACATCCTACCTATGATATCATATGCCGCTACCTTACGAACTCTCATGACGCTAGGCTTATTGTCGCGAGAAGTGAAGACTACAAAGTAGCTGTCTCCCCGTTTATTGCTACATTTCAACACTGACCGGTTTTTTGTATTAGCGCCGATCCCTCCTTCCCTTTTGTAGGTATAGAGGTGCGCCCATACCCTCTTCTCTGGATCGAACTGAAACCACGAGCCGTAGAAAGGGAGGTTTATGAAAACAGGGTGGCCCACAGTCCTAATACTTTGGCCATATCGCGATTTTAGAATCACTACGTGATCCTCGAGCGTGTGGATTGTAACACCGATATCCCTAAGCTCTCGCACGATACTTTTACGCTGCGCCGACACCACCGCAAAACCCCAGAACCTACCGATCGCTCCGAACTGGACATCAGATCTCAGCAGTATCCTTTCTATTAGTTGCTTTTTGAGTGATGGCATATCTTTGACTTGAACGAAACAATTACGAATCATCTCACAGAGGTCAGGCTTACCATGGGCAAAACAATCTTCACAGCTCGCAAGTGGATCCAAGCTATGTCACCGCCAACTTCCTAGAAAGCTCTTCGAAGTTTTGCAATATCTGGATTAGCGCCGCCTCTTCTTGCTGCTCTTGCGACAGAACCTCTCCAATCCTCTTACGCATACCAAATGTCACCCGAGCATACAGATGTCCGAGTGGTGTTAGCCTAAAGTTATGATCACTGCTTACTACACGTTTGAGCAGTCCTTCTCTTTCCATATCAAAACTTACGTTCTTAAGTGACTTCTTGATACCTTCGAATGATCTGTTGGTGCCTCTCTGGGGAGGCATATACTCGGACATGCCAAGTGACAAAACCTTGGTTGTAATCCCCGATACATTAAGCGCGGGATGCTGGTTATCCGGGTAAACGGAAGGATGTATGAAGAAATGGCACATTAGCAGTACAAAGGTTTCAGGGCTCAGTAGGTTTAATGTTGAATTAAAGGCAGGCAACTCTCTTATTGTCGGTAACATAGCGTCACCAATCAGCCTGTTGTATGCCATGAAAATCCTTATCGTGTCGACCCCCAGGGCTCCCAAGATGTTAGCAACATAAAACGGCAGCGGATCCGGGCTTTGCCCGTTTATAACGACTAGGCGCACCTCTGTTTTCTTTATGTGCTGTTGTAGGCATTCATTCAGACCCTTGATCCATCGCTCTTTGGCCAGTTCAAAACCCTTGTCCGACGGCTCATCTCCCATGTAGTGGGCTACAACATCAGAATGTGTCTCAAAAGTCGTCCGGCCGGCTAGCATAGGCACGAGGTTGTCATCCGGGTAGGCAGCCATTACTGGTAGGATGTCTCCCCTCAAGTGCTCAGGGACGAGCGGTACTATCTTTTGAAGCTCTGTCTCATCTGGCACAAGTTCCGGTTCACTAATGCGTCTTTCATGTATGAACAGGGCGGAGTCGTTGCTATACTGTGACAGTGCATAGGAGAGAAGACGTTTGTCGGTGGACCGCCATAGTAATAGCATAACCTCTTGGTCTTGTTCTTTATATTAAACTTTTCATAAAATGACGTATTTAGTAATGACTAACTTCGTCATTTAGAAACAGTTCTTAAGCATCGATCCCGCTTTACGCCCTATGACACAAACCGCTGTCCAAAAGGCAGCAACTGAAACCATATCACACCAAGTCAAGAGCAACGCTTCTCCTGAGATGAAGGTAGTTGATGAGATTACATCTGCAGTACTAACAGCTTCGATGTTTGACCACGGAAGAGATATCAGGTATGCAGGTATCACTGATGTCTTGTTCCCAGAGGGCTATACATTTGTCCGGCGGAAGCTGGGAAGGAATATCACCGTACCATCAGTGCATACAACAGAGTTCATCGTAGACGGGGACGACGGCGAGCTCGTGGTCGAGTTCCGTTTTATCCAGCCACGAATCCGCGGGCTTAGGCAGAAGTACCCGGACGGGAGGTGGATCCGTTTATCCTCAAGACCATTTGTGCTTGATGGTAACACCTACCAAGCTGGGAACGAAGAACCATCGGAGAAAATGATAACGACTGGTCCACTGAAGTTAAAAGACCTGTTGTCAAAGAAATACAAGAAAGTATTCGCCGCCAAGAAGGAAAGGGTAGAAGAGCTCATCAAGGACAGCAAGGATAAGGCACAGGCAATGTTTGTCCGTGAGGTAGCCGAGTCAAAAATCGAGGTAAATGTTGCCTGTAGGCGGCTAGGCGACAAAGAGGGCAGGTACAAAGTCTCTATCAGGATCCAAAATGTGATTCCAATAAAGCTCTCAGGGGTCAGGCCATATAATGCCGAGGAAGTGATGAAGAAGTCGCTTTTTGGCGCGTATACCTTAGTCAAATCTTCTAAGTGTACTCTGCTAGACACCGGCAATGAGGAGGCGATGAGAGAGTGTGCTAACCTGAGCACCTACCCTGTCAAATCCAGTAAGAGTTCCGACACACTTTTTTCTTCGCCGGTGATTGTCTACGACTATCCATGGTTCGAGCCCATCAACATGACAACCTCTCTGAAGGAGATAGTTGCCGACGATAAGACACTCCTATCCCACATGCACCTGCTCGATAAGAACGAGGTCTCCGTACTGAAGAAGTCCGGCAAACTCGCGAAAATCCTAAAGGTATTCAGAGCACTTGCCGAAAGTACAGAGGGTAAGGTAGATCGTCTCTACCAATTCCAGTGGGACGCTATACAGAAATTCATCAAAAGCCTCCTAAAAGACGACCCCGGAGTATTGATTATCAGGGCACCTACAAACAGTGGAAAGTCCTTAGTTTTCTACACCTGTTCTGTCCTGATATCAGTACTTAGGGACGACGTTAAAGGCACCGCGACCTTTATCACATTTCCGACGCGTGCGCTAAACTCCCAGCAGTTTAGCGAGATGGTTAGCTTCTTCTACCACTTGAACCAAGCAGGGATCAACATCAAACTTGGCCTGTACATGGGCCAAGAAGACGATGCTGCTGTGAAGATATTGAGCACACAGTACGTCAAGGAAGGCGACGAAATTGCCATCATCGAAAGGTGTCCGAACCCAGCGTGCCATCATGACAAGATAGTGGCTACAAAACCGTCTGAGAATAGGTTAATACCGATGTGCGAAGAGTGCAAGACAACACTACCCTACATACTGCTGACTAATTGGGAGACTCAGGACTTTTGTCCGGAAGTAGTGGTCGGAACGCCTGACAAGATAGTAAACTCACTCACGCATAACGTATACACTCACACACTTTTCGGCGCGCCCTGTAAGAAATGTCCCAACTGTGGTAGGCACTATCCCCTCTGTCTGAAAGATCAGCGCGAGTCTGTTGCAAAGTGCAGGGGATGTGGAACGGCACTTGATAACTCTACTATCACTAGGTCGACGCCAAGGCTTGTCGTCTTTGATGAAATACACACACTTACTGGCACACAGGGAAACTTACTCGGACACTTCCTCGCATTACTCAAAACGGTCGGGTCGATCTATGACATACCCCGTGGTTTCTGGTATGTCGGTGCCACCGCGACAGTCGCTAACCAAGAGGAGCTAGTCTCGAACCTGACAGGTTACGAAAAGGATAAACAAACTGTCTTTCCTGAGAAAGAAGAGTTCCTAAAGAAAAGTGATGGCAGTGGCTATTTCGTTAAGAGGGATGATAGGATAAGGCACAGGTATGTGATAGTAGAACCGCTCGGTGTAACCACAAGAGGGTCGGTGTCCCAGTTAACCAGCTCGCTACATTCATTCCTTGACAACGCAAGGAAGATGGAGGGGATCGTCAAACTCGAACTAGCAAAGAAAGGGCTTACCATAGACGAGGCATACGGCACACAGACAGTCTATGTCCTGCGTAAAGACGACGGAAGGGACTTGGAGAAATTCATTCCCGACTTCGCCCATGGGACGGGGCTTAGGCGGCCTAAGGTCAAGTTCGGCAGCGGTGACCTATCGTCCTCACAGCTTGTCCAGCTTAACAGGGCGGTAAAGGAACACAGCCTTGATGTCCTACTAGTGACCCAGATCTATGGTCAGGGGGTAGACTTTCCGGGGCTCAATATAATCCACTTCTTTGGGACGCCGCGGTCTTTTATCGAACTAGCACAAGTAGTTGGCAGGACTGGAAGAGGTGACGTGCCTGGCCTTGTACTACTACACCTAGTGCCGCAGATACCTAGGGACGAGTGGGTCTACCAGAACTTTAGGTACATGATAGGAGACCTTGAGGCCCACTACGAGCCAACACCAATCAATGTAGCCAACAAGTATGCCATATCATTATCACTCCCTAATGTATTCCACACCTTGATTATGGCTAGGGCATATGAGGACCACCAGATGAGGTATGCAGACTACGTCCACGGTAGACTAAACACCGACAAAGCCCTACTCAAGGATATCTTGGAGGAGGCAATAGGGGTCTACGAGCGGCCTTCGATGACAGCGGTGGAGAAGAAGGAGTTAAGGACAATGGCGTTCATGAAAGCCCGTGAGATGATAGTAGACTTTGCCGGATCGAAGATAGAGACCATCAAACACCTGTCAGCGAAAGATGTTTTGGTGCCAACACTAAGGGAAAAACACAAGGTGATCCGCTACTCTGAAGCGGTCAGGTATTCGGCATTAGATGGTTTGAGTGCGTCAGGCGAAGACATAGTGGAGGCTGATGATTGATGGCCATAGAAGAGACTACAAAGAATTACCTGCGCCTAACTGACTGGCAGGCTGTCACCAAGAGGTTCCCATCTTCAACGTTCGACTCAGAACAGAAGTCCTTCAGGGTAATGGCCTTCATAGGTCGCACATACGAAAACGAACAGATACAACGTAACCTAGCAAACATAATTTCGCGCATAGAATCGAGGAACTCTGGCATAAGCATACAACGGAGGTCGAGTATGACCGGGCAACCTAGCGGGCCAACTAGAACTAATGTACTAGAAGAGCTTGCAGAGGAGCTAGGAATAGACACTGCCGGCGGCGAAGATAGCAGTAGTACCTTAGTCCAGAAACTACCCTCACTTGTATTGCCGCAACAGGTGAAACTGATATTACCTGACGAGGCAAAGATAATGCTCTATCCACGCGGACTTAGGTGTTCTACGTGTAGTTACTACATCCTTCAGGTGGATATGGGCAAACACACAACTCTCCAGTGCCCCGGCTGCGGAAAGGACAAACTAAGACAGATCTCTAACCTGTTCTTTTGCAAGAAATGTGGTAATCAACACGAGATCACGCCGCCATTTACAGAGCCCGAAAGGGACGGACCACGTTTTCGTTGCACCAAGGATGGCTGCGCCTGCGCTGGCACAGGCCACCTGAAGTTAAAGCTTGAGAGACCCCTTTCAAGATCCAAGTGGATATGCGACAAGACAGGCAACGAAGTTAGCCGCGTGATTTACTCTTGTCCCTCCTGTGCACGCTGGACGGGAGTGAGAGATCCTGCCCATATGAAGCTGGTGTCTACGACGGAGTCGTACATGAAGCCAATGACGTTTAGTACGGTATACGTGTCGGGCAACCTGGAGTTCAGTCTTGAGAATGCAGTCCCTACATGGACGCTGAATGAAGCACCATCGGATGTCGGACAGACAATAAGGGAGTACGGAATCAGAGACGTACATCTGATAGATGACATAGAGTCCTTTACAGTAGTATATGGCTACGCACCGTACGGTGATGAAGTACAACCAAAGACGTTCAAGTACAGGAACCCAGACACTAGGACATTCGAGTACCACGCATACACCACTATGAGCAAGGGCAAAGCGATCCTGGTACTATTGGACAAAGGAAGGGTTTGCAGGGTAGTACTGGAAGACTTGGCAAAGGAAGGAGCTGACGAATACACGCGTAATATGGCCAAAGAATACCTGAAGACAGTAAATGAAGACCCGGCAGCAGCTTACACTTGGCTAGCCGGGCTGACAAGAAATGTCATGACCGCCCATACCGCAACTCCAGCAGCAAACACATCCTTGTTTAAACTACTACATTCCGTCGAACATGCCCTCACCCATCATGCTTCGCTCAGAACCGGGCTGGACGAATCGACATTTGTAGGCAAGGTGCTCGTGGACGACTGTGCTGTGCTCATTTACGAGCGGGCTCAAGTCGAGGCAGGCGGTGTAGAGTACCTAGCACGCCACCTGCTCGCCCCGTGGATAAGTGGAGCTGTAAGGCATGTCCGGGACTGCAGGTACGAGTGTGCCGAGGGCTGCGTCAAATGCCTGTATATCCAAGACCCTATGTGCCATCCGCTGCTACCGCGTGAAATTCCAGACACTTATTTGTTGCCTAACGCCCTGCTCAGTAGGAAACTGCTAGTGGACTTCTGGGGCCTTGTAGGTATCGCAACAGTAGTGGAAAAAAAGGTTACAGATTTCGATGTCCCGAGTGACACCGACGGGGAAGAGGAGGATTAAAGGCAGAAATGGAACCTCAACAGGTATTCGATCTGGTCCGCAGGTCAAACGGCAAGACCCTCAGCCAACTCCTTACATCGGTCATACCCGCTGATAGAAGCTTAGTGGAGCTGCAGCTTATGATGCTCGCGAGGGACGGGGTGATCGAGCTCAATAGGAAAGGAGGCGACGACTATTCAGTCAAGGTGAAAAATTTGCCTCGTGTGGGTAGTGTTATTGAAAAAAGAAAGGTCGCACCGATACTGGATCACAGGGCGGATATTGTGGCTACGTTGCCTACATCATTACACAGGGGATCCAAAGAGCTTGGTCAAGGCGTAGCCACAACAGATAAAGTTTTCAGATCTCTGCTACGAGGTGCAAACAGGTATGTCAAGCTCTGTCTCCCATTCCCCGAAGAGGCTGTAGCTTCGTACTTTGCGGACGAAATAACAAATCTAGCTAGGTCAGGAATACCAATGAGGATCATAACAAGGGAAGTATTTACAGAGAAGAATGGGACATCGTATGGTAACCTAGTAAAGGCATTGATGAGAGTATATGATATTTACAGGAGCTGCGGGGACGAGAGAAAGATCGAGATTCGAGACTTCCACATCGGTCTGAAGAGCAGAGGGTTCAACATGCTGCATTATGAATCCGTCCACGCGAAAATAGTCTTGGCGGATGGCGTACAGTGCTACCTAGGTTCGGGAGAATGGCGCATCAATTCACTGTATAACAATTTCGAATTAGGTGTGGTACTGACTGGCGGGATAGTGAGCAGAGTCGAATCACTATATGATCTGGTATGGCAGCACGCCAAGCCCATAAAATACGAATTCTTAAGTAATATGCATAGGAAATCTGGGAATACTAGTCAGGGTTGATACATTTAGTGGAAATGAACACCGACTAGTTCGTCTGACTCGATGATATGTATTGAAGCATGGAAAAATTACGGATGGGTGGCCTACATTAGTTCAATATCCGATTATCATGATCCCTTTTAATGGCAGATGTAAGCGGCGGCTGGCATACAATGTATCAAAGTACTTAATAACTGTCTCAAAATCTCCTCTTTTCCGATAGATCCTCCGCACTGCAATTACAAGATATTCAACATCATGCATCATACAAGCTTCAAATAGGTCTTTCAGAAACTGATTATTGTCTACCGCCCTCCCGGCTTCTATTTCTAAAACAGTTTTTGTTTCTCGGTTAAATCCATCTGCGTAAAATGATTTTTCTACCTCTCCATTTCTCCCAAATAACACTGGAACTAGAACCTTCGATGAACCAGCTTCTACCACGAAGCCTAATTGTTCTAAGTTTTCCTTAGCTATACTCATCACCTCATTGCTTTTGAGTTTCTTGTTAGAGGAGTCTATAGCAGCTTCACAGTAGATAAAAACACCAGCAACTTTACGTAGATGTTCTGGTGCGTTGTCTGATTTCGGAAAGTATATCCAGTTTACCAAACGCTCTGGAGGCACACCATGGGTTAAATTGACTTTTATTAATGCATTATATCAGACCAAATTCCTGCCTTGTAAATTAGATGCGGATCGGTCAATTTGTTGCATATGATATTACACCTAGTCTCACTGCAACTTGTTATGCAACAGAATAACCATTTAATTAGTTGTCTATTCTTTTGGAGTCGGGTTTGTCTCGTCGGTGATGAGCTGCAGGAGGTCGGCCCTGGTAAACGGCTTTCTCAGAACCTTGATGCTGTCGTTCTGCACCTTTTTGGCTATCTCTTCCTGCGTGTACTCGAACGCGGTGATGAATATCACCTTGGTGTTGGGCGATATCGGGTGGATGTTCTTGTAGACTTCAAAGCCGTCCATGCCGGGCATCCTGATGTCCATCACTGCCATGCCGTACTCGGTGCCGTTGCGCTTGGCGTTCTCTATGGCCTTGACGCACGCCGGCCCGCTTTCCGCGGTCTCGACGTCAAACCCGCGCTTTTTGAGCACCTCCCGTATGGAGCTGCGTATGTCCTCCTCGTCGTCGACGATTATCGCCTTTTTCAGTTTCGTCGGAAAATGCCTTCCAACCGACGAGTAGATGTCGGGGATTGCGCCGGGGTCGATGATGCCGATTGCAATCAGCGTGAGGTCGTTTTCCAGCGGGTACATGATGATGTCCATCGCGTTGTACTGGACGTGGATGTTTGACGTTATCCCGGTCGTGGGGCTGTTGACGTTAAAGGCGCCCTTGGCAATGTTTGTGCGGAGCGCCGTCTTGACGATGTCCTCAGGCGAGAGCTGGCGGATGGAACTCTGCGGCAGCTGGCGTGCGGCCTTGGCCATGATGTTGGCATACTTGTCCGTGACCATAACAAGGTCCAGCTGCTTGTTTTCTGCAAGAATAGTCTTGCAGCGGCTAGTATAATCGGTTTCTGTATTTGACGTACTGAATAAATTCAGCCTTGATTTTAAAAACATTTTGCTACTGGGGCGACAATCCTTGCAAAAGTGGCCGTTATTTGAGATGAGGCTGGTTTTAATAATGGACCCCACCTTGCATTGGTGAGATACGATGGCAGCAGTGGACCAGGGCGCCTTTTTGGATTCTTTTACCGATGAAGAGAAAGCCGTGCTTGCGGGCCACTTTTCAAATACCGACAGGGCGGTGTTTGCGGTAACCACTCCAAGGCAGGTGGACAGGGGCGCGCTGATGTCGCGGTATTCCCGGACAGACAAGAGCATGCGCCGGGTCTTTCTCGACGAGTTTGCCAAGAACCCAAACCGGGGAGAAGAGTTTTACCGCAAGGTTTTGCTCGAATACGGCGACGACTCGGTCGCCGAGCTTGGCGAGGCGCAGGTTGCCCTTGAAGGCATATCAAACATTGCCGCAAAAAAGATAGAGGACCGCAGGATCGGGCTTTCGTACCTGGAAAAGTCGTCTCGCTACGTCCCGTTCGACCAAAAGGTCGCCGGCGGCATGTACCGCTATCTGCGGGAGGGGCGCATAATGTCGTCAAGGCACGCCGACCGCTATATTGCGGCATGCGACCTTGCATTTGATACTTATAGCAAGAGCCTGCCTGCCATGACAAAATTCCTGGAAGAGCAGGAGCCGATAGACAAGTTTTCTTTCTTCGATTCTTCCTTGCAAAAGGAAAGGCAGTTTGGCAGCCTGAAGGAGCAAAAAGACATCGACGCCGCGCGGCGCATATACCGCGTCACGATAAGGGCCAAGGCGCTTGACCTCCTGCGCGGCCTCCTCCCTGCCTCCACGCTGACAAACGTCGGCATAACCGGCAACGGCAGGGCGTTTGAATACCTGCTCACGATAATGCACGGCTCCCACCTTGCAGAGCTGCGCCTGCTTGGCGAGCAGCTGTTCTCCGAACTGAACGGAGTGATACCGTCGTTTGTCCGGCGCGCAAACGACAAGTACGGCCAGGCCATGCAGGCATATTTTGCAAAGACGGAGGGCGCGGTGCGGGACCTTGCAAAAAAGCACCTGTCCGGGATAGGCCCGGAGCCAAGCCCTGAAAGAGTCAGGCTGCTTGAGCCGGAGGACAACTTTGCCGCAGAAGTCAAGGTGGCGTCAGCCGTCCTGTACGAGCAGGCTGACGGCAGGCCCCTTGAAAAGGTGATGAGGTACGTCAAGTCCATGCCGTCGCAGGACCGGCACGGCATAATCCGCGCCTACACGCAGTTCCGTGAAAACCGCAGGCAGAGGCCGGGCAGGGCCTTTGAGATGGTCGACTGTGTGTTTGAATTATTCACCAACTTTGGCATGTTCCGCGACCTGCACCGCCACCGCGTGCTCACGCTTGAGCGGCAACTGCTGTCGACAAGGCACGGCTATGACATGCCCGGGGAAATAAAAGGCGCCGGCCTTGACAGGGAGTTTCAAGAGTGCATGTCCGCGTCAAAAGATGCCTATGAGGCGATTGCAAAAGAGATGCCCGAAGAGGCGCAGTACGTCGTCAATTTCGCGTACCGCTATCCGTATTTCATGAAGATGAACCTGCGCGAGGCCTGCCACATGATCGAGCTGCGCACCGTGCCGCAGGGCCACCCTGACTATCGGCAGGTCTGCCAAGAGATGTACCGGCAGCTGCAAAAAGCCCATCCAGTCCTTGCAGAAGGGATCAAGTTTGCCGACATGAACTCTTACCAATTGGAACGCTTTGATGCCGAAAAGCGCGCCGAGAAAAAGAGGCGGGAATCTGAAAGGCAATGAGGTGCTTTGTATGGTAATGTATGCCAGTAAATGCCATTGCTGACCAATGTTTATATATTACCGTGTAATACCATTATACGGTAATCGAAATGGTCGACACAAGCAAGTCAGCCAGGGAAGAAACGACAAGCAGGACAGACGTAATCGACGCAGTAAAGGACAACTATATCCGCACAGTAGACGAGATCGCAAAGGTTCAGCCGCAGTATTTACAATCAATCTCTAACCTCCAGCTGGACTACATCCAGACAACCAAGAACCTGATCCAGACAGCATTTTCTGCACAAAAGCAGGTGGCAAGCAACGTGAATGCTCCTGCAAACCCGTATGCAGACATCTTTGTGAAGCAGGCAAACGAGATGACCAACAACGCAATCAGGGCAGTCGGCATCAACAACCAGCTGACAATCAACGCGCTGGACGCCGCAAGGGAGAACCTGAAAATCTACAACAGGTCAATAGACGCAGTCAGCGACTTTGGCACCAACGTCGCCAAGGCATGGGCTGCATTCTACACACAGTCACAGCAGCAGTTCACACGCTAAGAACTCTCTCTCTCTCTCTACGACAAGGCCTTTTGGCCTTCCTTTTCTCTTTTTTCATACACTTTCAAACCCAGGCCCAATTTTGTTGCAGAATGTCTGGTAAAACACCTGCTGACAAAATAATGCAACAATTTTGACACAGTCATCATTATACCTACTTACAAACAATTGCGCATGAGCGAAGAAAAGCTCGCATTCGTAGGCAAGCAAGTCAAGGACATCTATGGGACATTCATCGGAAAGGTAGTTGGCATAATCACGGAAATCGACGGCGAGATCGAAAGCGTCGGCGTGGACTGCGGCTCTGCAGGCATCAAGCAGCTCCCGTACGAGCAGCTGGTGGTCCAGGGCGATTTCGTATTCTTTATTCCAAAGTGGAGGCTTGAAGCGCAGAAACTTATCAGGCAAAAGTCGCTCACGCTCAAGAGGATGAAGGCGCTCCACGAGATCGTGGCCGAGAACGACGGCATGAAGGAGGATGCAGAGCTTGTGTCGATAAAATACGAGAAAAAGCTGGGCGAGATTAACGAGGCAGAGAAGGCGGTCAGCGACAAGCTGACGGCGCGCCTCGCAGAGCTTGACGCTGAGGCCAAGCAGGTCAAGGCAGTGCTCTTTGACGCCAAGCTCCAGTTCAGGAGCAACGAGATGAAGGAAGAGACGTACCAGCAGGTCAAGATTAACACCGACGAGCTGGTCGAGCACATCAACAACGAAAGGACCGAGATCGGAAACGTGAGGGCCAAGCTGTCAGGGCTGACACTTGAAAGCATCACAGCCGATGCAGCGACAATCACGACAACAGAAGCCCCGGTAGACTCGACACCTTCCACAACCGAGTCGGCCCCACAACCAGCGGCCTCCCAAGCAGAGCCAGTAACAGCTAATACTGCGCCTGCAGAGGAAAAGCCAATAACGGTCACTGCAAGCGACAACAACAGCAACAGCAACAACAATGAAGGCCACGACGCGGCCTGGCTGAACCAGGTAATCCAGCAGTAAGAAAAAACAACACCCTCCCCCCCCCCGCCGGTTTTTCCGGCGCTTTTCTTCGTTTCTCTTTCTCCCTTTCTCTCTCTTTCTATGACTGTTTCTGCCGCCTACTGGATATGCGGCTCTTTTATCCTATAGTCGTAATACGTCTCTCCGAGCTGGAACGGGTCTTTAGTGTCTGAAGGCCTGCCGGAAATGGAGCTTTTTATCATGTTTGCAGTAAACAGCACCATCGCAGAGCCTGTTATCCAGGCGCCTATGGTCGAGAGCTGGTTCAGCAGTATCAGCGGCTCTGTGGGCACGTAGTCAAACACGCGCCTTGGCTGCCCGTACAGGCCGGCAACGTGCTGCGGTATGAAGATGAGTGAAACGCCGATGAACATGAGCCAGAACTGGACCATCGCCGCTTTTTCGTTATACATCCTGCCGGTTATCAGCGGGAACAGGTAGTACATGAACCCGACGAAGGCAAAGGTCACCAGCCCCATCAGGAAGAGGTGGAAGTGCCCTACGACCCAGTAGCTGTCGTGCGTGAGAAAGTCAAGCGGCATGGCGGTATTGACGACGCCCCCTGCCCCTGCCAGGAAGAACAGCACTGTGCCGCCGACCGAAAAGGTGATCGGGGCCTTGAAACTTATCCTTCCGCCCCACATCGTCGCAATCCAGTTAAACACGTGCATGGCAGACGCAGGGACCGCCGCAAGCGTTCCGACCATAAAGACGGTTTTCTCGGTAAAGCTCTCTCCCGTTGAAAACATGTGGTGGCCCCATGAGGCAAAGCTGACTATTGACAGCAGGACAAACGCCGTGACCCCTGACTGGTAGCTGAATATCGGCTTTCTTGAAAACCTGGGCACTATCTCGTATATCATGCCGACAGCAGGTATCAAAAAGATGTACACCTCCGGGTGGAACGTGAACCAGAACAGGTGCTGGTACGCTATCGGGTCTCCGCCCCTTGTCGGGTCAAAGAATCCCGTTACCCCGAGCCGGTCCGTGTACAGCATGATGAGAGCAGCCGCAAAGGTGGGTATGGCTACGAGTATCATGATGGACGTGACCAGTGTTGCCCACACAAAGAGCGAAGTCTTCATCAGCGGCAGGTCCGGGTGCTTCATCTTTAGTATCGTGACTACAAAGTTTATCGAGCCGAGGATTGACGAAATTCCAAGCATCTTTAGCCCAAAGATCCACATGTCTGTCGCCGGCCCCGGCGCGCGGATTGTAGAGTAGGGCGGGTAAGCGGTCCACCCCGTGTCTGAAAACCCAAGCCACACCAGCGCCGCTCCTACCGGTATTATCCAGAACGCCACCGCGTTGAGCTTGGGCCAGGCCATGTCTTTGTACCTAACCATGAGCGGCACGAGGTAATTTCCCATGCCTGCCGCAAAGGGTATCACCCACAGAAAGAGCATGGTCGTTCCGTGCACAGTAAAGAACCTGTGGAAGGTGGTAGAGTCCGGGAAAATCTGCTGCCCTGGCAGGAACAGCTCGGTCCTTATGCCCATCGCAAGCGCGCCCCCAATCATCAGTGAGGTGATGGAGAAAATTACGTAAAGAAGCCCTATGTCAGTGTGATGAGTGGAGAAGAGGATTTCCCACAAGGGGCGAGGATTTTTCACTTCCAGAACCATTCGAATATGCCTCCGCAACGATTTTCCGCATTCGGGGAGTTTTGCTGCTATAGCTGCCCAGTTCATGATTTAAAACAGTTAACCGCAATGGTTTTACTCTCACTGGATCTGTTTTAGCGCTGGTTAACCGCGCGATCGCAATTTCGTACTGCTGAAAGATGAGCAATATAGATATAAGTAAAACGAGCCCTTGAAACACAACTACGCGATGCTGCAGATAACTGCGAAAAAGAGGCTGCCTTTGTACATGTTGCTGGGCTCGATCGCAGCAATCGTGTTCCTCGTGGCTTACGTTGCAGCAAACGGCACCGGCGAAGGGCCGGTCGGTGAAGAGTTTGTAAACGAAGAGCTCCCGCCTCCAGGAATGTTTCCGTACTTTCTAAAGCCGATTACCTGGCTTATGATAGTGGTTTTTGCCGGCTGGTTCTCTTTTCTGGAGCTGATGAAAAACCAGATCAAGCTCCTTGACGATAACTGGCGCTACTTTTACGCGATGGTCCTGTTCATAATAGTGGCTATCTCGTTCTATGAAATCCTTTACAATTTCATGTACTGGGGCGCGATCCTGTCCAAGCAGCCTGAAGCCGCGCTTGACCCTGACAGCGTGGCAAACGGCTTTCCTTCGCAGCTCTACCAGGTGAACATCGTGTTTGCCACCAAGGTGGGCGTCACCATCTTTGCATGCGCCATGTACGCCCTGGTCGTGATCAAGTTTTCAAGCGGCAAATGAAGTCTTGAAAGATGATGATTATTATTCCTTAACAACATGTGCGCGTTTCCAGTGGCTCACAAAAATTCTGGTAGCCTTGAAAGAATTAGCCGATCTACAATAAACTTGGTAGTTATGACAACGCTATTTACACCGCAAGTGTATATGGGTGGACCATGAAGGCAAAAGATGGTTGTTGATGATGCCTGACGTGATACAGGATAACGCGTATCGCTACTTTGCCACCACCGTCGCCCTCGTGACCACTGATGGCAAGTGGGGACAGAACGTGATGGCGGCCGAGTGGGCCATGCAGGTCTCGTACGAGCCGATGCTCCTTGCGATCTTTGTCCACGACTCGCCGACCCTGTGGAACATAAAGGAGGCCGGCGCGTTCGGGGTCAATATTGCCGCAGACGACCAGGCCGAGCTTGTCAACATCGCCGGCGGCTACTCCGGCACGGAAATTGCCAAGCTCGCAATACCCGGGACCTTTCAGACGTACGCTGGCAAGAGCGTCCCTCTGATAAAGGGGTGCGCGCTGGCGTGCGAGTGCAGGGTCGTGTCCGTGCAGGAAATGGGCGACCACGTTATGGTCGTCGGAGAAGCCGTGTCTGCAACATTTGACGAAAAGAAATCCCCTTTGATATACACGCGTGGCAACTACCGCAAGATTGGGAGCAAGCTTGCGTCTGGCAGGAAAACAGTGCGCCTGTCGCCAAAGGCGTTTGCCGAGTTCAAGCGCATGTCCGGCGGGCAGTTCGTGCTAAAGGCGGCGGCAGCCGTTGTCAGAGACGATGGCAAAAAGAAGAAGAAAAAGACATTGTTTGTGAGGATTGGAAACTCGTGGATGCTGCCTGCAGCCGTGCCTGAACGGGGCACAGACTACAAAAAGGCGCTTTCTGTGCACCTTGCGTCGATGGGCGTGCAGGCGGAAATCGGGGAGATCCTCGGGATTGAGCGCGTGATGCTAAAGTCTGCCGGTAAGCAGGCGCTGCGGGCAAACTTTGTCGTGTTTTCCTGCACTGCTCGCGCAAAAGAGGGGGAGGAAAAGGAAGAAGAGGAGGGATGGTTCCTGCGCCCTCCGCGGAACCTGCTGCTAAAGAGCCTGTTGCTATTTCAGCAGACCTGAGCTGGCGATTTTCTCTGTCGCCGACAAGAGCTTCTTTACGTCTGCCTCGTCGTGCGCGTACGACATGGCTCCCATCTTGGTCGGCAAAAAGAACACGCCGTGCTCGGCCATGAGGGCCATATGGTATTTCACCAGCTTGCCCCTGTCGGACGTCGCGACGTCCGTTGCGTTTTCCACGTCCTTCGTCCCCTCCTTGACAAAGTGCGTCAAAAAGATCGAGTTTATGCCTGTGACCCTGCACGGGATGCCTGCGTCTGCAAATATCTTGGCAAGACCCTTTCTTGCCATCTCGCCCAGCCTGTCTACCTTGCCGTAGACCTTGCGCTCGTTTTTCCTCAGGAAATCAAGCGTGGCAAGCCCAGCCACCATCGTGGCCGGGTTTGCCGAGAACGTCCCACCGCCGATGGCGCAGCGGGCCTCCTTTTCCCTTATTGAAACAGGGTCGGCAAGCGACATGATGTCCTTGTCTCCGCACACCACTCCAATTGGCATGCCGCCTCCGCAGATCTTGCCGAGCGTGAACAGGTCCGGCTCAAGCCCGTAGGTGCCCTGGGCGCCGTGCAGCGATAGCCTGAATCCCGTCACTATTTCGTCAAGTATGAAAAGGGCGCCGTTTTTCTTGCAGAATTCCTGCAACCCTTCCAGATAGCCTTTTGCCGGCGGTACGCAACCTGCGCCTCCAAGCACCGGCTCTATTATGACGCACGCAAGGTCATCTTTTATCGTCTCCAGCACCTTGAGCGACGCTTCGAGATCGTTGAACGGCACGGACTCGACGTACTGGCCCTCATCCTGCACAAGCCCGGGGCCCTCCTCCGCCTCGAACGGAAAGTTGACAGTCTGCATCAGGGTGGTGTTAAAGCCGTGCCATCCGCCTATCGCCTTTGCAATTACGCGCCTTCCAGTCTTTGCCCTTGCGAGCCTGACTGCGTACATCGTGGCTTCCGAGCCGGTGCTGCTAAAGCGCATCATCTCTGCCCTTGGCATCAGCTTCTGGATGGCCTCTGCCAGTTCTACGGACACGTCGTTTACGACGCCGTACAGGGTGCCGTTTTTCACCTGCCTTGCAAGCGCAGAGGCGACGGGCGCCGGCGAGTGGCCGAGTATGAGGGCCCAGTGGCCCATCCAGTAGTCGGTGTACCTGTTGCCGTCGACGTCGGAGAGGCTCTTGCCCCTTGCCGCGTTCACAAAGAATGGGTACGGCTCGAAATAGCGGATGTTGTGGCTGATGCCTCCCGGGAACAGCTTTTCTGACCTCGAATAAAGGCGCCTTGATTTGCCTGTCTTTGCCTCGTAGCGCCTTATGTAATTGCCGTAATAGTCGTTCATATGATGAACGTAACTGCGTGAAGGCTAGATCACGTATAATCTTTTGCAAGCAAACCCAATCGTTTATTTTGCCCGCCAGCGTCTTGACGGTAATAACAAGAAAATGAACTGCCTCCGGTGCCACCATACCTATCAGGCCCACGAAAAGAATTCTCCAAGGGCCAGCTCCATACTGCGGGTCGGAAAATGCCTGGTGCCCGGGTGCGACTGCGCGCAGTACATGGACAAGATAGAAACTATAGACGAAGATCTGCTCTAGTTGTTGCCGAGGCCCCTGAGAGATGGCGGGATTTTTGCCTCTTCCTCGGTAATCTTGGGCATCGGCTCAAAGCCGTACTGCGCCCTCAGGGTTTCCTGCTGCTGGAGCATCACGTCGTCAGAGAACGAGGGGCCGATATGGCCAAACCATGCCCACAGGAGGATGACTATTGCAATTGAAATGCCCATTACAAGTATGCACGCCGCTACTCCCGTCATGTGGTACCCGCCTTCGGATTTCTCGTGATGAGCGCACATGGCCGTCGATATTTCAAGGACACTGCTTTTTAAACCTATTTTCTTTTCGCAAACCATCGTCGAACAATAATCTTTAAGGTACGGCACATACACTTGCTAGTGAAGGTTTTGGACCTAGAGAGCTTTGTAGCCGACGTCACGTCCCTTGCGGACAGGATGGCAGCCGGCGAGCCGCAAGAAAACATCCAGCGGCTCGACTTTGTCAGGACCCGGCTGATAGAACTCTACCAGAGAAACCTTGTCAAGATAAACCACTCGGCGATGGAGCTGGTGTGCGCCAAGCACCTCATCCGCGACGGCTACTCTATAGACGTCGAAAAGCCGCTGACGGACATTCTGGTGTGCGACGTCTATGCGACCAAGGGGGACGGAGTCGCCCTCGTGGAGATAGAGACCGGCTTTATCCCGCCAGAGCACGCGCTTGACCCGCTGTCGTATTACGTGGCAAGGATTGCAAGCAAGGTTGCGCGGTACAGCAAGCACGCAAACAAGTTCGTTCTTGCGACCCCTCCCGTCAGCATCCTCCCCATACCAAACCTGTTTAGGCGCCCGCCAAGGGACAGGACTGCCGAAGAGGTAAAAGAGGTCAAGGCGCTGTGCGACAGGTACTATTCGAACCCTCCAATCACCGAGGAAGAGATCCTAAACGCGCACCTCCACATGGTCTACATCATCAACATCGACGCCGGCAGGGTGGTGGAGATGGACATTGACTCGTACCTGGAAAAAGTGGGCGACATGCTGGCAAAGGGGATGGCCGGCATCTACTAGAGTATCGTCCTTTGCCCGTGCGCCGGCCTGCTCTTGCCGCTGCTGCCGCGAGCCGTTCTAGGCCTGCCCTCCTCGCTTGACGACTTTTCAATCGCGGCGTTTACCATCTTGACAATGTTCTTGTCCTTCGTGTCCCTGACGTGCACGACGTAGACCAGCGCGTGCTCCTTGCCCTCTGCCTTTCTCACCACGCGGCCTATCCTCTGCGCCACGCGGTTTGCGTTTGCCGCGCTCGCAAGGATTATGGCGATCCCCACCTGCGGCACGTCGTAGCCTATCTCCAGCGTGTGCACCGACAAGAGCGGGTAATAGTCCCTGCCCCAGCTGTCGAGGATCTCCTCGCGCTCGTACCTCGGCACGCCGTTGTGTATGGTCCTTGCCGGGATGCCTGACGACTCTAGCATGTCACGCAGCTGCTGTATCGAGTCGACAGTCTCGCTGAATATCATCACGCGCTCTTTTGGATGCTGCTTGACAATGTCCACTGCGGCGTACAGCTTTTGCCTTGTGGAGCTGAGAAGCTCCTTTCGCTTGCGCACCATGGCAAACCACTGCTTGGCCATCGACGCGCGGGCTCCGCCTCGCATCAGCACCTTTGTCATCCTCGCCGGGTCGTACACCTGCAGCTTTCTGGAGATCTCTTTTATCGCGCCGCTTGCCTCGTCGTAGATCCTTTGCTCTTCGTCCGTGAATTTCACTTCGACTTCCTTTACGACCGGCCTTGCAAGCCGGCCGTCTGACACGGCGTCTTTTATCATGTATTTTTTCACGGGCGGGGCGACCACCAGTATCGTCCCGTAGCGCGGGTCGCGCTCGTCGATGGTTGCAGTCAGCCCAAGTATCGCCTTGCCTGGGTCTTCTACTATGACATCAAATATCCTGTCAAATTCGACTGCCGTCTCGCTCACCAGATGGACCTCGTCGAGCACCACCATGTCTGCCTGCCTGACAAGGTCAAAGTTGTTGATGATGCTCTGGTACGTGCTTATCGTTATCTCGCGGGAGTCCTTGCGCTCGCCGTAATAGGTGCCGATCGAGCCCTCGTCTATGCCGTAGCTGAGAAGGCGCCTGACGTTCTGGCTGATGAGCACAATCCTTGGCACGATGAACAGCACCGCGTACCTCTTTTTGCCCGATTGTATGGCCGCCCTCCTTGCGCACTCCCACGCGATCTCTGTCTTGCCGGTGCCGGTGCTGAAAATGACCGACCCCCTGCAGCCGTTCTGCATCCAGGCCTCTGCCGCCTCTACCTGATCCCTCTTTAGCTCAAAGGGGAACTGGAGGCTTGCTATGGCCGGCGACAATATTATACATATGCAGGTCGAACCCGCGCCACTAAAAACTTTAATGGTGTTGCAGGGCCAAGCAGCATGTGAAGCCGCAGGTCTACATGATGCTCCAGGACGACCCGTTCAAGTGCACCGCGGCAAAGCTTGCAAAATTCAGGATTGCCGAGCCCGTGAAATTCATACGCAAGGACGCAATCGTGCTAAACCCGTTTTCAGAGACCTTGCTCACGAAAAGCGACGCAGGCATCGCCAGTTCCGTGTGCGCGGTGGACTGCTCGTGGGAGCGAGCGGATGATGTCGCCAAGCACCAGAAGGTTTTTTCTGCCGGCATCGGCCGCCGGCTGCCTACCGTGCTTGCGGCAAACCCCACGAATTATGCAAAACTGGGCAAGCTGTCAAGCGCAGAGGCGCTTGCGGGCGCGCTGTACATTCTTGGCGACAGGCAGACGGCAGCAGAAATAATGAACAAGTTCAAGTGGGGACACACGTTTCTGGAGCTGAACGCGGACCTGCTCGAGGATTATTCAAACGCCGAGACGCAAGAGCAGATGATGCAGACAGAGCGCGAGTATTTTCCAAACTTAAAATAGCAAGCAGCGCCAATATGGTTTGCGAGCCAGCGGGCGGGCGACTCAAAAGAGAGGAAACTCCTCCCTCGCTGCAGGCACCCGAATTGGCGACAATTAGCCGGAGACGGCTGGCGACGGAACAGAAAAGAGATCCGGTCGGGGCGATACCGTGATGGCGAAAGCCTGAGGTTTCCGATACCGGAATGAAACTGCCGACCCGGGTGGAGCAAGGCCAAACAGAGCACAAGGGTCCTGCACCTGCTCAGGTTGGCTGCTCAGCGGAATCCCGCCTAGAACAGAAGGAGGGTTACGGCTGGCACGCAAAATTTTTTTTTGTGCGTTTTAAAGTGATTTTCGATTATTCGTACACTGGCGAATGACCCTGCATACTATGACCACCAGTTATCTTTGACTTGTGTCTGATTTTGTTAATCTTTGAGTCATCTCTGAGCCTAATGTCGTTATTGTTATTCTTGCTATCGCGCTTGGCATCAAGCTCTTTTTTGGTTTCTGTTGCTGCCGCATCTGCCTGACCTAAACTCAAAGTATCATCTACGAAAGTATAGTCTGTCGCTTTCTTTTCTTTTATGATTTTGAATCCGCCCATTTTTCTTTCTCATGCTCGTTTTAGTGACAATTCGCTATGCGAATGCAGCAATTGCCAAACGCGGCTTCAAAGTTTGAAACTGAGTGGAGCGGATCCTAATTTCCAGACCCAAACATGATTTTCGCCTTCTACATGAGGCTAAAAGCGCGGTATGCCGAAAATCATGATGTAACCCAACACAATCAAGCACGGCGTTACGATTATCACGGCCCGGCGGATTCGCCATGTCTTGTTGAAATAGCGTCTTTTTTTACAAACAATAACCCGGCAAGCGTTATTACGCACCAAGACGCCGGAGCAGCATTAGCAATGGCCCGCCCAAGGATGATAAAAATCGATTTTTACGTGCCCACGAAAACAAAGGACGGCAAAGACATCGACCCGGAAAAGGTGGACGACATAATAAACCAGATCTGGCCCCGGTACCGCGGAGGCACAAAACTGACAGGCACGGGCTATTACCGGGCAAAGTCAGGCAAGGATGAAGTGACGGAAAGCTACCTGCTTTCCATAATCACGGAATATGACAAGCCGTTCAAGGCCGACCTGAAAAAGTTCAAGGAAACGATAAGGGACGAACTCTGCCAAGAAACCGTCCTGATAACCTGGCATCCTATCAAAGTTCCGTAGAACTATAGAAAAAGATTGTACAGTCGTGCCAGCTAAAGTTTATCAATTAGATAGATCTAACTTGCATCAGTGGCGCAAAAAAGCTCAGAGGGCGAAAGGGCAAAAAAAACAGGCAAGCACCAGTATGACGATGAAACTCTGGCGAACATGGTGCGCTACTACAACCTCGGCGAGAACTATGAATCGCTCTTGCGCTACATAAAACGCCGCGGCCTAGTCGACGGCGACTCTGAACAATAACGCTATATCTCCCGTTTCTCTGCTCTAACCTGTGCGCGTCATTATTGCAGTGGCTGTCGCTGCGGCAATCGGTATTGCGTTTGCGGGGTATTTTGCATACACATGGCTGTCAAGGCCGCAGTATGCGCTCGAAGTAGACGCCACCCGGGACACCACCGACATCTCTGGCACGCTGTACCGCATCAGGGTGGCAAACGTGGGCCTTGAGCGCCTGACAAACATCTCGGCAGAGATGGGAGCCGGCGACATCCAGACCAAGGACTTTTTGGACCCCGGCCAGACCTACTATTTCTACCCGAATCCTGACACGCTCGTACCGACCATCAAGGTCACGTCGGGCGAGGGGATCAAGGTCGTGACGGATTATCGCACGCCTACAAAGGTGCTCGGGCTGCCGGGCGGCGGAAGATGACGATAATAGTATAAATGGACACGCGCACCCATTTTCAGGCGTTTGACGCTCCTCTTTGACAGCTCTGCCAGGTCGGCCGCGCTTGCGGACAGATACGGCTATGGCGAATGGCTCGTGGGACGGTTTTTGCGGTACGTGCCGGAGGTCGAGCGCTTTATGGAAAAGATGGAGCAGCCGCCTGCGCAGTACATACGCGTCAATACGCTCAAGACTGCCAGAGGCGACCTTGAAAGGAGGCTTGTTGCCAAGGGGTTTGGGCTTGAACCGACCGCCCTTTCCGAAGTGCTCAAGGTGACCAGGGCGCCGATGGCGACTGGCGCCACCAACGAATACCTCCTTGGCCACTATTACATCCAGGACCTGAGCTCCTGCATGGCAGTGGAGGCGCTGGATGCGCAAAAGGGCCAGTCGGTGCTGGACATGGCGGCTGCGCCGGGCGGCAAGACGACGCACATTGCGCAGAGGATGCAAAATACCGGCTCTATAATTGCGCTGGAGCCAAACCAAAAGAGGGCAAGGTCGATGTCGTTCAACCTGGACCGCCTCGGCGTGGCAAACACGTGCATCCTGCACGCTGACGCGCTTGCCACCGCAAAAGACCTTGGCAACAACAACATCGAGTTTGACCGGGTGCTCCTTGACGCGCCCTGCAGCTGCGAAGGCGTGATCGCAAGGGACAAGACAAGAAAGACAAGCCACAGCCCGGAAGACGTGGACTATTGCGCAGGCCGGCAGGAAAAGATGCTTGAAGCCGCGATTGGCGCCTGCCAGAGCGGTGGAATCGTGGTTTATTCGACGTGCTCTTTTGCGCCGGAGGAAAACGAGGTAATAGTCGACAGGATGGTGCGCAAGTTTGGCGTGTCCGTCGAACCAATGCCGCACGGAAGCGAGGGGCTTGCCTGCTTTGGAAACATGGAATTTGAAAAAAGCGTCAGAAACGCAAGGCGCTTTTACCCGCACATACACGACACCACCGGCTTTTTCGTGGCAAGGATGAGGGTGCCATAAAGTGACGTTTAGGGAGCTGACGCGGCAAGAGCAGACGCTTGTCAACAGGGCGCTTGACCTGTGGGGCGTGTTCGACGCGCTGAAAGGGAAAACGTTCCTTGTGGATAGCAGCAGCAAGGTCTACCTGATGTCGCCCGAGCTTGCAAGCGTTGTCATAAAGGTGCAGCCGGACGTGGCCGGCCTTGCCATAGGGAGCCTTGGCAAGAAGAAGCAGTTTACGCCCACACTTGCCGGCGCCAACCTTTTTGCGCGCGCAGGCGGCAAGGGGAAAAAATGCTATGTCCGGGTAGGCGAAAACGCGGAAAAACTGGTGCTGTACGGCCGGGACGTGATGGGCGATTCTGTGATCGAGGCGTCGCCCGAGCTTGGAGAGAACGAGCTTGTGATAATACTGAATGCGAGAGGCGAGGCGATAGGGATCGGCCGGACGCGCTTTTCCGGCAAGTCAATCCTGCAAAAGGGGCGGGTGGCGATAACCACCCTTGCCGACGCTGGCAGCTACCTGCGCGACGAGGCCAATAATAATGCTGATAGCAGCAGCGGCGGCGGTGGTGGTGGCGAGGCAGAGCGGCGGGCAAAGATGACGAGGGGAAGGGGGACGACGGCGGCGGCCCAGCAGCCGAAAAGAAGAGGGGTCCCTGGCTAGCCTGTCTCTACGGACACGTTTCTGAGGACAGTCGCGACATAGTCTGCCGTGGTGTCCAGTTCCTCCGTTATGGACTGAATGGACATCCCGCTGTCGTACAGCTCAAAGATGCGCTCGTCGAGGTCGTACTTGGCCTCTTCCTCTGTTCTCATTGTATGATGCTACCAAGCTGGGAATCGGCCGTTTGAATAATACGGGTATCGATCTATAAACTATGTACAAGCTTGTAAAATAAATTAAAGTGGTGGGGATGCGCAGCTCTTTTTTGCTGCTGCTCCTTTTACTTCCTGGCCTTGAACAGGATGAACACCGCGATGGCGCCCATCATCCCGCCTAGCACGAGGAGCACCTGGAGCGGGAAGTTGCCAGTTGCGTTCTGGACGTCTGCCGGCGCTTCCCTGGTGACGACCGCAATGTTGCTTCCTGCACTTTGGTCTATCTTGGCAAACCCTGCGATCTGGATCTGTCCGCTTGGGGCTGGCACCTGGGAGTGGACCTGCACCTGGGCTCCGCCGATGGTGGCTGTTGCGTCTTCCTCCTCTGGCTCAAACGTTCCTTCCCTAAAGCTGCTCTCGCCAAGAGAGTAGATGGACACGACCTTTGCGCCGCTCTCTTCCTTGTAGAACGACGACGACTCGACCAAGCTTCCCGACGGGTCAAAGAGGAAGTGCCACGTGCCCATTGGCTGCTTGAACTTGTCAAAGTTCAGGATGGACGTAGTGAATATGCTTGAAGCCTGCGACTCGAATATCTGCTTGGCAAGGTCCTTGTGCGTCTTGTCGATTAGGTTGATTGGCTTGGTGATCTCTATCTCGCCAACGTCCGGCGCATTGAGCACTATCGGGTCTGTGACGACTATTCTCCTCCATTCAAGGTCAACGACATCGCCTGTAGTGGAAGACTGGTTGCCGCCACCGTTTATCACAAATTTCTCCATCTGGGGCACTGCCTCGATCTTGTAGGACATCAGCGCGTTGTTTTCAAAGCCCCTGATTACACCCGTGTAGGTGATAGTCATGTTGGTGACCACCACGGGGCTCTGGGCCTCCAGCATCGCCTTGTTAAATGCGTTAATGGCATTTGCTACGCCGTTGTCTGTGCTGTTTGCATCGCCTTTCAGGGTGAACTGGACGCGGTCAACCTTGCCGTTAAGCTCCTGTGAAATAGGGCTGCCCGGCGGGTAGCGGAGCGAAATGTTCTTGACGGCGATATAATGGCCTTCTGCCTTGTCTCTCTCTGGGACCAGCACAGCGTTCATGTCATTAGCAAAAGCGGCTGGGGCAACACTGGATGCCAAAAGTATGGCAAACAACGTCGCAACAACTACGGATAACGACTTCACGAGAGAAAAGTGCCTTTGGCTGTTTTATAATCTTTGTTGTACTGTACACCAGAAGGTTGCGGATTTCGTTGCGCCCGGCAGATATAATAAAACGAATTTTGCATACTGTCCGAGTTTGATCACAATCCTCGCAGGAGGCACGGGCTCTGTCAAGCTGGCAAGGGGCCTTGCACGGCTGGAAAAAAAGAAGGAGGGTATAAACGTAATAGCAAACGTGGGCGACAACATCTGGCTCTACGGGCTGTACGTCTGCCCCGACATCGACACCCTAGTCTACGGGCTTGCCGGCTTGCTTGACGAAGAGCGCGGCTGGGGCGTCAAGGGCGACACGTTTTCCTTCCTTGGCCAGATGAAAAGGGCCGGTGTAGACGCGTGGTTCGGGCTTGGGGACAGGGACCTTGCCACGCACGTCCTGCGCACAGAGATGATAAAGAGTAGAAAGAAGAGCCTGACGCAGGTCACGGCCTATTTTGCCGAAAAATTTGGCGCGGGTGCAGCCAAGGTGCTCCCGGCCACCGACAGCGAGGTGGAGACCATGATAACAACAGATGCCGGCGAGATGCACCTGCAGGAATTCTGGGTGAAAAACGCCGGGAGCCCTGAAGTGCACAGCGTTCGGTACAGGGGGATTGGCAAGGCGCGGGCCACGAGGCAGGCACTTGCCGCCATAGAGGATGCAGACAGGATAATAATCGCGCCTGGAAACCCCGTGTCCAGCATCGGGCCCACGCTGGCGCTCAAAGACATCAGGGCGGCCCTTGCAAAAAGGCGCGCAGACGTGGTTGCAGTGTCGCCGATAATAGGTAACGCCGCGGTGTCCGGGCCGGCGGTCAAGTACATGCGCGCCGTGGGCGTACAATCCTCCGCCGCCGGCGTCGCGGAATTCTACAAAGACGTGGCCGGCTCTATGGTAATAGACAGCCGTGACAGGGAGGTCGCCAGCAACATGATAAGGCGGCTTGGCATGGACGTGCACGAAACAAACATAACCATGCAAGGAAGACAAGACGAAGTCCGGCTAGGCAGGTACCTGCTGCTATTGCTACAGCGGAAGTCTCACTGAATTGACAACTCCAACAACAACAAAAACAATAATCGCCATAATCCCCGTCAAGAGATTTGAAAACTCCAAGAGCCGCCTGTCTACAGTCCTTGGCCTCCAAGACCGCGTGCGACTTTCGGGGCTCATGCTGGAAGACACGCTTGCAACCCTTGGCAAGTGCAGGTCGCTTGCAGAAATTGCGGTGGTGTCGGCAGACGAGAGGGCCGGCGAAATAGCCCTGAGGCACGGAGCGACCATCCTCTCGCAGGCGCAGGACGCCGGGGTCAACTCTGCGGTCGCGGTTGCAGACAGGTACGCCGTGCAAGAAAAGCATGCGGACGCGACCATCGTCATCCCGCAGGACCTGCCGCTCCTTGGCGCGGGCGACGTTGACGGCATCTGCTCTGCCGCTTCGGACCGCTGCATAGTCATCTGCCCGTCGCTTCGCTACGACGGCACAAACCTGCTCCTGCGCATGCCGCCCGGCGTCATTCCCACGTCGTACGACAACAACAGCTACGACTCACACATCCTGTCGGCAAGTGCGCAGGGCGCGGCTGTTCGCGTTATTGAGCAGGAGCACCTCATGTTTGACATTGACACGCAAGAGGACGCAAGGCAGCTTGTGCAGATGGATCTTCGCGAAGTAGTGGCCAAGAATGTGGCTTTGTTTCTAAAGGAAAAACTACTGTCACTATCTCTCTAGTATGCGCACGGTAGAGCTGTACGACGAAACGAGCAATTCTACCCTTGCGCCTATCTCGAGATCCTGCACATCGCGCTCTGAGACAGGGTACTTTACCACCGTGCCGCGCTTTACCTGAAAGACCCTGTCGTCGCCCTCTATCAGGACGGAGATGGTGTTTGTGAGCCTCCTCTTGTCCCCGAACTTGATCACGCCGATGCCCTTTTCAACGATCTGGCCTTCCACCATCGAGAAACTCTGCGCCGAGGCTGCAAGCGCGACTGCGCCAAGCACGATGAGGCCGGCGCACAGCACGACGGTCACGTCCCTCCAGTCCGGCACAGGCGCGAGGATGTTTCTGCCCGGCTTATGTCTGTTCTTCTCTTTTCTCTTAAATAGTGGCTGGCCCTGCATAGACGCAGGTAATAAAATATTATTATGCACCCGGAGCTTCTGGCGAAGGCACTCGCCGCCATGTCGCAGGATACTACGCTTGACCAGTTCTGCCGGGACGCCGGCATTGCAAGCAGGTCTGTGGCAAGGAGCCTTGCAGAGGCGCTCCTTTCCCGGGGCATCGGCAGGGGTTCCCCAAGCGCCATGTCGTTTTCGCCCGGCGACAGGCTGGCTGCCGCCGCGCTTGCGCTGGAGGCAGGGTGCGACCCGGAGCGCGTGTCGCAGCACCTGACCTGGAGGGACTTTGAGCAGCTTGCCGCCGGCGTGCTTGCCTCGCTTGGTTACAGCACAAGGACCAACGTGCGCTTTACAAAGCCGCGCATGGAGCTGGACGTCGTGGGCACGAGCGCCGCCGGCCTTGCGCTTGCGGTGGACTGCAAGCACTGGAAGAGGAGCAACCTTTCGTCAATATCTCAGCACTGTGCCCGGCAGGCAAAAAGGGCGGACGAGCTGCTAAGGCGTGAAAGCAATATATCCGCGGCCGTCCCCGTCGTCATGACGCTGCACGCGGCGAGCGTGCGCCTCGTGGGCGGGATGCCTGTCGTCCCGGTGGCAAAATTCCACTCGTTTGCGATGGACGTGCGCGGGTTCCTCGACGAAGTCCTTGTAGTCACGCGAGGGCCTGCATCGCGATAAAGACGGCGACCGTGGTCCCGACAAACACCTTTGTTATGTTCATAGCCCGGTCCAGGGCGCCGGAATAGTCCTGGAACTGCTTTTCGCCCATCACTTTGACCTCTGACCTGGCCGAAGAGACCTCGTACGTGCACGGGCTTGCCCGCTCTTGCGCTACCCTGCACATCTCTGCATAGGCGCCGGCGATCGCGTCCTGGTCGCTTGCGCCTCCAAGTGCAAAGTATCCTTCGCTCGTCCTCTTGCCCGAAGTCGAATGAGTGTCAGACGAACACACCTCGAGCATCGTGATGCCGTTATTGCTGTTATTGTTGCTGCTGCCTGCCCTTGCCACCACCTTGTCCCTGAGGGCGTTGTCCATGTTGTTCGAGTCGGCCCAGCCGATGGCAAAAGTCCTTCCCTGAGTGACGATGGCAATCGCCGCAAGGCCTGCCTGCCCGAGGTCATGGGAGTTATGCAGGCTGTGCTTGACATCTGCAAGGCCCGCAAAGCCTGCCGAAAACTCGTACTGCGCCTTTTCCTTGCCTGCCTCGTCAAGGCACTTTTTTGCCGCCGCGACAAGGTCCGAGATGTCCTGGTCGCCCAGCTGCGCGCCCATCGCGTTGTGGCAGTCTACGAGCAGCAGGTGGTCCATGCCAAGTCCCTCCGCATACGATTCAAGCTCCTTTCTCACGCTCTGGGGCACGTCCTCCATGCCCTTTGGCGCAAGCGAGAGCATGAGGAGCGCGCTCTTGCCAAACACGATGGCAGTGGCAGTAGCGTTTCCCTGGCGGTGCTGCACCGGAAGCGAGCACGTCTTGCCCCTGCTCTGGACGGCCGCACCTGACAGGCTTGAGATGTACCTGTCGACTTCAGCCTTTGAGGGGATGTTGAGCGAGTGGTCAGACACGCTGTGCATGACAAGCGCGCTCTTGCCGAACCTTTCGTAAAGCACGTACGGCAGGTTGCTCCCGCCCACGCTGCCAAACGGCCCCGGGTGGATGTCCGGGAGGATTATCGCCGACTGATTGTTGCCCGCTCCTTGCGGCAGGAACCTGATTATCCTTGTCGACACGGACTCGTCGTGCGCCCTGGACTCCAGGTACTCCTCAAGGCCGCCTGCCTTGTTCTCTGTCCATGCGGAGAGGAACGCCTGCAGAACACGGAACGTGCTTGGGATCTCGGGCCTTCCCGCCCTGTCGACTATGGCGGCCCAAGAGATCGCAAGCGCCACAAACAGCGCGCCAAAGCCAAGGCCGGCCGGATCGGTAATGACAATGTTGTAGGACTGCGCTGGCACGAAGGCAAGGAAGAATATGAGCGGCTGCACGAGACATATGGCGATGGCCCTGCCCATGCCTGCGCCAAACACCGACACAAAGATGCTGATGCGCAGGCCGGCGGCAAGCAGCATCCCTGCCACGATATAGTCAGTCGTCCCCGGCTTGGCAAAAACTGTGCTTGCCAGTATGCCCACGATGACGGTGATCGCCCACAGCAGGTTTGCAAACGACGTGACATGGACCACCTTGGACATCTTGTTGACCGGCGTGCCCCGCAGCATTGCAAAGTCGAGGTACGTGAGGCCCACAAGCACTGCAAGCCCAAGCGGCAGGTGCACCGCAAGGCTTGTCATGTCGGTCTGGAGGTGGAAAACGTGCGATACCGCGATGACCACCGCGGCGCACGCAAGCATCATCGCGTACGACGCCCGGAGCGAGCCCGGTGTTATCCTTGTAAAAGACCACCGTCTATGGATGTTGGAAACGTCGTCCTGCTTTGCCGCAAGCATCGGTGCTCATCCGGCAGGGAAAACGATCCTGATGATAACCGAGACGCCAATCATTGCACCGGCGATAGCCATGACTATCTCGGGCTTGACCTTAATCCCCTTTGTTTCGTCTTCAAAGAACCTGAGAAGGCCTGCGCTTGAAGCCGGCAGCGGGGCGTTCTTTTTCTTGCTGCTCATTTACGGTTCTAGTCATACTCCCTTCTTTTAAATACATTCCGATGCTACTTTGCAGAAAGGGCCTTCATCTTTTCGAGTATGCGCAGGTACGCTTCTAGCAACTCGGCCTTTTGCCTCTGGACGGCCGTATCCTTTTCGTCCTTGAGTTCGGATGCAAGCCCGGCTATCTTCCCCTCAACTATGGCCGCCGAGGCGCCGAGGCCCGCGGCCTGGACCTGTGGAGCTGTTGTTGTTTTTTGCTCCCCCTTGGCCGCGTTTTCGTACCCGCAGTTGATGCAGCTGGTCTTGTCTGCAAGCCTCACCTGCACCCCTCCGCACTTTGGGCAGGGTTCGCTCACAAGCGTGCCTCCCTTGAGAAGGGCAGACGCGGCGCTCTTTATCCTTGCGCCACCGCTCCCAGCAGCATCAGGGGAAGACATGTGAAAGCAGATGGGAGTCACCTGCACAAATATCTATCTTCTTTCTGTGCATCTTGGGTGTCAGTCTCCCAAGTGAAAAAGCCAAAGCCGTTTAAATATTAGGCTAGCCTAAGGACCGGTACTCGGTGCAGCTGGAGCACTGGGTCTATTGGCATCAGTCACTAACCATCAACCACCAGCATGACCCTGGGTGGCAGCGGGAATATATCTCTCCCCTGCACCTTTGGTCCTTTTCAGTTATTCTCTCATACATGACAAGGCTTAATAATAGGCATCGTGAAAATCGTGTTACTCGATGGCGGTTATCTGCAAAAAATGCGGCCTCCCTGATGACCTTTGCGCGTGCGGGGAGCTCGACAAGGAAGATGCACGAATTGTCATCCGCCTAGAGACGCGGCGCTGGTCCAAGACTACCACCCTGATAGAGGGCATTAACCCCAAACTATCCGATATGCAGAAAATAGTCAAGGACCTAAAGAGCAGCTTTGCCTGCGGCGGGACTGCCAAGGACGGCTTTATCATGCTCCAGGGCGACCACCGGGACGACGTCAAGGGCTATCTGGTAAAGAAAGGCTTTAGCGAGGAAGCAATCGAAGTCCAGTAGTAGCAGAAGCAGCCGTAGCACTAGAGATAAGTTATTTTACTTGCTTCTGTAAATAGCGTCACCAGAATTGCGGCGGGACGGCCTTTCGATTCCCTTTGCGGCACTTGCCGTGGCAGTCGCAATAACCATTTTTGCATGGTACACTGTGACAGTCTTTGTCAACGACCTGGAACAGGCCCGTTTTGACGACGAGGTCCTTGCAACCGTGTTTTCGATAAACAACCGCATGCAGGAGTACGAGCAGGTGCTCTTTGGCGGAAAGGGCCTCTTTGCCTCATCGCAGCAGGTGGAAAGGGCAGAGTGGAAGGCTTTTGTGGACAACCAGATGATCCCGCACAGGTTCCCCGGAGTGCAGGGCATTGGCTTTATCGAGCGCGTCCCTGCAGGCGAGCTTGCATCGCACGTTGCGAGCATGCGCAGCGAAGGATTTGCAGATTATGCCGTGCAGCCGGAAAGCCAAAAACAAGAGTATTATCCTGTCGTGTTTATCGAGCCGTTTGACGCAAGAAACCGGCAGGCGCTCGGCTTTGACGTGTCGTCCGAGCAGGTTAGAAACGCGGCAATATCCAGGGCGCTGGAAAGCGGCCAGACGACGATAACGGGCAAGATAACCCTGATAACAGAAACCGAGGCCGACATGCAGAGAGGGTTTCTGATGCTGGTCCCCGTGTACGAAAACGGCATGCCTGCCGGCACGCCGGACGAGCGCCGCGAAAGCATCAGGGGCTTTGTCTATGCGCCGTTTCGCATGAATGACCTCATGAACGGCATAATGAGCCTGACTGCCCGCGACATCACGTTTTCCGTATACGATGGCCAGCCTGCGAGCGAAAGCCTGATGTTTGACCTTGCCGCAGTCACCGGGACCAAAGAGGGCGAGATTGACGGGTCGCTTGAAAAAACCGTCATAATGGACATAGGGGGCAGGCAGTGGACGCTAGAGTTTGCCGCGCTCGACTCCATACACTCTGGATTCAACCTCTTTATACCGTACGTCGTGCTTGCTGTCGGCTTTGCGCTCAGCGGCGTGCTGTTTTACGTGATGTACTCTGCCAGCAGGCTGCGCGAAGAGACGGCTGAGCTTGCCTGGGCCGCAGAAGAGATAGCAAGGGGCAATCTTGACGTCCGGCTCGACGCCGGGCTCCTTGGGTCGCAGGACCGGGTGGGCAGCCTTGCGCGCGTCTTTGACGAGATGCGAAAAAGCGTCAAGGCCGGCACGGACGACCTGAAAAAGATGAACGAAGACCTGGTACGCATCGACAAGATGAAGGAGGAGTTTTCGTCGATGGTGAGCCACGAGCTAAAGTCGCCGCTTACTCCGATAAAGTTTGGCGCAGACGCGCTCTTGGACCCTGAAAGCGCCGGCAACCTGACAGAGGATCAGAAGGGGTACGCAAGGATGGTCATGCGCAACGCGACCAAGATGGAGAACCTGATAAACGACCTGATGGACTCGTACAAGCTTGACATAGACAAGCTGACCTTTGTCATGACCGAAAACGACATCGGGCAGATGGTCTCCCAGTGCGTTGCAGACCTTGCGCCCTATGCCAAGGACAAGGCGATAAAGCTGGAGGCCGACGTAAAGGCGTCCGGCACAATACTATGCGACAGAAAGCGAATCGACCAGGTGATCGCAAACCTCGTGAAAAACTCTGTCGATTTCGTGCCGGAAAGCGGGGGCAGGATAACGGTCAGGGCACAGGACGCTGGAAACAAGGAAGATGAAGTGGTGTTTTCCGTGGAGGACAACGGGATAGGCATCCCTGCCGACAAGGTGGACAAGTTGTTTGAAAAGTTCTACCAGATAGACACGTCTGCAAAAAGAAAGTTTGGCGGAAGCGGCCTTGGCCTGCCGATTTCAAAGGGCATAGTGGAGGCGCACGGGGGCAGGATCTGGGCGGACAGGGAATACAAAGGCGGGGCGGCCATCCGCTTTGCGCTGCCAAGAAAAAGAAGCCTCCAGAAGCCCTGACAATAAGGCATTTAAGCCGGCCGGATCAGTCTTTTCGCCAGTGCACAAGAACAACGTCAGACGACGAGGAAAGCTTGAAAGCAACCTTGCCGAGACAGTGCGCATGGCGTCAATCGTGCAAAAGGGTGTAGAAAGCGGCCGGTCCAGCTACGTCGAGATGAGGGCGCTTGCCCGGCTGACGGGCCAGAACGTCAGGGCAAAAGTGCACAAGATCCAGGCCAGCCTGAAAAAGGACGACAACGACAGCGGCAGCAGCCTCAAGGCCCTGCTAAAGACCCTTGCAACTGACATGTCGGAAGGCTATGCCGACGTGCTGACGCCAAACGGCATAATCAGGGACGACAAGCTCGACGCGCTTTTGTCGCTTGACTCTGACATTGTCACGTGCCTAAAGATTATTGCAGCAAAGGACAGTCCAAAGGAAGCAGAAGATGTCCTGAAAGGGCTTGTGGAAGAAAGGAAAAAGTTTGTGGCCGCCCTCAGAGCTTGAGGTGCGTCTTTAGGCCCTTGTAGCGGTTGCGGATGGTCACTTCTGTCACGCCTGCCGCCTCTGCCACGTCTTTTTGCGTCTTGTTCTCTCCGTTCATGACGCACGCCACGTACAGCGCGGCCGCTGCGAGGCCCATCGGGTCCTTGCCGGCAGAGATCTTGCCTTCCTCCGCCTTTTTCAGGATTTCAAGGGCCTTCCTCTTTGTCTTTTCTGAAAGGCCTGCCTTGCTTGCAATCCTTGCGACACATTTCACCGGGTCTACGACCGGCATCTTCAGGTCCAGCTCGCGGATAAGGAGGCGGTAGCACCTTGCGACATCCTTTTTCTTGATGTTGCTTGCGTTTGCGATGTCCTTGAGCGTCCTTGGAGTCTCGGTGTCGCGGCATGCCGCATAAAGCGCCGCTGCGACAAGCGCAGAGATGGAGCGCCCGCGCACCAGCCCTTTTTCAAGCGCCTTTCTGTAGACGTAGGCGGCCTTTTCAATCACCGCGTCGCCCACTGCAAGCTTGTCCTTGAGCCTGTCAAGCTCTGAGAACGCCTGGCGGAAGTTGCGGTCCACCGGCTCGTGCACCTGGCTCCTGCTGTCCCACGTCCTGAGCCTCTCGATCGTGCTCTTCATGGATGCGGAAAGCGGCTTGCCCGAGGCGTCCTTGTCGACGGGGCCGATGATTGTTGCAAGGCCCATGTCGTGCATGGCAAGAGACGTCGGGATGCCTGCTCTGCTCCTGTCCTCGTGCTCTTCCTTTGAGAAGGCGCGCCACTCGGGGCCCATCTCCTCTATCCTTTCGCTTACCACGAAACCGCAGTTACCGCAAAACAGTTCTCCGCTAGAGTTGTCTGTAACCATCGACCCTCTGCCGCAACGGGGGCAGCGGTCGCCAAACATAGAGATGTCTTTTACCAATTTCTATTCACCAAAACTCTTTTTTTGTTTCCCTTTTACGGCCTATATTTATATTTTATTCTAATATATAAACATTCTGGGGTCGCGGGGCTTTGTGCAAAAAGTCAGAAGTTGAGCGTGGGAATCTTGAACTTATGATACTGATTGAGCGTGGCTAAGTCACTTTTTAAACAAAGCCGGGGTCGCGGATACCGCGACAACACACACGCAAAAGCGCCCGCCCAGCTTGCATGTTGCAAGAAAAGCCGCGTACAGGCGCAAAGGTTGCAAATTGTGGAAACCTTGCGCGCATGCTTACCTTGGCTTGTGGCGCTTGCGCCTTTCTGCCTTGGCATATTTCTTGCTGCCAGACCTCTGGGCGCTGTAGGCGTGCGTCTTGTTGTTCTCGCGTCTTGCCATGCCTGCACTTGCAATTGACGCGCTATATATTCTATCTATCATCGTCTCCAGCAAAAACATAAATGGAATGATGCACGACGGAAAGCCATGCAAGGCAACCGCGTTCCAAGGTGGCTTGTCGAAAGCGACCCGTCGTGGGAAAAATCAATCGACTCTGATCTGGGCATGCTAAAGTGGACCAAAAAGGGCACCAACATCCAGGCAGTGTGCCCGCCGACAGGCATGTTCTGCGACATACTGGGTCAGGATAACAACGGCGTACAGGGCGGCCTTGCAGACCTAAGGGCAGGCATCGAGCGCATGAACAGGCAGCAGGCAAGCCCCGCCCAGGACATTTCAAAATACTTGTCCAGCCGCTACCTCAACCCGGGAATAAACGGGCCGGCGCGCTTTGACCTGAGAAGGACGCGCAAGTTCTAACTTTTTATACCCTGCGCACAGTGTGCATGTCTGTTTGTCGTCACTGCTGCAGGATGCAATACAAAAGCTGGCCAAGGACGCGGTGGGCAGGTTTGTCAGGCCAAATCAGGTGGTGGGCCTTGGCAGCGGGAGCACTGCTGCCTACATTGTCCGGGAGATGGCGGGCCTGAAAGCCAAGAACACGCTCCTCTGCGTCCCGACGTCATTGCAGATAAAGGTCGAGGCAGAGAAATCCGGCCTGCGCTTTGCAGACGAAGGCCGCATACCGGACATCGACATTGTGTTTGACGGAGCCGACCAGATCGACGGCAGGTTCAACATGATAAAGGGCGGGGGCGGCGCGCTCTTGCGCGAAAAGATCCTGATATCCTCTGCCAAGACAGTCGTCATTGTGGCCGACGAAGCCAAGTTTGTCAAGTCGTTTTCAAGGTCCGTGCCGATAGAGGTCCACCCGATGGCCCGGACGTCGGCTGCAAAAAAGCTTGAGGAGGTGGGAGGCAGGCCGGCCATGCGCACCCTTGACAAGGGCTACCCGTTTGTCACGGAGAACGGCAACATAATACTGGATACTGTATTTTCGTCGATCCCGGACCCGGAAAAGGCCGAGCTGGAACTGAAAGGGATCGCCGGCGTGATGGAAGTGGGGCTGTTCACGAGAAAGTCTGATGTCTACTACTACAGGGCAAAGAGCGACGGCACGTTTGAGATGGTCAATCCCTGATGAAGCATAATCAGTAAGGTACGTGCATCATCTTTTTATCCTGCCCTGCCGGAGCTTTGCCTTATGTCGGGCAGTAGCAGTGGCGGCAGCACCGCCCCTCCGCCAGAGAAAAAAACCCTGATGACGGAGTTTATCGACTTTCTAAAGACCTTCGGGGTGATAGGGCTTGCCATCGCGTTTGTAATCGGCGCTGCCGCGTCAAAGCTCGTGACTGCGTTTGTAAACGACATAATAACCCCGATAGTCGGGCTTGCGCTTCCGTCCGGCGACCTGAGGACACTGGCTTACAACGTTACAAATACTGCTACTGGGGCGACGTCGAAATTCTCGTACGGAGACCTGATAGCAAACATCATAGACTTTCTCATCATTGCCTTCATAGTCTTTTTGATGTACAAGCTCCTCTCCCGGTACAAGGTGCTCGGGGTAGAGGACAAGACGAAAAAGACCTAAGAGGGGAGCCTTGCAACAAACTGGCCGTGGCCGAGGGCGTCCTGCGCCACCTGGCCTGCTTCCATCACCACTCTTCCGCGCACCATCGTGAGCACCGGCCACCCCTTCAATCTCCAGCCGTCGTAGATGGTATAGTCAGAGTATGACTGCAACAGCTCTGGCGTCACCTTTTGCTCAAGGTCCATGTCGACCATCACTATGTCGGCGTCAGAGCCCTGCTGTATCGTGCCCTTTCTCGGGTACATGCCAAATATCCTTGCGGCGTTGTAACTCGTTATTTCTGCCACCCTTTCGATGCCTATCCTGTCGCCGTTGACGCCCCGGTCAAGGAGCACGGGGAGCATGGTGGCAATGCCTGGAAAGCCGGCAAGAGCCGACCACAGGTCGCCGTTTCCCATCTTTATGTCAAGCCTGTTTGCCACGTGGTCCGTGCCCACGGTGTCGATTATGCCGTTTCGAAGCGCCGACCAGACGCTCTGCACGTCGCTCTTTGAGCGTATGGGGGGCACCACCTTTCCTGTCATGCTTGCAAAGTCATAGGTGTGGGTGAGGTACTGCGGGCAGGTCTCGATGTAATAGTTGGCGTTTCCCTTTTGCCTCTCTGCAAGTATCGCGTCAAGCGCAGCGTTTGAGCCAATGTGCACAAAGTAGAGGTTTGCGCCAAACTTCCTGCCAAGGGCTGACACCTTGGCGACGCTTTCTGCCTCTGACTGCGCCGGCCTGCAGTCCGACCACGCCTTCAAGCCCGTCATGCCCTTTTCCTTTCCGCGACGGATGTGCTCTGCGCACACTGCGGGGTTTTCCGCGTGCACGAGGATTGTCGAGTGCTCTTTTGCGCCGCCCTCGACTATGGCGGACAGGAGCGAGTCGTCCATGTTTACCTCGCCGTCCTTGACCCCGTGCTCGCCGGGCTCCAGGTCCATGTATATGTGGTTGAGGTCCGCCCCTAGGTTCATGTATATTTTCAGCGAATTGATGCCCTTTTTCTTCAGGTAGGGTATGTCCTTGACCTGCTCCTTTCTCAATATCGACGCGTGGATCGCATAGTCGATGCAGTGCGCGCCCCTGCTTGCCGCAAGCTGCCTTTCGACTGCGCGGTAGTCGCTGTCGTAGAGGCGCAGCATGCGCATCATGGTCGTGACGCCGCCGACTGCCGCCGAGCGCGACTCTGTACGCGCCGCTTCGTCAATCGGGGTGTAGACGCCATAGTGGACGTGCGGGTCTATTGCGCCTGGCAAAACATACTTGCCGGCCGCGTTTATCTTTCTCGATGCGCTTGCGTTCTGCGACGGCTTTAGCGTCTTTATCCTGCCGTCTTCAATGGCGATGTCGCACTCGACGACTCCGACCTTGGGTATGACGGCCGACGCGTTTGTGACGAGTATGTCGCAAGAGTTTTCCATTCCCGGTGCTCTCTGTGTCCGCTGACACCTGCGTGCACGTGCTCTTATGACTTTATCGTTCTTTTTACACTGATGTTTTATATTCGGGCTGTTGTTGCATGTGGCTTGCGGGCTGGTAGTTCAGGGGTAGTAATGCTCGCTTCGCAAGCGAGAGGTCGCGGGTTCAAATCCCGCCCAGTCCATTACTTACGCGGACTCGACTACTGACGCAATTTTACGTAGGGGGTCCGCGTAAGATGCCAACCAAGCTGTCAACCATCGTAGAAAAGTGCATAGAAGCGATTCGCAACAAGATCCTTTCTGGCTGCCAAAGCAAGGCATATTCGGGTGTTTAAAGTCGGAATATGAAGAAAAACACCCGCGCCCGATAATGGCACAGCACGAGCGCGGGATGTAATGACTCTTGGCCGTGGCTTACAACTTCGGGTGATCAGGGAAGCAGATTTTGTCTATTCCTCGGGGATTCTCACCCCATTATCAGACGACTTTGCTTAGCCTGACCCCGTCGTTAATGATGCTAGAAGCTTTGTACTATATCAGAGAGGAGAACATCTTTAGGGAATTAAACGAGTATTTGCCTCATTAAACTGGTAGCTTGAAGAAGTGCAAAGTTAAGAATCTTGTAGAGGCTAATTACGGTGATTCAGACATGTCCACCTGCGAAAAATGCACCTGCAAGACTGCTACGAGCTTGATGGAATATGAGGAAGGCGGCAAGAGGGCTTTTCGATATAGCGGCAAGCTGTTTTGCCAGGAATGCTATCTCGAGATACTGCGAACCAACGAACCAAGGCAGGCAGAGATGCTGCTGTTACAACTGTCAAGCTAAAGAATCAAGGGGATGACGCGCGTCATACCCTCATTTTCCAGTATGACGCTGAAAACAGTAAGGGCAGGCATACGTCTGGACAGGGAAGGCATTGACTTTTTGAGAGGTCGACGTCTTTGGCAATACATCAGAAGGCGCAAGGTGGTGCATCAAATTTTGCAGACTCTGTGGCATTCAGGCCATCAAGAAGATAAAATCAAAAGTCTAAACCATCGAACCCTTTGCGAGCAACTTGGAGCATAGACTAAAGAAGCAGGCCTCATACTGCTTCTAAAGATGCACATCTCCATGATGTTTGGCCTTGTTCTTGTGCCTTTCAAGTGACTCTTTGGTGGTAAATGTCATTTTGCATATCTTGCATCTGAAGCCTTGTGAATCCTTCGCGCGATTAAACGGATTTTTCATGATCAGGAGTGCTGATTGGCAGTGGTTATAAAAGATCACTTAACCATGTTAAGTCAGGCGCCCAGTGGCTATATCTCACACTCAATCAAGTTAATCTTTCGTCTCTCTTGACACCTTTACTACTTTACAATACGATAGAAATCCTTTCTACGTCCACATCCATTCTGGCGAGTCACCGGGCTGTAGGCGCGGGGCATGAACAATTTCCATAGGAATAGAGGCTGAAAGGGTGTTTCCATCTGGCCTGTCCCGCACCTTGGACCTCGGAGAAAGATACTTTGGCTTAGTCATGTAATACACTGTAAAATTGAAAACAACGTTATGTATTACACAGAAGTATCACATTGCGGTCAAAAATGACTCCAACAACACTTCAATGTCAAATAAAAGAAGTGGTTGAGTCCGCGTACACGCCATACTCAAATCCCGCCCAGTCCACTTCGACGTTGCGGAGGTTGCCAGCATCTTTTGAATGCGATTCGCCTAGTTAAATATCATTTTAGGCACGTGCGTTTTCCCTAACGGGAAATGTTGTCTTTTGCCTGCTTGTCAATCTTTTGTGCAAATCATAAAGGCTAGAAAGGAATATTGTAAGTGCCCCAAATATTACAATAAGTTGATTGCCCTCCATGTGGGCAAACAATGTGATTCCTAACATGCAACTAGCGTAAAACACGCCGGCACTCCATTTATGAATTAAGAAATGGCCAAGGCCCGGGAATGTGACTCCCCAAAAATATGCAATATTTGGCATTTGGAGAGTTCTCGCACACGAGTCAAAAGAATACGAGCATGTAAACGAGTTTACAGATGCCCGCGGTGAAAATCCAAGAAACCACAAACAGAATAATGCCCGGAATAATGGCTAAGCACCGATTTTAAGACTGGACATTACGGGTTCAAATCCAGCCCAGTCCGCTCACTTTCTACGCTGCTGCATTTGCTGTTGTGCTTTTTTGAATTCCAGTATGATGCCTCTCTTTGCGTCCACGCCAAATGAAAGCAATTCTCCAGTTTCTAGCGGGATGGATTCTACAACCACGCCACATGAAGGGCAACGCAGGTCATCTATGGATTCTGTGATTGATGATGCACACCAATAGCAAGAATTGCACAGCAGGAAACTAGCAGCACTGGACCTGCCCGAGGGTCTCTGCCCCTCTGTCCTTGATAGCTGCTGTTCTCCCAAGTTGCCCATAGGGAATTCGCCAGTAGGGGATAGCACTATAAGAATATTCTGCAATTGCAGTTGATTGCTCAATAAAATTTTCTTTTTTGGTTAAAACCTAGCCTCAATATCCTGATTTAACAAGGGAACTGATGCCGATGGTGCGAATCCTCCAGTCCATTTGTGGTCTACTGCCGTAAATCTGCCATGCCCGAAAGCGCGGCCACATCTCTATTAGACAGAATATCCAATCAAGATGTCATGGTGGAAACAAAAAAGTTGCTTCTTGAGGCTGAAATCCTAATTGACGTGCCCAAAGATATCGTCGAGGATGAGGAAAGACTGGATGATGTCACACAAGGACTAGGCAAGGCTCTCACCAAGGGGCTCTACGACCAAGGAATAGACTTTCAGGTTAGCCGGCTAAGCTTTAGGCTGAAATAAAATAAGGTGTCGCCGAGCCGTCATTATTGATTGCGCGGCTGACCTAAAGCGCGATAAAACCTCCTCAATAATGTGTGTGTATATCCTAAAATGCCATGCCGTAATGGTTTCGTTTATGTAGATTGATCGCGTATTAATAATACAGATGCAACATGGGGGCGGTTTTCAGGCCCGGAGATATAACAAAGGGTCGCAAAAGCATCATACAGAATGCCCTGAAAGACACCCATCCAGATATTAGAAAACAGATCCTGGACCTACTCAGCTCCTGGGAGGGGACGAAATCGGAAGAAAAACTGATGGTGATGATGGGAAAGGAGAAAGCTGAAACATTCCTCAAAGAGATCTCCAAGCAAGAAGAAAAGAGGGATAATAGCGTTAACGATAAAGTGCAAATTACAAGGGCAGGAATGCCTGCGGAAGAGGAGGAAGAAGAAAGAGCCGCGAAAAAGGATTAAACACTTGGAATAGAAGGTCAAGTGCGCCAAAATGGTAATAGCTGTTGTTGGCTATAGTCTAATGCGACAGAAAAAGAGATCATGCGCTTTTCTAGATGTTCGTGCAGTAGAGTCGAAGAAGCGTTCCTGCGCATAATTAACAAGATATCATAATCAACAATAAAACAAAGGAGAGGATTATTTTGGAATCAGCCGCCGTCATCCTTTACAAGACCGGCTGCCTGAAAGAAGCTGGTCAGTGCGTGGACATCGTTTATCTTGTAATAGTTTTGCATCGCGCTAATCATTGCATTATCGTAGTATAGGCGTCGTGACATCTGCATTGGTATCTACAGAACTATTGGTGTTAAGCGTACTTGTCAAAAGTGATCAGAGCAAACAGCCAACGATGTAACGCTGTCGCAGAATCCGGTATATTCTTTCAGGTTCTTGGCCGGCCCGTCAAAATTGAGTCATTGTCGAATCGATGCTGCAGCCATTATTCTTCAGATAACAAATCGCCTTGACAAACTGACAGTCAATGGTACGCAAGTTACCTGTGCCCCAAAACTTTTGAAATAACTCATTTTACCCACTTTGACGTAGACGATGTGATGCAGGAAGACCGAAGCCCCGATGGCTCTGAAAAGCAGGAAGGTGAATTCATATGCGTTGCCACTTTTCTTCCGCTAAAAAGCTGGAAGTACATGCTGCCTTTTCAGCTAATGACGTCAAAAGTGTTGAAACAGGCAAAGAAAAGCAAAGGGATGGTCAACTATGCCGTCAAGGCTAATTTTCCAAAGAAGCATTTCTGGACACTATCAATCTGGAAAGACCAGGATTCGTTCAGGAACTTTGTCATGGCAGAGCCGCATGCCACTGCCATTGCAAAATTCAGCAGATGGGCCGGCGATGGTTCAGCGTTTGTGGAATGGGCAAGTTCAGACGGCTCTATCGACTGGGCGGAGGCCCTGAAGAGGCTGCAGAGCCCTACTTTTTACTATGGCAATAAAAACACTGGTGCCTGAACGGTTACGTCAAACTGTCGCCGGATCTGGTTGCGCCTCTCTGCCGCCAAATATTTTTTCCACCTGGGGATTCTTGCCGGCCCTCCTTTTTGCCTGTACGATAGGTTGCTACATGTTCTCTGCTGTCTAGTTGCCAAAGCTCAGCCGGAATGAGGGGACGACGATCGTATTGGCCAGAGGCGCTATGATGTCTGAAACGGTGCTGTTGTTGTCAACGGCCGGAGGAGGCGTCTGTGCGTCGACCGTGCTGGAAAACGTCCCTATGTGGTAGCCCTGGTCATTGATCCATGTTATAAGGGCATCGAGATCGTCTATCTCTGTCTGTGAGATGGCTTCGGTGGGGTTGTTGTTTGCGTCCTTTACCGTGAAATCCTGCGGGTGGAGCGTTACCACCGCATAGCCATAGCTGGCAATGGTGCTGTCTATCTGGCTTTCAATCCTGGTCAGGGGCGTCTTTGTCGGCGGCTCTGAATCGTAGGTGTAAAAGCCTATTGCCTGCGGAAGGTGGTACACGCCGTACTGGTCCTTGAGGTCAGAGCCGGCGGCCGCCTTGTAGATCTTGTTGTCCGGGCTGTCGGGCTCGTCAGGGTCGTATATGCTGCCCATCTCTTCATCAAACTCGGAGCTCAAGATCGTTAGGCCCGCTTGGCTGGCTGCCTCGAGGGTGTCGTCGTTGTACGCATTGTACGGGGCCACAAATATTCTGGTCTTGCTTCCAAACAGCTCCTCCATTTTCTGGTTGGCCGTTTCCAGGGTCTCCTGCTGTTCCTTCAATGGAAGCGTCCGGTAATCCACGTGGTTCCATCCGTGCAGGGACGTTTCAATCAGGCCTGTCGCAATGCTTTCCCTTACCTTGCCGACTATGGCGGGATCGTTTCCGATATGGTTCATTATTATCGCCAGGTCAAGGCTCTCGTTTCTTTCCACGACCTTGTCGATAACTGCGGACTGGACGGTGACGAGCCAAAAGTCCTGGACGTCATCCAGCCGAAATATCACGCAATTGCAGGCGTCAGTCAGGGCATGCGCCTTTGTCGGCAACATAATGTTGTTGCCGCCGGCGGCGGCCGCTAGTAGTAACATTGCTGCTGCTATTATGGCAAAATAAACAAGATGATGCTTTGGCAGCCTCGTTGTACTGAAGTGCGGGTTCACCGCCAGATGTACGAAGAATTAACTATATGTCAGAGATGACCAATTTGCAGTGCTCATAGATTTTCTATATAACGATATTCATTGCCGCAGTGAGTTTTCTTGTTCAGACGATATAAATCGCAAAAGTTAGTATCAGCTTTGCTAGAGAGGGCGCCTCTGCTTAAAAGTCCTAGTGGAAACAGTGCCGGGACATCATGACCTTGCCCGGCGCCGCCCGCAGCCAGCTCTTGTGAATTTAACCAGAAAGATCCACAGTATGGAACAGAGTAGTAGTCTCCTAGAATATTTCTCTGATTTTCTAATATGGGTACTCATTTAAATGACTAATTCCTATAATCCTTGTGAAATACAGAAGCAGGATGGACATCGCCGCTGACGTGCTTGAAGTTGCACAGGGCGGCGCGATAAAGACGAGGATAATGTACAAGGCCTTCCTGTCGTTCCCGCAGCTTAAGGAATACCTTGAGCTTTTGCAGGGCGGCGGGCTCCTTGACTATGTGGCCGAGGAAAAAGAGTACCGTGCCACAGAGCGTGGAAAACGCTTTTTGAAAATGTACAAGGAGGTAGGGCAGGCTATACTCCCTGCAGGGCTCAAGAAGAAAAAGATGCTGGCCTAGGGAAAAAACTCGCGGTCAAAGGTCAGAGGCGTGCTTGATGGCAGCAGGCACATACAGGCCACTCTCCTGCCTGCGAGGGTTAAGGGCGGCTGCCTACCGTACACACACGCGATATGTCCGGAATAGAATGATGATGATAATACTATGATGAACTGAAATCGCTCATGCGTTCAGGCAATCGCTAAATCGTGCCCTTGCAGAATCGCTTGACAATTACACAACCTGACGGCTTGTCCCGCACTTTTTGCGTATGAGAGCTGATGGGCAGAAAAGAAAGGAAAAAAGAAAAAGTGGTAGTGTGGCAGCGTGTGACTGCCACATCATCATATGCCTGCAGTTTTTTGTCTCTACTTTTTACGGAGGCGTTCTTGGAAGCGTTGTTGGAGCTGTGGTTACGTTGAGCGTAGCTGAAGCTTCGACGCCGCTGTCGTCCGTCGCAGTGATCTGGTGGTCGCCAACTGTCGTGTCCGCCGGGATGACCACAGCTACGGTGAATGCTCCACTGGCGTCAGTTGTTATGGTCGAATTTGTGTCAAGCGGATTGCCGTCAATCGACAGTGTCACATTCTGGTTATCGCCAAAGCCCGAGCCGGTAATGAGAAGTTCGCTTCCTGCATTGACTGACGTCGGCGTCAGGAAAAGTGATGCGATGCCAATTCCCGGAGTGGACGTTGCGTTTCCGGGTGTCGTTGCAGTTTCGTTGCCAAGTGGCACAGGTAAGGTCTCGTTGCCTGGTGGCACTGCTGATGATGTCGCGTTGCCCGATTCTTCAACAGTGAACGTGGCAGTTGCGCTTTCTCCCGAGCTGCCTGTCGCCTTTACTTCGTGGTCTCCGATCGTTGCGTTATCTGGTATGAGTGCTGTTGTAGAGAATTCACCCGTGGCAAACTGTATCATGTTCCCTGTCAAGATGTAATTGTCGTCAAACGTAAATCCAAATGTCTGCCCCGCTGAGAATCCGGTTCCATCGATAGTAACGTTGCTGCCCGCTCCGCCAGAAGTTGGCGTCAGGGTGATCGATCCTGCTGCTGTTGTTGATGATGATGTTTCGTTACCTGGTGGCACTGTAGATGATGTCTCGTTACCTAACGACATTGTAGAAGTTTCGTTGCCTGGCGGCGTTACCGTCGTTTCGTTGCCCTGTAGGATCTGTGCTGCGGCGTTGCCTGCTACCAATCCTGGCGCCGCGATTGTGCCCAAGATTGCCAGACCGACTATGGCAGCCAGTACTGTTGTGTGTCTTCTTGTTGTTGTTTCAAACATGTGCGTTCAAGTAAATTTTACACACGCACAAGTTAAGGGACTCTGCGGATAGGTGTTTCCAACTAACCTACTGTGCGGCACGCACAAAAAAATCATCTTGTTTCAACGAACAAGTGCTGTGTTGTGATCCGGCTATTGATTGCATGCTAGAGTTCCATCCAGTCAGGAGATTCACGTATCTTCATCAGAGTTTACTGTTACAGGAATGATAGCAGTACGGCAAACAGTGCTTGTTTTTTATCGTATTTGAATCTGTGCGCGGCTTCTAGTGTCTCTTATTTTCATCACGTCATGTGGCATCGTCGCCGGACAGACACTGCATATCCTGATTATTTTCTGTCGCGGCACTGTTGCTATCTTGTCGAGCAAGTTCCTGCAGGCATAATCTTTCGGATATAGCCCACGTTGACTGTGCGTTTATGCAGGGCGCCATGTCTGGCGTTAGTCAACGCATTTCCTGCATGCTGTATTTTCAGATTCTTTTCCATCTGGCATATCTTCTTGATGCCAGAGCTTTCAAATCCGTTTCCCCTTTCACTTTGCTTCCCGCAGGGCGAGTGGCATCGATGTGCTGAGCTGGAACCTTCTTTTCCCTTACTGCTGCAGCCGCCGCTTGCCTTCTTTTTGTTGTTTCCTCATAAATCCATATCAGGGTAGATAGCGTGTATACCGGGATAAAGTCTCCGATCACAGGAATAAATTCAAGCGCGTTAATCACGGCAGCCTTTTTGCTCTTTGTTATTGAATACAGTACCATGCTGACAAAAGCATCGGTGACATCGCCGATCAATGGGGTGGCAAAGAGGGGCGCTGCAACATAGTCCAATACATCTGCAACGACCGAGATTCCAAGCGCGGCAGCCGCCCTCAATCTAAATGGAATCATCATCCTGCTGTCTAGCCTGGATATTTTTTCTCTGCCCTGCATTTTTTTCTGTGGTTACTTTTACGTGCAGGGTGCCTATAAGCATATCACTAGCGATATTAATTTCTTGAGATGTACCCGCTGCCAAAATGCACAAATTCCAATAGAAATTAAAAAGAACAAAAGGATACTCGCTTATTGCCGTCATAATCATACGTATCGCAATGCGTCTGAATATCCCTTCTCCATCAGTTGCGTGATTGTGTCCGACGAGAAATCAAAGGCTTTGCCGTATATGTCGTTTTTATCGTCAGCTGCAAGTTCTATTCTTACCACCTTTTCCACGTCGAATCTGCCTCCAAGCAGGTCGCCGTATTTTCTGTCCCTCCCGTCGCGTTTCTTGCTCTTTGCGTCTGCAGCCCCTAAAAAGTTGCGAATTTCTGTCTCGACCGCATCCTTGCTCCTTGCCTGCTCGATTGCTATTTTGATCAGCTTGTTGGCCAGATCGATGTAATCTGTCACAAGGTTTGCAATCTTTTGGTCGTACTTTGTCTTGTCATGGTACAGGATGTCGCCCACTCTGTTCTGTATGCCGTCTGGATCTTTTGGAAAATCGTCTTTTTCCACAGTCGGGTACAGATCGACAATATACACTTCCAGATCCGGGACCGTTGTTGCAGCTCTTGCTTCTTTTGCTTTTGACATCGCGGCAGCCGCGGTTAAGGATGCCGTGTTGCTGTGGTTCCTTATTTTGTGCCAGTAATCTCGATGAGCCTGCAACACCTCCCTTAACGGCGTGTTGCTGAGGTAAAAGCCGTCCCAAAAGTACCTTGTCTCCTTCTTTAAAGTGTCTGCCTTGTTCTGTTCTTCTGTTATCGTGGTTGCCTCGAGATCTGGCGGCCTGTACCTCAGGTGCGATGACATGCTCGTCAGCAAATGGTCAATCGAAAGGCCTTGCCCATACTCTATTACGTGCCTGTCCCTTCGCCTGCCGTCTCCTCCAACTGTTTCGTGAGCATACTCTGTTTTCCACACGCCGTTTTCCTTCTCATAGCTATCAAACGTCGCCGTGATGGCGTCTTTCACGTCCACGCTCACAAAAAGAAGCCTCGGCTCATTTTTGTCGTAGCTGGTCTTTATTGGACGCTTTTCGTAATCCCAGTACTTTTTTATCGCCATTGCCAGCGGCGCGTTGCCGTAGCGGACAAGATAGTTGTATGGATTGTGGAACCTAAAGTCTGGCTGTATTATCCCCGGGGACAAGACATTCGGCGTTCCCAAGGAAGTAAATGCAAACTGGTACCACGACCAGTAGCGCCTGAAAGCTTCTTCTGAAGCCAGAGGGCCGAGGTTGTCTGGCCATAGAAAGTAATACGACAGAAACGGCCATTCCTCTCTTGTGCTGGTCGCCGCTTGCAGGTTTGGCAGTACAAACCTGCCAAAAAAGTCAGCCTGAAATTTCCTCGCGTTTTCCCAAAACTGCCAGCCCCTGCTGAGCCACTTGCTATCCGGCCAGAATATCGGCGTGGAAACATCCCGCCAGAAATTGCAGAGCATATCTGAAGCCCCCTCCCACCTTCTCTTCCTGATGACATAGTCTACAATGAGGGCCGCATTGATGGCCCCTGCCGACGCGCCTGCGACGATGTCAAACAGGTTTCCTTGCTGCCTGCCGTCCCGTCTGTTGCTGTCGTCGTCCAGCGGCGACAATTTTTCTGACAATGCCTTGAAAACGCCTGCCTCATACGCACCGAGAGCCCCGCCGCCTTGGAGGATCAGGGCCCTCTGCTTTCTAGGAACGTTATTGTTGCCCGCGTTTTCCTGCGTGTTGGCCTGACTCTTTTCTGGCTGCATGCGTGTTCTTGCTTTTTATTCTGGATCGATATATTTTAGATAACCGGTAATAACCAACCATCCGCCCGCCCGCTAACAATATAGCAAAGACACGGCCAGCGACACAAAATACAAGATGTCCTCCTCGTTTTTGCGGTCGGTCTATTTTTTACTTGCCGCCCCGCAGTACTGATCGGTGTTCTCGTAAATGCTCCTATAATCTCGCAGAGAAATCCATAATACAAACGAAATCCCCACGCTTATGTGGCAAGCATTCAGAAGAAAAACCTGGATTCGCCAGACGAAACGCGAAATTTTGACAAAGGCAAGATGCAGATAGTGAATGTAGAGGATGTGACTCTTGGCCGCTTTGTACTTGAGCCGGGCTGGCAGTGGTCAAAGTCAGTCAAACCGCTGGTAAAGACAGACAGTTGCCAGCAGCATCATACAGGCTACATAATCTCTGGAAGGATGAGGGTCAGGATGGACAACGGGGCTGAAGCAGAAGCAGGCCCTGGAGACTTTGCGATAATACCGCCGGGTCATGACGCCTGGGTGGTGGGAGACGAGCCCTGCACTGGCATAGACTTTACAGGGGCAAAGACGTACGCAAAAAAATCATGATTAGCCTGTCTTCCTGAGCCGGCTGTCGACCGCGTCCAGGTTTTCTTTCAAGAACTTTTTGTATGCAACTAGAATTTTTTTCTGACCTGCCCTTGGGATGCTGTCTATGCTGTCAAGCAGGTATTCCATTTCGTTAGACATGTTGTTGATGTGGTCGTCTATCGCCACCCTCTCCTCAATAGCAACCGTGACTGAACGCAGCTGGTCTTTAATCGCCTGGGCAGATGACTTTGCTTTTAGGGAAATTTTCTCCAGCTGTTCTTTGGCGCCAGGGTTTTTGCCTGCTTTCTTTGCAACCATGTCTTATAAAGTCGCTATCGCATCTAATTAATCTTGAAGTACTGTCTTCTTTCTTGTTGCTTTATTAGCTTGCATAGCATATATACCTGACACTGTGCGCCAGCATCAAACGTGATGGGCGTGGCTCTCGTTTAATTCCTCCTGCTCCCTGGCAATTTCCTTGTCTTGTTCAGTAGATTCTTCATGTAACGTTCCGTGTGCTTCTTTTTCCAGGTGCTGTTTTCTATCTTCATCCGTGTTAAATACGGCTCCGCAAACAAAGCACTGGAAATCTGCAGTTATTTTTTCGATGCCGCGGAAACTCTGCCTGGAGTCTGAAGATGCTTCGTCTGCTTTCCGGCTATCCTTGACATTATCATTCCCATTCCCTTTTTCTGATCCATCCGTCATACTAGATCATAGTTCATTATGGCAGATCGTGACTCATAAAGGCTGTCAATGCATATTCTTTCCTGCCCTCTGCTAGCCTGCTTGCCGATTACCTTTGGCCGGGTTTCTTGATCTCTGATTCAAGGCATCCTTCGCGTTTGTGCTGGATCTGGACAGCCTTTGCTTCCATCATCGTATTGCAGAACTGCTTGAGATTATGCCGCTCGCAAATTACCCTGTAGCCCATATACGCGCCTGTGGAATATGTATACGCAATCTTGCTATTTAGCATTGACATACAACCCTGTTCTGCAAGTCTCTGGAGGGTGTGCTTCTTGTACTGCTTGCGATGCAGCAACAGCCGTTCCTTCTGTCAAGCAGGCTATGGGCAACAAAAAATTAGGAAAAGCAGGGTTTGCAGCGATGGCTGCAGAGCCTCTGTTGCTGTTGTTGTTTTATTGTGGCAGGACCTGCCGTTCCTTGGCATCCATGTGCTTCATGACCGCGTCCCGCAATGTCTGCGTAACAACCGGGAGGATCCTGGGGTCGTTTACCCTTGGGATTATGAAGCTCTCTGTCAGGTGCTTGCGGTCGACAAGGCTTGCGATTGCAAAGGCCACTGCCACGAGCATGTCTTCGTCCAGGTATCTCGCCCGGAGATCCAGCAAGGCTCGAAGGACAGAGGGGAACACCACTGCATTATTGATCTGGTTGGCAAAGTCCGACCTGCCAGTTGCAGCTATCCTTGCCCCCGCGTCCAGAGCGTCAGGGGGAAGTATCTCTGGATCCGGGTTGCTCAGCGCAAACACGATGGCGTCTTTGTTCATCGTCCCGACCATTTCCTTGCTTATGATGTTCCCCCTGCCCGAGACTCCTATGAACAGGTCTGCCCCGTTGATGACGTCGCCGATGCCTCCGCGGATTTTTCCAGCGTTGGTCCTTTCGGCTATTTCCTGGCGGTACCTGTTCTTGCTGCTACTGCTACTAACAATGTCCGCCCTTTCTTTGTATATTGCGCCTTTGCTGTCTGCGACAATGATGTCCCTGCAGCCCGCTTGCTCCAGTATCCTGTATATCCCGTACCCTGCAGAGCCAGCCCCTGCTATGACGACCTTGATTTTGTCCAGCTTTTTTCCAACCAAGTCCAGCGCGTTTACAAGCGCAGCCAGAGTGATAACAGCAGTCCCGTGCTGGTCGTCGTGAAACACCGGGATGTCCAGCTCGTTTTTCAGCACCTCTACAATCTCGAGCACCTTTGGGGACTCGATGTCTTCGATGTTGACAGCTCCAAATCCCGGCTGGATTGCCTTTACAAGCCTGATTATCTCCTGCTTGTCCTGGGTGGCTATGCACAGGGGTATCGCGTTAATGTCTGCCAGCGACTTGAAAAGGACGGACTTGCCTTCCATGACAGGGATTGCAGCTTCCGGCCCGACATTTCCAAGGCCCAGAACCCTGGTGCCGTCGCAGATTATGGCCACGTTGTTCCATTTTGAGGTATATTCGTAGGCCAGCTCTTTGTTTCCGCCTATTTCCTTGGATACATAGGCTACTCCCGGCGTGTAAATCAAGCCCAGGGTGCCTTTTTCTTCCTCGAATATGTTGTCGACAGCAACCCGGTTGCGTATCTCTATCTTGCCCCTGAGCATCCTGTGTAGGTTGATTGCGTCTTCCTTCAATCCCAAGCGATCTCTTTACACCGGGATGATAATGTCGCTTCTCGCTCTTATGTCTTGGACAATATATGTGTCTGCGCAGCAATGAAATGCCAGGATTGGCGCGGGTTTTTGAACAAAATACCCGGCGCTGGCCTAACCATAGTTAAACAATGATTTTATCATAGGTTTGCAACAATCTCTGTGTGATCCTGCGCAAGGAGTTCTCATGCGACCAGTGCGATGCCAAGTTTGAAAATTATGATGACCTGATAAAACACGCCCGGGAAGTGCATCACCATGCGATTGTCCGCTGCCATGACTGTGGCAAAGAGTTCGTACATGAAAAGGACAGGCTCCACCATGTCAGAGAAGAGCATGAAAAGAAAGCCCTATCCCGGGCAAACAAGAACCTGCACAAGCACAACGTAAAGAATCCTGCGCCCCAGGACGAAGTGGACCTGCACAGGAAAACGTTCAGCAGCAATTTTGAATGATTCTGTGACTGGCACATGATTTTGCAGCAGAATTAACTTTTGAAGCGTATAATTATTTAAAAAAAGAGCAGGGCTGTCCGCTCTTTTTTTCCGTCTGGAACCTGCTTGCCAGGCAGTGTGCTTGACCGCACACACACGCAATTTCGCAGCCCGGGCGGTACTTGCTTATGACGCCGCCTGCAGGCCGTACGCCGTCATCAGGCTTGGGTGAATCTTCATGTGCGCTATCTCCATGATCTCCATCGGGGACGCCTTGCCTTTGATGGCGCTGGCAAATGCCGGGAACGCGTCGTCAAGCTCCTTCACCGCATTGTCCGTTCCGGAAAGGGCTTCTGGCTTGATCTGCTGGTACAGCTCTTGCGCCTTCTCTGCAAACGCCTGCGCGCTCTGGTAATCTGGAACGCTTGCGACCGTCGCATTGGCCCGCATATCCGTGTCAGGTGTACTCATGCTTGACATGTCTGTCATGTTGCCTTCAAAGCCTACTGCTTCGCCATAGTGTTCAAGCGCTTCGTCTACCAGGTTTGCCACCACTGTCGCCTGGACTGTTGAATTGGTCGCCTGCGACCTTTCAATGCGGACCTGCACGGCCTCATCCAGCAGGTCGCTGACTGCCTGTACGTCCTGTCTTACTTCGTCAGGGCTGGCGCCTGAATCTATCGCCGTTTTCAGCTGCTCGATGGATAGCGGGAGGTCATTGGCTATCCTCTGGTTCTTTTCTGCTATTTCCTCTATCGTAGAATTGGTCAGCGCTTCGGCCGCGTGTTCAATGTGGTGGTTTGCCACTTCCTTGTCTGAAGTACTGTTGCCGGCAAGCAACGTCTCCACCTTTATCTCCTGTACCATTGTGAGGAATTCCACGTTTTCATTACCTGCAAACGTGTGTGCGTATGCCCTGCTGACGGAACCAAGGGCAATGGCCGACCCAAGGAGGATCGCAGAGGCAAAAATGGCCAAAGCCATCGAGATTGTCTTCATCAGACAAATTTTCTGCTTGATCGGATTAAAGCGTTGTAGTACACGTGACGAACCGTCTAAGCGATTAGATGCATCATATAGTATATGCTGCAGGTAGCACCGTCCCGGAGAATGTTCCGGCAGATGCACTTGCTTGCATGACAGGCAAAATTTCTGTAACCCGAGTTAAACTATTCTTTTATCGCAGCAAGTGTTATTGTGTAACACATGAAGGTGGAAAATTACGGAGAAAGGGGCCTTGACAACGGCATTGTGCTGAAACTGCTCTCTGCAATTAATACGGGCTCTGAGAAAAAGCAGCTGGAATCTGCAGCCGGCATTTCAAGCAAGCAGTTGAGCCGGTACCTGCAAGAGTTGATCAAAGGCGGCCTTGTTGGCTACGACGCTTCAGACGGCACAACGCTCAAAATAACTGAAAAAGGGTCCAGATTCCTGATATCGTACGAGCGCGTTGCTGCATCACAGACAAAACACGAACCGCCCAAAGGGCTCTTCGACCTCGAATGACTAGTGCGCTGTTGCGCACATATGTATGTGCACGCAGGCTGATGCAAACAACAACATCTCTGCCATGTTCCCGCATGGAGTGACGTGTGCGATTATTATTATTTCCGCCTTATGCCCAACGCCATCATCCATCCTCCAAGCGTAACAATCACGATCGGGAGCATCGAAGTCAGGTACAGGTTGCCGCCGCTATCTGCTATGCCGCAGTTGCCAACGCATTCTGGAGTAACAGGCTGCATACTCACGTACAAAAACAGCATAGCTCCTGCTGCCATTATGACTCCGCCCAGCGCGACAAGCTTTGCCTTCATTTCTTTCTTCTGCATCCTGTTTTTGGATGGTGGCTTATTTATCGCCTTGGCTTTTCGAGTAACAATGTTACACGTGGTATAAGAATGCGTATTGGGAATATTACGTCAGGTGGCAGGGTTGAAAGGAGCTCATGCAAAGTGGCTGCAATACGCTGGAATAGGTGCCGGCATATCTCTTGCTGGCGGCTTGATTCTTGATATTCCTCTTGCGCAGATAGCGGTGACCATGGCGCTGACGGCCGGTCTTGTCTTTAGTGGCTTTGCAATGCAGTCGGTTGGCCGCCAGCGCGAAAAGGCAATACGACAATAGCACATGGCAGCCCTGACACCAATTCGCCTCAACCGTGGCGTCATACAGTGGTCAGTCATGCTGTATATCGCGCTTGTGGTCCCTGTCAGCCTGCTGCACGAAACAGGCCACGCTTTTGTATGTTCTGCAAGCGGCTTTGGCTATTCGCTGTGGATAGACGGCATGGGCGGTCACACGGTGTGCGCCGGCGCGCCAGGCGATTCTGTCGCGTACGGCGCGATGGGTGGCGTGTTTGGGCTGCTTGGAAGCGCTGCAATAATCGGGTTCTGGGCCGTAGCAAAAAGGAGGAAGCACCCTGCGGTGCTGGTTGTCGGCCTTGCCTATGCTGTTGACCAGGCCGCCAAGTTGATCCTCGAAGGGTTCTTTACCCCGCTCTACGCCTCTGGCGCAACAGACCTTTTCCTGACTGCCCTCCAGCTTGCGTCGTGGATAGGCTTGACCATCTATTTCGCAAGGACTCCAAGGGCCCAGGCAGTAGCAAGCAGGACAAAGTAGCAGCTAATCACGGCATCAGCGTAAACGTCCCTTAAGTAGTGGCGATGCATTAATAGCTGCGCCAGATGGCAGAAAACGCGCTGGTCGAATCCCTGATGTGGGGATTTGTCTCCAGCTTCTCTTTGCTGCTTGGGGCGGTGACTGGGCTTGTGTTTCGCCTGCCAGGAAAGGTCGTTGCAAGCGTGATGGCGTTTGGAAGCGGGGTCCTGGTAGTCGCGCTGACGTTTTCGCTCCTGGGCGAGGCTTTCCGGTCTTCGCAGGACATCCTGCCTTTGATGGTTGGGTTTGTGGCTGGGGGCTTTGCCTACAATTTTGCCAACCTCGTTCTTGGCAGGGTGACCGGCGTTCCCCGCAGGAGGCGGCGCCCAAACGTGGAAAAAAGAAGCGCCGATGCCGGGCCTCCGGGACTTGCGCTGCTGGTGGGCTCCCTCATGGACAACATACCGGAAAACATCGCCCTCGGGATCTCTATCGTGGTGGCCGGGGCGGTAAACCCTGTCCTTGCAATCGCCATCTTTCTCTCTAATTATCCTGAGGCCCTTTCTTCTGTGCAGGGGATGAAGTCCGACGGGATGAGCAGAAAGTTCATACTTGTCAGCTGGTCAGTCGTGGTGGCAGCCGGAACGGCGGCCTCGGCAGTCGGCGTTGGCCTTCTGGCCGGCTCGGACCCTGCAATAATCTCTTTCTTCCTTTCCTTTGCCTCAGGCGCGATACTCGTCATGCTTATCGAGTCCATGATACCTGAAGCGTTCCTGGAGGGGGGAAGCCAGATCGGGCTGGCAACGCTTGCAGGATTTGCCCTTGCATTTGTCGTCCACCACTTTCTCTGATGATGATAAAGATGGAGAAAAAGAAGAAGCAGGCTCTTGTGGGTTCTAGGGGACTCTTGCCATGCAGAATTCCTTCAGGGCATCGTCCTGCGTTTGCTGTATCACGTTTTCCAGGTTTGCGGTCCTTGAATAAAACGGGGGCAGGCTGCGCAGCATGCCTGACAGTTCCGAGACGTCCTGCCTTGGGATGACGTATTCAAGCTGCCCGCGGCTATTCCTTGGAAGCTTGCCTTCAAAGAACGAGCCAAGAGAGCCGACCTCCATCAGGCCTGCCGGGCTTCTTGCCGGGCCAAACAGGATTGCGATCTTGCAATATTTTGGGTGAGCCAGGTACCGCCTGCCGTTTTCTCCTGCATCGTTTACCAGCGAATAATACCTGCGCATCATGTCAAGCAAAGGCGTCTGCTCAACAGGACTTGCGCCTCCTGCCAGCAGGATGTTCCCAAACGGGTCTATGATGCAGGCAGAGTTGAACAGTCCTGCATTTCTGTAGGATTCCCTTGCCTTGCTTATCAGTACCTGCCCAAGCGCAGCGCCGGGTGCACCCGGATTCAGGGTGTGCTCCTCCGAGAATGCCTGTGGGTTATGGTGCCTGATAGTTTTCACCAGGTGCGATGAAGGCTTGCTCTTGGCAAGCAGCCCGGGATTTTCCAGGCGGTCTGGCAAAATCCAGTCCTTGTTTATGTTATTTCTGATCTTGGCAAGGCTGGACGTAAAGGCCCTAGTGGAGCGCTTGTCAAAAAGCGGGTCGATTTCGCTTCCAGAAAAGATGGAGTCTTGCGATCCCGCAAAGCTTCTTTTTCCGCGCAGGCCAAATGCAGAGAACCTTGCCGCCTTTTCTTGCCGCAGTTCTGCCGGCAATGTGGTCAGGTCGTCCTGACCCCTGCAGCTGACGCCGCATTCGGGATCGTCTGAGATGCGGATTACGTTCATACCTGCGCTCAGGATTGCGCCTGCGCACATTATGCACGGATCAAGGGAGCATACTATAGTCATGTCTGCAGCCGGAGGCAACAGCGGCAACGCCTTTTTCCTGGAAAAATAATACCAGTCCAAAAGCTGTTTTTCAACATGCGCGGTAGGATCGGCTACTATCGTCGTACTTCCCGCTGCTATCACCCTGTTTTGCATCTTTTTCAGCACTCTTCCGGTGCTGTTTTCAATCAAGAGGCCGCCTACTCCAAACGTGCCCTTCGCAGCCGCCTTTTCTGCCTCCTCCACCGCTATTCTGGCGCATTTTTCAGCAAGCAGGCCGCTGCTACCACTGCCACGGTCCATTTCTTTCTCTAGCATGACAGCTGGCATGGAAGCTAAAAAACTCTGGCGTGTACAGAGAGGGGATTAACGTTTGGCTCCGAGTGCAAAACACATCATTTTTTGTTTCAGGTCCGTCTAGACTCTTCATCGCCGCAAATGATGAAGCAATGATGGAGTACTTGATGCTTCCGTCCGTGCATGGCAGTGGCAGGCTAACTTAAATAACATAAGAACGCACATCACCCTCAGTGAGAAAATTCAACAAGACAACCAGCGGCAAGTGCGAATGCATTTGCCACAGCAGGCCAAATACTGACTATTGTGGGTATTGTTCGCCTGCGCACAGGCGTACCACGTACGCAAAATAGTAAATCAGGCTCCGTGCAATTCTGGCACGCCCTCGTTTCTTTCATCATGCGACAGCTTGCCGGAACTTGAAAGCATATATCAAGACGCCCTTTTCAGTATAATGTTATACATGTCTGCAAATAATAATAACAACAACAGCAACAAGACAAAGTTCAGCATCTTGGCAATAGCCATTGTAGCATCTGCCGCAATAGCGATTATCATGCAGATGACAAGTTATGCTACTGCACAACAGCAAAACAGCAGCACCATTGTCCGAGTCCAGAAAACCGTCATGTCCGCTCCCGCGCCGGTCACCGCACAGGGGCACCCGACCCACCAGGTCGTCTTTGCCCTCCCGCTGAGAGACGACGGCAGGATCTGGTCTGGCACGGTCACGTTTACCGCAAGCAAGCCAATAGAGATAGAGGTGATGCACCGGTACAACCCTGCCGTGGCACCCACCGCCGAGTACGGCCAGCCGCCGGTTGCCGTCATCAACGGCACCACGATAACCTACTCACACATGACCGGGATTGTCGACACGCCGATCCTTTCGGGAGACTCGCCAATCTCGTCGGGCACCTTTGACTTTACGGGAAGTGCCCTTCTCTTCCACAAGAGGAGCGGCGAGCCCTTTACTGTGACCTACACGATTGACGCGGTCGCAAAAACCCTGACGCAATAATGAGAATTGGGGCCGGCTATGCGCCGGGCCTCTCTGCCTTTTTTTATCATGATTTTTTTGCAACCACGACAATTGCAAGGGCCACGCCTACCGCCGCTGCAATTGCAATCGCGGAATACACCTGCGTCCTCAGGTCCTGCACCGGCTTTATGATCGACTCGTAGGGCTGGATGGAAAACACCGCCCATGTAGTACCAGGCGCCCTGACCGGGTGGTACGCAACGAGCATCTCCTTGCCTCCTATTGACTCGACTGCCACGCCTGACTCGCCAGAGATGGCCTTTTTGTACACGTCCATGTCCGCAAGGGGCTTGCCGGCTCCTTCAAGCGCAGACACGATCTCGTTTGAATACACAACCTCGTGGCCGTGCTGGTCGGCGTAGGTAAAGCGCCTGCCGTCGTCGCCCTCAAACATGTCCTTTGCAAACCTGTCCAGATTTTGAAGGTGTACAAGGCCTATCCAGAGGCCTTTCAGCTCGCCGCCGGACGCGATCGGGACTGCGACTGCTGATGCGCTTGCGCCGCTTGACGCGGAAATATACACTTCGCCAAGGTATGTAGAGCCGCTGTTCACCGCTCCCTGGAAGTAGTCGCGGAATGCAAAGTTGGTCCTTGTCAGGTTCATCTGCCTGTAAAACGGCTCTTCGATGTACATCTCGCCATCTGGAAGTATGAACGCTATGGCCTCGATGTCTTGGCTCTTGGACAGAATCGACTGCGCGACCTGCCTCTTTTCTGCGTCCACGTTTTCAGGCACTCCGTGAAGCTCTGTTGTTATCTGTGACGCGTGTGGTGCGCCAGCCACCTGCGGCAGGCCACCTGTTGCTTCCATGAGCGACGCTACAGTGGAGAGCTTGCCCTCCGTGGCGATGGCCAGAGTGCGAATGTCGCTTGCTTCCTTTTCCATTATCTTTTGCTCAAGCGCGCTGATGCTGGCCGTGCCAGCTGCAGCAAGTATGATGATAGCTAGTGCAACTGCAATTGAATACGCTGCAAGGTTCCTGCTCTTACTCGACAACAATATCTGCCATCCTGTTATGTGCAGGATATAACCTTTCCATAGATCTTTGTATCACTAAAATTTCCGCACAGAGCATATATCCAAGTGGGTGCTTGAGTAGCAAGCGTATAATGTCCTCAACAAAATCCGGGCGGGTTGCCATGTCCATGATAATTGCCGCAGCCATCGTGGCCGCGGCAGGCATTATTGCCGTTGCATACGTTATTCCAGAAGGAAGCAGCAAGCCTGCAGAAAACCCGTCAGGCGTGCGCCTACTTGCCTCAAACCTTGAGGAAAGGATCGCAAGCTCTGTCAAAGTGATGAGCCTGACAGGCTTGGCGCCAGAAGTCCGAAACACCGACTCGCTGTCGCTTGTAAGCACCGCCCAGATGGGCATCCCGCAGGACGCAGACGTAGCCAAGAGGCAAGTTGCCAAGAACATTATTTCAACGTACGGCGATGATGTTGCAAGCATCTTTTTCCTCACGCCTGAGGGAAACATCTACATCGGCGAGCCTTTCGAGCAGCAAAAGCAACTGCCGAGGCTGAACTACTCTGACAGGGACTGGTACCAGGGGGTCTCTGCTACCAATGATGCGTACGTCAGCTCTGTCTTTATGTCCGCAGCCATCCACGAGCCGGCAGTCGCAGTCGCCGTGCCGGTCTACGGGCAAGAGGGCACGGAAAAAGAGAGCGCCATCGGCTACTGGGTTGCAATCATCAACCTTGACGAGATAGAAAAGGGCCTGAGGCAGCTTGAAGGCGGCTCACGGATAATATTCGCAGACCACAACGGGACTGAAATCGCCGACTCGGCAAGGGATCCTTCTACTACGCGTACGGACCTGAGAAGCTTATCAAACCTCGAAAGCGTCAAGGCCGCGCTTGCAGGCAAGACCGGCTCCCTTGTGGAGGTAGTCGACGGCAAGACCATGAAAGTAAGCTATGCCCCCGTGAAGGCCCATCCGCACACGTGGGCAGTGGTGTCGATGCAGCCTGCAGGCTGATAATAATAATTGTTTTTATCTGTGCTTGCCGCCTTACCGTGACAGTTGGACAGCCGCGACGGCTTTATCATCAGGTCAATGAAAAGACAGGAGCTTGACCTAGCACTCGGCTGGGCTGCCGGCGAGGGGTGGAATCCCGGCCTGCACGATGCAGATGCGTTCTATGATTTTGATCCTGGAGGTTATCTTGTGGGGCTGCTTTCTGGCGTCCCTGTCGGCTGCATCTCTGCAGTGGCCTATGGCAGCAAGTTTGGGTTTCTTGGGCTTTATATCGTCAAGCCCGAGCACAGGGGCAAGGGCTTTGGTACGGAGCTGTGGCACCAGGCTATGCGGCGCCTTGGGAGCCGCAATGTCGGCCTTGACGGCGTGGTTGGGCGCCAGCGGAACTATGAAAGAAAAGGTTTTGTGCTTGCGCACCGGAATATCCGCTATGAATTAGCCGGCGGCGAAAAAATGGCAATGCCGGACAACAATGTGGTAGACTTGCGACAATACAGTATAGGTGCCGTTGCGGAATATGAAAAGGGGCTATTTCCTGCAACGCGTGCTAGATTTCTGGAAAAGTGGCTGAATCCTCCGCAAGGGATTGCCTTGGGCTATGTGGACGACGATGACGACAGCAGCGACAAGCTTGCCGGATATGGCGTCATTCGCAAGTGCGCTAGGGGATTCAAAATAGGGCCCTTGTTTGCAGACACACAACGCGGCGCAAGAAAATTGCTTTCTGGGCTGGCAGGGCACGCCGCCGGGGAGCCTGTCTACATCGACATCCCTGAAGCAAACAGGGCGGCGGTTGACCTTGCCAAGGAAGCTGGGATGAACAAGGTGTTCGAGACTGCGAGGATGTACAACGCCTCCAAGCCCGACCTTGACATTTCACGCATCTATGGCATGACCACACTTGAACTGGGCTAAGACAAATTTGCTTAAATGAAGGGTAGTTAATGGAGGAAACGTACATGCAGCCCGGAAATGGACCAGACGGTGTGGAGTACTGCAGCTGGCAGGAGATCCAGGATCTGGTGCACAAAATTGCCGCAGCCCTGCATGGCAAAGCTATAGCAAAATACGATTGCATACTGGCAATAGCAAACGGCGGCATAATCCCTGCCAAACTCTTGGCTGAAGAGCTTGGCATCCGCCGGATAATGCTAATCCCTGTCCACGAGAAGCAGATAGTTGAAGCGGAAATGCCACGCCTGGAAGCAGGAAAGAAGTACCTCGTCGTCGACGACATCTATGACACTGGCGACATTTACCAAAAAGTGGCAAGAGCCACGCGGGGCTTTGACTGCACATTTGTATTCTGCATGAGCCGCTACAGCCAGGAATTTGGCGCCTACGGGAAGCTGCTGAACCACAAACGGTGGATAGTTTTTCCGTGGGAAAAAACACAGGCATAGCCCAGCTGGCTGTGTTTTTGTCTCTGCATCTAGAGAGTCTTGCGTTCAAAATTCAAAAAGGGGCTCTGCCACACATATTGTGCAGATGGCCAGAAAAACAGTCTATGGAAAGTGCCCCAAGTGCAAGGCCCGGGGCGACCTCGTCGTGATGTCAGGAACGCCGGGCAAAGAGAAGTTCAAGTGCAACCAGTGCTACCATGTTTTCGGGATGGACGAGCTGTGACGATCTACCGATGCCATGACGGGCACATCAGCTTTGCAAAGGAGCCTCTTTTGCACTGCGGCATGAAAGGCTGCGAAAACCCGGTTGATGCAGTAAGCGACGCCGACATCGAGTGGTTTTACCGCATAAGCCCGTCTGGCCTTGCGATAAACGAGCAGGACCTGCACATGATTCTAAAAGACAGGAACATGCCGCAAGACGTCAAGGAAAGGGTACGCGAAATCTTTCCTGCCGCACAGAAACAGGAAAAGAAGAAGAGAAGGTTCTTTAGCTTGCGGTAAAAACTTCAGAAGAAGGAGAAAAGAAGGTAAACGGCGCTTGGCGATCCTGCACCAACGACCTGTTCAGCCCATGCCGTCAAAGTCGCGGTTTTTCACCTTCCGATGCAGTTTTTGTTTTTCTTCGTATGCCGCCAAGCGCCAACCTCAAGTATCGGGTGTCGGCACTATCATTCAATTGTATTATGCAGTTCTAATATAAAAAACTGCCTTGAATTGCATTTATCTTGTCTTTTTTGTAGTAAACTATATTTTAGATACAGTTTATTCAAATTTGATGAATTATGTATCTTTTCATGCTCTAGGTTTGACATCAATCTGCTAATGTCGATTGCGCGCAGCGCACGGTTTTGATTGTGTTGGATATTGCTAAATGCCCTGCAGCAGCGACTGGCGTGCTGTAACAAAAAGCGTCCTGCATAAGCTCTGTATCAGAACCTTAACAAAGCCCTTTGGGGGCACCGGTGCATGTGCAGTACGACGAACTGTGCAGCCGCATACTCGGGCTTGAAGGCTCGATACGCTTTGTGGCACTTGCAGATCACCTGGGCCTGCTGATAGCGACCGTGTACCGGGAGGGCCTCGTACCGCTTGCGACCAAGGAGGAAACGGCCAAGTACGCGGGCCAGCTTGTGCTACTCACCGGCGCCGTCTCAGGCGGCAAGTTCATGTCAAAGGTGGGCAAGATGCAGTACGTGGTGGGCAAATTCGAGAACCTCGTGAGGGCCACCATCCCGATAGTGTCAGACAGCTATGACAAGTACTATCTTTTGATGTCGCTTGACGTCGACTCGGACTATGTCCGCGCCATCGACAAGGTGCTTGCCTTTTTGCGCGAGAACCACTCGGCGTTCTAGCTCTGGCCCTTCTTTTCCGGGTTTGGCATGGAGCTTACTATTGTCTGGAGCTCTGTAACGATGCTCTCGACTGACTTTATCTCTGTCAGCGGCCGGACTGCCCTCTGCACCAGAGGCATCGACGGTAACAGGAACAGCACCTGCTGCAGCTCCTCGTTTGACGCCACGTCAAGGACGATCATCCCGCCAGGCGAGTCTGCGAACGCGTACGCAAACTTGATCTTGCCCTGGTCCTTCAGCTCCTGGTACGTGGCAAAGGTCTGCTGGAGCATCTTCATCTGCGCAATTGCGACTTCGGGTCCGACGAATTCAAGCTTCACTGTGTCGATGACAAGAAACAGCATACTGCCCAATAATTGCCGCCGGCGCCAATAAGCCTGTCGGTGATCATTATGTGCCAATAATGTTGATATGCTGGCTCTCATTCAAAAAATGCCATGTCGTCTACAGAATCGCTGCGCAACGATCATTTCCTCATCGAAAAAATGATGAGGGCGCTCAACGTAACCGCGGACCTGCTGCAGGCCGGCAAGTCCATCCCCGCGCCATTCCTTGAGCAGGCGCTGGACTTTACAAAGAACTTTACCAATGTCTGCCATCACGGCAAGGAGGAAGACACGCTGTTCCCGACGCTGGAAAAAGGCGGCATGCCAAGGGAGGGCGGGCCGATAGCAAGGATGCTCTTTGAGCACGAGATTACAAAGCAGCTTGCAGAAAAGATGGACGCGTCTGCCAGGGCGTACGTCCAGACTGGCAGTGCAGACCAGCTCGTGGCGGACATTCGCAGTTATACCGGCCACGTCTCGCAGCATTTGACAAAGGAGAATTTCCGCCTGTTTGCGATGGCCGACATGATGCTGCAGGGAAAAGCCGCTCAGGTAGGCCAGGAGCTGGCCAAGACGGAAGAAGCAAAACTGCATTCGCTTGGCAGGACCCGGGGACACTATGAGCAGCTGGTCGACAGCTACGACGCAGAGATAAGGAAGAAGCAGGCGTAGGCAGGCGGAAATGGCCCGCGAGCAGGACAACAACGACATTGAAAGGATGCTCCGGGAGCTGCACTCATCATACCTGAAGGGAAACGAGTACGACGAGGGCGACCCTATTTTCTACCGGATAAACTACCGGCTTGCAGACGCCTTTGCCCTCACCAAAGAGGAGGCCGAGCGCCACCACGCAGAATACCACCGGAAAAACCCGCGGCGCGTGTCGGAGGGATTCTGCGACGCTTGCAATAGAATAGTCGGGATCATTCCGATAATCTACGGGGTGCAGGAAGGCGACATGGAGCGCATGAAGGCCGCAGAAGAGCAGGGGCGGCTGATAATCGGCGACCTGTCGCAGGTCCGGGAGGGCGCCAAGGTGGCGATGTTTGGCTGCAAGTCATGCAAGACCCCTCTTGCAAAATACGGGAGCATCTAACAGAAAAGTTGTTATCACGCGCCTGCGTGGAAATATTTCGTGGCACACAGCCTGGCAAGCACCGGCGCGGCGTTTGCGATACTCTTTGCCGTGGTGGGGGTTTCCTTTGCGTACGTTAGTACAAACCCTGTGACCGTCCAACCTCCGCAGACTGAGCGAGGGCCATGGACGGGCATATCCGGAGTCAACCTGACGCCTGCGATAGCAAGCGCCATGGGGACCAGCGAGCAGTCGGGCTTTCTCGTCGTGGGAGTCGTGCCCGGCAGCCCTGCAGAAAAGGCGGGCATAAGGGGCGGCGATAGGGCAGTCACGGTGGACGGCCGGGAAATACGTGTAGGTGGCGACATCATAATAGAAGTCGACGGCCGGCCGGTGACAGGCTTTGCAGAGATCCAGCAGGACTTTCAGCAAAGGCAGGTGGGCGAAACGATGCGCTTTACCGTGGTCAGGGCAAACACGACCATGGAGATTCCCGTGCTTCTTGAAGAAAACCCTAATCCCCAATGACCTTCTCGCATTGCGCCTTTTTTGCCGCGACGACGATACCTGCACAGGCACTTTTGCGGCAGGCAAGCTTTTGTGTTGTTGTAGTAGTAGCCCAACCTTAATAGCGACTTTTGTCAAACCACTTCCGTGAAATACGCCAAGGTATCAGGCGAGCTTCCCGGACCAATAGCATCTGATGTTATTGCCGTCCTGAAAAAGAACTGCTACGACTCGACATTTACGTACCCGCTTGTCATCGCAAGCGGCAGCGGCTGCGTGGTAAAGGACATCGACGGCAACTCGTTTCTTGACTTTACGTCAAACATTGGCGCATGCCCGCTCGGCTACTCGCACCCTGACGTCATCGGCGTACTCGCAGAGATGAGCCGGAACGGCGCGCACAAGATTGCCGGCCAGGACTTTTACTGCAAGGAGCACGCCGACCTTGCAGAGCAGTTTGTCTCTGTGCTCCCCGACGGCTTCAAGGCGTTTTTCATAAACTCTGGCGCAGAGGCAGTCGAGAACGCTATCAAGATTGCTTATCGAAAGAGGTTTGCAGAGGGCCTGCCGGTCCTCCCCGGCGTCTCGTGCACAGGCGGCTTCCACGGGAGGACGCTTGGCGCACTGTCGTTTACGTATAGCAAACCGGTGCAAAAGGCTGGCTTTCCCGAGCTTGCCGTGATGAGAATAAAGTTCTGCACCACTGACGGCGACGAAGAGATCGACGCTGTTGAAAAGGTGCTCGCAGAAAACAAGGCGGCGTTTGTGCTGACCGAAATAGTGCAGGGAGAAGGCGGCTACAATATCGCAAGCCGGCGGTTTGTGCAGAACCTGCGCAATGCGACCAAAAAATATGGCGTGCCACTGATACTTGACGAAGTCCAGTCTGGGATGGGCCGGACCGGCAAGTGGTGGGCGTTTGAGCACTATGGCGTCCTGCCGGACATCATGAGCGCGGCAAAGGCCCTGCAGGTGGGCGCCACGGCGTACAGGAGCGACTACGACCCCGGCCAGCCGGGCGTGCTTTCAAGCACGTGGGGTGGGGGGAGCAGGATAGACCTTGCGGTGGGCACAACCGTTATTGAAGTGATAAAGCGCGACAGGCTCCTTGCAAACGCGCTTGTGATGGGCGAGCGGCTGAAAAAGGGGCTTGCCGACCTTGTCGGCAAGAAGAATGGCATAATCGACGTGCGCGGCCTTGGCCTTATGATCGGAATAGAGTTTGACACAAAGGAGAGCCGCGACTGGGCCCTGCAGCAGGCGTTCCGGCGCGGGCTCCTCTTGCTTCCTGCCGGCCAGAAGGCCATGCGCGCGATACCTCCGCTTGTGGTCACCGGCGAGGAGGTCGACGAGGGGCTTGAACTGATGGCAAGCCTCTAGTACGCCGCATACTCGTCACCTAGAACGCCTGACGCTATCTTGAGCTCCAGCACCTCGTTTGCGCCCTCGTAGATAATAGTTGCGCGCGAGTCAAGAAAGTGGCGCGCAACGCGGGCGGTTTTCCTGTATCCTGCAGAGCCGAACACCTGCACCGACCTGTTGGCGCATTCAAACGAGCGGTTACTTGCATGGAATTTTGCAATGGCGGCAAGCCTGTCTGCCTCCCACCTGAGCGCCGCGTATTCTCTGTTCTGCCTGCCAAGCCTGCCGAGCCATTTTTCATTTTCTTTCAAGCCTTCGACGTATTCATGGAGCTTCTGCCTTGCAGCTGCCGCCCTGTAAACAAGCCAGCGCGAGCTTTCAATATCGACTGCAATCCTTGCAATGTGCTCCTGTACAAGCTGCTTTTTAGCAAGCGGCCCTCCGTGCTGGTGGCGCGACTTGGCGTACGCCACTGCTTCAGCAAGGCAGTCCTCCATGACTCCGACCGCGCCGGCGGCCACGCTGAGCCTGCCGTCGATTAGCGCGCTGTACGCGATGCTCAGGCCCCGGCCCTTTCTGCCAAGCAGGTTCTTTTTCGGGACTGTGCACCTGTCAAAATAGATCTCGGCGTTTTTGACCGTGAAAAGGCCCATCTTGTTTTTCATCTCTTCCACCCTGAGTCCCTTTGCATCGCCGTCGACGATAAAGGCCGACACCCTGCCCGTGGAAGGGTCCTTGGCGTACGTCGTCATGACGCCGGCAAACGTGCCGTTTCCAATCCAATGCTTTTTGCCTTTCAACAAAAACCCTTCCGGCGTTTCCTCAAACGTCGTCGTCATTGCCGCCGGGTCGCTTCCGGCCGCCGGCTCTGTGAGTGCAAACGCCATAACCTTTTTGCCGGTGGCAGTGTCGGGCAGGTACTCTTTTTTCTGCTCTTCATTGCCCCACCCCTGCAGCACCAGCTGACCGATGGAAATGTGCGCGGAAAAGAACGTGCGAAGCGAGCTCCCCTCCTGCCCTATCCTTTCGATGGCAAGCGCGTAGGTGAGCATGTCAAGGCCAAGGCCGCCGTATCTTTTTGATATCGGGCAGCCGAGCATCCCTATCCTGCCAAACACCGGGACGACCTTGTCGTTGAGCCTCTCTGCAAGGTACGCCTCGTCCTCGTACGGCCTTATCTCCCTGCATGCCGCGTCGATCCCGCCCAAAAACTCTTGCTGCTTTTTCGAAACTTTGAAATTCATCTCGGAAATGTCAGAATAATAATAGTCAGGCACGCCGGACTGAAATTCGCGGCGTAGGTATAAAAGCAAGGCTGCGCGAATTTTAGCGAATGAAGTTTGGTGAGTTTGCCGTCGGCCAGGAATTTTCCGCGTCCACGACGATAAGCGAGGCCGACTTTAACGCGTACATCTCTTTTGCACGCACGAGAAACGTCCTGCACGAAAACCGCGAGCTTGCGGAAAAGGAGGGCATCAAGGGCACGCTCGTACCGGGCAGGGCGGTCATCGCAAGGGCTGAGGGCGAGATGACGCGCCTACCTGCATTTTCTGACTGCATGATGCTCCTGTACGGGATGGACGGCGACCCAGAGTGGGCAGGGCGCCAGACGCGTTTTCTGGGAGAGGTGTACGCAGGCGACACGCTTGACGTCAGGTACAGGATTGCATCAAAAAAAGAGGAGAAGGGATATGGGATATTGCGGGTCGACTATGAGATAAGCCGCTCCGGGAAAACCGTTGTCGTGTCGCGGGGCAACCTGTACCGGATAAAGATCTGATTTGCAAGCGCAATCACGCCCCCCCAGCACGCGCTACTTCTTTTGTGCGCTTGCGGCCGCGGCATGCGAAACGCTGCATTCCGCCGCTCTTGTTCTGGCGCATGCTAGGCTGTCATGCATCGTTTGGACTGTCTTGGGTGATGCCTCCTCTTTAGATTTGACATCAAAAGGGGAATAAGCGGCCTGTCCTGTAAGAATTTTACCGTGCATATGCTGTGTAAAAGAAATACCTCTGACATAAGCTGGTGGACGATACGGGATCAAATTAGCATGGGAAAGATAGGATTGTTGGAAATACTGCACGTGTGCGAAATTTCGACGATTCATCTTGCAAAAAAATAACAGGTGATAGCTCGAGAGTTATCACCCTTTTTGATATTCTATGTTCCAGTGCTTTCAGTGTCCACAGTGTCCACCGTGTCCGCCATGTCCCCTGTGTCCACCGTGTCCGCCATGTCCATCTTTTCCACCTTTGCCGCCTTCTCCACCTTTGCCGCCTTCTCCACCTTGTCCACCGTCTTCACAATCTCCTCCATCGCCACCATCTCCTCCATCGCCACCATCTCCTCCGCGTCCACCATCGCCACCATCTCCTCCATCGCCACCATCTCCTCCGCGTCCACCATCTCCACTGGATCGTGCATAAGCATCTGGCAGCACGATTGCATAGGATCCAATCGCAAGGCCAACGGCTAGTACAGCCAGTAAAGACACAAGGTTGCTTCCTCTTGGATATGACATCATCATAATATACAGCAGATGCTGATTATAATGTCTTAGCAATAATAATTAACAATAATAATAGATAAGACCATTATTTTGAAATCCTAACGTATAATTGTCATATTATTTGAGATTGTACTAGAAAATCCACAGGTTTCTGCCTAATATAATTTTTTCGAATAACTTCCTTCTGAATGAATAACCACTTGTCAGGGCGAAAAAGGGCTATTCCACTTCAGCCGTTTCAGACAGGCTTTTCCATCATCATTCATTCTACAGCATTTCGCACTCTGCCGAGATGTAAGAGTAGAAGGAATAATGAAGAGTACCTCTTACATAGACAGAACTCTTCTCCATTTTTCTTTTTGAGTATCTCGCTGTCCTGTATGAAACTCAAAAAATATTCAATTCTCAAGACATGGCCTGCCGCAAGCGCAAGTGGTAAATAAAATGGCGGAGCTAATTCTTGTTTTCCTCCTAGCAGTCTCCGCCAGCTCCACCTGCACCACCTTCGCCGCCAGCTCCACCGGCACCGCCGCCATTGCTACCCGGTTCTCCAGGTTCTCCAGGCTCTCCCGGCTCGCCAGGTTCTCCTGGTTCTCCACAAGCTCCTCCATCGCCGCCGTCACCTCCGGCTCCGCCAGCTCCACCGGCACCACCACCTGCTCCGCCAGCTCCTCCATCGCCGCCGTCACCTCCGGCTCCGCCAGCTCCACCGGCACCATTCGCTTTAGTGGCTCCTGTGTATGCAACACCTGTGTATGCAACAGCGAGTGCAATAACCATTAGACCAAGCCACAGAATTTGTGTCTTCGAAAGATTTTTTGACATGGTATGTATATTGTTACGGATTTATTTAAATCCTTCTAAAATTGCACATTTATTTGGAAAAAAGAAGACTTTTTTGTAATTCCTCTATTAAATAGAAAAAATCGGGTGGTAAGGGTTACCACCCATTTTCGGTATGTGTATCGTGTTGGTGTTACTACTTGTTACTACGCGTCTCCTCCGTCGCCGCCGTCGCCGCCGTCGCCGCCACTGCAGTCATTGTCCCTGCCTGGGCAGAAACCGCCGTCTCCTCCGTCGCCGCCGTCTCCTCCGTCGCCGCCGTCACCACCGCCACGGTGACCGTGACCGCGATCACCAGCGTCTCCGCCATCTCCGCCATCTCCGCCATGACCGCCATAGCAGTCATTGTGTTTCCCGGGACAGAAGCCTCCATCTCCGCCATCTCCGCCATCTCCACCGCGTCCTCCATCGCTGCGGTCTTTCTTCTTCTTATGGTCTCTATCCGCGAAGGCCTTATCTACAGGCAACGCGGTCGCCGTTATCATCCCAACGAGAGCCACGAGCACAACTCCCGCCAGCACAAGTTTCGTCGTTTGGTTGTTCGACATCACATACCTGATAGTGTGAGATTTATTTAAGTGGTTTGCAGACCGATTAAGTATATCATATTTGATAAGGCAAATCTTGAATATCATTATGTGTAATTCGATTATCATAGAATAATTACAACGGAATTACTAAATGGGCATCTCTAATATGCATGAGGTATTTTGATGCCATGTATCAGATCATTGACGAATTTATCAATATGACATCACCTTAACATTTTCAAGGCTGAGCCTCTCTAGGCAGATTTTGCAAGCCTGTTCACTTACTTTTGGCTAAAAGGCAATTACACCACACACGTCGAGTATCTAGCACAAGCCTCTGCCAAAAGTAGTCAAGGTGCTCTTGCAGGACGTCATGAAGCGTATACGCATATGCGTGGCTCAATCCTGCTTTTTTAGAGACTCTAACTTCTGAGAAAGGTCGTCTAGATATTTCAAACGCTTCACCCGCCATTCTCTTTTTTTAACCTCATTCGGGTTTTTGAGCATCAACAACATGACGTACCGTTCCTCTTGAGTTAGTAGTTCTAATAATGCGTCAATATCCGAAGGTGTAAGCGTTGTCAGATTCTTTGGAACCATGAGACATTATCTCCACTACCACCATCATCGTTATCATCAATGTGATAACGTCCAACGAGGAAGAATTTATCTTGAACGTTTTGATATGGTCTCTACTAGTACCTGCCCCCGAATTTCTTTTCCCATTCCCTACCGCGGAAGAACGAGTTCCAAAACCAATGCTGCGCCAAGATTTACAAATTCGAAGAATTAATGTCGAATATTCATTCTTACTCTTATTACTTGTCATTTTTTATTTCTGCAGATGGAAATTGACGTGTGTGCCAACAAACAAGAAGCATCTCTGCTCCAGAGATCTCGTGGTAGTAATAATAATTTCGATAGCCACGGAATTATCTCTAGTGTTAGCGCCACTTGTTGTTGTAAGCGGCACTTTGAAACCGGCTGCGGCGTTCAGGCCGCAATCTGACGAGCTGGATCCCGGCTGCAATGATGATGCCGGCAGGCATTGGGAAGCTGGAGATAGAGTTGCAAGTGTATTCTATCAGGGATTTGTAGTGGTGTTTTTATGCGAATCGTCCTCCTGGAGTGAAGAGGATAGGTATGACAAAGTAGTTTCTGTGCCAACAGTTGGCCCCCATAAGCATTCATGCTCCGCTCGTACTGATAATTTTGAAGGTGGCGGATCCGTAACAAAGACGTATGATGCAGAAGATAAAGTAGCCATGCAAAAAGAATCAAAAGATGGTGGCCTGCTGATCCAGATATACCAATGTAAATACAAGCACGATGTGACCAACTGGGAGTTACAAGAGACGCTTCCGGCAGCTTCAGTCAGTACCTAGAACCCTGCCTTTTTCATCTTGGAGCCGCAGTTTGGGCACGACACCTTGTTGTGCTTGGTGCCGCAGCTGATGCAGTAATAGTTGATACTGCTGCTACCTTCGCCATCCTTCTGGCCAAAGGGGTTTCCAAACAGCGAGCCCTGCCGGCCGCCGACCTGCTTCATAAAGCGGTACCTGCGATAGTACGCAAGGCCAAAGATGATTGGCAGCAGCACCATGAGCGAGTACGGAAAGTCGATGAACATGGTGATCACGATGCTTATTGCAAAGTAGATTCCAAGCCAGAGGATCTGCTGGTACAGGAACCGCTTTGCGCCTGCGTCCATCTGTGTGTACATATCCACACGTGTTACATATATGTAAGCCGGGCAGCCCCTCCTTGACCTTCTTCTTCAGGCGCAAGGTGGCACATGACGTGGCCGAGGAGCTTTTCGTGCATGTGCGCGTCCTCGTCTGACAGGAACACCGTGCTGCAGCGCTCGCAGTAAAACAGCCTGTCCTGAAGCAGCGTTCCGGAACCTTGTTCCATAATTATGATACTGCGTCGCAGGATTGTAGCTATAAACGCTGTGGGTTGACATTGTAGACGCGCCGCGGAAAACGCGTTCACCCTCCCTGTCCTGCAAAAAAGTCAAGGAGCGTCCGCTGCGCCTCCTGCCTCCCGGGGTGGCTCAGGTTGGTGACGCGCAGGCCGACCTTTCGGACCGGCGCGTCAAGGTCAAACCTGTCGACCAGCTGCGGAATTGCCGCAAGGATGCTCTCGCGCCTCTGCTGCGGACCCTGGTACGACATCTCTCTCGTCTCGATGGAAAAGTCGGCCCTGACTATCTTTGCGCCCACCGTGCGAAACAGGTAGCCATGCCCTGCCACCCTGGCGTACAGCTCGTCAGAAAGGGCGGTCAGTTCTGCAAGGACCTCCTTTCTGCCCTTTGCATGTACTTCAAGGCTGTGCTCCGTGCTTATCGAGACGTGGTCCTCCCTTGGAACGACGGGGTCGCTGTCTGCGCCTGTTGCCACCTGCCACATCCACAGGCCGTTTCTGCTGCCAAAGCGCGACGTCAGCTTTTGCACGTCGCATGCCGCAAGCTGGCCTATGGTTGCGATGCCTATCTTTTTCAGCTCCTGCTGGGTCTTGGGGCCGATGCCTGAGATCCTGCCTACCTCGAGAGGCGCAAGGAAATCCTGCAGCCTGTCAGGATAGGCCACGGTGATGTCGTCAGGCTTTTTGAAATCAGACGCTATCTTGGCCGCCGACTTGGAAGGCGCCACTCCTATCGAGACTGAAAGGCCGCACCTCTCCCTTATCGCCCTCTTGATCGACGACGCGTACTCGTAGGGGCTTGCGTCGCCGGCAGCGGCCCTTGCCGTGCAGTCCAGGAACGCCTCGTCTATGCTTGCCTGCTCTATCACGTCTGCAAACCCTGAAAGGACTTCCATCACCTTCTCGGACACTTGCTTGTAGTACGCAATGTCGACTGGCCGGAGGTCCATATCGGGGCACAGCGCCAGCGCCCTTGCAAGCGGCATGGCCGACCTGACGCCAAACCTGCGCGCCTCGTACGAGCAGGACGATACCACGCCGCGCGTTATCTTGCCGGCAGGCTGGTCAGTCATTATCACGGCGTGCGGCCTGCCCTTGAGGGCCGGCTCGCGCAGCTCCTCGCAGGAAGGGTAAAAGGCGTTGAGGTCGACGCAGAGGATCATCCTGCTGCCTGGGGACCACCTTGGCGCAGGCACGGGCAGGGCAGGGGCAGGCATGGGGCCGGCGTACTTGCGCTCTGGCAGGCCAAGGTGCGTGAGCGCGGCGTTTGCGCCGCCCGGGCTGTCTGCGATTATTATCGACATGTCAACCTGCCCATCCTGCCCCGCTTCTTTGAGGGCCATTTCAAACTCGGCCTTCCAGTTGCCGGCGTTGCCTGAAAGCCTGAGAAAAATGAAATCCGACGTGATGGCGACAGCAGCTTCTTGTACGTTCCTTCCACTCCTCCAGTACATGGCCGCGCCGTGCCTCCTCAGTACGTTGTACGTGGTGTCTTGAAACCATGAGGGGTGGGCAAAGTCGAGGATTGCCGAGTAGCCGTGGTAGGTGGAGGTGGCAAGCACTCTGTCAAGCCAGCGCCGCCCGTCCTGAAGTGTGAGGCCCTGCGGCGTCCTTATCACCACCGCAAGCGTCTTTTCCTCTATCGGCCTGAAAGCTTCAAGCAGGTTTCCAAGCTCGACGCTATCCTCTTCTGCTGCTGCCTGCTCTGGTATCCTGACGACAAAGCGAAAGCCCTCTGGCGTCTCGTGCGCCCACCTCCAGAACGAGTGCTCGTAGGTGGCCGGCACGCCCACCTCGACGACGTCAAACACCCGGGAATAGTGGGAAAGGTACTCCCTTGGCGCAAGCGCCTGCGGGTAAAAGTTGCCAAACCTCCACCCTGCGCACCCGACGAAATGCTTCAAGTGCAGAGAAGCTTGCTCCGGCCCTTATAACGTGGGAGACACTCTCGGGAGAGGGGGAGAGATGCATCTCAGGCCGCGCCCAGCCCTGTCCTCTCTGCATACTCGATTGCAGGGTGGCAAGAATAGCAGTAGCTGCACCGGATGCACGAGTATGCTGTGCGCTTGCCGCACCACTTGCATTCGCTATACCTTGGCTTTAACGGTGAGAGGTACTCGTGCATGTATACATTAGATGATTGTCGATTCTGATAAATGACCTTTTCCCTCACGCAGGTTCAAATACCTGCCAGTGGCAACCACTGCTATTCTATGCCAACTGCCAAGATTCAGACAAAGCACGGCGACATCGCGATCGAGTTCTTCCCCGACGTTGCACCCAAGCACGTCGAGAATTTCAGAAAGCTTGCCTCTAGCGGCTTTTTCGATGGCACGCTCTTCCACAGGATAGTGCCCGGGTTTGTGATCCAGGGAGGCGACCCTCTGACAAAGAGCGCGGCAAACAAGGGCCGGTGGGGAACAGGCGGCCCGGGATGGAGCGTAAAAGCCGAGTTCAACAAGACCAAGCACTCGCGGGGAGTGCTGTCGATGGCCCGGGCGATGGACCCAAACAGCGCCGGCTCGCAGTTCTTTATCGTCCTGAAGGACTCTAACTTTCTCGACGGCCAGTACACCGTCTTTGGCAAGGTGACATCCGGCATGGACGTTGTCGACAAGATTGCAGCCCTGAAAACGGACGCAAACGATGCGCCGGCAGACCCCGAGCAGGCAAGGATGGTTAAAGTCACGTACAGCGACTAGCTGGAGCCGGCGATGACTGCCTTTAGCATCGCCACCCATGCCTTTTTGTTCACGGAATCGCTCACGCCAAGCATCCTGTTCACCGCAAGGCCGTCATAGAGCGCGACGAGTGCTATTGCAAGGCCGGCAACGTCTACGTCCTTTCTGATAAATCCCTCGCCGACCTTCTTTTTGAGCCCCTCAAGTACATGCTCGTGCACCTTGAGGTGGTACTCGTACATCGCCTTTTTGAGACGTGGGTTCCGGGTGGACTCGACTACCATCTCCAGCATCACCCTGTCGTTTCCGCGCTCACGCCTGCGGATGTTGTCAAAGATCTCCTCGGCGTCAGAGGCGGCGTTTTCCTTCTTTGTGAACAGGTGCGCGTCATGGCCGTCGCCTGCCTTCAGGCTCGTCTCGCAAACTCCCAAAAATAGGTCCTCTTTGCTCTTGAAATACAGGTACAGCGTGCCCTTGCTCAGGCCCAGCCGGCGCGAAATGTCGTCCATCTTGGTCTTGTCGTAGCCGGTCTGCGAGAAACTCTCAATCGCGGCCTGGATTATCCTGTCGCGCACTTCGGCCTTGTGAGCACTTGTCACCTTTGGCGTCTCAGAGTCCCTCCCCTGCGTCCACGGTAGTTGATTGCTGGCGGGGGCTAATAAGTATACTGACTGGTCAGTCATTTTTATGACAACGAGATGTGAATAAATCTGGATGGGATCTGGAAAAATGGTTTTAATAATGACGGCCGCTGGTTTGCACATGAACAAGCGCGTCACAATAGCGGCGATCGTCGCAGCGGCCATCTTGGTGCCGGCGACGGTGTACGCCGCATCTCCTCTCTTTATCACGACCATGATAGACGAGCCGTCGCCTATCGCAAACGCTGGTGACGCGATGATGGCAGAAAAAAATGAAGAGGATGCGATGGCAGACGACAACGACCGGAAGCCGGATGGCACGATGATGTCCAAGGACGAGGCAGAAATTGACAAAGGCTCGACTGAAGATGATGCTATGATGAAGGACAAGGTGCTTGTTGAGACAGGCGGGACGTTTGCAGGCGCCGGCGACGGCTTTCACAACGCGGAAGGGACTGCAAGGGTGCTGCACCTGGGCAGCGGCAGCTCTGTTTTGAGGCTTGAAGAATTCAAGGTCACAAACGGCCCCGACCTCTACGTGTACCTCTCTGCCGACAAAAGCAACGCCGACTATGTCAGCCTCGGGAGGCTCAAGGCCAGCAGCGGCAACCAGAACTACGACCTGCCAGACGGAATAGACCTCTCAAGGTACGACAACGTGATAATCTGGTGCCAGTCGTTCTCGGTCTACTTTGGCGGGGCGCAGCTCACCACTACTTCTGCGTGAGCACGCGCCTCTCCTCATTTTATCATGTCAAGAAGGCCGGGGTTTTCCAGCAGCGCGTTGTTGTAGGCCCTCTCGCTCAGCTTGTCTGCCTCGCTGTTCTGCTCGCGGGGAACCCACGCTATCGAGATGTCGCGGAATTTTCTCCTCAAGAGCGCGGCCTTTTGAAAGAGCGGGATTATCTGCTTGTTTTTTACCCGGAACTCGCCGTTCATCTGTTTGACGACCAGCTGCGAGTCGCCCTTTACCTCTACCCAGTGAGAGGTATAGCCGTTTTCGTCAAGCCATTCCAGCGCCTTTATGAGGGCGGTGTACTCGGCGACATTGTTTGTGGACTGGGCAGATGGCTCTGCAGCAACTCCGGAGCCACTATGCAAAAGCCTGCCGCCCTTTTCTTTGATGACGTAGGCATAGCACGCAATGCCGCCCGGGTTTTTGGGCAGGCAGAGGCCGTCAAAATACACCTCAACTACAGCAGCAGTATTGCTCACAGGTATATACCTGTATGTTGTTACGCGGGCCTCGTTATCACTATATCGCCGGTCAGGTCGTCAAGCCTGTCCTTTGCGGCGTTTGTTACGTTCTCTATCACCGGGTTGTCGCCTATCTTTTTGGCGCCCTGGACTATGCCGGAAAAGAAGGTCTGCCACCCAAGGCCGATGATCGCAAGGACTACCACTCCCACCACTATCCACGTCAATAGTCCCATGTCGTAGATGCGCATAAAACGGTATTAAGAATTCAGGAAAAAGGTTCTGTAAGTATCAGCTAAATTAGAGCTAGAGGTGAATTTGGCAGCTGTCGATGCCTTTTCTTTGCTCCGTGCGACTATTGCCGATGGCCATCTCCGGCTACAGACACACGGATGACAAGAGGAGCAGGCAGGAGCTGATGGAAGAGATAGCGAGGCTGAAGGAAAAGCTAAGGGCAAAGGACGAGGAAATAGCACTTCTCAAGAAAAGGCTTGCGCTTTACAAGGCGTTGAAATGAGGCGAAAGAAAAAGAAAGAGGAGGGGATGGGGGCGGTTATCCGCCTTAACCCATCGTGAAGACGACCTGGACGTTCATCGTGACCTGCTGCTGGCCCGGAACTATCGGGGTTGTTGGCGCTCCGCCGTCTGCGCTTGCGGCAAATTCCTTAAAGTAGACCGGGAAGTAGACGTCGTTGAGGTTTATCGCGTGGACGCCTGTAACGTTCATGTCTACTGCGCTTGCCGCCTTGTCTGCACGGCTCCTTGCGTTGTCGATTGCCTTCTCGATGAGGCTGTCGCGGATCTCCTGCTGCCTTGCCTCGGAGATGAAGAAGTACGCGCCGTTCACGTTGTTCGCGCCTGCGCCTACCGCCGCGTCGATTATCTTGCCGATGTCAGAGCTTGCGTCAGCCGTCACTGTGACAGAGTTGACTGCCCTGTAGCCTGTGATCTCGCTCCTCGGCTTGCACTCCGGGGGCTGCGGGTAGATTTCGATGCATACCGGGCTTACCATGTCGTACACTGGGTAGATACTGTAGTGGCTGGTGGCGATCTGGCTGTCGGCGATTCCAAGTGCCTTGAGCGCGTCAATCACCTTCTGCATCAGCTCGGCGTTTGCGGCCGCTGCTTCTTCTGCGGTCGTGCCGTTTGTCTCGACGCCTATGGTCACGCTGACTTTGTCAGGTTCCACGCTGGTGCTTGCGGTGCCCGTCGTGCTCACTGTAGGCTTGGTGTTATTGCCATTGCTGTTGCCGTTGTTCTGCGTTGGCTGCTGTTGTGCAGCTGCTGTCATTGACTGGCCGCCAAGTATGCTGGCTGCCACAAGGCCGATTGCAAGTATGCCTGCAATCAGCACAAGATTGCGGTTATTCTTCATGTTCTGGTATGACATGACGCCCTATATTGCAAGGGCATGATAACTAAGCCTAGGTTTCAGAACGCGTTCCAGAAGGCCGTTCTACGTTCCAGAACGGCTGTTTTATAGCCAGTTGACGAGCTCCCTTGCAGGTTGTTTTTTGTAAATATTATATCAAAACCTGCAAAAATTATGCATCATGGCAGTAGAATACGTTATCTATCGAAGTTAGCCGCAAAAGGTGGAACGCGGGCGCCAAAAAGGAGTGTTCTAAAGTGTAGAATTAAGATGGATCGGTTGGTTAATAATGACGGTAGAGAGGTTCAGAAAATAGAGAATGGCACGTTACTCGATGTATGGGATGGCTGGCATTGGAATTGCTGCGGCCATAGGCTTTGTGCTAGTACTGGGGTCTATCGGTGGCAACATTGCCACCAGGGGTGGGCCGGGCCCCACGACTTTTGTGGGTGGAAATGGCACTACTGCTACTACTGGCATTCCTCCGGTGTTTACTGTGGCCCCTACCCAGAACATCGCCAAGTTCTCTTCGGTTGACGAGCTGCGGGCGTTCCTGACAAACGTCGAGGCCAGCCGCAACGCATTTAGTACCGCGCAGACGGGGATACCTGAAAATTTCAGCAAGTTTAACCTTGGGGCGACTGCTGATTCCGACGCGCGTACAACAGCTCCTCCGGCTCCAGGTGCAGTCATGGGTCCTTCATCCGCCTCTGGCGAGGCTGCCACATTTACTGAAAACGGCCAGCGTACCGGCGTGTTCTCTGGCACCAACAACCAGGTGGCCGGAGTCGACGAGCCCGACTTTGTGAAAAACGACGGCAAGTACGCATACGTCTTGTCGGGCGACAAGCTGACTATATCTGACGTGTACCCTCCAGAGAACGCCACAATAGTCGCCAAGGTCGGCCTTGACATCAAAAACGGCCAGTACCTGCAAGAGATGTTCCTGAACAACGACACGCTTGTCGTGTTCTACACGGAATACGCGCAGGACTATGTAATCCCGCAGTACGAGTTTGCGCCGCAGCCGGTGTACACGCCAAAGACGCACGCCCTCGTGCTCGACGTCTCTGACAGGGCAAACCCCAAGACGGTCCACGACTATGTTGTAAGCGGCACGTACCACGACGCCAGGATGATAGGCGACCGCGTGTACCTTGTCACGGCAAGCGACCTGTACAGCTACCGCCAGCCGCTTGTGCCAAAGATAACCGAGTCGTCAAGGACGGTGGTGGCGCCGGACATCTACTACTTCCAGAACCCTGAGCCGTACTACAACTTTAACACCGTGACATCAATAGGTTTGTCCGACAAGGATGATATAGATTCCAAGACGTTCATGATGAACCCCGCGTCGACCCTGTACGTGTCGCAGGACAACATCTACATCGCCTACCCGAAATACCTGCCGTACAACTATTACGAGCAGTCAAGCCGCGACCGCTTCTTCAAAGCGGTGGTGCCGCTGTTGCCGCAGGACGCGCAGGCCAAGGTAAGGGCGGTAGACGCGGATACGTCTGTTCCTGCATCCGACAAGTGGGACAGGATAGCGAGGATCCTTGAAGACACGTACAACGGCATGTCCGAGTCGGAAAAGACCCAGCTGTTTGACAAGATCCAGAAATCGCTTGCCGACTATGACGCGCAGGCGCAAAAGGACGCGACAAAGACTGTCATACACAGGATAGCAATCGGGCCAAACGGCGAGATAGACTACGGGGCAAGGGGCGAGGTCCCCGGCAGGCTCTTGAACCAGTTCTCGATGGACGAGAGTGGAGACAGGTTCAGGGTTGCGACCACGGTCGAGTACTACTCGCCGTACGGGCAGGGCCTGTACAGCAACGTCTACGTGCTTGACAAAGAAAGCATGCAGACGGTGGGCAAGCTGGAGCAGATACAGCCGGGTGAGACGATGTACTCGACCCGCTTTATCGGCGACAGGCTCTACCTCGTGACGTTCCAGAGGATAGACCCGTTCTTTGTGATCGACCTTTCGGAGGACACGCCAAAGGTGCTCGGCGAGCTGAAACTGCCCGGATATTCGACGTACCTGCACCCGTACGACGAGGACCACGTGATCGGCATCGGCAAGGACACCAAGGACAACGGCTATGGTGGCATCACGCAGACTGGAGTAAAGCTGGCGCTCTTTGACGTGTCCGACGTGGCAAATCCAAAGCTGGTAGACGACTATGTGATACCGGGGCAGGGCACGGACTCGGAAGTGCTCTGGGACCACAAGGCGCTGCTGTTCAGTAAGGAGGAGCCAAACGTGCTTTCCATACCTGTTAACACCTATGACGCAGAGGGAAAGTACGCGCCGGACGGCCGCTACATTCCTCCAAAGGTGTGGCGCGGGTTCTACGTCTTTGGCGTGAGCCCTGACTCGGGAATCGCGCTAAAGGGAACGGTAGAGCACTCCAGCAACGCGACCGACCCGTACTACAATTATTACTACGGCATGCAGGTGAGCAGGTCGTTCTACATCGGCGACGTGCTGTACACCGTGTCTGCAGGCAACCTGATCAAGATGAACGACATCGACACCCTTGCTGACCTCGGGCAGCTGCAGATAGGGAGCACGGGCGACGTGATAAAGTACCCTGTGCCCCTCGACGCGCCACCAAAACAGTGACATATCGCTCTGGCAGATTTTTTTCCTCTGTCACGCCTGCCGGACTTGCTTTCTATAATAATTTTATAGGCAGGCTAGAAACATCAGAGTTTCTTTTATACGATCAGGCCGATATATTGTACAGATTTTTTTAATGATTCAGGAAGGCGAGCTCGTATTCATATATGTCTCGGACATTGGAGGGGAGGTCCAGCCAAAGGATCTGGAGGGGAGGCTGGGCGAGTATGGAAGGGCCTGCAGGGAGAAGGTTCCGGGAGCCTCGTGGATAGAGGAGGGCGTCAGGATCGTGGCCAAGGACGCGGTGGAGGTCTTCGGGATAAAGTCAAGCGTGGAGATCAAGGTCTTTTCCATAGGGGGAATCCTCGTCCGGATAAACGTGCCGGTAAGGAACAGGGATTTTGCCCAAACGCTAGAGATTATTTCAAGGGCAGAAGGCGATGATGGTGGCGGTAGTGGCAGCGGCAGTGGTAATGTCGGCAGCAGCGGGGTACTGGCGGTAGTCTCGCAGGGCGCATCTTCCTCCACTTCCTCTTCTTCTACTTCTTCTTCTACTACTATTCCAATGGCAGAGTTTGCCAGAGACCTTGCCCGCAGGATAAAGGAAGACATCAAGCCCTTCATAACAAGCCCGTATGCCAGCATAGACTATGAAGAGAGGTACAGGCTTGTCATGGTCAGGGAGGGCGACAGGGGCCTGATCGAAAAAAGCAGGAAGGAGATAGTCGGCCTGATAAGAAAGGAGCCCTTTGAGAGGCTCTGCATGGAAGAGGTGGATGAGATATTTGACAATAACCGCTATGCATACCGGGACAACTTTTTTATCGCGGACATTCGTGGGGCGTTTGGCTTTGCAAAGAACGTAGAGGCTTTTCCCGTGCCAAGGGCGGCAGAGCTCTACCTCCTCCAAAAGCTCCAGCTCAGGGTTTACGACTCGCTCCTTGACGACATGCTCGGCAAGTCATACGACATTCTTGCCAAGGCCGAGTTCAAGGCCGACCGCGAGCTGGGCGAGAGGATAAACGACATCCACCTGATGAGGCTGGAGCTTTTAGAGATAGTCTCGGCCATGAAGGTCGCCAGGGGGAGCCCAAGGGCCCGGATATTCTCTTCTCTGTGCGAGACCCTGGGCGAGGTGTTTGAAGTGCAGGACCTGGCCGATTCCGTGACAAGAAAACTCGACAGGCTGGGGGAAATCTATACTATGGTCTACGATTCCCTCCAGAACACCCGGTTCATAAAGATGGACAGGACGATGCTGATGCTGGAAGCAATAATCGTCGTCCTGATAGCAATTGAAATAATTCTTGTGCTGGTTGGCAAATTATGATGCGTTGCAGTAAATGATTTTAGATAGCGCATTCTACCACAGCCCATATATGTCCACTACAGAAGGAGACTCGGAAATGCCGCCGGCAACTGCAGAATCTGCCGGGGTCGCAGAGCAAGTGACCGAAACAACACAAGAACAGCAGCCGTCGTCGTCGATGCCTCTGCCAGAGCGCACCGTGACCAACGAGGAGGCCATGATAGCTCAGGCGCTGTCGAGGATAAAAAAGAACGCCAGGGTCCTTGAAAAGACCAACAAGATGCTCGGCCAGGTGCTTGACTCGCTCAAAAGGGCCGAAAAAGAAAACGCAGGCCATGCAAGGGAGATGACGGCGCAGAACAAAAAGCTCGTGTCGCAGATAGCGCAACTGCAAAAGCGCGTCGCCAAGATCAAGAGCGCTGCAGCGCCAAAGCCTGCCCGGAAAAAGAAGGCGGCCAAAGCCACGGCCAAGTCCAGGCCAAAAAGGCGCTAGGCAGAATAATCTCAGCAACCGCACAAAAACTGCGGGCCCCAGAATATTTTCTCTCTCTTTATCTTTTTTCAAAAAATAAGAAAAAGGGCGTTAGCCCTTGGTTGGTTAGTTGACTGCTACCTGGCCTGCCATCCACGGGTGCAGTATGCAGATATAGTCGTACGTCCCTGCCTTCTCGAACTTGACCGTGAATGTGTCGATAGGTGGGAGTCCTTCCGGAGCCATGCCATTTGGCCAGATAAAGCCCGAGTTGACGTACTGCTCTGTGCCGACCATGGTGTAGTTGGCGTTTGGCGGCATCGGCATTGCGGTGCCGTCGGATGCAATCGCGACAGGCAAGTAGGCCCTTGCGTTTGCTCCTATCATCGCCGTGGCGCCGTTGGGTCCTGAGATGGTTACTGGCTGCGAGTTACCCGGCGCAAGCGGGGTGATGCCCGTCGAATTGTTGACGACAAATGGAGCTTCGAGGTCTGCCCACTGCGTCTGGTTCAGGATAAACGTCACGGTGTGCGGCTCGCCCACCCTCGTCGGGTTGACCCACGTGACGCTTTCACCCACCTTTATCGTGGCCTTGGTCGGGAAGAACTTTGTCAAGGGCGCAGTCGCCCCGCCTCCTCCTGCCATTACCTTGAACACGCCGTTCTTGTACTCCCTGTGCTTCATGCTAGCTCCTAGCGACTGTGCAACGCTCTGGTCCTTTGCCGCCATCGTCGTCGCCGTGACGGTGCTCACTGCAAGCACCGCGCTGGCGGCGATGGCAAGCGCAATAATGAGGTACCTGTTCATCAGGCCAGCTCAGAGGCAGGATATCTAAAAGGATACCGCTCTAGAAGAAGAGGCTCTACCGCTTTAGGCTGGCGTTCTTTATCTCGCTCAGAAAGCCAAGAAAGGTTATCTGGTGCTCCTTGCCGCACTTGGAGCACACGAGCGTGCCGCTCTGGGCGTTCTGGCCGCCGACGACGCGGTCGGTGTACTCGATGAACTTGCCGCAGTCGCACTTGATCTTCTTGATTGCCACGGAAAGGCTGTTATCGGTGCCGGTATATTATTTTGCGTATTAGGCACTTGACGAATTTTCATTTGAGGTACCTTGTTTCTTGCAAAATCCACACTAATACTTATGATTCTACAATTTTACTTGCAAATATACAACAGCTCACACTTGGCCTGAAATAACCTGCCGGCATACGTTTCCAAAGGACATGTACAACAAGCAATCGTGCCGCGAGTGCGGCGCCTACTTGACCCCGCATTCGTTCTGCATGGGATGCCGCGAGCACGTGAGCTGGGAATGCGGCCAGTGCGGCAGGATAGACGACTATACGCACGTCCACAACTATTGCCGGGCAGCGTTCAAGCGCGAGATCGTGGTCGAGACTGTGCGGGGCTAGCTGTTACTAGTCCTCATGCGCTTGTCGTACGCCTCTATTATGCGCACAAGCGCGTCGTCCTCCTCCTTTACTGCCGCAAGGAACTCTTCATAATAGCCCCACTTTTTCACCCGCTCGACCGTCTTTGCATAATCTAGGTTGTGCTCCTTTTCCATGGAGACAACCTCTTTTTCAAGCAGGGGATTGCCTGCCGACCTTATCAGCACCTGCTGGATGAGCAGGCGGTTGTACCTGCTTGAGGCAAAATACCTGCGGTAGAGGTTCATCCTGTCCTCCCTGCTGCCTGCCTTTTTGAGCTCCTGAAGCTGCAGCTGGAATGTTGTTATCATCATCGCCACGTGATGAAAGTTTGCAGTGTGGGATAAAAACACTTTTTTCAGCGCATCGGGATGTAGCCGTCGCGCTCGGCTGAAAAGACCTGCTTTACCTCGGAGTATCCGCGCTCCTGTACAAACGTCCAGACCTTGCCGCACACGGCGCACGTGATTCGCTTTTCCTTTGACGAGTATTCCAGCTCGTGGTGGCTGCAGCGCACCTGGTACTGGCGCTTGTAGGCTTCCATCTCGCGCAGCGTGTCGATGTGCCTTGTCGAGTTCTCGGCCACGGGCGCAGGCGCGCCTGCGCAGAATATAATCTACACGGACCGCATCTTGCCGCGGTAGCTCAGGTTTATCGAGTCGACGCCGGCAAGCTGTTTGGCCTTGGCTATGATGCCTGAAATCCATTCGTCGTTGGACTCTTTAGAGTCGGCTATGACGACGCCCATGTACCGGCTTGGGCTCTGCTCACTTGGGCTCATATAGTCCTCGACGGTCGCGCCGGGGTACTTTTGCCTGATGTCGTCAATGACCGGCGCGGCGTCCGGGGGCAAGTACAGCACCAGCTTTTTCTTCCTCATCTTGCTGATGAGAAATGCCGCTGCTACGCCTCCTGCCGCAGCCACCGGCAATGCTATGGGCAGCAGCTCCATGAACGGGATTTGAAGATCCTGCCTGCCGGGAAAGATGGGCACGCCCGAACCGTCGCCGTCGGCAGCAACCACTATCTTGCCGTCTCCCCCGCTTGGAGCGCTTCTCGTTCCGGAGCCGTTCTTTGCGGTGATGTAGTAGGTGTACGTGCCTGAAGGCGCTGCCTTGCCCTCCAAGTCCACGCCGGTCCACTTTACCTGGTTCTCGCCTGCCACCATCGCTCCTGTCAAGGTCGCTACCGTGTCGCCTGCCGCGTTCTCTATGTCGACCCTGTACGTGCCTGCCGAAGACGAGTGGAACGCTATTGCGACCGAGTCGTCCCTGTCCGAGTGGAACGTCTTTTGCCCTCCTTCTCCCCCTCCAAGCACGGACAGATGCGGCGGGGCAGGCGGGAGTACGGCTCCTGACAAGAGCGGGCGCTCGCGGACACGGAGGGATTCTGCTATTGCAGCTACGCTTGGGCCCTTTACCGTGTCTTTCAACGAGAACTGCTCAAACATGGACCTGGATACGTGAATATCGTGCACAAGGGTCTTGCGTATCGAATCCTTGATTGTTACCTTTGTGACAATCGACTTGCGGATGGGCTTTTCCACGCTCTTTGACGTCGCATCCTTGACTGACACATTGTCTGAAACGCTCTTTTTCATGGAAAATCCCTTGGACGCCGCGTCGGCTGTTACAAGCATTTCGGACAGCGCGACGGCGAACTTTTTATTATTGCCAGGCGGCTGTTGCGCATGCGCGGCCTGCAGTAGCAGCGCCCCTGAAAGGATGACCGCGATTGCAAGCACCGCTTTTGCAGCTAATGATGCCATCTGATTCCCAAGTTCCAAGAGCAATTTTCGATCCACTGGATAAAAGCCTCGTGAAACCGCGTCATAGAGGCATATTATATACAAAACCACCATTGGCTGGAGCGTCATCTTTATAGCGCGGGACGCGCGGCAAAGGCGCATATGGCGGCAGCAGGCACAAGAAAGGACAAGAAGAACAAGCGCGCGCCCCCGACAAGGACGAGTGACTTTGGGGTGTCCCGGCGGGAAAGCCACGACTCGTCGCAGTTCTACTCGCGCCGACTATATTACTCCGGCGACGGCGACGATGACAACGGCAGAGGCGCCGGCATGCCGGAAAGCAACAGCGTGCCTGCACAAGCGCTTGATAGGATATTCTGCAAAAGCAGCGAGAAGATGGACGAGCTGCCTGACAGAAGCGTCCACCTTGCCGTCACGTCGCCCCCATACAACGTGGGAAAAGAGTACGACGGCGACCTGACGATGGAGCAGTACCGCCAGCTCTTGAAAAGCGTGTTTAGCGAGCTTTACCGCGTGCTTGCAGACGGCGGGAGGGCGTGCATCAACGTGGCAAACCTTGGCCGCAAGCCGTACATACCACTCCACAGCTTTATCATCCAGGACATGCTTGCGTGCGGGTTTCTGATGCGCGGCGAGGTGATATGGGACAAAGGCTCCAGCGCCGGCGCCTCCACTGCGTGGGGCAGCTGGCAGTCCGCGTCAAACCCCACGCTTCGCGACGTGCACGAATACGTGCTGGTATTTTCCAAGGGATCGTTTTCAAGGAGGCCAACAGGCAAAAACACGATCTCCAAGGAAGAGTTCCTGCAGTACACGAAAAGCGTGTGGGAGTTCCAGGCCGAGTCCGCAAGGAAGGTGGGGCACCCTGCGCCCTTTCCCGTTGAATTGCCATACAGGTGCATCCAGCTGTACACGTTTGCCGGCGATGTTGTCCTTGACCCGTTCTGCGGCATCGGCTCATCCTGCATAGCCGCGCTGAAGGCAGGCCGGCACTTTGTAGGATATGATACAAGCAAAGAATACGTGAAGGCCGCGCAGGCAAGGCTACAAACATTCATGCAAAAAGGAAATATTGCATTCTAGGCATACCCATGCCGTGCCAGAACTGGTCTACCTGAAATACGAAGATCTTGACGACATGCTCAAGGTGATAATCTACTCGGCGCAGTCGATGCTGGGGGTGATCCCGATGCTCTACTACATCAACCACGGCGGCAAGCACGTGCTTTTTATACAGACGGGAACTGTCGGAAACGCCACCGTCCACTATTTCGTGCAAGGGAACAAGCCGCCCAAGAAATTCATCCAGCTCAAGAGGCTCTCCGGCGACTATGCCTACGTAGAGGGCATCGGCACCGACGCCCAGTCGCTCTATGTGCCTGTCCTGAAACTTGAAAAGTCGACGCTTGAATTCCCGCTCTGACCCGAATGAAGCGCAGAAGGAACAAGCCGGACAGAAAGGCCCGCCCAAGAAACGAGATAACCGAGCAAGAAGTAGAGACGTTCCTTTCTGCAATCCGAAATTTTGGCAACAACAGCGGCTACCCCAAGCTCCGCGACCTGCGGACACTCCTTCCGTCGATGGACCCGTACAAGATAAACGTGGTTCTGAAATACCTGGAGCGCTCCAAAGCGATAATCGTGGACAATGATGGTTACATCGTCTGGATAAGGGGTGACGCGCTGGACCAGCTCACCCTCGGCGACGTGGCAAACATCAGCGACGACCTGAAGGAATTTCTTGGGAAAAAGAAAAAATAGAGAGAGGGGTTCTTGGAGAAATCGCTTACGGTATCGACCTGCTGTACAGTTTTCCTTCCAGCGCCAGCTTGTACATCTCTGCCACGTACGGGTTCTTGGCCGGAGTCTCCTGCTGCAGCTCCACCATCCTTGCGTACACCCTCACCACGTACGCCAAGGCGCCCATGAATGCCACTACGACACCCATGTTGAACATCCAGTGGTTCGGTACGGAAAAGATCTCCTCGACCATCCAGAAGTGCCACATCTCGTTGACCCCGACAGTGAACATCGTGGCAAGGTAGCCGATGATGGTTATCTTCAAGCCCGTGTTCATCGAGTTGCCGGGGCCCCTGAGGACTGGAACCCTTCTGTCGTACATGGCCACCATGCCCCAGCCGACTGGCAGCGCGATAAAGTGGCTGTACAGCCACCAGTGGGCCGGCGTGAAGGCCGAGTCGCGTATGGACGTCTGGTGCAGCGAGCCGTCGACAAAGTTGTCTATCTCCACGGATAGTGCTATCTGGGCCAGTACTATGACCATGATGTAGATCTTTTTCAGCCGTTGTACTTCGACTTCTTTTGGTATCAGCAAAGGTATCTGTGCCATCGGCGCAGTGCTTTCGATGGCGGTTGCTAAAAGGGTACTTAAAATGGGTACTTTAGATCTAAAAACTCTATGAGCTGGTCTAAATATAACTTTGTTATATCATAACGGCATAAGTACTATAAACTCCTGCTATGGCAGTGCCAGCTCACACAAAATATGAGAACTATGCGACGCGGGCTTGTTACCATTGAGGTTGAGGGTGAGACTGATGCGCTACCGCTCGGATCGGTAAACGCGGCGTTTTTCGCGTGCAAAATTACTTTCTTAAGTTAGTTTTTATGTTGCCGTGAGGGATATGGATTTCCGATGAAGAAGAAAGGCGGGGCAGCGGCAGCCATCACTTCGGATCAGATGTATAGCATAGAGGAAAATGGCCACAGCGGAATTGGCATGCGCCGGTTCTTGATGATGGAAAACGCCGGCCACGGCATCTCTGATTTTATCACAGGCAAGTTCAAGCAGCAGCTAAAGAACAAGAAAATAGTCGCCGTGTGCGGCACCGGCAACAATGGGGGCGATGGCCTTGTCGCGGTGCGCCACCTTGCCGGCTATGGGGCCAAGACGTCGGTGGTCCTGCTTGGAAGCCCATCTGACATCAAGAGCGAGGAAGCCAAGCTCAACTGGGGCATAGTCGAAAAGATGGACTCTGTCGAAATCATCTTTGGAAAAGAGGTGAGCGACGCGGTGCGAAAAAAGATCCTCTCTGCAGACATTATCCTTGACGGCATATTTGGCACCGGCATAAAGCGCGAGATCAAAGACCCGCATGCGTCAGCAATAGATGCGATAAACAAGTCAAAAAAGGCATACGTCCTTGCCATCGATGTTCCTTCCGGCCTTGACCCGAACACAGGCTCTGTCTATGACAAGGTCGTCAGGGCTGACGCCACTATAACGTTCCACCGCATGAAAAAGGGGCTTGTAACAAAAGGTGCAAGAAAATACACAGGGCCTGTGCGCGTCGAGTGGATAGGCATACCGCCCGAAGCGGAGCGTGGTGTCCTGTGAAGGTGCTGCAGATACCGGTAGGCCAGATGGCCAACTTTACGTACATCATTGCAGACGATGAAGAAACCGACGAGGCCGCAGTCATTGACCCGTCCTGGGACCTTGACAAGGTATTTGACGCGCTGAAAAAGAACGGCTGGACTGCCAAGTACGTCATAAACACGCACTCGCACTTTGACCACGTGCTTGGCAACGAGCAGGTTGCCAAGGTGACGGGGGCAAAGATAGTGCAGCACAAGGCGTCTATGCTGGAGCGCGACATCGAGGTGGAAGACGGTGACACGATAAAGGTGGGCAGCAGCATATCCCTGCGGGTGGTGCACACGCCGGGCCACTCGAAGGACAGCATGTGCCTCGTGCTTGACGGCAAGCTCGTCTTTACCGGCGACACGCTCTTTGTAGGCAACTGCGGCCGGACAGACCTGCCAGGAAGCGACCCTGCCGAGATGTACGACAGCCTGTTTGGCAAGGTGGCCAAACTTGACGAAAGCCTCGTGATGTACCCCGGCCATGACTACGGGCAAAAGCCGACATCAACCATAGGCCACGAGAAAAAATTCAACTATGTCCTGTCGCCGCGCACAAAGCAAGAGTTCCTAGAGTTCATGGGCTCCGGTGACTAGATGATAGGAGGGAAGGACATAATCGGGCCAAGACATTCGGCAAGCAAGTTTTTTTCTGCTGCAAAAAACCCGTTCTTTTGCTGCGTGATCTCGCACACCGCCACAAGCGAGATCCCCGGGCTGACAGTAGCCGGCGCAAACCCTGAGCTTGTGAAGTACACGTCGCCGGCAGACGCCGAGTTTCTGCACTATGGCTACTGCAGGTGCATCCCCGGCGTCCCCGCTACTCCAGACGGCAAGCCAACCCCCGCGGTGATAACAAAGGCCGCGCTGGAGCTTGCCGGGATCCCGTTTCTTGTCGTCGACGCCGGGACAAAGGTCAGGCCGGACATCCCCTGCGTATCTTTTGGCGTCAAGCCCGGCGGCAACATTACACAGGAAAACGCGATGGACGTGTCAGACGCAAAAAGGGCGCTTGAGTACGGCCACGCGCTTGGCAGGCAGCTTGCGCGCTCGTCGGACCTTGTCGTGATAGGGGAGAGCATACCCGGAGGAACCACGACTGCGCTTGCGGTCCTGAGCGCCCTCGGCATCGACGCGCTGTTCAAGGTCAGCAGCAGCATGCCGGAAAACCCCCACGGCCTGAAAAACAAGACTGTCAAATCGGCACTAGAGCGTGCCCGCATTTCTGCCGCCGAAAAAGCGCCGGCGGCACTTGAAGCAATGTCACTGGTGGGCGACCCGATGATGCCCTCCGTCGCCGGCATTTCCGCCGGCGCGCTGGAGGCGGGAGCCAAGGTCATGCTTGCCGGCGGCACGCAAATGTCCGCGGTACTTGCCGTCATGAAGGGGCTTTCAATCCCGCTTACCGACGATGTATGCATCGGAACTACCATCTATGTCGCAAAAGACAGCTCTGCTGACCTTGCTGGCCTTGTAAAGCAGGTGTCGCCAAAAGTCCCGGTCCTTGCGTGCGACCTGCGCCTTGAAAAATCAAGCAAGCCGGGTCTGCAGGCGTTTGCAAGGGGGTTTGTAAAGGAAGGCGTGGGCGCAGGCGGCTCGTCAATAGCAGCCATGCTGAAAACAAAAGCGAATGGGAAAAAAATGCTTGCTGCCATCGAGCGCGTGTACGAGCGCTCGATAGAGCGCAAGATGGCTAGTACTACTACTGCTACTTGAGCGAGATGTTGATGGTGTCCTTGGCGCCGGCAAACATCTGGCCCATGAGCTGCTCCTGCAATTTGTAAAAGTACGACCTCAGGCCGCTTGCGTCGCCGCTGGCCTGCTTTTGCACGGCTGCTATCAGGTACTGCGCCATCCTGTCAGACACCGCGATGTAGAACCTCGTCTTTATCCTTGCGTCCTGCGATATGCGCAACTCGTTTCTGATGTGCAAGGGCGCGGAATCCTTGGCCTGCGCCTCTATCTGGCCGTAAATCCGGAACAGGATCTCTGGCTTTATTCCGAGTTTTTCGTCGTCCATTGTAATGTGGTATGTAGTAGTAGCTGCTGATGCCGATGTTGGTCCTTGTTGCATGACCTTGCTCAAAAAATGCGGTAAAAAACAGGTCAAGGAGCTCTATTTTACCTGCAAGCTAGCTGGCCTTGCCCTTTTTCTTGAGAGAAAAGCGCTTGACGGGTCGATAAAGCGCCACTGCACGTCTGTGGCCCTGCTTATCCCTATTCTTGCAGTGGATATTATCGTCTGCCTTGCGGGGCCGTCCTCGATCCTGATTTCCGAATCCGGACTGGTCATGTCTGCGCCGTTCTGCCTGCGGGTTATGTTCATGGCCTGCGCCAGCCTGCCCGGGCCGGTTGTGAGCAAATAAAAGTTGTCAAGCCCGCGCAGACTCTTCATCGCCTCGATGCCGTCCACCGGCTCGATGCTCCGGATTAGCACCGCGCCTGCCGGCGCGCCGTTTCTTGCAGAGACGTTTACGCAGTGGTGGTTGCCGTACGTGAAATACACGTACGCAATCCCTGCCTCTCCATACATCACCCTGTTCCTCTCGGTCATGCCGCGGCAGGCGTGGCTTGCGGGGTCGTCTGCGTGGCCGTACGCCTCCGTCTCTACTATGACGCCTGACAGCCTGTGGCTGTTCAGGCTGCGCACCAGCACCTTGCCTATCAGGTCCCTTGCGACTTCTGCGGTGGGCCTCTGGTAGAACGACCTTGCAAGGGTCATCATACTCTACATGAAATCCTCCAGCGACTCGCCTCTCCCTTCCGCCCCGTCGATTTCCTTTGCCAGCTTTTTCAGGTCTGCTTCAAGGAGCGAAAGCATGCTCCTGTTGTATATCGCGGCGGCTGGGTGTATTGTCAGAAAGTACTTTTGGCCAGCTTTTTCGATTATCTTGCCCCTGTTTGCGGTTATAGACCCGCCGCCGAGGATGGACGAGTATGCGGTCCGGCCAAGTATGCAGATGATCCGGGGCCTGATGAGGGCGATCTGCCGCTCGAGGTAGGGCGTGCACGCCTGCACCTCGTCGTCTTCAGGCACGCGGTTGTTCGGCGGCCTGCACTTTACCACATTTGTGATAAAAACCTGCGAGCGCGAGATGCCTGCCTTGGCAAGCATCTCGTCAAGAATCTTTCCTGCGGCGCCCACAAACGGCCTGCCTTTCTCGTCCTCGCTCCTCCCTGGAGCCTCGCCCACGAACATCACCTTTGCGGAAAGCTGGCCCTCGCCGGGCACCGCGTTCTTTCTCGTCCTTGCCAGCTTGCATTTCGGGCAGCCCGTGACCTCGCCTGCTACTTTTTCAAGCGAATCCACGACGGGCAGCCTTGATGACGACGATGACATGTCTGTATGTGTATGTACATATCTGCAAGAGGCAGAAGCTTTTATGGGTTATCGCGCCTTTTCTTGTATCCCACGGCAAGCACTATGGCGCCGGCGACTGCTGCAAACAGCGAATAGACGTACGAGTTTGTGATGATAAAGCAGTTGCGCTCAAGTTCGTCAAGGGCGGCCGGCGGGTACGTCGAGCGGTCGACGCCTGCAAGCTGCGAAAGGCACGAATAGCCCTGGAAGTTGAGGAAAAGGGCAAGGCCTCCTCCTACCGCGACAAGGGCGATGCCTGTTATCAGGTACTTGGCCTGCAATTTGCTGCTACCCCTGCTTCTCTTCTTCTTCTCCTTTCTTTTTTCCGTACGTGCCTTCCCTAATCTGCCTGATGACGTCCAGCACGTCGTCTGCGTCCTCTGCCTCGGGGTCGACTTCGAGGTACGCGTTCAGAGCGTCAAGCGCTTCTTCCGTCCTGCCCTTCTTCAGGAGCACGACTCCCTTGTCGCGTATTGCGTCAGGGTTGTACTGGTCAATGGCAAGCACCATCTCGTTTGCGACCTCGTAGCGCTCCATGTCCTGCGCTTCGTAGTAGCTGCTCTTCAGGTTGTTGAGCATCCTGGTCATCACCTGTGCGCTCGTGGCCTTTTCCACGAACGCGTGCGTCATGGCGATGTTCTGGTGCGGGTACGAGCGCTCAAGGAGCGCCTTTAGCGCATAGTCGTCCATTATCCTGCCGCCGTTGAACGGGTCGACGATTATCTCGCCGTTGTCCCCCTCCATCACGTGCTTTGCCAGAAAATGCGCCGGAAAGTTCACGGGGAGCATGGGAAACCCTGCGCCCTGCGCAATGCGCATGTAAAGGATTGAAAGCGTTATCGGGATTCCCACCTTGCGCTCGAGCACTACGTTGAGGTAGCTGTTGAGCGGGTTGTAATAGTCGTCCGTGTTTGGCCTGAACTTCTGGTCGTTGAACAGGTACTCGTTTATCTGCCCGATTATCAGGGTCGGCCTGGTTATGCCCTTGCTTTTCAGCGTGTGCGCAATCTTTGCTCCCATCCCGTCGATGCTGGCCAGAGTCGCGTTCACGTCAAGGTCCGGGTACGCAAGTATCCTTGCAAGGTTGAGCGCGTGTTCGGCAAGTTTTGTAGGATCGTCTCCTGACACCACGTGCCTGACCACGCAGTCTTGCCAGTCCCGTACCGCAGAATCGATATTTAGGCCGGCCACTTGTTCACTACACACACCGCTCGCACACATATATTTATGTTCGAGGACGCGGGCCGTGCGTGGCCCTGATATAAAGAACTGTATCATAAAATTGAAAAACTACGATAAATAGCGAATAAATTAGCTTTTTGATAATTGCTTGCATTTCAAGATAATTCAAAATACTTGCAAGCGTTGGAAAATTTAACTAAATGCTTTTATTCAAACCTCATTGCTCTGACCTCCATGAATGCAGACAGTAAAGCAAAGTCTTTACTTAGTTTCAGGCTCGGCCTGGCAAGTCTGGCTGCAGTTGTAATGGCGCTGGTGGCGGTCGGTTATACCGGCAGCGCCTTTGCATACGCTCCAGATGACCCTGCCGTGCCATATCACTGCTGGCAGACAAACGAGGACGGCACATTTGTGATCCAGACGGGCGAAGACGGCAGCCAGAACCTGGTGCCCTGTGAGATAAACACGGGTGACCACGCGTGGATGCTGACATCTTCGGCGCTCGTGCTCATGATGACTCCTGCGGGCCTCGCAATCTTTTACGGCGGCCTTGCAAGGCAAAAGAACGCGGTAAACACGCTGCACATGGTGTTCATCACCACAGGCGTGATCGGCATACAGTTTGTTCTCTGGGGATACAGCCTTGCATTCGGCCCTGACGCAGGCGGCTATGGCTTTATCGGGACGCTTGACTGGGCAGGCCTGCAGAACGTGCTCCATGACGTTCCATCAAGCCAGTACGCGATCACCATCCCGCACACGACATTCATGGTATTCCAGATGATGTTCGCCATCATCACGCCAGCGCTTATCGTGGCGTCAGTGGCAGAGCGCATGAAGTTCAGCGCGTTCATCATCTTCATAGTGATATGGGCAACATTCGTCTACGACTTTGCCGCCCACTGGACGTGGCAGATAGCGGTACCGGACAACTATGGCATGAACCCTGGCTACTGTGGCTTTGGCTGGACGGGATGCCTTGGCTCGCTTGACTTTGCAGGCGGAACTGTCATCCACATCACGTCAGGCTGGTCCGGCCTTGTCATTGCCCTCATGCTCGGACGCAGGCTGGGCTATGGCAAGGTCCCGATGGAGCCGCACAACATCTCACTTGTGGTGCTCGGTGCAGCCCTGCTCTGGGTAGGCTGGTTCGGCTTTAACGCAGGTTCTGCTGGCGCGGCAGCAACAAACGCCGGCAGCGCGTTCGTAGCAACGCAGATTGCAACAGGCATGGCCGCAGTTACATGGGCGCTCATATCGTGGGCCCACACTGGAAGGCCGTCAACAATCGGCGCGGCATCCGGTGCAGTGGCAGGCCTCGTGGCCATCACGCCGGCATCCGGCTTTGTGTCGCCCATGTCTGCGATAATCATAGGCATAATTGCCTCGATTGTGTGCTACGCGGCAGTCGCGTTCAAGAACAAGCGCAAGTGGGACGATGCCCTTGACACATGGGGCGTGCACGGAGTCGGCGGTCTTGCAGGCGCAATCCTGACTGGCATCTTTGCGGAAAAGAGGTTCACATCGTGGGGAGACAATGGCCTTGCATTTGGCAACCCTGCCCAGCTCTACGAAAACGCGGTCGGCGCGTTTGCCGCACTCGCATGGGCTATGGGCCTGACGGCTGTCATAATCAAGATCATGGACGTGGTCTGGCCCGGTGGAATCCGCGTGACGCCAAAGGAAGAGGAAGTCGGCCTCGACCTTGCGCAGCACGGCGAGAGGGCGTACGTGACAGAATAGGAGGCAACAACCCGGAGGCTTTGTGCCTCCACCCACTTTTTCCTTTTTCCAATCACAACTCTGGTTAACATTCGTTAACAAATCTTATATCCATGCTCGCATGACGCTTGCTTGAGACATATCATGAGTTCTCGCGGCAACTTTACAAAGGGCCAGACGTGGGGGGCCCTGAAAAAGGCATGGAGGGGATACAAGATAGCCAAGGTGCAGGGAGACAGCGCCAAGATGAAAGAGTACGCGACCAAGATACGCACCCTGCAGGGCGAGCTTGGAGTAAAGCAGGCATCGTTTCCGGAACTTGGGATATAGTAGCTATTCGTAGACGGCGACTGCCCTTGTGCCCAGCTTCACAAGCATGGGCCCTACAAAAGTGGTGAGCGCGACTACCATGCCCACTATGGGGAACAGGAACGGGCTTACCACGCCAAGATCCTGGCCAGTCTTGAGCACGATGAACGAAAACTCGCCCAGCTGCGCCATGCTCAGGCCGATGCCTATTGCAAACGTCTTTTCAAAGCCAAACACCCTGACGCCGGCATAGACAGCGCCCATCTTGCCAAGCACCGTGACTGCGGTAATTATTGCAACGGGCACCCAGAAAAGCGAGATCATCGACAAGTCCATTAGCGCGCCAATCGTCACGAAAAATATCGCGGTAAATATCTCCCGGGTGGGAGTAATGAGGTTTGACACCTGCTCTGAAAACCTTGTGCCGGCGATGATGACGCCGGCAAGGAACGCGCCCGTGGCGGCAGAAAAGCCAAGTTCGTGCGAGAGAAACGCAAACCCAAAGGCGGTGCCAAGGGCAAACATGACCGTTACCTCGTAGCGCTCCAGCTTTGCAATTAGCGCAAAGATCTTGGGCATGAGGATGACGCCGGCGGCAATAGTTCCTCCGATGAAGAGCCCTATCTGGCCGATTGTCACAAGGATCTGCACAAAGTCAAACGAGCCGCTGGCCACGCCGGCGTGCATGGCGCTTATCATGACGACTGCGACCAGGTCCTCTATGACGAGGACGCCTATCATGAGTATCGAAGATGTCGCCTCCATCTTGCCCATGTCTTCGAGCACCTTGACGATTATCGCGGTGGAGCTGATGGAAAGGGCTGCTGCAAGAAACATCGAGTCGTAGAACGACCACCCAAAGCCCGCGCCCACAGCAAAACCGATTCCAAGCATGGCAAGCACTTCAATGACTGCGATGCCTGTCCCTATCTTGCCTATTGCGCGAAGCTGCCTGAGCGGGAACGAGAGGCCGACGCCAAAGAGGAGGAGCACGATGGCGATGTCAGTGAAGCTGTTGAGCATCTCTGTGTTCTGGATGAGCTTGAACGGCCCAAAAGGGCCGATGAGGATGCCGGCGACAAGAAAGCCGAGGATCATCGGCTGCTTGAATATGTAGGCCAGCGCGCCGATGCCGGAGCACAACAAAAGCAGATACCCCAGGTCTCCTACGAGCTCTATACCTACTGCCAATGCTTTTTTCTACCAAGAAAAATCATGAAATTGCTTTATAACGGCAAGTCAACAATACTTTTCAAACAACAATCATTTTTTTGATGCATAAATTGTGCACTAGGATTAAATACTTCCTGCTCTTTGACGGTAAATGCTTGGAGCCCAAAGAGAGGGAAGCAGAGATAATAAGCGAGATCCTGCTCAAGGCAGCCAGCGAGCCCGAATTCCGAAACAGCCTGATACGCGACCCTGCGGCCGTGCTTGAAATGTACAACGTTTCGCCGCAGGCCAAGATGGTCATAAAGAGGACCATAATCGACCTGACGCAATAGAGAGTATCTGTACTACCACTTTCTGCCCGCGTCCTGCCTCATGTGGTAGTAGAGGAACTGCTGTGCATAGCCCGCGTACCTGCCAAAGTACCTGCGCGCGGCTTCCGATACTTCGATATATTGGCGTCCGGTCAGCTTCTTTTCGCTCATTTTCTTACCGGCAAGCCAGCCGTAGTGGCTTGCAAGTGCGCGCGCTATCCAGACGTCTATTGGAAAGGCGTCCAGCTTGTCCAGCGAAAAGAGCAGTATGCAGTCTGCTATTTTGGGGCCGATTCCGTGCACCTTTAGCAGTTCGGCCCTGGCCTCGCCGTAATCTGCTTTTTTAAGGTAATCAAGATCAAGCGAGCCGTCTGCCATCGCCCCTGCCGCCGCTTTTATCGCCTTTGCCCTGTAGCCCAGGCCGCAGGCGCGAAGCTCGCTTTCAGAAGTTTTGTGAAGCGCCTGCACCGAAGGAAAAGTGTGAAACTCTTTGCCGTCGGCGACTACCTTCTGGCCGTACTTTCTTGACAGCGCGCCAAGCATCCTCCGTATCATGGGTATGTTGGTGTTGCTTGCGCACGCAAACGAGATGATGCACTGCACAGGGTCCTGCCTCATGAGCCTGAGCCCCGGATAAGATGCAACCAGTTTTTGCACGAGCGGGTCCCTGGCAATCTCTGCAAATATAGCGTCGGTGTCGTCGTCAAGCCGGAACATGCTGCGCTCCACGTCTTTTTCTTCCGGAAACGACTCGAAGACGAGCACGCCATCCTGGTTTGAAAACTTTACCACCTTGTCTGCGTGTATGCCGTACCATGCCTGCCCCGACTTTTCCCAGAGAAAGACCTGGCCGCTGTTGACGCTTGTCTCCGGGTCAAAACGCGTAAGGAGCGGCGGCTGCCTCAACCTGTGCTGCTTCTTGAGGCTTGGCTTATTGAACTTTTTTTCTGCGCCGCGATGCCGGGAAGTTTACTGCCATGGTGAAGTAATAGAAAACGCATCGATCGTGTCTTTAAAGAGCTCTTTACATTTAGTATGGGTATAAATTTTTTATGATAATTATGTAAAATAGATATTTTATGTTAAAAAGATATTTCTAGTATAATAAACTAATTTCAAAATATATGAAACTGGGCATTAAGATAAAAATTCACACCGAGTTAGGGAATGGGAAACCAGACATTGCAGAAGAGGATTTCGTATGCTTGCCGATACTCTTTTGAAAGAAATAATGGACGCAAACGAGCACGTAGTTGCAGCTCTTTTCATTGAAGACGGGCAGTTGACGATATGGCGTGGAAGAGACGACGTGGCATTGCCTCCAGAAAATAAGGTAAAAGACCTGCTCTTTCAAAGATTACTGATCAACGCATTACTCAGCGCCAAGAAAGAATACACGGGAAAACTTCATTTCGACCTGACTCGGTACGACCTGATTGACATGGTGCATTTTGGGTGGGTCAGGGCAGAAAAAGAAGTTATCCTGTTGATCATAATGTTGAAATCAACGAATGTTCTTGCGGAAATCGAGAAATTTCAGACCTTGATCAGCCAATGGAAATCTCTTTCTGACGTCTAAAAAGTGAAATAAATATCATATACGAGCTATTTGTCGAAAAGTGAAAAAGCCAACATTGCCCCTCAGGACAAACCAATCTGTAGGATAGCACTACCAAGTAGTTCTCTCTTTCACGTTTTATTTCTAAAAAGCGCCGCGTGCGAGCTATTTCTGTAAGTAATCGTGTTACTATCTCCGTTGATGTAAAACGTGGGCTGTTTTGGTCAGCTGAATGGAAAGGCTAACGTTAAATAAATGACCCGACCCCCAATGCCTGCACATGAGCAGTAGTAGCAGCAACGACAACCCGACCGATCCCATCGAGGCTTTCAAGAAGGCGCTGGAGAAGGGTGGTGAGGCCCAGAAGGACTTTGCCCGCCAGTTTTCCGCGATGCAGGCAGACGCCATGCAGAACTACCTTGCCATGCTGCGCGGCCTGAGCTTTTACAACGCCATGTTCAAGACCACGGTCCAGAGCGGGGGCAGGATTTCCATACCGGAAGCCGAGAGGCAGGCGCTTGACATCGACGACGGCGACTTGGTGCAGGTGATAGTGATCCCCATAGAGCGCCGGAGAAAAAAGGCCGACGGCTAGTAGCAGCAGCTAGGGGACAAGCTCTTCCTTTCCCGCAAGGAACTTTAGCACTATTCTGTTAAAAGTCTTCGGCTTTTCGATGTAGGGTGTGTGCCCGCAGTCCTTTATCACGACAAGCTCGTTGTTTGGCACTTCCCGGAACTCTTTGGCGTACTGGACAGGGATCATCCTGTCCTCGTCGCCCCATATCACCAGGGTCGGCGCGATTACCGACGACAGCCTGCCCCTGAGCGGCGGAGAGTACCTCATGCCAAGGAGCGTCGACATGAACGCGTATTTCGCGTTTGGCAGGTTCATCCTCCTGACGAAATCTGTCACCGTCCCTTCATCGACTATGGACGGGTCGTGCGCCATGTCGCGGAACGCCTTCAGGGCGTTTTCGTACGTGGGGTAGAGCGCGGCCATTATGTACTGGTCAAGGATTGGAGTCGACGTGCGCATGACGCCCGCCGGCGAGGCAAGCGCCAACTTGTCAATCTTGCGCCTGTTGCGGATAGCGTACTCTGCGGCCAGGTGGCCGCCAAAGGACGAGCCGACGATGTGAGGCTTTTCGATGCCGAGGTTCTGGAGAAACTTGTCGAAAAAATCGGTGAAAAAGTCCATGGTGTATTCCACCGTGGGCTTGTCGCTGTACCCAAAGCCGACAATGTCCGGCACTATCACTCGGAAATATTTTGACAGAGTGGGCGCCACGAGCAGCCAGCGCTCCAGCGAGGCGCCTAGGCCGTGCAGGAGGACGAGGTCCTTGGCGCCCTTGGCTGGAGATCCGTAGTCGAGGTACCTTGTGGCAAGCCCGTTGACCTTTGTCATCCGCTGCGGCATAGCTTGTTCCTGCAACAGATTTTATCTATAATTCTACCGCCAGTCCGTTAATATAGTTATACGGTCAAAAACGGCGCAAAAGTGGCCGGGCGGTTTTTCTACCGTCGTACTCATCACCTTTGCCTGCAAAATCATTTACCCGTCGCACTGCGCACTGTCAGTCAGTACAACACTCTTTTAAAAGATAATTCCGTAGGTCTTTTATGAAAAACAGGAGCAGGATGGACATCGCTTCAGCCATGCTTGAGATAGCGCAGGGCGGGGCAATAAAGACCCGGATAATGTACAGCGCCTTTATTTCATTCCCGCAACTGAAGGAATACCTGGAGATCCTGGTGGACAGGGGCATGCTGGAATACGCCCCGAAGGAAGGGGTGTATCGCACCACGGAGAGCGGCAGGCGGTTTTTAAAGACGTACAAAGAAGTGGGACAGACGTTATACCCCAAAGAGAGCAAGATAACAAAGATAACTGCCACTACAACTACGACTACTGCCGCCGGCCTGCACTGACTCTAGACTTTGTGTTGCTGGGAAGAATATTCCTTTAGGAACGCTTCCTTGATGCAGTTTGCCAGATTGCGGAGCTCGGTGTTATCGTTGAACTCGTTGAGCCGTATTGAGGAAAAGCCAAGCGATTCAAGGTCTCCCAGCAGGTAGGATTGCTCGTACGTCTCATCCTGAGAGTGAATCTCGGACACAGGTTATTCAACGCCTAACTCGTATATACGTGTGTGCGTGCATGTGCATGCGTGCATATGATGCATGTGTACGCGCTGGCTGGTAGGGCTCTACCCTCTATACTCACAAAAAACTTGAGTCGTTCAACTATGCGAGAGGCTATTATTATTGGAGCGGTGCACAGCTCTTGCTGCTGCATAGCGCGCGTATTTCTGCATAAAATACCTGCCGTTTTTGCGAACAATGTCGCGGTAGAGGTCCGGCTGCGCTGTAAACGCCGGCGTGTCTGCCTGGTAGTGGCCGCAGCGCCAGCATATCCACTCTGTCCAGCGGCCGTCGCGGTACTCGTATACCGAGTTTCTGCACGTCGGGCAGGCAAGCGACATCGACATTCATCGCAGGATTGCTTTTCTACTTCGCTGCTCAACGATTTTAGATAAACCGCTAGAATTAGTTAGTTTAAATCCTCGTTTCGGTGCCGGGTACCTGTCTTGGCAAACGAAGTCACAATCTCGCTTGCGGAAAAAGAGGTGGCCGCCGGCCAGGAACTGCATGGAACAGTCACGATAAACTACGCCGGCAGGTGGGACAGCGTGGCGATAAACTCGCAGATAGAGAATTCAAGCGACGTCTTTTCCTACAGCCTGCTAAACGGCAAAAAAATCAAGCACCCGTACGCCCGCCTGTCGATATTCAAGGATGAGCTGAAGGGCAAGACCGTGGTAGAGTTTGTATCGTCAACGAACCACGTGCCTCCAGCAGGAAAAGATCATACAAGCGTCAAGTTCCGCGTGAGTCTCATACAGGAGCACAAGGAAATCTTTTCTGACATTGCCTACATAAAGGTGGTAAAAAAGGATACTGTTGCGTCATTTGTGATGCCCTCTAACAAACCTTAAGTGCATCTTCTCAAGCTAAGCTGAAAGCCCACATGAAAGAAAAGTATGCGCTTCTTATCACAGGTATTGTTCTTGTTTTCATAGGATGGATGACTGGAGGAATGGTGCAGCTTATTGGACTTCAAGATACTACAGGATTACCCATACTTTTCGTAATAGCAGGCATAATTGCAATTGTCATAGCTATCGTTTGGATAATCTATGACAAATAGCGTTGCGAGCTACCTTCAAAGCAGCCATAGAAATCACCACCACACATGAAACCAATGTGAAAAGAAGAATTATCTCTGTGGTCATTTTGTCTGAATGTGATATTGCGAATACATAGCCCGCCGCAAACAATGCGATGCTCATAAGAGCAAATATCGCCGTTGAGAGGTAGTTATTTGGCACTTAGATTTTCTTTAATCTTCTTTTCCCAGTCTGCCTGAGTTATGACGCCTTTTTCCTCCAGCACATCTGACAGGCTGTCTAGCATAGTATTAAGCATAGAGACCTCTTCTCTAAGGTCATCAATCTCCGCTTCCAAGTTGCGCTTTTTACTCATTCTTGTCTCCCCTCAGGTATCCCTTCTCAGACATCCATGAAGTAACTATCGCCCTAATTATGTCTGACCTGCCCTCTCCCATCGTACCTTTCAGGCTATCGACAATCTCCATCAAGTTATCGGGGAGTGTCACTAAAGCCCTCGCCATCATGCCTTCACCTCAACAACCTGCTCTTCAGGCTTTCGTTCGCCGCCATGCTCCAACGCCTGATCCTGAGTCGCCTTGTCTATCAGCTCTGACCAGCCGTTAGTTATCTGGATGCCTGCCGCTGCGCGGGTGTTTTCTTTATCGTTTGGTGCTTTCTGACATAGTTGTAATTTACAACGTAGCCGTCAAGCAGTATCTTAGATGCCTTTTCGTTCTTTAGTCCACGCATAGGACGCAGCCTGTCTTTCAACGTTCCATGTACACGCTCTACGACGTTGTTGGTTGTCCTTGCCTGAATGCCAACACGCTTGACAAGCTCGACGCGGTTAGCCTTGTACCTGCTGTAGTAGACCTTGTTGAACGCTCTGTCATAGCTGTTGCTACCATCCACAAAGATTACTTTTGGCCTTTCTTTTGTTATCCTGTTTGCACTTTCAAATATCTTCATTGTCTCTTCGATTGTGCGCTCGCCGCCTAGGTGTGAGCCAACTAGGAATTTTGTCTCTTCGTCTATCATTTCCCAGAACCAGACGTTTCTACCCTCGCACTTTATCATGGTTTCATCTTCGTGCCACTTGCCTGATGTCTCTGGGTTCATCTTCTCTTCGCAGAACTTGCTGACCAATGTGGAGTACTTGACAATCCAACGGTAGATTGTGGATGAATCAACTTTTTCGCCCATCAGTTGAGCAAGCTGGTTCTGCACCTTTCGGACTGACAGGCCATCGAAATATAGGTTAAGGGCTGCCACTATGACATGCTTCTTTACCTTCATCTTGCTAGGCTGTCCGTTGTTGTAAAAACGGTGTGAGCAGTTTCTGCACCTGTAGACCTGCTGGCCGTGTACCTTGCCGTCTTTTACTACCTTGTAGGACATGCAATATTTGCACCTGACATTTTCGTTTTCTTCTGTCGTGCTTGCCGTTTTGCTCACGTATATCCATATGCATATACACTATATAAGCTTATAGCCATATGGATATACTTAGGATATAGTTTACTAGCTCATTCATCATCGCGTGCGGTTCTCCTATTCTTGATGAATATTCGTGATGTATCTGTAACTGCCGAAATCAATGTTCCTATGATAGCGCCATATGTTGTTGCATCATAACCAACAATGCTAATGTAAATGCCAAGTGGAATTGGAGATAGCAGGTAAGCCACCAATCTGATTTTTTCAGCCTTACTAAGACCCTTGCTTCTCTGATATACTCCTAGCAAATCGTCATTAATTCTTGATAGCAGTTCAGCGTGAGTACCACTAGCAGTTTCGGCAAATATGTCATTTGGTTCATCAAGCATTACTCTCTGTAGATATACCGCCTTCTCGCGCTGGTATTCTTTCAAATCGTTAGAATCAACAGTAGCATAATCCCCTTTCTCCAAGAATACCATATTCACAAGAGTGGTGCCATCTTCATTTGTAGGCTCAATCTCAATGTAGGTTGTAAATCGTTCGTCCTTCATAGTTTTGAAGATGATCGAGGGCTCAGAATGTTCTAACGGTTTTTCATTTAGGTGAAGTGTGTTTCTAGCTTGGTTTTCGATTATGCTGGAAACCGTTTTCTGATCTGAGTAGACTTTGAGCCTTGAAGTTTTCAAATCTTCTGGTTTGACAAACCGTTCCAGCAAGAAGACGATGAATTGATCCAGAAATGTCCCCAATGGCATGATACTGAGCAAGCTGAGATAAATTGCAGCAAATGTTAGATTGAAATCTCTACTATGTAGAACGACATCCGTAATGAAGATGGCAATTCCAATCATTTGAATGAACATCGGCGGAATTATCCTCTTCTCTGGGTGTTTCAGTGAAAATGCAAAAGAGAGGATTAGCGGGCCTGCTGGAACCATGACAACCAGATACACTATGACAAACGGGAAGTTTGTCACCAGCGTTTGCACTGCATTTGTACTGAGAGAATCGACAAAGTAATTGAACGGCACTGCTAGCAAAGCACCGTATAGCGCCCCACTGAGCATGAGATAGATAGTCTGTAACCGCTCTAAGCTCCGTACTTTCCTCTCGAATCTGTTCTGCCCCACGTTTCGCTACTTCTATAACATTCTTCCTTAAAAGTAGCTGGTTGTGAGATGATGATATTTGTCTAGTCATCACAAATGACGCAACAGTATCCCTAACTGATTAGGCAAAGCTCTCTGTTACTTCGATAGAACCCTGCATCCACGGATGCGGCTCGCAGTGGTAGTGGTACGTCCCTACTGCAGTGATCGTAAACTCCCACGTCTCTCCGCCGGGGATGAGGCCGATTGTGGCCAGCGTATCAAACTTGCCGTTTATCTTGTCGATATATCCGTCGTCGCTGGTTACGCTGTGTGGGACTTGATCGTTGTTCTGCCATATGATGTGGTTGTTCAGGCCGATTGCAGAGCGCATGTCCTTCGGTTCAAAGAACTTGGGGTTGGATTCAACGGACGAGCCTGGGGTTATCTTGACTGTCAGGGTTTCTGGCGGGTTCAGCACTGCTGGCGGGAGGATCGGCTTGGCATTGACTGCCGGGACGTACATGTACTGGTAGTAGCCCATGCTTATGCCTACTGCGATGACGAACGCGATAATGCTGATGCCGCCGGCGTGGTTTGTCATCTGGTGATCACCGTGAATTTATTTTCACATATAAAGTTTGTTTGGGTCATGGGCTTTTCGGGCCCTTGACGTCTGGATTGCTGCTATTTTCTGCGCCGCTGCTTGTAGTGGTGGTTGCTGCTGTCTTGGTTCCTGAAGCGGGACCTGGGGATGTTGTTGCTGCAGTCTTTTGCGGCGGGAGCTGCGCTGGCTTTTCTGCCGGCTTGGCCGCTGGCTGCGCGCCTGAAGGAGCGGCAAGCGGCTTTTCCTGCGTCGGTACTGCAGGCGCCGGCTTTGGAGGCGCTGCCGCTGGCTTGGGTGCCGGCGGGGTCGGCTTGGGCGGTGGCGCCTTTGCCTGCGCCTTGCCATACCTGTAGAGGTGGAACATGCCTGCAAAGACGAGCATCATGATGCCTACTATGAACAGCGAGTAGTTCTTCATGCCGTCAAGCACTGCATAGTATGCGGCAATGTTCAGGTACACCTGAAACCCTATGAGGACCACGAACAGGGCGTAGATCCACTTTTGCGACAGCTCTATTGAAGACTTGCCGGCCTTTTTGGGCTGCGCCTTGGCGTTGGCCTCTGCGTGCTTGGCCAGCTTTATCATCATGTAGGTAAAGCCAAACGACAGTGGCACGAGCACTATCATGACCAGATAGAAGAATATAGGGTCGATGACTAGCCTCTCTAGCAGCGCCTTGTGCGTGTCCGGGTCGATGTAGAATCCCCAGTATGTGGTGACAAGTATCTGCGCAAGGCTGGTGATGCCTACCGCGGTGATAATCGGCCTGTCCTTCCAGGAGAATTTCTTGTACCTGTCGACAAACGGTATGAGCAAGAGCGCGCCAATGAACAGGCCCGGCCACGCGACGCCTGTGACGAACTTGTCGTACATCGTCCTGAGGAACGCGTATAGGCCCGTGAGATACCACTCTGGCACCGTGATGCCCGGAGGTATGTGGGGATCGAACGGCAGCCCGAGGCCGACCGGGAACACTCCTCCCGTGAGCATGATTGCGCCGGCGACCGCCATGACCATCGGCACGTCAAACACCAGGAATCTGGGAAAGTGGACTACCATGAGGCCAAGCAGCGCGATTGGAAGCATGAACACGTGGAAGGTGTAAAAGCGCAGGATAAAGTCGTGGAACCCGGCGCCAAAGAACGCTTCGCGCATCTGCGGACCCATGATGGGTATAGAGTTGGTAAGCGACGCGGCGATAGAGATTGCAAGTTCTGCGCGCTCTGAGAATATGATGTCGTAGCCAGTGAATGCCTCGAGAATCGTGAGCACGCCCAGTATGATGCCTGTCACCCACAGGATCTCGTTCCTGATCTTGTACCTACCACTGAAATACTGGTAATACATGTGGAGGAGGGCAAGCATGACCATGCCGTTTGAGGCGTGGTAGTGGATGTTGCGTATGTGGAACCCGTAGGGGATGGTGTCGTTGATGTTCTTGACGCTGTTCCACGCCCTGTCGAGGATAGGCTCGTACCAGAGCATGAGCAGCGCGCCGGTGATGCCCAGAATTATGAATACCACGAAGGTGAGCATTCCGAGGAAGCCAAGCGGGCTGACGAACCTTCCGGGGAACGTGAACTTCATTCCCATGAATATAGTTCGCTCTACGCCGGCGTACATCCACCGGAAGAATCTTGTCAGGCTGTTCTCATACGTTAAGGAAGCGCCCATAACCAACAATCCCGTTTTTATCTGGACTCCATGTCGGAGGCATTATCCATATCTTGCCGTCCTTGTCGACTTCAACGTTGAGCATCGGGAGCACGTTCGAGGGCGGGCCCTGGAGTGAAGCCGGCCCTGCAAATGCCTTGCCCGTCATCGGGTCGTACATGCTGCCATGACAGGGGCATTCTCCCCTCTTGCGGCCTGTGTCTGGAAAGTACTTCCAGAGGCACCAGAGGTGGAGGCACACCATGCTGTAGATGCGAAAAGCAGAGGCATCGTTCTTTGCACCGCCAAGCTCCTCTGGCAGCCTGATGAACTGCCATGTGCGGAAAGCCTCCTGGTTGAGGACCTCATCGTCGGTCTTGGGGTAGATGATTGCCTCAGAGTGGTTAACCGGAAAATCTTTAACGTTAGCCTGACTGCCGTCCGGGAGCTCCACGGGCTGCCTTTCGCTAAGGTTTCCCGTAGGGTTTGGAAGGAACTTGCCCCAGTCTACAAACGGCGTAAATGTCATGACGGTGCCAGCAGCAGCCATGAGCTTTAAAAAGTCACGCCTTGACACCTTACCTCCTGTCGGTGGTGGAGGAGTCTGCGCCATATACAAAAACTGGTTTTAATTTACTTAATAAACGTTTGTCCGAATAATCAGCGCTTCTCGTTCCAAGGAGTGCCATCGAGTTTCGCGTATTTCAGGTACGCTCCCATCCTGTCAGAGCCTGCCACGTTTGCGTTCTGCATGTTTGCTTCCACGAACACGGTCTGCAACATCTTGACTGCGCCCATGTCTGCGCCGGACAGGTTTGCCCACATGAAATTCGCCTTTGTGGCATCGGCGCCGGACAATTTGGCGCCCTTCATCTCTGCGTACATGAAAAGCGTCTCCTTGCAGTTTGCGCCCTCAAAGTTTGCGCCGCTCAGTTCTGCCTGCACAAAGTTTGCCCCTGAAAGATTTGCCTTGGAAAAGTTGGCGTTTGTAGCCACCACGCCGTTAAGGTACGCGCCGGCGATGTTCTTGCCAGACAGATCTGCGCCGGTAAGGTCCAGCTTTGTCGTCAGGTTCTTCATCCTCCACGCGTTGAACTCTTGTACCTTGCCTTCAAGGAGCAGGTTCCGGGCCTCGGTTGACATGATGATTTTCGTTTTGTGCAGCTTTTCTGCCACATATATAACTTCAGGGATTCCAGGGGTTGATCCCCTTCTGGAACCGGAGAGCGTCAACGAGGCCCTCTGCATAGCCGATGCTCAGGACTGCAAGCTCGTGCTTGCCCTGCCGCAAAAAGCGCTCGGCGTCGTCGATATAGTATTCGGCGTTGTCCAGGACTTCATGCATGCCTTTGTTCTCTTTTTTTTCGCCTTCCTTTCGCAGGATGTCCCGCATGTGCTGTACGGCCTCCCTGGCCTTTGGCGCATAGCGCTCTATCATCTGCGCTGAAATGCGCTTTACCGACGCCGCGTTGTCTACCGGGCTGTCAAGGCACACGGTCAGCGCTTCAAGGGCTTCTTCCTCTGTGAAATGCAGGCTAGCCGGCACGATGACCGAGTGCGGGCCCGTACCAAAGCCCACTCCTGCAAGCGACTTTATCTTGCCTGACACTATGCGCGAGTCGTCAGAGCCGAGCCTTGACGCAACCACCACGAACGTCTCTTCTGAAAACACGCGGTGACGCAGATCGCGCTCGCAGTCAAGGAGCATCTTTAGTACAACTGCAGGATCAAGGAAGAACGGCTCGCCCGTCTTTTCGTCATGGCTGTATTCCGTCAGGATGAGCGTGTGGCTTCCCAAAAGCAGGTTGTCAAAGACCGTGTTGTAGACGCTTATCGCGGACTTTGGCTCCGACATCATCGTGACCGTCCTGCCGAACTTGTACATGTGCAGGCCGCATTCGCCCATTATTGACGTTATTCCGGACGCGGCGTGCAGCACACTCGTCTTTATCGACGCTTTTGCAGCCCTTGTGCGCAGCTCCGTGTGGGTGGTGGCAAGGAGCGGGTCGCCGTAGGTGACAAGCGCTACCTGCTTTTCCCTTGCGGCGTCAAGCATCTCCCTTCCGTCCTCGACGAACCAGCGCTGGACCGGCTTGGCGCTCTTGCCTATTGCCGCGTTGATGCCTTCAAGGTCGCTGTCTGCAAGGGCGCTTGTGAACCGCTCGACAAAGACAATCTCGCACTTTTTCAACACCTGTACCGCCTCGAGGCTGAGCCCCCTGTGGCCGCTGATGCCTGCGCCTACCAACCAGAGCATATATCCAAAAGAAAGACGCAATGGCGCCTATATGATTTGTTACTTGCTTTTTTTGCCGCCGCTGTTGCCGTTCTGCTTGCGGATGTGGTGTATGCGCGACATGTGAAAGAGCGCCCTGCTGAACACCTCTATGCTATTGACGTACTCCTCGATGTTGACGCGCTCGTCGGCCGTGTGCGAAGCGTGCGGGTCGCCGGGGCCGTACGTGACGACCGGTATCTTGAAGGTGTTGCCAAGCACGTTCATGTCGCCTGTCCCTGTCTTGCGCAGGAGCACCGGCCGTTTTTTGCGGACATCCAATATGCCAAGCGAAAGCGCGCGGACAAGCGCAGAAGAATGGTCTGCCTCGAACGGGTCCGTCCTGTCCTCTATCCTGTAGGTCGCCTTTACACCCTTTTCCTTTGCTACCCTCGTGATGACGCCGTCTACAGTGTCAAGCACGTTCTGGCAGGTCGTCACCGTGGGTATGCGCATGTCTATCGTTATCTTGCACTTTTGCGGGGTCACGTTGTGGCTTGACCCGCCGCTTATCTCCGTCAGCGTGCAGCTGATCGAGTTGGCCTTGGTGTCCGCTGTTCCGACCCTTTCGATTTCAGCCTTGATTGCGCGCCAGAAATAGTGCATCTCTTCAATCGAGTTTCGCGCAAGCCATGGCGCGCTTGCATGCGCGCTGTCGCCCACGTCGCACGTGAGGCGTATGGCAAGCCTGCCCTTGTACGCAATGGTGATGTTGTCGATGCCTGAAGGCTCGCCAAACATGGCATAGTCAAGCCCGATCTTGCTCTTGACGAGGTTCTTCACCCCCGTCGCGTTTCCCTCCTCGTCGACCACGCCGGCAAAAATCACGGTGCCGCTCTGCTTTGGAAACTGCGATGCGGCAAGGAGCATAGCTATCAGCGGCGCCTTTGCATCCGAAGCACCCCTGCCGTAGAGGTAGCCGTCTTCTATGCGCACAGGCACCTGCCCGGGCACCGTGTCCATGTGGCCGCACAGCAGTATGCGGGGCTCGCCGGTGCCCTTTGAAGCGATGACGTTTCCGACGCTGTCGATGCTGACCTGCTCAAAGCCAAGCTCGTTTGTGCACTTGTCCTTTATCATGTTGGCAAGAGCGGCCTCGGACCTTGAAGGCGTGTACAGCTCCAGCGCCTTTTGCAAAAGCTCGACAGCGTAGCTTGGCGATACCAATTCTGCTTGCTACCTTTTGTTCAATGCAAGGGCGTAATCAACCATTTGGCCCGGGATGTCCACCCCTGTCACGCGCACCGTGTTCTTGAACTCTGTCGTGTTGTTCACCTCGTGGACCATGAGGCCGTCCGCATCGCTTTCCATCAGGTCGACTCCGACTATCTGGCCGCCCACCGCTCGCGTGGCCTTCATGCAAATGTCTTCAAGCTCCTTTGTCACCGGACAGACCTCTGCGCGACCGCCAAGTGCCATGTTGGTCTTCCACTCGCCGTCGCCGGAGTAGCGGTATATCGCGGCAACAACATGGTCGCCGACCACGATGGCACGGATGTCCCGGGGCGGCCGCTTCACAAACTCTTCAAAGTAGTAGATATGATACAATGGGAACATGTGCTCCCTGTCCTCGATTACCGCCCGCGCCGCGTCCCTGTCACGCAAAAGTCCTATCATCCTGCCCCAGCTGCCGACCGTCGGCTTTATCACCGCAGGATAGCCGAATTCTTCAAGCGCTGCTGCAGCAGATTCTTCTGAAAATGCGGCAATCGCTTTTGGCGTGTTGACCCCTGCCTTCTGAAACTCCATGTGTGCAAAGAGCTTGTTACCCGTGATGCTTGCGACCCGAAGCGGGTTTATCACGCTTGCGCCGAGGCCCTCAAGCGCGGCTGTCGCGTGCAGGCTCTTGAAATAAGAAACTGACCGCTGGAGCACTGTCCTGCCGGCGTATTTTTTCTTGCTGCCGTCGTCGTCGAGGCGGATCGTGAGGTTCTTGACGTCAATGTTCTCCGTCTCGATGCCTTTTTTCTTGGCAGCCTCTATCAGGGACTTTTCCTCCCAGCGGATCGTATCGTACAGTATGGTAAGGGAATTGCCACTACTGCCTGCGCTCACTGACCCCAGTCCTCGCCGACAACCTGAGCTGGTTTTATGTCAAAGCCTGACGCTGCTTTTACCAGTTCGTAGCTGGCGCCGCAGTCGGGGCACGTGACTATTTCGCCCTCTATCGAGTCGGCGGGAATCTTGATCTCTGCGTCACATTCTGGACAGTTGACCATCTCGTTTTACTCCTTCTGCCCTATCTTCATGGGCGCGTCATTAAGTATCTTTCTCTCCAGCCTGTCGTCCAGGTACAATTCGAGTATGTCGCCCATGCGCAGCTCCTTCAGACCCTTTGCAAGCTGCTCGGCCTCATGCTTGCTTGTCTCCAGCCCAAGAAGGGAAAGCAGGTACGCCGCGCCGTTCTTGCCTGCAAGCTCGCCAAACACTATCTTGCGCCTGTTGCCTACCGCCTTGGGTTCCAGGATCTCGTACGCCGCCGGGTTGCGAAGGATTGCCGCAAGGTGCGTGCCGGCCTTGTGCTTGTACGCGCTGTCGCCGACGATGGGCTTTGACTCGGGGATGCCAAGGTCGACGTACTCTGACATGGTCCTTGACAGGTCCTTTATCATGTGGAGGCGCAGGTCGTTGTTGGCCCTGTAGATGAGCGAAAGCGCGACTGCAGTCTCGGCAAGCGCCGGGATTCCGGTGCGCTCGCCAAAGCCGTCTATCGTGGTGTGTATCTGGTCTGCCCCTGCCTCGCAGCCGGCAAGCGCGTTTGCCAGGGCAAGCCCAATATCGTTGTGGCAGTGCACGTCAAGAGACGTCTTGGACCTGTCGATGTTGTCGTACACCATCTTTACCAGGCTGAACATGCCGCGCGGGCGCATGATGCCCACCGTGTCCGGGATGCTTATCCTTTCAATGCCGCGCCTGTTCATCTCCTTGCACATGTCGATTAGGAACTCTGGCTCGGTCCTGCTTGCGTCCTCCATCGTAAAGCGCGACTTCAAGCCGTGCGACTTGATGTAATCCGCAACCTCTAGTGCGCGTATCTTGGCCTCCTCTCTGCTAATCTTTAGTTTTGCAGCAAGGTGGATGTCGGAAATGCCCATGTAGGTCGCAACCCATGTTGCGCCGCAGCCTATTGCAATGTCGACGTCCGATTTGATAGCACGCACATGCGCGACAATGTCAGCGCGCAGTCCCTGCTTGATTATCGTCTTGGTTGCCTCAACGTGGTCCGGCGAGACTACCGGGCTTATCTCTATCTGGTCGACTCCAAAAGAGTCGAGCATCCATGCTATCTGGATCCTCTGCTTTGTGGTAAAGTTGACTCCTGGGTGCTGCTCGCCTTCGCGGAGCGTGCTGTCCAGAATCCTTATCTTGCGGCCCGAAGTTGCGGCGTCCGGGCCTCCCATCCTATTGTACATGTGTGCGTAATAGTTCGGATCATCTGATTTTAGCGACATTTTTGCTACCGTGTAACTATATTCGGACTTGATATAAACCTTATCGCAACTAAAACAGCGAATTCCACACCTTCTTTTAAAGAAAACCGCTAATTGCGAGCTTGAAAACCACGAAAACCAACCTCGAAAAGGGGAAAAAGTGCGCTAACGGGCGTCCGGCTAGGCTTGCATGTACTTGGCGACGGTTTTCGCAAGGTTGTCAAGGCAGCCCTTGACGTATTTCGTCCTTTTCTTGGTGCCTTCGCGGTATCCTGCCACCCTTGACCTGGCCATCTTGATCATTTCATCTTGTTCTTTGGGATTGGGCGAACCAGCAGACCTGCGGGACTCTATTGACTTTTCCGGCGTCATCTCTTTCACTATCTTTGCCAATTCGTCCGGCTTGATTTCCTTCTGCTTGGCCTGCTCTAGCGCAATAGAGATGTCCTTTGTGCCAAGCGCCGCAAGGGGCACGTCCTTTTCTGCCGCGCGTGAAACAAGCGCGCCGACGACTTTGTGCGCGCTGCGGAACGGCACGCCATTTTTTGCCACAAGCTGCTCGGCAATATCAAGCGATATGGCGTAACTCTTTGCCGAAGTGTCGAGCATCTTTTTCTTTTTCACTGTCAGGGTGCTTATCACACCTTCCATCACCTTTAACGTGCTTATCGCAGTGGCAGACGCTTCAAGCAGCTGCGGCTTGACGTCCTGCAGGTCGCGGCTGTAGCCCGAAGGCAGGCCCTTGACCATTCCAAGCATGGACGCAAGCCTGCCTGCGATTATCGCGGCCTTGGCCCGCGTCAGCTCCAGTGGGTCCGGGTTCTTTTTCTGCGGCATTGCGCTTGAAGTAGAGCTGTATCGGTCGTCAAGCTCGACAAAGCCAAACTCCTGCGTGGACCATATTATGAGGTCCTCTGCCATCCTTGCAAGCGTGGAGGCAAGTATCGCAAGGGCCGCAACGTATTCCACAAACGAGTCGCGGGAAGTGGTTGCGTCAAGCGAGTTGCGCACCAGCCCGTCAAACCCGAGGAGTATTGCCGTGCGCTTGCGGTTGATTCCGATGCTCGTGCCTGCGATGGCGCAGGCGCCAAGCGGCGACTGGTTTATCCTGCCAAAAGTGTTGTAGATGCGCTCAAAATCACGGGAAAGCGCGTCCGCGTACGCAAGCATGACATGCGAAAACGTGCCCAGCTGGCCCTGCTGCAAATGAGTATAAAGGGGCATTATCGCGTCCTTGTTTTTCTCTGCTTTTTTCACCAACGTGTCAATGAGGTCTGCAAGCGTAGCGCACAATTCGTTAATGTCGTCGCGCACCTTCATCCTGACATCAAGCACGACCTGGTCGTTGCGCGAGCGGGCGGTGTGCATCTTGCCACCCGCGTCGATCCCTGCCTGCTTTATCACAAACGCTTCAAGGGCCTCGTGGATGTCCTCGGCGCCCTCCGTCTCGATGAGGCCCGGGTTCTTTTTTGCCGCTTCCAGGGCTGAAAGGATCTTTTTTAGCTCCGGCTGGCTGATGATGCCTATTTCGTGGAGCATCACCGAGTGGGCCTCGCTTCCTACAATGTCGTAGTAGAGTATGGACTGGTCGTGCTCTATCGACGAGAGGAACGCAAGCACGTCGTCGTCCATCCTGCCCTTCGGCCTTGAGCGGTACACGCAAGTGCATCGTTTTGCGCTTTATTTTAATATTTTACAACCAGCTAGCTGCCATCCATTGGCTTGTTAACAGAAGCTAGCTTGGGCGCTTGTATACATTTTAGCAATCAGTTCTGCATGGAATCAGCGCTAGCGCCACCAGTGCGCCTGATAGAATACCCAAACGACCTTTCTGGATGCGACTCTGTCGAGATAGGAGGCAAGCGTCTGCTGTACATGTGCTCAAATAGCGACGCAGGCAAGCATTTTGTCATAGTCCTCGGCTATTACGCCGGACAGAGGGAAGACTTTGTTACAAAGGACCTGATAGAGCCGGTGGACGACTGGAGCAGGGCCGCAATAAAAGAGGTGCTTGCTAGGTCGCTTGCACAGGAATACGCCGACGCGCAGGTATTTTTCCTCTAACACTTTTGTATTTTGCTGCCGTTCTTGTTAATGATTAAATACGGTAGTTTTCCATCTATTTCCTAGAGAAATGAGTACCGACGCCAAGAATGACGCTAATTCCACCCCTCAAAAGGGCGACGACCTGCAAGCGACCCGCAGGAAGATTTTCGACGAGTTGACCAAGATAGTCGACCCGGAGATCGGGGTATCGATAATGGAGCTAGAGCTGGTGGACAAGGTTGACATCAACTCTGGCAAGGTCGCAGTCGACTTGCATTTGACAAGCCCGTTCTGCCCCGCAGTGTTTGGCTTCAAGATCGCGCAGGACGTGCGCGACAACATCTACAAGCTGGCAGGCATAAACGAGGTCAAGGTGCAGGTGAGCAACCACTTTATGGCAGACGCCATAAACAAGCAAGTGAACGAGAGCAAGTACCCTGCAAAGGCCGCCTGACGCTACTATCCTGTTTGCAGCCTTCTAAAGAATACGTCAGCATGATCTGTATGCCGATCAGTCTGCCACACTAGATAGATTTCAGGGTTCCTGTTTTCCTTCTCAACTATTATTCCGCGAGGTCCACTTGACTCTCCTCCAGAATCTCCACTAATTTTGAATGGTCCTGCAGCTGATTTCTCACCCGTATTTTTGTGCCATAAAAGTACTTCTGCATCTGCAAAACTAGGCTTTTGTTCATCTTTTGGATGGGCAATATACTTGGCTTTCAAAGCATACAGTCCTCTATCAGAGGGAAGCAACAGGATGTATGTTGCAAAAGAAGAAATTGATGCTGTATTCTTGCTATCCTCAAGTTTTGTACGTTCCTCAAAACTAATGCCTCCATTATTGCTAGATCTGACAAAAACATAACCGCTGTCACTTTCTTCAAACAGTTGGTATATCTGCCGGGCGCCAGTGAGCGTTCCTTTTTTCATCATATCAAACAAGCCTTCCGCCGGATTGCTCATGTCGACATATGCTACATGCACGTTGTTGCCATCAGGCGAGACTGCAAATGAAGAATGCGAGCTGATTGGGCCATCGATGCCAACATGGACGGGATTGCCAAACGTTCTTCCTGCATCCGTGCTTTTCACGAAAATCAGCGGTGCCCGGGGAAACGAAAATGGAGTTGGAACTGCCTCCTCTTCGCCATGGCTTGCTACCTCTAATAGGAGGTACAGAGAGTCGTGCTGTTTAGAGGCTACTTCGGCTCTTGCAGAAATTATCTTGCTGCCTATGCTAGATACAGTTTTGCTCAGACCGGTTCTTTCCTCAAAAGTCTGACCCTTGTCTGTGCTTGCAAAGATGCGGACTCTGGCGTTGTCTGAATCTCTTCCTAGAGGGTTGATAATAACGTATACATTCTTGCCAATGGCGTGCGGGCCGGTTGGCGAAATTACCTGCGGCCCGCCTTGACTGTCAAAACTGGTTTCTAGGAGGTCAATTTTCTTTCCAAAGGTCTTTCCACCATCGTTACTTGCCCTCAGAAATACTCTGACTGAAAATCTGTATTTTGGGGCTCTCTCAAGGCTCTTTCTAATTTGGTCTTCCATGTATTTTGCGGCTTTGTCCGTCTCGCCTGGGCCAAAAGAAATGCTCGTTGCGGCTTCTTTTGATTCCGGCTGCGCCACTTCGGACATTTTTTTCGCCGTGGTCGATTCGACCCACATAACATAGACGTTGTTGTCGTTTCCAGCGGCAATGTACGGGGTTACTGTATCGTACGTTTCAGAAGGCCGGCCAGGGCCAAAGTTACTCAAATCATTGCTACCCTCGCTGCTGCAAACTCCTGTCTTCTCGTCGCTGATCATAACCGGTTCTCCAAATCTGTCATCATCCTCATTTTCTGAATTTCTTGAAAAGTAAACGTCAAGTTTTTTCGGAGAGCTTTTGTCAACCCATGCCAAAAAGACTCTATTTTCGTTCAAGGGCGAAAATGCGGTCCGAGGAGAAAAGCTACTGGGTCCCTTAAACTCGTGTAAAGTTATGACATCGCCAAAAGTCCTGCCATTGTCTTTGCTTATCCTGTAGACAATGCTGGCGCTCTTTTTCTGCCCTTTGAAGTGTTCAATATTGCCATATATTCCCCTAGTCTTTTGCCATATTACATAGAGAGAATTGCTCTTGTGGGAGAACGCCACAAAAGGCGACGTGGCGTAAAAGCCACTGTCATTGCTGATGCTGACAATCTCGCCAAGGTCCAACTATTCAAGTACGCAAAGGCTACTTTTGAAGTCTCTGTGAGGTCCTACTATTGCTTGCTTCTATCCTTCAGCTCTGCCTTCTTTTTCTCGTTGCTTGAAAAGCCAAGCAGGTGACCGCGCAAGAGCTGTATGCCAAGCGCCGGGTCGACTCCCTTGGGGCAGACCGTGCTGCACGAGCCCGCAAAGTGGCACCGGAATATCCCGTGCCTGTCGTCAATCAGGTCAAGGCGCTCCTTTGATGCGTTGTCGCGGTTGTCGATGAAATAGCGGTATGCCTGCGCAAGCGCCTGGGGCCCGGGGAACTTGGTGTCGGTTGCCACGGTCGGGCAGGCGGAATAGCAGAGGCCGCACTTTATGCAGTACGAGAACTGGAGGAACTTGTCCACTTCCTCCGGATTCTGCATGAACTCGGACATCCTGTTCACCTGCTTCGTGTCCATGTCTGCCTCGTCGTTGTGGATGTAGGGCTGCATGTTCTTGTGGTGCGCAAAGAACTGCTCAAAGTCGGTGACAAGGTCGCGTATGTGCGGGAAGTTTGCAAGGGGCTCTACCGTTATCACGCCGCCTTCAAGCTCGGACACCTTGGTGTAGCAGGCAAGCCTGGGGATGCCGTTTATCTTCATGCCGCACGAGCCGCATGAGGCCATCCTGCACGAGTAGCGGATGCCGATGCTGTGGTCCTGGTACTGCTTGGCGTACAAGAGCGCGTCAAGGACGGTTGTGGACCTCTGCACGGGCACCTCGAAGAGGTCGTATTTCGTGTGCTCGCCGGCGGCCCTGTTGCCCCTGAGAACCTTGAGGGTTATCGACGACCTCTGGATCTCCTTGCTGTGCTTTTCTGCACGCTTTTTGTCAAGGCGTTCGATTTTTTCTATCGTCTCTGTTGCCATTTTTTATTGTCATCACCCTAGCGAAAACCCGTTTGCCACGATTATGGTGCGGGTCCCGTATGCCACTATTCCGATCATCGCGGCGATTGTGACTGCAGTCACCATGCCTTCCCAGTTCCTGCTCTGCCTCATCTCAAGCAGGATGATTCGCAGGCCGTTAAAGCCGTGGATTGCCACCAGTACCAGTATCGACTCCAGGAGCACGACGTACGGGATGTTATGGTAGTTTGCTATCACGTTCTCGTACTCGAGGCTCATCCCGTAAGGCATCACGAGGCGCATCATGATGTGCACTCCGACCACGAATATCGCGGCTATTCCCGTGATGTAGTGGATTTTCATTATCTCACTTTCTTTGAGCAACCCTGTCATTCGCCTCCAAACAGCACCGACGCGCCGTACAGCATTGCGACTGCGGCCAATATTAGCGCTATCCATATCCCCGACTTTTGCCTGTAGTTGAGCGACGCGGCGTCGTACGGGTAGTCGGGCCTTCCCGGCTTGCCAAGCCCCTTGCCTCCGTGCGTGAATATCAGGCGTATCCCGTTTGCGGAATGGAACGTGCTCATGCCTATCACGAGTATCAGTATCATGTGGCCAAGCGGCGTCTGGGTCAGCTCCATCATCGCGTTCCACGCGTCGATGCCTCCCGTGAGGTTGCTTGTTTCGTAGATGTGGCCTATAAAGTACGCAAGCAGGCCGACGCCTGTCAGCCTCTGCAGCCAGTACGAAACGCGCTCCCACCCGTACCTTGACGGGTTGAGCCATCCTGCAATGCCCTCGCGATTGTTGCGGTCAGCTGATGCTTTTTCCATATTGTATCAGTACTTCCTCTCCACTGGCGCATAGCGCGTAAAGGTCACCGGATGCCATGCCATCCTGGGGCCATCCGGCGTATGGTAAGCGAGAGTGTGGCTTAAGAAGTTGGTGTCGTCGCGGTTTGGATAGTCGGTCCTTGAGTGCGCCCCGCGGGATTCCCTGCGGTTGAGCGCCCCCACTAGCACCACCTCTGCGGTGCGGAGCATCGAGTCGGTCTCCATGACGTTTACGAAATTGGTGTTGTATTCCTTGGCCTTGTCGTCGACGTGCTTCCACATGGCCGCTTTCAGCTCGCGCACTTTTTTCAGGGCTGACGCCAGCCCCTCCTCGTTCCTGAACACATAAGCCTTTTCGTCCATCGTGTCGGTCAGCTCCTTGCGCACCTGGTACGGGTTTACGCCGCCCGATCCCCTGAACAGGCCGTCGTAGATGCGCTTTTCCTCGTCTGCGACCTGCACCTGCGAAATCTCGATTGGTTTTGACTTGCGGGCAGACGCGTACTGCGCCGCAAGCTCGCCCGTTATCCTGCCCCACACTATGCACTCTGAAGTGGAATTGGCGCCAAGGCGGTTTGCGCCGTGCGTGCTGTTGCATGCGGCCTCGCCAGCGGTCCATAATCCCGGAAGCTCTGTCGCGCCGTCGATGTTGGCGTGGATGCCTCCCATCATGTAGTGGCACACCGGCCTCACTTCGATAGGCTCGTCGATGATGTCGACGCCGGAGAATTTTATCCCTATTTCCCTGATGCCTGCAAGCACCTCCTTGATGCGCTCGTCGCCAAGGTGCGTCAGGTCCAGCTTTAAACAGTCAAAGCCGGTCTCGTGCTTGAAGCCCCTGCCCTCCTGTATCTCCCTTATCATAGAGCGCGACACCACGTCGCGGGGAGCCAGCTCCATCTTGCCGGGCGCGTACTTGCTCATAAAGCGCTCGCCCTTGTTGTTTATCAGATAGCCGCCCTCGCCCCTTGCACCTTCCGTGATGAGGATGCCTGACGGCATGATGCCTGTCGGGTGGAACTGCACAAACTCCATGTCCTTCATGGCAAGGCCGGCGCGAAATGCCATGTCGATGCCGTCTGGAGTCGACGAAAACGCGTACGTGGAAAAGCTGTATATCCTGCCGGCTCCGCCCGTGCATATTATTCCTGCCGGCGCCTTGAATACCGTAAAGTTGCCCGTCTTTATTTCGATGGCGGTGATTCCCTGGAAAGCCGAGTCGCGCAGTATCGAAGTGCAGAACCACTCGTTGTAAAAGTGGATGTTGCCGTGCTTCAGGCACGTGTCGTACAGCGTCTGCATCTCGTAAAAGCCGACCTTGTCCTGCGCAAAAGTCGCGCGGGGAAACGAGTAGCCCCCGAACTTGCGCTGGGCAATCCTTCCGTCCTTGCGCCTTGACCACGGCATCCCCCAGTGGTCCAATTGATATATTTCAAACGGCATGTTGCGGACTAGGCGCTCTGCCACGTCCTGGTCTGCAAGAAAGTCGCTCCCCTTTATCGTGTCGTAGACGTGGGATTCCTGGTTGTCGCCTTCCTCCTCGTACAGCACGGCCGCGGTCCCGCCCTCTGCGGAAACAGAGTGGGAGCGCATGACCTGCACCTTGGAAATGACTCCGATGCTCAGGTTCTTGTCAGTAGCAGCGGCTGCAATGGCCGCGCGCAGGCCTGCAAGCCCCGAGCCGATTATGAGGACATCGTGCGATATGGTGTCAACCAAATTCCGGACAGTCCTTCTTACCGGGATTTACATTCTCTTAAATATCTTTGTGACTACATTTCCGTGGACAGCAGTAAGCATCCGCGTTTATTCTAACGAACAAGGATGTGTCGACAGGTGACTATTACTACCTAGCTGGGTTAATATCTATCTTTCAAGCCCCTCTTTCAAGTAGCAATGAACGACCATGACGACGCTCTTGAATCCCGGTTCTACCGTCGCCCAGAAAAGCCGGTGCCTGCAACAGTCATTGAAATGCTGAGCCGCTTTGAGTTTGATTCCACTCTGGATTACCTGAACAAGCTGCTGGAAAAAGAGCCGGACTTTGAAGATGCCTGGGAAAAGAAAGGTATGGTTTGCTTTCTAATGCTGAAATATTCTGATGCTGTTCAAGCGTACGATGCCGCGCTCAAAATCAACCCTGCAAACGTTCGGGCGAAGAAGGGCAAAGAGGAAGCTATCTACTGGCTCAAGCGCTAACCACAATCTGATCATAGTAATTTGCATAAGAACAATTATGAGCAATCATATGCGATCTTGAAGCGACGTTAATAGGCAACCCATGCGTACATGAGGCGTATTGGGCAAGGCCTTTGACATCTTTGTCTCGTCGCTGGTGATGTTCTTTTTCGCCGGCTACCTGAACATACATTCCGACATCATCGGCCTGCACGAGCCTCCGATACCGGTCACAAAGGAGGTGGAGGAGTTCTGGGAGCTCTTTACGTGGGTGGTCTTTGGCGTGCTTGCCCTTGACATCTACCTGAAATACCGAAAGGTGCGCGACCCGAAACTGTTTCTCAAAAAGCACTGGCTGGACATACTGATGCTGTGCCTGATGCCGCTCTTTGCCGGCTTCAAGATAGCCAAGCTTTCGGTGAAACTGGTCAAGGGGTTGAAGATGGCCAAGTCCGGGTTCAAGGCCGCGCACGGCGCAAAAAAGATCGGCAAGGCAAAAGGCTGACCCTCATCGTCACCACAACCACCACAACCCTTATTATTCAATGCAGCCGGATCAGTTTTGTCTATCTCCATGTTTGACGACTGGATAAGCGCTCCAGCAATAGCCCTTGCGGTGGCCTACTCGTGGCTTGCGCACAACCTTGGCGAGCCCTTTGCGGCATTTGCAAAGGATTTCCAATTCGCGGCGATATGCACGATAACCATCATCTTCATCATAGCAAGCGTGTTCATAATGCTCAGGCAAACAAAGAAGAGGCTTCCAAAATCGTACGTGGTAGAGATCGTCGACGTGTATGGCGACAAGGTGTCGATAGACGGCGTCAGGCAAACCTTTGCGACGTACGACGCGGCGGAAAGCTATGCCCGCATGTACCGGCAGAACTTTTCCCAGTACCGCTTCAGGGTAGTGGGCAGCCAAAAGGTTAATACCTGAAGCAGCCTGCCGACATTTCGTTGACGGACCTTACGCAGTTTCTGACCAACAGGGAAAACCCAAAGGTGTTCCTTGCGCCAAACACGTCCGACTCGGAAGTGGTAGAGAAGGCAAAAAAACTGCTTGTGCAAAACGGCCTGCGCGAGGACCTTATAGAAGTGAACTATGACATGCAGCAGCTCGACGTGGGCGATCTCAATGTAAGCTATGACCCGCCTGATCTGGTAGTTCGCGCCGTGTACGACAAAAAGCCAAGCGGCATCGTCAAGATGAAGAGCGTGGCGATGATAAAACTCTCCTAGAGCATCTTTGAAACTGCTTCTGCAAGCCTTGAAATGTCCTGCTTGGTTTCAGAGCCGTCTTTCATGGATTTCACCGTCACCTTGTTTTCTGCAAGCTCTGCCGGCGCGACTATGATGGCAACTGCGGCGCCTTTTGTGGACGCGTCGTCCAGCTGCTTGCGCAGCGCCCTTCCAAGCATGTCATAGTCGGTGGCAATGCCCGCGTTCCTCAGCATAGAAGCGATTTCAAGCGCCCTTGCCTTTGCGTCGCCGGTCGCGTACGCGACGTACGCCAGAGGCTTTGCTGCTACTTCTTGCGCTTTGTGCTTTTGCAGCGCAAGGACGATGCGCTCAATTCCGCCTGCCGCGCCTGTCGCGCCGATGTCCTTTCTCCCAAACGCGTCAGTGAGCCTGTCGTACCTGCCGCCGCCTACCAGCGCGCCTCCTTCGCCGGAAGCGTCAAACACCTCAAAGACAATGCCCGAGTAATAGTCAAGGCCCCTGACTATCCCGAGGTTTATCGTGGCGTTTGCCACGCCCCTTGACGCAAGCGAGTCCATAAGGCCGGACAGTTTCTGCCATGCCTGCAAGCCTTTCACATCGCCTGCTTTTGAAGCGACTTCGCCTGCCGTCCCTGTCACCTTTGAAAAGTCGATGAGCGACTGCAATTTCGCAGGCTCTATGGCGTCCTTGTATTCTGCTAGCACGCCCTGCGCGCCCTTTTTTGGCACCTTGTCGACTGCGCGGAACATTTCAAGCACCTTTTCTTCTTCGCTGATGCCAAGCACTTTTCTGATGTACTCTTCTACCAGCTGCCGGTCGTTTACCTGTATGGATACTGCAAGACCGAGTTTCTTGAAAAACGCCGACACGAATTCGATTACCTCCGCGTCGGACTCGAGCGAAAACGGCCCGTACACTTCAATGTCCCACTGGTGGAAATACCTGTAGCGCCCCGCCTGCGGCTCGTCGTAGCGCCACACGCCGGCAAACGCCGCTATTTTGGCCGGCATCTTCAGGTCGCGCCTTGCAGCAACGTGGCGCGTAAGGCCTATAGTCAGGTCAAAGCGCAAAGCAACGTCGCGGTCGCCCTTGTCCTTGAACGCGTAAATTTCATTGGAAATGGAAGCGCCGCTCTTGGCCTCAAGCGTGGAGAGCATCTCCAAGGGCGAGGGCTCCATCATGCGAAAGTTGAACAGCCGCGCGGTCTCAAAGAATTTCTCCCGGACGAAATTGATGCCTGCAAGGTCATCGCTTTCGATGTCCCTCATGCCGCGGGGAAGTTCCAGCTTCACACCAGTAGCACGAGGCTGTTGGCATTTAGATTTTGCGCTGGTCGCAAGCGCGCTTAAATATGACGGTGTGTAATACATAAAGTGTGACGACAATAAGCGTGAGGGTATCAGAGAAGGAAAAAGCCGCGCTCAGAAGGCACGGCAAGATTTCCAAGGTGGTAAAAGAAGCCATAAACCTTTACCTTGATTCTGCGCGATCCAGAGAGACCTTCAAGAGGCTAAAAGAACTTCAGCAAGCAGAGAACATCACGACAACTACGCGGGAAGAAGCCGCATTGATCAGGGAAGACCGGCATAGATAAACAATGATCGTTGCAGACAGCAGCTACCTTGTGGAAGGGTTGCTCAAGGACGTATCCTTGATTGAAAACGAAGGAGTGGTGGTCTCTCCCGATCTTGCTCTCTATGAAGTCGTCAACGCCGTCTGGAAGCATGAAACCGTATTAAAAGACATCAAGGATGGCCGGCCATATCTGGATGTCCTGTCCAAGTTGGTCTCTGCTCGCGCAGTTCGATTCGTAAAGCCGGACAAGAAAATAATCGGACAGGCTTATCAGCTTGCTTCCAAGAAAAGATGCACCTTTTATGACGCCGTTTTTGTAGTCCTTGCCCTAGAACTTGGACTTGAACTAAAGACATTTGACGAGGCTCAGCGCGCCCTTTTGCCTTGAAAAAGTGCGCCGCTGTCTTATTATAACAACATGGAGCAGCAATCGTCATGGCCGGCGGCTACCGGTTTTTGGACCACATGACAGACGCCGTGGTAGAGGCACACGGCAGCACGCTGGAAGAAGCGTTCGTACAGGGCGCACGTGGGCTTGTGGACACGATGGTGGACCTTGACACCGTACGGCCTGTTATGGAAGTAAAGATAGAGGCAGAAGGCCACGACCTTGAATCCCTGCTTTTTGACTGGCTTGACAGGGTGATGCTCTTGATGGTGGCAGACGGGATTGTACTGTCGGAATTTTCAGTGAAGATACAGAAACTGGACGGCGGTAATTATCTTCTGAAGGGCGCTGCCAAGGGAGAAAAAATAGACCTTGCCCGGCACCGCTACAAGGTCGAGATAAAGGCGATAACGTACCACGAGATGCTTGTCAGGCAGGAAAAAGGCAGGGTGACGATAAGGTTCCTGATGGACCTCTGAAAGAAAAAGGAGAGGCTACTTGACGTCCACCTTGGTCTCGTCTTCGCCTCTTGTCGGGACCTTTTTTGGCAGTTCAAGCTTCAGTATGCCGCTTTCCACCTTGGCGCTGACTTTTGAGGGGACTATTTCTTCTGGGACCGGGACGTTGCGGTAAAACGACCTGTACAGCCTTTCGGTGTAGAGGTAGCGCTTGCCCTTTTCCTCTGTTTTCTCAGAGTGCTTGCCGGATACCTCGACGGTGTACCTTGTGGCCTTGACGTCTATCTTTTCCTTTTCTATTCCCGGCACCTCTACCTGCAGCTCGTACCTGTCGCCCTTGTCGACCAGGTCGTACAGCGCCAGCCTCATGTCCCTTGCCTCAAACAGCGACGGCATGTCTGGCCAGTTCATTGCCAGCGGCCAGGGCCTCATCATGCGTTCCATGTCGCGCCTAAAGTTGTCAAAGATGTTTTCAAACCTCCTCGGCGTAATGGCGGTACTGCTATTTTCCTCGTCTCTTTTCGACTCTCTCCCTTCTTTGGAGCTCATATTCTCTATACGTTGGCAAATTATTTGAGAGCTTTGAATGCAGTGCAATGCAAAAAGCTGATTTCTGCACATATAGAACTGAAGTTTTGGATAACAGGCTAAAGTCGGCCGGCAAGATTGATAGGTACGAGAAAAAGATCAGTTTGAACTCACAGAAAACGGATGTAGTTTGATGGATCGCAGTTACTACGTAAGACGAAGTTGTGCGACTCCGCACCTATCAACATCAACTTGGTTGCAGATATCATTGCAAAGAAGGACGAAATACAGTGGGAAGATGAAGAAGAGGGAGATACGAACCTGAGAGTGATCTTTAGAACAGGAGGGATAAGGATATAATCTTCTATAATTATGCAAATCTGAATAGTTGGAAATCGAGGAGTTCGATGCTCGACTTAAGGAGTACAGCCACGATGTAGCGGGCGCAAATACAGAATCCATGAAGGCATTCTATTTCTTGGAATTTGTTAGGTCAGTTTTCCGCAATAGTGATAGTGCTCTCGTAGCAAATACTCCGCATAAGGTATTCCCTGACCTTGAAAGATACATTAAGAGTGAGAAGACTGTCATTGTCAAAGGAAGAGTAGATGCATTTCTAGGAAATCTGATAATCGAGTTTGAAGGGAATTTGCGGCAGGCGAAAATGGAGGAAGCAACACGTCAATTAAAACAATACACTTCAATTCTCTGGAATAATCATGGTCGTGTTGACTACCTTTGTCTCGCAACGGATGGTCTTAGCTTCTTTATTTTTAGACCAAAATCAGAAGCAACAGAGAACTATACACCCGGTTCGATCCAGTTGCAGCCAGTCGATGAATTTGATATCCGAAAAGAAAGTGCTAGAACTATTCTCAAACAACTAGAGCGCTATATGCTATATCCTGCTCTACGTCCTGTAACTGGAGAGGATATTGCTCGGGATTTTGGCACCAACAGTCTTGTATTATCATATTCTATCGATGTCTTGAAACGCGCTTGGAACAAGATAAAGGATGAAATCACAGTTGTTCATAATGAATGGTCAAAGTATCTAAGTATAGTGTATGGTAGCGAGGTCAAGAATGAAGAATTATTCCTAAAGCATACTTACCTTGCTACTCTTGCAAAATTGATGGTCTATACGTACTATCAATCTAACACACTGCCCACCTCAAGGGAAGTCATCAATAAGATACTGAAAGGTGATGTCTTTAGGGAGTGGGGGGTAGAAAATTTCCTTATTGAAGATTTCTTTTCGTGGATTATTAAAGACTCGGTTAATGAAGAGGGAATCGAAGTCTCCAGAAGGATCTTAGATGCACTAGAACGGTATGACTTAACAAAGTTAAATGAGGATATTTTCAAGGAGCTTTATCAGGAACTAGTCGATCCAACGGAACGTCATGCGTTAGGAGAATTCTATACTCCTGATTGGCTTGCCGAGATGATGGTCGAAGAAGTCGTAACAAACCCCACAGCAAGGATTTTGGATCCATCATGTGGCTCCGGAACATTCCTCGCAGCGACTATTCGATACAAGCTATCAAAACTCTCCGGAAAGAGAGCAGGAGACCAAATAAAAATAATCTCGACTACAGTAGTCGGTATAGATGTTCATCCACTTGCGGTTCTTATCAGTAAGGCAAACTACCTAATGGCGCTCGGAGATATGCTGAGCAAATTGGGAGGAAAAATTTTCATCCCGATTTACATGGCAGATTCAATAACTTTTCCTGTGCCATCCAAATCGATCGCAACATACAGTGCAAGGGAAAACGAAGATGTTTACGTATACACAGTAGATAATCGGACACAACTAATCCTGCCTCAAGCGATTATAGATGCAGAGTCTGTCGATTTTGTGATTGATATCATTAAAGATTATGCAATCAAGAAATCTGCCAATGCCGACTTCTCCAGCAAAGGGTTTCAAGCTCTTCTCCAAAAAGGCTATGGCATTACAAATGATCAATTCGATGTTATTCTTGCCACTGCAAATGCTCTAGCAGACCTGATCAAGAATAAGAGAGACAGCATACACCCCTTCATTCTGAAAAACATCTACAAGCCCTCAATGATTGGCAAATTCGATATTATAATAGGAAATCCGCCTTGGCTGTCGTACAAGGATGTTAGGAGCGTCGACAGACAGAGGAAATTAAAAGAGATCATCATTCAGAAGTACCGGCTACTAGACTCTTCTGAAGAGAAATTACTCACACACATGGAAATGGCAACATTATTTTTTGCAAGGTGTTCTGATATTTTTCTTAACGAAGAAGGAAAGATAGCATTTGTCCTTCCGCGAAGTGTCTTCAACTCAGACCAACACGAGCGATTTAGAGATAATACCTTCATCCCTCAAGTAGGTTTTACTCTTTTGTTCGATTTAGAGAAAAATCAAAGAGAAAGAGTTAGTCCGCTTTTTAGCATTGAATCGTGTGTTGTTTTTGGTCAAAAGGGAGCAAAAACCAAATACCCAATAAATACTCGTCTAATGATCGGCAGACTTCCTTCGAAGAATGTAACGCTAGAAGTAATAAGAAGCCGTATCGAAACAGGAGCTTTCAAAATAACGTCGCATAGCACGCAACTAACTGTAATTGGAAAAAGAAAGACGTGGAGTTACGACAAGCAGACTGAATTGAAAAAAGCGCGCAGTCCGTATATGCAGCTATTTCGCCAAGGAGCAACCATTGTACCGCGAAGTTTTTGGTTTGTAGAAGTTGTGGAACACCCAAAGTTCCCAATCGATCTAGCAGAACCCTACGTTCAGACTAGCAAACGAGCGCAAGAAATGGGAAAGACGGATTACAAAAGTATTGTAATTCAAAACAAAGTTGAAAAGGATTATCTTTATTCTTCTATTCTGGGATCCGATTTACTGCCATTTTGTAATCTGCCATACAGACTCACAGTCTTGCCAGTCTCTGTATCTGATAAATCATTTCGTATTATAACCAAGGAGACAGCAGAAATGAGAGCACATAAACACATGCAGCAATGGCTTGAACAAGCTGAAAACAATTGGAGTAAGATTAGAGGACAAAAGGCCGAAAAAATGACAATTTATGAAAGGCTGGATAGAGGAAAAGCTATTTCAAATCAGGATCCTTTGGCCAAGTTGGTAGTTGTTTATAATGCTACGGGAAGAAAAAACCTAGTTGCTTCCTTGCTGCATTCGGATGAATTTCATAAAGTTGGAGAGGGACAAAGGTCGATAGCGACTCAAGGTTTCATCTGTGATCATAAGGCGTACATGTATTATCCTAAGAGCTCTGACGAAGCATATTATCTCATTGCTATACTCAATTCAAATTTCGTTTTTTCAATTTTATTAAAAATCAAATCTGCCAGAGGTATTCATAAGAAGATTTGGGAATTGCCTATTCCGCTATATGATAAAGACAATCCTCTCCACAGAGCTATAAGCAAATTAGGGATGATATGCGAACAGAAAGCAAGGAAACTTTTGGATGAAGAGCTTCGTCACTTTGGTTCTACAGAATCGCTTCACACAGGTGCCACAGGAAAACTTCGCAAGGTCTTAAGAGAAGGTATAAAAAAAGAACTTGATGAAATCGATAAGCATGTCGCATCCCTTCTTAAGGCTTGAGTTGTCAAACACAGTAGAAATGTATTGCAGACCATGACGTATGGTTCTACAAGGGGATAACTTCTCTAGTACGAGGCACAATCCAAGGCTATTCTATTAATGCCTTTATCGTTATTTTTGCTCCTTGTCCATGAACTCTTTAGGGAGTAGCCATTACCAAGATATCAAACCTTATTAGATCCTGTACGCCCGCCCAACCGTAAGTGACACGTGACAAAAATGAGCGAAGACCATCACAACAACAATGACAAGATAAACGTAGTAGGGATAAACGTGCTAAAGCAGAACGGGGCAAACGTGGACGAGATAGTCAGGCTCTTGGTGTACAACGCGTCGGTCGAGTTCACCGCGTACTATTACTTCACGAACCTGCGCGCACACTGCACCGGCCTTGACGGCGAGGGGCTAAAGGGCGTCATCGAGGACGCGCGCCTTGAGGACCTGAGCCACTTCGAGTCGTGCATCCAGCGCATCTACGAGCTGGGCGGAACGCTGCCATACGACGCAATAGAGTTTGTAAGGATGTCGGGGTGCGAATTCCTGCAACTGCCAACACCTACAACAAACATCCAAGAGATAATGAAAAAGTGCCTTGCAGCAGAGCAGGGTGCCATAGTCAACTGGAACAAGCTGTGCAACCTTACAATAGGCAAGGACCCTGCGACCTACGAAATAGCCAAGGACATACTAAAAGAAGAGATAGAGCACGAGGCGTGGTTCCTCGAGCTTATCTACGGCAGGCCGTCAGGCCACATGCGCAGAAAATACGCCGGCGAGCGGCCGCACACGCACAAGCACTCTAGACAACTACCTGATCACGCTCTATCGGACATAACATGAGAAAGTTGGAAAAATCATTACTCATCCAATATCTGGGAGACACGCCCAAGCTCAGGATAATAGACTTTTTTCTGGAAAACCGGAGCGACTACTCCAAAAAAGAGATCATAGAAAACACGGGGATATCCAAAACGACGTTCTACAAGGTGTGGGATGAACTGGTGCAGTTTGGCATCGTGAAGGAAACAAGAAAGTACGGCATGGCGCAACTCTACACGCTGGACGAAAAAAATCCCGTGATAAAAAAGTTCATGGCTCTTGATGCCGAGCTGGCCAAGCAGGCCATGAAAAGGGCTACTGGCGAGCTGGCAATCGCCGGCTAGGCGCGTTTATCCAAACCACTTTTCAAGCGACTGGCTCCGGCTTTCCTGCGCCTTTTGCAGCTTGTCAAGCATGCCGGCGACCCTGTCGGTTGAAAAGCTCTTTTGCACGCACAGAAAATCCAAGATCTTTTCGCGGCTGACCTCTCCAAAGCTGACGCCGTCTGATTTTGGCACCTCCGGCTTTAGAAAGATGTCGCGTATCTCCTGGTACGGGACCTCTGCAAGCTGGCTCTTTACCTTCTCTACGTTTTCAAGCCTGCCGTTTTCCTTTATCAGTTTTATAGCCGTCTTGGGGCCGATGCCGGGAAACCCGCCGGGGTTAAAGTCGGTGCCAATGAGTATGCCCACGTCTACCAGTTGCTCGTGCGTAAGGCCGGTCTCCTTCAGCACGTTGTCGTGCTCTATTATCTCTGGCTCGACGTCGATGTAGGTGTTCTTGCCGGGGACCTTGCGCCTGCCCGACGCGGCAAGGTTGCGCACCAGCCTTCTTGCGCCAAACAGTATTGAATCGTAATCCTGGCTTGCAGACGCGTACGCCACGCCCGTCTTTGTCAGGTGCGCCGCGGCAGCCTCGCCGTCGGCCGGCGCCTGCACGTACGGTATGCCAAGCGCAGCCAACAGCATTTTTGATTCTTCCACCATGCTGTCTGTCAGGACGGACGTGCGCTTGCCGTATTTCACCGCGTCTTCCATCCTGCCTTCTTCCAGCGCATGGTTGTACTGCGCGACCGCCTCCTGCTTGAGTTTGGACCTGCGCTCTATCTCCTGCGCCTTGAGCGCGTGCATCTTGCCGTCAAAGACGTACACCGGCTTGATGTTTTCTGCAAGCAGGTTGACGTTCCTGTAAAAGAGACCGCTGAGGTGGCTCGTCACCTCTCCCCTGCCGTTCATCAGGAGCTCGCCCGTAGGCCCGCGGATGGTGGAGAGGAACTGGTAGATGGTGTTGAAAGCGTCAATGGCAACTACCTTGCCCGACAGTTCTGCCAGCTTTATCGGCGTCGAGGTTATGAGCGGCTTTAGGTCAAGCCCCATTGGGGTTTCTTGCACACGAGAAATTATAAGAATTTTTGCTACTGCTGTTACTATTACTGCTTTTTGTAGTTGCGCATGGTTTGGGCTATCCACTCGACGTCCTCCTTGCTCTTGGCAAGGCGGCCCAGTTTTACGCAGTCGCGTATGTCCTTTGACTTTAGCCTGTTCCACACCGCGTCAGCTATTGCAGCCGCAATGTCGGGCGCGACGCCCTCGCGTGCAAGCAGGTGCGTGCAGATTTCCGTGAAACTTCCAATGGAATACTGCTTGAAGTGGAGCACGATGAACCTTGACAGGAGCGGCGTCAGCATGCGCTCGGTGCCGTTGCTTGTCGCAAACACCCACGTTTTCAGCTGCGTGTTGCGCGTTTTCTGGAACTTTGTCTCTGACACGATCCCAGTCTCCATGAGGCTCAGGAGCGCGGTCTGGTCCTTCATGGGCATGTGCTCTATCTCGTCGACGATGAGGTAGCGGGGCCTTTTCTCAAACAGATAATCGATCATGCCTGACTTGGTGCTGTGGCTCCCAAGCGTGAAGTAGGATCGCTCCAGCTTCATGCATTCCAGCATGAAAAGCGTCTTGGCCGACGCCGGCGGGCCCACGAGGAGGATGTGCACCGGCTTTTCCGACGAAAGCGACATCTGGAACAGGCGCTTGACGTCGTCATAGCCCACGATGCTGTCAAAGGCAAGCGGCGACTGGTCCTGTTTTTGCTGCTGTTGCTCCTGCGATAGCTCTGCCGTCTTCTCGATCTTGTATTCGGAAAACTCTTCTTCGCTTACGCCGACAGGCAGATCCTCAGACGACACTCTGGGATGAGTTCTGCAAAACCGGTATTAGCCGTACCTGCTAAAGTTAGGTGCCTGCCTGCTCTAAATTTCTAGACCTGAATAGTAGCAGCAGCTAAGCTGCTGCTATGGTGAACGAGCGGATTGCGGCAAGCACACTTTCGCTCAGTTTCACCGTGTACGCGGCCGCGTCGTCCGAGGACATTTTCGACAGCTCCTCAAGAAACTGCGCCTTGTCTTTTCCACGCTCGTACATGCCGCCAGATTCCTTGATGCACAGCGGGAACTTTTGCATTTTTATGCCGTTGGCGTTCAGGTGCTGGATGAACCTGCGGTACGCGCCCGTGTCGTACCAGTCGCGCTTTTGCTCCTCGCAGTACGCTATCCAGACGTCTATGGTGTTCTGGAAAAATGCCTTGTTGCGCAGCTCTTCTAGTGTCATATCTGTTGTTTAAAAGTCGGCCCTTCTCATCTTGGAGCCGCAGCGCGGGCATGCTCCGCCCTTGAACTTGTGGCCGCATGCGATGCAGACGTAGCTGATTCCCCCGCCGCCTCCAAGCATGCCTCCAAAGCCTCCGCCCTGGCCTCCCATGCCCATGCGGGCCATCTGGCGCCTGCGGATAAAGTATGACATGGCAAGGAACACGCCGATTATCGGGATTATCGTGAGCCATCCGAGGTACGGGCCCAGCAGGAAATTGAGCGCGATGCTGATGCCAAGGGACACCATTATCCACATCATCGTCTGGGCCATCCAGTTCATAAGCCATGGATACTTGAACTGTTTCTTTTATTAAGTTTTCCGAGCTGGTGTTTGCTGGCAATAAAACTTGTTGCCAGATGCGACTGTGGGAAAGGCGTGATTTGCCCAGATGGTGAATGATAGTTATAGAACACGCGGAGCGGGCATGACAACAACAGAGCTTAAAAACATGTCCATATAACTACTACTGTTACTGGCATGCCCAAGGCGCAGCCGTCGGTTTTCATACTGTGCGAGGCCTGCCGCTGGTGCGCCACTTATACAGACAAGTCCAGGGCGGGCGACAGGTGCGCCACGTGCTCCGGCTCGGTGCTTTCCAGCTTTCCGATAATGCCCGACGAAGCGTTCACCTTCAGCTATGACGAAAAGCGCGGGGTGGAGCTGGACTTTTTCAGGCGCGCCTCACCTAAAGCCTGACTGGATGCCCTGGTACGCAAGCCACGTCAGGTACGGGTCGCCGTACGCGTAAATTTTCCTTTTACGGCTGTGGACCTTTTTGTGGTTTTCAAGGCGCTGTTTATTGGCAAGTTCCGCGCCGCAAACCCTGCACCTGAACGACGATGTCTTGATGTCCATATGCTAGGACTTACTTTGTTTGATATAAACAGCAACATCCAGTTAATTCATTAAAGCAAGCAGGCCGTTCCACTGGAAGCACGCCCCTCCCTCTTTCTACTTAATCGACGATCCTGATCTCCATCTTTTTGCCGGACCTTTCGTACGCGGCTATGGTCTCGTACTCGTACGGAAAGTGAATTATCACAGACACAAAGCCGAAAAAGTGGTTAAGATCCTCAAGCGACGGCCTGTTTGACGGGCCGGGGTGCGAGTGCGCGGTGCCGATGTACGAGTTGTCAAACGGCAGGTCGTACAGCGAAAACCCCGAGTAGAACGGGCCGTTTGACGAAAACGGCGGGATTACGAGGCCGTCTATCGTTATCTCGTTTCCCTTCTTTTTCCCCTGCAAGATGAGTATCGCCTCGTTTGGGTGGTACGTCTTGGAAAACGTGATGATGCCGTCTGCGGCCTGGCGCGTGAGCAGGACTATTTTCTTCTCCTCTTTCTTCTCCTGCTCGGCCTTTTTGAACACGGTATTTTTTGTCGGCGTGCTTATTTTAAGATTGATTGATTGCAACGGCTCTGTTAACTTAGGGTAATCTGTATAGCTAGGACTGTCCTAGCTTTTCATTGGCATGAGAAAGAGGACAGACCCAGCTATAATCAGATATGCACTGTACCTGTATTTTAATTCTAGGAGCTTTCGGCTGGCAGCCAGATCGCTATCACCAATAAAGAGAAGGAGCCACGTTGCTGTATGGAAATGGGTACAGAAATATTCCAGCCTTGCAGACAGGTTCCGGACAGACAGACGCCTTGTCAGGGCAATATTTGTTGACGAAACACTATTGCAGATAGATGGGCATGACTATTGGCTATGGATAGCGTACGAACCAACTATTGGCACATGCTTGATGATGCATCTGTCTCGTGAGAGGACCATTTTCGTATGTTACCAGTTCTTCAAGCAGTTGCAAAGGAGGTATGGAAGGAGGCCGATATTCACAGACGGTGCTCAGTGGTACAATGATGCTTGCAGGTGGCTCAGATTACGCCATTATGTGTACGGTACAGAATTGAAGAATTTGATGGAGCGGTTTATACAGCATATCAAGGACAGGACGGAGTGTTTTGACGACCACTTTCCATGCAGGAAGGAGAATTGTGACAGACAGCATGTCTGGAACTGGTTCAAATTATTTTTACTGTACCTGCATATGGGCGCAGACATGATACGGTTTATGACATTCCTGGCCAAGGATGGTGGCTAAGTTAACGGAGCCTTGCAACTGGCAGAATGGATAATAACCAGAACATGCATAGGAGAGCTGAACGGTGACGTCGGGAAATGCTGCTGAAACGGGAAGATGAAAAGATAATCATACGGCGCGGCATGGTTGGCAACGACATGGACGGGACGCCGCTTTTGATAAACGGCCGGGGCGAGGCCTACCGCGTAAACGACACTGCTGTTTCCCTGTGGAACATGTGCAACGGCATCACTTTTGAAGACCTTTACCTCGAAGTCCTCCGCATTTCTTCCGGCGACGAAGACGACGTCCGCAAGTCGCTGGAAAAGATGGTCAAGCAGTTCCACAAGATATCTGTGGTCGAGATGAAGGAGATGGGGAGAGGAAACGGGGGACCTAGCGCTGACCGCAGACCTGGAATGCAAACATGAAGTAGCCTGCTACCCTGCCGTTTCTGCGGTACGGGTAAAAGTTGCCCCACTCTTTTGGCATCATCTCGTGCTTTAACGCCTTTGCCTCTTCCTTTGTCATCGGTATCTTGGCCAGGCGCTCGCCCAGCATTGCAGACCATGGGAGCTGCGGGAGCGAGTCGCGCTTGTTCACTATCATGGCCACGACGCGGTTTGGGTTCTCCTTGTCGAGTACTGCCGAGTACGTGCAGTCGTCGCTATCGCCAAACGGGTCGACGACCGTGAACGGGTCGATGGCGACGTACTCCCTCATCCTGTCGCGCAGCGCGTCTGAAAGACCCGACGCGATTGCAAGATCGGAAATAGTCAGTCTCCTGACTTCCTCTGTTGAAGGTAGCCTGATGGATGTCGCCAACACGCCTGCTATTCTATGCGCCTGATTATATAATTTTAATTCCACTTTTTTCAGACCTACAAAGGCATAAATTGCAACGCCCTTGCAGGAAGGGTGCTGAGGTACCCAAGCTAGGTAAGTCGTCCTAGACCCTGAACGGGGTCAGCCTCGAGATCATACACACACTTGACGTGCTAGCTGATGTCCTTCGGGACTCGTGGGTTCGAGTCCCACCCTCAGCGCTCTACTCTTTCTTGCGTGTATGTGTATCCTAACGGCAAGGCGCAAATCAAGCGCTGAAAGGGAGAGATCGACGCTGCTGTCGGCCAGGATGATTATTATTTTGCGTGCCAGAGTGAGTGAATTGTTCTCTTTTCAAGGAACTGTGCAAGGTTTGGTCATTTAACTGCGGTTAGTTGCCTGCAAATTTGCCGCTACTGGCTTTTTTCTCCATAAAACAATCAAAAATGAATAACATAATGACCCCTGTACGTATATACAAAACTCTTATAGAATTGTTATATGGTATTTACGCATCTTCTGTACGGTCGCGACAGAACCCGCGCCTGCGTCATGAAAAAAACTGCCCCCGCGGCAACACTAGCCGCCTTGGTGCTTGTTTTAAACATCCTGGTTTCTGTTCCCGCTGCTAATTCTGCCCGCGCGGCTACCATTCCCGGCGCGTGCAACTGCGTCATATTTAGGCTTGACGACGTCCAGGATTTCTGGCTCAACACGGTCCAGGTTGCAGTCATGGATCGTTTCATTGACAGGAATGAAAAACTAAACATTGGAGCAGTGATGAACTTTATCGGAAACGACTCGTCTGTAGTAAACAAGGTAAGGGCAGGTCTTTTATCCGGGCAGTTCGAGCTTGCAAGCCACGCGTGGGACCACGTCGACTACACGACCCTGAGCCCCCAGGAGCAGCACGACACGCTGCAGCGGGCCAACCAAAAGATGGTCGCGCTCTGGGGAACCAGTGCGATGGTCTTTATACCGCCGTACAACATCTACAACAACGCTACCCTCACCGCGCTCCAAAGCCTTGACATGAAGATGATAAGCGCCGAGTTTGACCAGGAGCTTTTGAGCATATACAACCCTGACGAGCCGGACAGCCCGGACAACAAGGTCTACAAGGCAATACCTGGTTCTGACATCGCAGACTCGTTTGGCATATACCACCTTCCAGAAGTAATCGGCTTTTACACTTACGAGGATACCATGCCTGCCAAGAACCCTGTAAACACAATCGCGGACAGAATTAACGCCACCATCGCTTCGTACGGGTATGCCGTGGTGACCCTGCACCCCCAAGACTTTGCCGTCAAGTCAAACGGGGTTCCTGTCAACCCTGCTCAAGTTAACAGCGCCGAAATAGCCGATCTGGACACGCTCATTGACAACATTCACGCGCAAGGTTACGTGATAAAGAGCTACTCTGAAGTTACAAACGTTCCGCCGCCTACCATAACTGATATCACTCCGCCTGAATTTACACCTCCTATAGATTTACCTGTGGTTTCATCGAGCCAGCTTACCATTATCAACGATCTTGGACCTTACTCGGTGTTAGACAATGTTGACCCTGATCCAGAAGTTACCAACGACGCACCTCCGGCGGGATTTCCACAAGGAATTACCAAAGTGACTTGGAAGGCGACTGATGAGTCAAATAATTTTGTTCAAAAAATACAGTATGTCACAGTCCAGGCAAATGCAGACACTGTCAGGCCCACAGTTGCTATTACCGAGCCGCAAAATAACAGCCACAAGGGCGGACCTACAGCCGGGGTAAACATAATGGTGACGGGAAAAGCCTCGGACAGTCAAACTGGAATAAAAAAAGTTGAGGTAAGGACCAATGGTACCGCCTACAAGCCAGCCGCTCCTGGTTCTGATGGAAATTGGACCAGCTGGTCTTTTAGCCTGCCCATCAGCAAATCAGGCGTCTACAACGTTACTGCCAAAGCTGAAGACTTTTGGGGGCTAAATCAATGGGCTTATTCTCTTGTCACGGTAACCCTTGGCGCTAATGTTGATGTGGATGCCCCTCAAATAACCGCGCCGCCGCCTTTTACAAAGGAAGCGACGGGCATACTGACCCCTGTTTCACGTGCGGAACTTACAGAGCCCGAAGTGCATGATAATGTTGATCTCGATCCAACTGTAACCAACAATGCTCCCGGCGGCGCAGAAGGTTCTGGCTTTACTGTAGGGACCCACATCGTTACATGGAGGGCAGAAGATGATGCTGGAAATGTTGCAACTGCAAACCAGACAGTCACCATAACTGCCGCCTCTCCAGTACTGCCCAAGCCAAAAGCTGGAGCATACAACGCCCCGCAATCAGTCACCCTGACGCCGCTGCTGGCCAACTCGACAATCCACTACACCACAGACGGCTCGACGCCTACGGCAAACAGTACCACGTACACCGGGCCAATACAGATATCCAAAAGCACTGACTTGAAGCTCATTGCAGTGGACTTGCAAGGCGACGCTGGCAACGTCACGACCCTGTCGTATGTCATTGACACTACGGCCCCGACAGTCACAGCTTCGCCTGCAGGCGGCACGTACAGTACGGCCCAATCTGTTGTTCTTGCGCCAAGCGAATCCAACAGTACAAAGATCTACTACACCACCGACGGCTCGACGCCCACAACGTCCAGTACCGAGTACGTTACCTCAATAGCTATAGCATCTACCACGACGCTCAAGTTCGTCGCCAAGGATAGCGTTGGCAACCTTGGCCCCGTCGGCACCGAGAACTATGTCATCAACGTCGTTAGCAGCGGAAGCGGCGGTGGAGGAGGAGGCGGTGGTGGCGGCGGAGTAGGCTCTGGCGGCAGCATGACTGTCGGAGGCGAGGTCTTTACCTACCCGGACTCGCACTTTGTGACGCACCAGCTGGACAAGATCAAGTTCGTCAGCTTTGGAGTCGTGAGCCCGCAGAACAGTAACGTCGTACTCACTACTGCCGCACCCGGACAGCAGGTAAGCATATCTGCCACGTTCAAGAACTACCAGAACAAGCCGCAGAATTACGTCTACATAACCCAGGTTGAAAAGAACGGGATCACCTTCCGCATCGACTGGCAGGCCGGCGCCGTAAACACTGGACAGACAGAGACTGTGTCAAGGTCATGGACGACACCCGTAGAGCCTGGCAACTATGCAATCAAGCTCTTTGTATGGGACAAGCTGAGCGGGTCTCCTGCCGCGCTGTCTGAAGTGGGAACGTCTAGGATCTCTGTGACAGAACCTGCTAACACCGCGGAAGTAGCGGTGCCGCCGCAATCATAGGAGAGAGTGAAAACTCTCTGGAAAGAGACTATATGCGGCAAGCTGTGCTCTACCCTGCTGCATCATGCGATGTATGGTTGCAACAACTTGATGCGGCAAGGCACACCGGAAAAATGAATATCTCTAGGGCTCTGCTGCCGTGACCGCAGCTAGAGTGTCATCATCCATATGGAACACACACCCTCCCAAATACTGCAACAAGAGGTTCAAGCCCCGCCCACCCGCTGCGGCGGTTTTTTTTTCTTTTTCTTGCAGCTACTATTGGGACCTTGCCTTGAGCCACTGTCCCACTTTGGGGAGCACGTTGTTCTGCGAGTACGAGCTGGCGATGAGCCCGACGTGGCCTGTGTGGAAGCGCATGAGGCGCTTGTCTGTGCTTGACACCATGTCGTTGAGCGGCACGCTGCACTCTGGCGAAACAAGGTGATCCTCGTCGGCGACGAGGTTGAGCAGGGGCACAGTTATCTTTGACAGATCGACAACGAGGTCGCCGAGGTAGAACTCGTTTTTGGCGAGCAGGTTGTCCTGGTAAATGTCAGATATCCACTCCCTGAACGTCGCGCCGGCTATCGGAGGGGTGTCGTACAGCCACTTTTCTATGCGCAGGAAATTGCCGACAAACGGCTCGTTGTCGATGTTCTGCACTAGGTTAAAGTACTTGGCGACTCCCTGCTTGAACGGCTTGAGCGCAGAATAGCATGCAAACAGCTGCTCTGGCGGCAGGTTGCCTATCGTGTCGACCATCTTGGCAACGTCCATGTGCTTGGCCATGTTGCCGATGACTGTCGAGTCTTTTTCAGTGTCAATGACAGGGGCAATTACTGCCAGGTTGCGCACCTTTTCTTGGTGCAGGGCGGTGTACATTATGGACATTGACGCGCCCATGCAGTAGCCGTGCAGCGTCAGCTTGTCAGCCTTGCTCTTTTTCAGCACGGTATCGACGCAGTCGCTGATATAGCCGTTGACATAGTCGTCAAACGTCAGGTACTTGTCCACGGTTGACGGGTCCTTCCAGTCAATAAGGTAGACGTCAAAGCCCTGAGTCAGCAGGCTCCTTATCCAGCTCTTGTCCGGCTGGAGGTCAAGCACATACGACTTGTTGATGAGCGCATAAACTGTCAGAATGGGCGTCTTGAAGGTCTTGCTCACAAGCGGCTGGTAGTGCAAAAGCCGGTATGCCCTTGTCTCTACCAGCACTTCATGCGGCGTCTGGCCGACTTCGACCCTTCCTGCGGTATGCAGGATTTCCCTTGTCTTTTCAATCTTGCGAAGGTTCTCCTGCGCCTCTTTTGCCAGGTCTTCTGCCGGCTTTATCGCCAGCTCTGTTGTTGCAGCGGCAGGCGATCGTGGCTGCTGCTGTTTTTGCTGCTCCGGCTTGTCTGGAAGCGTTTCTTGCTGTGTCATTGTTTTTCTAGGCTCCTTTTCAGGTCGCGGACAGACCTCTTTAGCTCGTGTATGTCCTTGAGGATCTCGTCCATCTCTCCCCTCGTCGGCAGGTTGAGCGCCTTGAAGTTGCGCTCGGTTATGGTCTGCATGGCCCTTGACATGTCCAGCTGGCTACTGAACAGTTTGCCGTAGACCTGCGAAAACTCGGGCGACGCGTACAGGCCGGTGAATGCGTCCTCAAACGCCTCTATCATGGCCTTGCGGTAGCCGTCAAAGTCGTCCTTGGTCAAGAACTGCTTTGGTGCCCTTTCGGCCGTCTCTTTTGACGCCTTGGTGTAGGCGGCGTTTATCATGGACCAGTACTGGTCCATGTGGGTCTTCATGTCAGCCATTATCTTGCCTAGGCTGACAAATTCGTTTGCGTACGTGTTAAAGTCCCTCGTAAATGCGTACATGGGGCCTATGGTCGGCAGCTTCAGCACCTCGGACCACATGTCAAACATCTTGCTTGCCTGGTCCGGGGTTAGCCCGGGCTTGAAGTTGTTATTTTTACTGTCATCAGTCGTCATTATTAAATCACTTCTATTATTGACTAAGGTAGAGTTCACCCGCCAACTATTATAGTTTGTCTGTATGGGAATTATGCTATTATATGAAATGTTATGTAAAATCTTTACTATTAGGTACAGGTTTTGAGGCTTCTGCAATTGCAGAAAACGACCTCTTCCTGCTGAGGTGCAGATGTTTATTACGTCATGCGGCGTAAAGGATGGATAGTTGCAGAAACTGCCACAGGCGTGTATTTTCTTTATCATGTCTGGCATTTTGTTGCTATCTTTAGCATATCCTTTGCAAAAAAATAACGCGTAAGCCCACTACACATCGTCGCACGTAAAGGACCTGCCCGTAAGGATAGACAACGAGCAGTTCTCAAGCAACAGGGCAAGCACGGATGGCTTTATAGTGGTGACAGGCACGCTTGCAAGCCTCGCGACAGAGAGGATCGAGATGTCGCCGTACATCTTTGTGACTCTCTCGGAAGTGATTGATGCAAATGGCGTACGCCAAGAAGTGCCTCCATACTATGATCTCCTTGCTTTTATCTACCCTCCTTACCGCGACCAGTCAAGCTGGTACTTTAGGGTGGAACACCGCCTGCCCAGCTCGATAGTGCTTGAACCGGGCGAAAGAGTAGATTATGAAATCCGGATATATCCGCTCAAGGCAGGCGCATACCATGTTCACTCTTTCTTCCTGTCAGAGAACTTTCCGCGTCTTGGAATCGGCCAGACGATAATCGTGACAGGCTCTGGTGCGCCAACGACTGGGGAAATCACGCAGCTGTACCTGCCGCTTGCTCTGGGGCTGGCGTCATTTGCCATCCTGATGCTCAGGGTAATGCAGATTTCAAGGAAAACAAGTGCGCATTTCACCAGAGAAAAGGTAGCCCGGGTATATTTTGCGGCCAAATCCTCGTTTGAAACCGTGTGGCTTGCCGGCGTCCTGTTCTGGCTTGCATCGGCCATGCCTTACCTTCCCGCGATTGAAGCAAGGTGCGCTTTTGTATTGTCTGCGTCCGCGGCGCTGGCAGCCATTATCGTAGCAGGTTATGCCTCTGCAATTATAATGCCAAAAACCCGCCATCTGGCATTTGCAATGGCCACGTCAGCCATAACCGCTGCGTTCTACTTTGCGCTGCTGTTCGGCGAAGGCTCGCTGTATTCAACCTACAAAGTGCCGCACTTTTTTGTGGACGGCTTGACATTATTTGCCGTCATGGTGGCAAACTCCCTCCTTGCGATTTATTTCGCAATTGCGGCACGGAATGAGAGAAGAAAAAACAGACTGACAAGCGTCGCATAGCCGCACCTTAAAAAACATTTTATAAAGGAACTGCCCGCATTCCAAAACGCGGGCTCGTAGCTCAGCATGGATAGAGCGCCTGCCTTCTAAACGTCCTGTTGAAGACAGCCGGAAGTCGTGGGATCGAAGCCCACCGGGCCCGCTTTTTCCACTTATCGAGTCCATGCCTTAAAAGCGCAGAAAATACGAAATTAGCGGAGGGAAAACAGGGAAACAAGAGCTGCAAGAAAAGAAGCAAGGATCTTTTGAAGGACGACGATGTAAGGAGATGGTACGAAAACCTGTGCCGCAGCAGCAAGCTGAACGCAGATGTATATCTGCGCAGGCTGAGGCTCTTTTGCGAGCAAAGGCACACGACACCAAGCAAGCTCGTCACCATCGGTACCGCCAACCCAAAGCAGGTCGAAGACATGCTGCATGACCACGTTCAGCAGCTGGAGACTGAAGGTTACGCGCCATCCTACATCAAGGGTGTCCTAAAAGCAGCCAAGTCGTGGCTTTCGTACAACTATGTCGAGCTGAAACGCAAGATAAAGGTGGCAAACGCAGATATGGCAATCACCTTGCAGGACGAAAGGGTGCCTACAAGGGAAGAGCTGAAAGCCGTACTGAATCATGCTTCGGTAAGAGCAAGGGCAAGTGCAGGCCTGATCGCATTTGCCGGATTGAGGCCGCAGGTTCTGGGAAACGCTTCTGCTTCCGACGGGCTGACTGTTGGAGATATACCCGACCTGAAGATAGTCGACGGAAAAGCTGTGTTCCAGACAGTGCCGGCGATGGTCATCGTAAGGTCAACATTGAGCAAGGCGCGTCACCGGTACTTTACGTTCCTTACAAGCGAAGGGTGTGAATATCTGGCTGCATACCTTGACAAGAGAATTGCCAGCGGTGAGACCATCAACGAAAGTTCAGCTGTGATGACCTTGAGCCAAGGCTACCTGATGAAAGGGAGGAACAAAGACGCTGGCAAGAAGTTCATCACCACACCTGCAATCACAAAAGAGATCAGAGAAGCCATGCTGCCAGTAATCAAGGCTAGGCCGTATGTCCTGAGGGCATACTTTGACACACAACTGTTGTTAGCTGAAAGCCAGGGCAAGATTGCACACGCGTACAGACAGTTCTTCATGGGCCACAAGGGAGACATCGAAGCCCGGTACACTACGAACAGGGAAGGCTGCCTGACGAGCTTTTATCAGACATGAGAAGAGCCTTCCGAGAATCAGAACGATTCCTGAGTACGGCCACAGCGGAGGTCCAAGAACAAGACAGAAAGGAAATACTGCTTGAAATGTGGAGGGAGCAGGCCAAGCTGTACGGCATCGACCCGATGAAGATAAAGATAGAAAAGCAAAGAGAAGACAGCAAGCCTCTTGGCATCGAAGATGAAATGCTTGCGATAAAGGACGCGATTGCAAGGGCAAGGGAGCTGGATGAAGAAGAAAAGTACAAGAGCAGGATCTTGGCAGACGAAGAAGAGCTTGTCTCCTATGTCCAAGATGGATGGGACATCGTAAAGGAGCTGAAGAGCGGCAAAGTTCTTGTCAGGAGGAAGAAGGTTTACTGTCATCCACTAGCAGTTTAAGCGCGTCTCTACCGCCTCTTCCTTCTTTTTGTATGCATCTTCGGATATCTCTGACAAGAGTACGTTGACCAGTTTCAGATAAGGTTGGATGGCGCTGCTTACAATCAAGTCGACAAATTCATGCCGCAGGGTCTGTAGCGCTTCCTCGACATCTAACGAATAGAGAATGGTGTCGCCAACAACCTTTCCTTCATTCTCTGAATCTGATTTGGGAGACCAGACAACCTTAAACTCGGTCTTTATTCCTGCCCTATCTTTTAGCCTTTCCAGCTCTTTTTCAAGGATGAAGGAGCCGTTTTGTTCAAGTCTTGGATTCATTGCCAAGTGATAAGTCAAATGTATAAAAGCCGTGAAACAGCTGAAACTTGGTGCAAGCCGGGAGCATGGTTTTTCGCCTTAAATATTTTGGATGCATATTATAGCGTAGCGTAAATCATGGCAAAAAGCCTGCCAGGGACAGGGGGATCGTAGTAGCACCGGCCTCGAATTATGATTTGCTTGGAAAAATGCAGTTTTGTTGCGTGATGCATCAAAGAACCTAAATACAAGCTACGTAGGCAGCATAAGACAATCGTCGACTATTCTGCTGCAAAAATCGGGCGTCGATTTCCGCCTTAAATATTTACGATGTGTATTATGGTGTAGTATAAACTAAGAACCGAACGACTGTTGTCCGTCAGGACAAAAACCTTGTTGGTACCAGTGGTACCAGAAGAACGCGGTGCCGTAGCACTAACCTATTTTGAAATATCCTTTCTCTAAAGCAGTGTGGTCTTGGTGCCCCGGGCATCAAAGAACTTAAATACATGATATATAAGGAACGGCTAAACCAATGGCATCAGTGGTGCCACTCCTGCAGGCGGGTGTCAAATTTTGATACCAGAGCGTGAATATGTGGTACCAGTGGTACCACTGGTACCAACTTTCAACAGGATGGACACTCTGCCTGGTACCAGCGATGGCACCAGACAGGATCGAGTGATACGCCGATGCATAGCCTGCCAACGGTGGGAAATAACATGAAGAACAACGGTCGTGGCCACGACTTGATACGCCTGACAATGCACGATCCGTAGGATGCGCTACCAGACCGGTTAATCCCTAGCTCGGCAGAATGATCGGAAGAATATTTGCCGTCGCAGAGCACTGTTCTTGCGCTTTCAGACGCTGCTCTAGTTCTGCGGCTGAATGCAGAGATATTGAATATGTACCTACAATGCAAAATGATATTGCTGCTGGTGCCAGACATTCTCCCCGCATTATCCATTTTCATGTCAAGTTTTCTTTTACCTTATCATACATCTTATATCTGTCCAACTACGTTGTATGCTAAGATTCTACCGTTTGCTTACGATTGATATTTGCCCTAACTCTGTAACTTCGCTCCCCTATTTTCTATCTGCAATCCGTTCTTTGCGTTGTGCATGGTAATAATCCATGTCCAATTTTCTATTCACACAATTCTCGATGGTACTGTTCCACATCTGTTAGCTACTACAATATATCATAGCTATTTTGGAAGAATCCTTTGATTCCTTGACTGCCCTTCTATTATTCCGTATGCTCTGGATAGCAGCATTGCTAGCAAAAAATAATCATACTCCAAGAATCTTCTTGATCTCTTCGATCATGCGCGGATTGAGCGACACCTGCATACCGTAGCTTGTAGGCTTTGGCAGGATGAACCCTATCTTTATCAGCTTGTGAACTTCGTCTTCAACTTCGCCGCGCATGTGCTTTGGAAATCCTTTCTTGAGGTTTTCAATGGCGGTGTGCTTGCCGCCTATGATGGTGTCTTTGAGCATTCTCTCCAGTACCGTCTTCTGGACGGGATTCACGGCCATAGTTACAAGCACTGATTTATATAATAATCATGACATACATGACGTAAGGTAACGACATATTATATAGCGGCCATCGCATAGCTATGGCATGGCAAGAAAGAAAGAGTTGGAAAAGGCGTTAGAATCAGGCCCGCTTGAGCGCCTGTTTGCCGGAAACGCCACGGCAAAGATTTTGGACTTTCTGTCGACATTTAGAGAGTTCGACTATTCAGAATCAGATATCGCAAGGTATTCCGGCGTTTCCATAAGGCATGCGCAGCGAGAGCTTCCCAAGCTGGAACGGCTGAAGCTGATAAAGATGACGAGGATATCCGGTAAATCCAAGATGTACAGGATGGACGCAGAGTCGCAGACAGGCATGACGGCAAGCAAGTTTGGACTTGCATTGGCCAGCATTGAAGTGGACAGCGTACTGGCTAAGGAGAAGCAGAAAGAAAAGCCGCTGACAGCCTAGGCTTTTCAATCTCCACTACTTGGAGATTTCAACTTTAACTTCGACCCGCAAGCAGCGTCGACGGGGCGGGGCCCTCTGAGACAGACAGGACAGGCGGCAGGCCAGGGACTCGCGACGTCAAGACTCGCCAAGTCACGCCACATCTAGAGCGTGCAATCCTTCTGGCCGAGTTAAACCAGCTTGAATGGATGAGAGGCTCCGGCCTCTCTTTTTATAATACATATCGACAGCATGTCTATATCCCAACTGTCTGCCTCGCCCTCCCGCTTGGAGGGCTCGGCCACGGTTGGCTTTAAACCCTCAGAGAGAGATATCCCAAAGAAAGAGTGATAGTACCTCATACCACTTCAAGTTCTGCAACTTTGACAGGTTTGGTAAGAGCGAAGTCCGTATTTTGCACGTCCTTGGGCTTGAATACATAGATGAACATCGTGTATTTTCCGACAGTGTCCGGATGCCACATTGAATCGATGCTATATTGTGTACTTCCTGCAATCGTTGCATTATTCATGACATTTACCACTTCATTCCCATCCCCATCTCTTACCTGAAGCACCACTACATTCTCCACATTCTTTTCAGAAGGATTGGTGAAGACTGCGTGTAGTGTGATTGGCTGTCCATTTTTTATTTGCAGACTCTGTTCGATTGTGCCTATCTTCTCTCCGTTTTCATTTTTTGCAGTCACTTCAGATAATGCCAGTAGGGGAGATGTAGCATTATTGGTGGCAGCACCGTTGTTGTTTCCCTCGACATTGTTATCGCTTCCGTTAAAACCGGAAGATTTTTGGTCTGATAATGTTCCGTACGCCAGGTATGCTGATAACGCACCTAATGCTATTATGACGCCTACCAAGATTACGATTACTTTTTTGCCGGATTTTGAATGTTGTTCCATGGATGTTCCCTAATATAGAAACAGAATAAACAAATGAACAATAAAAAAATTATGGAGGTTGCTACTACTGCCTCACCAAATCTGAGCTCCGTTGCTTTTAGTAGCACCGTTATACCCTATCTGGAAGTTGCCCGGTGTTCCGAGGTAAGTAACCCCATAGCTTGCATTGTTTGTTCCAACACAATTCTTGTTAACATATGCATCATCCCAGTTGCTAAATGTGACTCCGTCACCTGCAACACGTGTAGCTTTCAAGAGAGTCTGCACTGTTACCAAGCCTAAGGTCTGAGTATTTGAGTTGGGTCCAAACCCGTTGCTTTCTGCGAAAATAAATGTGTCACTTGCCACGCTGACAGAACTAGAACCTATAGCCATTGTTTGGAGCTGACCTGTATTTTTGTCGTTGAACCACGCTTCCCATCTGCTTGCACTGCTAATGTATATCAGAGAAATCTCTACTTGATGTCCCGCCACCGGAGTTATGCTTGAAACACCTAGTATCTGCCCTCCTTTTCCCCATGCAAACTGAAAGACATTGGGATTATAGCCCGACCCACCTCCTGAAGTAAACGATCCGTAATACATTCCTGCCTCATAGTAATTGGCATCGTTTCCTACAAAGGCCACATGGATGTTGACGCCATTTGATGAATTGCCACTGCTCTGTATTGTTGAGATTGTTGAGTATATAATCCGCCTGCACAACACCGCAAGCATGTCCGAAATCAACCGTTTGAGTTCGGACTCGATATCTGGAGAATCAGGGAACCGCCGGGCCCGCTTCTCTTTTTTACCTCCTTGACAAGAGTGCATACGCCCCGCCGACCGCGTAGGCTATGGCTATCAGTATCCTTGAAACCATGACTGCGACGTCCTGATGCGTAGCAAAGAGCGAGCTGTCTATCACAAAGGCGACAGGCAGGGCCACAAGCGAAATGGCGCCCACCAGCAGTTGCTCTGTGTTGTTCTGGCCGCTGTACTTTCTCATCATGATGTAGGTGGAGAGGTTGCCAAGGCCGATGCCCAGCAGGATGAGATACTGGTAGAGGGAAGGAAACGCGCTGATGGCCGCAAACGGCCCTGCCCAGGATATGCCGTTTATTGCTTTTGCCGAAGTCGACCACTTGATGCTGTTCTTCATGCGCCCCCGAATGGCCGGGATTGCCTTGCGAAAGCGCGGACCTGCGGCTGCAAGGACCGCGCCGAAACTTCCCCCCCATATCACTGCGTACCAGTAGGCAGACATACTGTTGGTTGCGGCAAGCTCTGAAAGGACAGAGCCGGCGCCAACGGCCGCTGACACTGCCACGAAAAGAACGCCAAACGCCCGTCTGGTCTGGAGCGCCGAGTTTTCCAACACCCGGTATGGGCGGGATATCTAATTTAAAGCAAATTGTGAAAATAATGAAAGGAGAGAAAGAGTGGGCAAAAGCCCTTACTTTGCCGCGCCGGACACCTTGGCCCATCTGGCCATCGCGCCTGCCGCCGTGACCCACTCGATTACCGAGTGGTAGACTGGCACGTTGGCATCTTCGATGCGCTTTGAGATGTTCCTGGTGAACGGTCCTCCCATCGCGCCGATGAGTATGGGCTTTTTCTTTTGCTTTTGGAACGACGCAAGCACGTCAACGATCGTCTCTTCAAGCGGGTCGTCCTGGAAGACGAACCACGGCATGATGATGTCGACGTTGGGGTCGTCCATGAACGCCTGTATCGCAAAGCGGTAGTCGTCGGCGTTTGCAGAGCCTGTGATGTCGCACGGGTTGCCGATGACGTAGGTCGCCGGGTAGTGCTCCTTGAACGCCTTCTTGGTCTGATCTGACAGTTCTGCGACCTGCAGGCCGAGGCGCTCAAAGTTGTCAATCGCCGCGATTATTGGCCCTGCGCCGTTTGTGACCATTGCCACGCGGCTTCCCTTTGGCACCGGCTGCCAGTTCAGCGCCTTTAGTGCTGCTGTAAGTTCTTCATAGCTGTCAGCCCCGATGATGCCTGCCTGGTCCAGCGCGCCTTTCACGACGCCGTACGAGCCTCCAAGCGATCCCGTGTGAGAAGCCGCCTGCTTGGCGCCCCTTGCACTCCTGCCGTTCTTGAATACTACTATTGGCTTTTTGCGCTCTGTGATGACCTTCTTGGCTGTGTTCATGAACTTGCGTCCGTCGCCGAGGCCCTCCACGTACAGGCCGATTACCTTGGTGTTTGGATCTTCAGAGAGGTACCAGATCATGTCTGCCTCGTCCACGTCGGACCTGTTGCCGTACGAGATCATCTTGCTCATGCCAAAGACGTCGGAACTTTCCATGAAGGCGATGCCGACCGTCCCGCTCTGGGAGAGGAACGCGACGTTGCCGTTCTTGGGGCGAAGCATCCTTGCGTGGCCTTGGAACGCGCAGTCGAGGCGGTTTGCGCCGTTGAACATGCCGATGCAGTTGGGGCCGATGATCCTTATCTTCAGTTCCCGTGACAGCTTCTTTACCTCTGCCTCGATGGCCGCGCGCTCGCCTCCAAGCTCCTTGCCTCCGCCGGAAATTACTACAAAGTTGTGGATGCCCTTCTTTGCCGCCGACCTCATGAGGTCCGGGACGAACTTCAGGTCTACCGTCACGACCACGAGCTCGACGTTTTCAGAGATGTCGTCGAGGCTCTTGTACGCCTTGATGCCCATGATTTCTGGGTAGCCCTTGGCGTTTACCGGGAACACCTTGCCCTTGTAGTCGTGCTTGACCATGCTCTCAAGAACCGAGTTGCCGACCTTTCCTGCCTCCGGCGACGCGCCAATGAGCGCAATCGACTTGGCATTGAAGAACAGGTCCATGTACGAGGAGTCAGGCTGCGCCCTGGACACGGCGTTTGCGTCGACTGCCTGCCTGAGGATTATCTTGGCGTCGACTACGTAATAGTCCTTCTCGTAGAATATCACGGGGTTAAAGTCGATGCTCTCGTAGTAGGATGCCATCTCTGTGCCGAGGTTGCCGATGCTCACAAGGGCGTTTGCAATCATGTCCTTGTCGACCGGGGCCGCGCCGCGGAACCCTTCGAGGATCTTCTTGCCCTTGAGGTCGTTTATCATGTCCAGCGCGTCCTGCTTTGTAATCGGCAATACTCTGAACGCGACGTCCTTGAAGACCTCAGTGTAGATGCCTCCGATTCCGACCATGATAATCGGGCCAAACTGGGGGTCGTTCTGCAGGCCGACAATGAGCTCTGCGCCTGGTGGCACCATCTTTTCAAGGAGCACGCCCTTGACCGTGTTGTATTGTTTTGACAGCCTGCCGTGCATGTCGCTAAAAGCGTCCTTGACCTGTGCCTCGTTCTGCAGGCCGACCTTGACACCCTTGACGTCTGTCTTGTGCAGGATCTCGGGCGACACTATCTTGGCGACAAGCGGAAAGCCCATCGCCTTGGCCTTGCCTGCGGCATCTGCCTCGCTTGTGACAAGCGCGTACGGCGGCACCTTGACACCGTACTCTGTCAAAACCTGTTTAGCCAATTCTTCTGTGATTACTTTTTCCTTGGTTGCAAAAACATCATCAAAGATCTTTTGGACCTTTTGATTCGCCATATTGAATCTGAGGAAAAGCTTCTCAAGCTTCTTTTATAGTTACCTAAGCATCGCTGTAAAGTTTCTATACACAACTTTGCACTTTTTTTCAAGTTCTGACAGGTCGCCGAGAGCCGGGAGGATGCTTTTTGCGTCCACCTTTTCCGCCGTTACTTCCGCGTCGTACTCTTTCATCCAGCTCTTGATGAGGCGCTCATCGACTTCAAGGTGGAACTGGACGCCTATCGCGCTGCCTACCTTGAACGCCTGCGGGTAGAGGTCGGTGTATGCCAGGACGGTTGCAGCTTCTGGCAGCTCGTAGGTGTCGCCGTGCCACTGGAACACCCTCATCTTTTTCTCGTTAATGCCCGAGAACAGGCTCTTCCTTCCCTGCGGCGACAGGAGGACGTCGTGCCACCCTATCTCTTTTTTTGTGCCCTTGAACACCCGCCCGCCGGCCGCCTGCGCTATCAGCTGTGAGCCAAGGCACACCCCAAGGACTGGCACGCCATTCTTGATTGCATCCCTTATCAGGTCCTGTTCTTTTTGCAGGTATGGGAGATTGTCATAGACTGCCATCGGGCCTCCGAGAACGACAACTGCAGAGTACTCGGACGACTTGATGGGTATGCCTCCTTCCTGTGCACTGACATTTTCGACCTCCAAGCCGTCCTTTCTGAACATGCCTTCAAGCGTGCCAAGCGTCTCGCACGCAATATTCTGGATGGAAAGGACCTTCTTCTTCAAGCATTTCTCCATGCCGTGCCGGGCAGTATTATTGTTTATTGTGCCGCCGACATGGCACAAAAGTATTAAATCGCACTTGCGTTAAACTACAGCTGCCGATGGGCTATCAGGCAAACGACGAGCAAGTCCTTGAGAAGCTGAGGCATTTTGTTGGCATGCTAAACGAAGAGTCTGAGCGGGGTTCTGTGATCGTCGTGGAGGGCAGGCGCGACGCCGAGGCGCTCTCAAGCATCGGCTTTACGGGAAGCCCTGCCGTGTTCCACAACTTCAAGGGCATAGCCGACTTTGTAGATTGCCACTGCCACGGCCACGAGAAAAAAAAGATAATCCTGCTCCTTGACATGGACCGGACGGGCAAGTACCTCACAAGCAGGCTTCTCTCAAACCTACAGTCCCGCAGGAACCACGTCAGCCTCTTTTACAAGCACGCGCTTGCCAAGATAACAAACGGCAAGGTGAGGCACGTCGAGGACCTGTCTATATATGCCCCACAGATGGCCGGAGTGACCGGCGTCCGCAAGGACCTGTACTTTTACACCTGACGTATCTCACGATACACAAAAGCACTTATATTCAAGCGACAGCGAATTTCAATCAGTTACGGACAAACTAGTAAACGAGGTTATGAAGAAAAATTGCCTAGCACAGGAATCGTAAAGTATCATGTTAAGCTAAAGTTTGAAGTTGATGGTTTGGTCGAGAAGGCCGACATTATCGGTGCTATTTTTGGACAGACCGAAGGTCTCCTTGGACCTGAAATGAACCTCAACGAGCTGCAAAAGGTGTCAAAGGTTGGACGAATTGAAGTAAACGTCGAGACAAAGGGCAACGTGGCCAAGGGCGACGCGCTGATACCCATGAGCACCGACATCTCTACCGCCGCGCTCATTGCCGCGGCTATAGAGAGCATCGACAAGGTCGGGCCGTTTCAGGCCAAGTTCCAGCTGATGGGCATAGACGACATCCGCGCCATCAAGAAAAAAGTCATCGTCGACAGGGCCAAGAAAATAGTCCAGGACTGGGCGACCAAGACCATATCCGAGGGCGAGGAGATGCTCAAGGACGTCTATGATGCAAGCAAGCCCGGCAAGCTCACGTCGTACGGCAAGGCACAGCTTGCGTGCGGGACCGGCGTTTTTGACGCAGAGTGGATAATACTCGTGGAAGGCCGCGCGGACGTCATCAACCTGCTCCGCGCAGGCTATGACAACGCGATTGCCATCGAGGGCGCCAAGATCGACGAGACTGTCGTAAAACTGACGGAAGGCAAGAAGGTGATCGCCTTCCTTGACGGCGACAGGGCCGGCGACCTCATACTCAAAGAGCTGGCAGGCGTGGTCAAGATCGACAAGGTCCTCCGGGCACCTCCTGGAAGAGAAGTGGAAGAATGCACGCCTCTTGAAGTTGCCGAGATACTAAAAGATGCATACTCGACTGACGTTGCTACAAGGCCGCAGCAGCAGGAGTTTCCACCTGTGCAGCAGGAAGAGCGCAGGCACGAGCGCCGTGACCGCGACGATCGTGGCGGAGGAGGATACCGTGACAGAAGGGACCGCGGAGGCTATGGAAGGAGGGACCGCGGGGGATACCGCGACAGAGGTGGCTACCGTGACCGCGACGACCGTGGCGGAGGAGGCTATGGCGGCAGAAGGGACGACTATCAAGACCGCGGCCGCGAAGAATACTCTTCTCCTGCAGCATCCGCGCAGGAAGAGCCCGCACAGGCGCCGGTTACGCCCGGACAGCCATCTGCATTGGCGGCGAACGACGCGCCCGAGCTCTTGACTGCGATCCGCGACGTGTACCCGCAGATAAACGAGACGCTTGAGGCAGTAATCCTCGACGGCTCGATGAAGCAGCTGCTAAAGGTTCCGGTATCCGAGGTAATCAAGAGGCTGGACTCGGCCGAAGGTGCCAAGTACCTTGTAATCGACGGCATCGTGACCCAGAGGCTGGTCGAGGCCGCCGACAAGGCAGGCATCGAGTACGTCGTGGGCCACAGGACCACGGGAGTCAAGCCAAGCGACATCAAGGTGCGGACCTTCGGCGACGTGGGCATCACGAACTAAATGCCGGAAATAAAACTGCAGCACATACTGACGATGGTGCAGCTCCTGTCAAAGGGGGCGCGCCACAATTTTATCGAAGTGACCACTGCAGACCTTGGCAAGAACATCGGGAGGTCCCAGCAGGCTGCTTCAAAGCACCTTTTGGATCTGGAGACGGCAGGCTATATAGAACGGGTGAGGCGCGGCCAGAAATTCGCCGTGCGCGTGACTGACAAGGGCAATACCGAGATCCAGAGCCTGTTCGCATCGCTAAAGTCGGCGCTTGAATCCGCGCCGGCCGCAATCGACTTTGAAGGAAGTGTCGTTTCAGGCATGGGCGAGGGCGCCTACTACATGTCGCTTGAAGGCTACAAAAAGCAGTTCCTTGAAAAGCTGGGCTACGAGCCATACCCCGGCACGCTCAACGTGCGCCTTACAGATCAGGTGTATATGAACGCAAGGCGGGAGCTTGGGCGCCACCCGTCGATATTCCTTGAAGGCTTTTCCGACGGGACGCGCACGTACGGCTGGGTAAAATGCTACAGGGCATCCATAAACGACGGCGCGATGGAAAACGCCGCCGTCCTTGTCTTGGAGCGGACGCACTATGACGACAGCATGCTTGAAGTCATTGCGCCGGTTTCAATAAAGGACGCGACCGGGATAAAGAACGGCGACAGGATAAAGGTGCAGGTAAGGATAGACAACAGTCATGGTCATCATCAGATGCCGTAGATGGTGTCGCCAAGCTCTTCTTTTATCTTGGACGATTTTGACCCCGGTATTGGTGTCGACAGCCTGATCACCTGCACGTTGAGGTTGCGCTTTTTGCAGTTCTCTGCAACATCCTTTTCGCTGTGCGCCTGATCGTAGCCAAGCGCAATCACGTCCGGCCTGACAAACTCGACTGTATCGTAGAGCGTCCCCTCTCTGCCGATGAGTGCAAGGTCGACAAAGCTGAGCGACTCTACAAGCTCTTTTCGGAGGCCTTCATCGTGGTAAATCTTGCGGTCTTTTTTTATCTTCAGCGCGGTGGCGGTCCTTGCGATGACTACTACCAGCACGTCTCCCACCTCCTTTGCCGCCTTTAGCGTATGGATGTGGCCGGGGTGTATCAGGTCAAAGACTCCGCCTACTAGCACCACCTTGAGCGCGTCGCGGCCGATGAACGTCAACCTTGGCGGGTTGCTGCCCTTTTCAACCATGCCTTTTGCTACGAGGTGCTTTATCCGCTCTTCAAAGAATTTCTTACCAACCGTCAGCTTTGTCCTGAGCCTGTCGTACGCCGGCACGGAAGGGTCAAGCGAGCTTGCGTAAATTGCAGCAAGTATGGACTTGTCTTCAGGCTCCATCTATATGGTCTCCGAAAGCGACAGGTGGGTGTGGGGCTGCTAACTCTATAAATCATTCGACTTTTTTTGGGTCACGTAATAGTAGTTCAGCATGTCGCCCTCCACCTGCTTGACGTCTACGCTTCCAAAGCCTGCCTCTGCCAGCTTTTCCTTTGCCTTCTGCTCGCCCCACACGGTGCCAAGCCCTTCGCCACCGTATGCAAGCGACACGGTCATGCAGTGCATGGTGGAAATCGTGTATAGCGTCGGCGCAAGCGTGTTCTGCATATTTTCATGCAGGCGGCTTGAAGCGGCAATGTCCTGCATCAAAAACGTGCCTCCCTTACGCAGCGCCCTGTAGATGCACTTGAGCACCTTGGTGGGCCTTGCCTGGTCATGTATCGTGTCAAACGCAGTGATGAGGTCGAACTTTTCCCGGTCGTCTATCTTGGCAGCATCGACTATTTTGAACCGGGCGTTTTTGAGCTTCATCTTTTTTGCTTCTGCCCTTGCCGCACCGATGCCTTCCCTTGAAATGTCATAGCCCCAGAACCTGCTCTTTGGAAAGGTCCTTGCCATCAAGTTGATGGCATGTCCAGTGCCACAGCCGACGTCAAGCACATCTATACCGGATTTGAGCCGGTCTGTCTGCCCTGCAAGCGGGAGTATGTCGCTTACCAGCCTTGCGTCAAACACGCGTGCAGTCTCTTCTGCCTGGATTTCCTGGAACTTTGGAAACGCCGAATAGGGGACACCTCCTCCCTTTTTGAAGCACTTTACAATGTCGTCCTCGACGTTTCCCATGAGCGCAACATATTGTGTAAACATGGCAAGGTTGTCGATGCCTGCGGCACGCGTAAGACACGATGCGTGTGTAGCCGGCAGGCTGTACTTGCCCGCCGAAGGGTCATAGTCGATTATCCTGCCTGTGACCATCGCGCCAAGCCACTCCCTGACGTACCGTTCGTTCAGCTTGGCAGCCTTGGCGATCTCGGCGCTCGTGGAAGGCGCAAGGCGCGCCATCGTGTCAAAGAGCCCTGCCTTGTGGCCCACGCTTGTCATGAGGCACAGCATGCCGTCGTTCAGGATCTGCAGGAACCTGCCGCTAAAATCATCATCCTTGCTCATACGTATTCTTCATACCTGCAAAAAGGAGTTAAACTTAGCTCTACGCAAATAAGCAAGTGGTGTCTCTTTTTGCATGTATACACACACATGTCCTCGCCGGCAGAGATAAAGCGCAGGCTGGAGCAGAACTGGATCCAGTTCCTGACTGCCAACTCCGCCCGGCTTTCTATGGACACGCTTGACGGCTCCAGCCCGCCGTCTGTGTTTGTGGGAAGGTACGGCTACCCGAAGGTGCGGATCGGGCCGATGATACCGCCCGTGCACGGCGATACTACTGTCTACGACAGGACCGAGATGTGGGTGGGCAAGACGCTTGAAGAGATCGCCAACCTGCGCCTGTCGCTTGTGCGCGGGGTGATGAGCGTAAACGTTGGCGACACGTCCGGCCGCTACATCGAAAACCTCCAAGAGCTTGCCATGTCCGAAAGGCCCGCGGAAAGCGAGGCCATGTTTGAGAAAAAGCCGCTTGCCGACACCGAGCTTGACCGCGAACTCAGACTGAACACGGAAGCGGCGCCCTTTGGCCCCGCCGCACCAATAAAGACGTTCAAGGCGTCGTCGCTTTCGGCCGACCAGAAAATCGAGTCAGCGTTCTACGACGGCGACCTGCGCGCAAAAGACGCGGTGATGGAGCTTTACAAAAAGGGGATAGAGACAAGCAGGATCCACAGGGTCCTGAGCGTTGGGATGCTCGGGCTGAAAAAGAACCGCAAGCTGGTGCCCACAAGGTGGAGCATCACCGCGACCGACGACATCATCTCTGCAAACGTTGTCAGGCAGAACGAGGCAAACGAAAGCATCGACCTCTTTGAAGTGAGGCAGTACTCGCACCTTGGCAACTATTACTCTGTCATACTGATACCCGACAGCATATGGAGCTTTGAGATGATCGAGTCGTGGTACGCCGGCGACGGCAAGATGGCGACCGGCGCCGACTATGAGGACGCAAGGGGCCTCGACCACTATCCATCGATAGCCGGCGCGTATTTCGCGGCGCGGCTTGCAGTCGCCGAGCATCTGGCAAAGAGGCATAGAAAGGCGGCCGCGCTCGTGCTGCGCGAGATCCACCCCGAGTACGTGATGCCCGTGGGCGTGTGGCAGATACGGGAGGGCGTGCGGGAGGCGCTCAAAAAGCCTGCAAAAGCGTTTGAGGGCCTTGACGGCGCGCTGGCGTTTGCATGCTCGACAATGTCGCAGTCAAGGACAGAGATCCTGCGCCACAGCCAGCTGTACCGTAATTTCAGGTCGCAGACGAGGATTACCGATTTTTAATAATAATGACGACAATAACGCAAAGGGTCATATATTGCCGCTACGAAGTCTCGGCATGAGCGACGCTCTTCCAGAAGGCGTAAAGCATCTCGTCCCAATCGTGCCAGTGGAAAAGGCCCCGAAAATCACCGACCAGGCAAAGGAGGAGCTAAAGAGCGTGGGCATGATGGATGAAAAGGGCAAATTAAAGATTAAAGGCGTCAGTCCCAAGATGTTAAAGCGCATGAAACAGGAGCAGGTTCCCTGCCCAGTGCTCAAGCAAGACATCGCCTTTGTTCAGTGCTACGTCTGCCGCAACTTCCACAGCAGGATCTCCGGGCAGGTGTACTGCAAGGGCGAGCCTCTCTAGGTGTTGTACTTACACAGATGGGTAACACTTTCAGTTACAGACATAGGTAACACTTTTTCAGCCGATTCTTGTTCCTTGTAGGCGTATTTAACAACTGCAGCCACCTTTCCTGCGGAGTCAGTCCTCCTATGCCGCCGTGTTCCCTGTCCATGTTATACGCATTGACAAACATGGTGTACCTTACCTTCCCGTCTTCTATGTCAAGGATTTCCTCCATTGCCAGGAACTCGTTCTTTACAATCTTGTTATAGGCCTCAACCTTGCCCTGCAGCTGAGGATACGCAGCTGGTATGGGCTTGTCACTGATGTCATTTTCTTTCAGGTACTGCCTGAACGATGTGGATACAAACTGCTTCCCGTTGTCATGCATCACTTTCTTTGGCTTGCCGTTGGTACGTATCCAATCCTGCAGCACGTCAAGAACATCCTTGCTCCTCTTTCTTTCCGTCCATTTACTTACCACCTTCCGGGTACAATCGTCTATGCAGCTTACGATGTAGTTTTTCGTGTTTGAGTTACGAAGGTAGAACGGTCCCAAGATGTCCATCTGGACCATGTCGTTTGGGTGTTTCTTCTCAAAGCGCCTGTACTTTCTTATCTTCAGCTTGCAGCTCAGCCTGTTCAGGCCATGCCTTTTCAGTACCTTGTAGACTGTCCTGCTGCTGAGGGATACTCCAAGCCTCTTTAGCCTGAATTTTATTCTGGCAGTACCAAACCTGCTGTCCAGGCGTAGGCCGAGGATGATCTGTTCCAGCTCAGGGGTTACCTTCTCTCCTGTAATACTATGTGGCCTTCTGGACAAGTCCTTCAGTCCGTCGATGCCGCGTGCAAGGTACCTTTTCTTCCACTTGTAGTATGTCTTCCTTGATACGCCGTACTTTCTGCAGATGTTGGTGACGCTCTCTCCAGTACGTTCGTGTTCGTGAATCAGGTTGAATCTTGTCCCTTCTATCTCTGATGACACTTCCTAGCCGGAAGTGTTACCCATGTCGGTAATCGAATCTGTTACCTATGTGTGTAAGTACAACATCTAGGAAACTTTCATAAACCCTGCCACAACTGCTCCATTCTGTTGAACTCTCCGCAGCAGCCACCAAAGGAAGCAGTGGGCATCACCATCAAAAAAAGCGACGATTTCAGCGAATGGTACACGCAGGTGGTGATGAAGGCCGGCCTTGCCGACTACGCGCCTGTCAAGGGCTTTATCGTCCTTCGGCCGTACGGCTATGCCGTCTGGGAGTCAATCCGCGACATACTTGACAGGCGGTTCAAGGAGACCGGCCACCAGAACGGCTTTCTTCCTGTGCTGATACCTGAAGGGTTGCTCTCAAAAGAGGAAGACCACTTTGCAGGCTTTACGCCCGAAGTGTTCTGGGTAACGCAAGCCGGCAACAGTGACCTTGGCGAAAGGCTCGCCCTGCGCCCCACTTCTGAAACGCTGGCGTACTCGATATTTGCAAAGTGGATAACAAGCTACCGCGACCTTCCCTTAAAGATCAATTTCTGGAATACCGCGCTTCGCGCCGAGATAAAGGCTACCAAGCCGTTCATACGCACGTCAGAGTTCCTCTGGCAGGAAGGCCACACCGTGCACGCAACGGAGGAGGATGCAGAGCAGGAAGTGATGTCGATACTTTCCATCTACCGCGAGCTCATAGAGGACCATCTTGCGGTTCCGGCGGTCAGGGGCTTCAAGAGCGACAAGGAAAAGTTTGTCGGCGCGAAATACACGACGACGCTTGAGGGCATGATGGCCGACGGCAAGGCGCTCCAGATGGGGACGTCGCACCACCTTGCCCAGAACTTTTCAAAACCCTTTGAGATAAAATACCTCGGAAGAGACACGAAGGAGCACCTTGCGTGGCAGACCTCGTGGGGGGTCTCGTGGCGCCTTATCGGGGCGATAATCATGGTGCACGGCGACGACAAGGGCCTGATACTGCCGCCCAAGATCGCGCCAATTCAAGTCGTTGTCGTGCCGATACACAAGGACAAGGACGCGCAGGCAGTCAAGGAAAAGGCGCACGAAATCGCGCAAGAGCTGAAAAGCGCGGGAATCCGCGTGCACGTCGACGACCGCGACGAGTACACGTCGGGCTGGAAGTTCAACGAGTGGGAGATGAAGGGCGTGCCACTTCGCATAAACATCGGCGCCCGCGACATCGAAAAGGGACAGGTTGAGTTTGTCAGGCGCGATAGCCGCGATATTCGCGACAAAATCCAATCGCCGCGTACGGATCTTGTCAAGAGAACAAATGAGCTTTTGGAAGAGGTGCAAGAAAGCCTCTTTGCCAAGGCAAAAGCACTCCTTGACGGCTACGTTTCAACCCCTGCAAGTTATTCTGAATTCAAGTCGATAATCGAGGGCAAGGGCGGCTTTGCGCGTGCAGGATGGTGCGGCGAGCCAAAGTGCGAGCTGGCAATAAAGGAGGAGACAGGAGCCGACATTCGCGTCATCCCGTTTGACCAGGACGGCATGCCTGAAAAGTGCATTTACTGCGGGCAGGCTGCAAAGAAGGTCGCCATGTTTGGAAGGGCATACTAATTAAGGGATAAAGCGCGAGAGCTAGTTACGCTTGGTCGACCTTGCAGACCTGTTCCCGTTCGACGAACAGCTGGGATACCTTAGCATACTCTTGATAAGCTTTGTCGGGAGCCTCATCGTCTTCATACCTGTCCCGTATTTTCCTGTAATCCTTGCAGCCGCGCTCAACGAAAAGTTCGACCCGCACCTGATAGCAATAGTGAGCGCTGTCGGGACAGTCATAGCCAAGACCATCATATTCTTTGTGAGCTATTACGGCCGCAAAATGCTCAGCCAAAAGACAAAGAAGCGAATGCTCCCATTGCAGAGGCTGGTGAGCAAGTACGGGTGGCCAGGAGCTTTTGTAGCTGCTGCGACTCCGATCCCAGACGACATTGTCTACATACCGCTCGGACTGGCAAGGTACAGCCCGTGGAAGTTCGCGCTTTCGACGTTCGCAGGCAAGGTGGCAATGAACGAGGCAATAGTGTGGAGCACCATTTTCCTTGGCAGGCCCCTTGTCGACGACGTCGTGTCAAGCACGCAGGACGACACGACGCTTGCAATAATCGCGGTGGCAAGCATCGCAGTCATGGGGGTGATAATCTACTATTCGCTCAAGATAGACTGGGGAAAACTCATCGGCAAGTGGTTTCCGTGGGCCGTCAAGGAAGACGAAGAAGAAGAGGGAGAGAAAGAGGAGACAAAAGGCAACCCTGAAAAGAAGGACTAGCTAGCTGTCTCTAGGGCTTTCTGTCGGAACTGACGCCGCGCTTTAGCTCTATTTCGACATAGTCTTCTTCCATGCCTGCGACGCAGTCGGTGACCACCGCCTTGACCGTCTGGAAGTGGATCTTGCCCGCCGGCGCCTTGCCAGCCTTTTGCATGGACGCAAGCTTGTGCTCAAGGCCGTCCTTGTGGTCGTCGCACACGACTGCAACCATGTACTCGCCGTCGTGCGACTTTATGGAAACGACATAAGACGGTGGCAGGCGGCATTCGTTTCCGTCGACCTTGACGGAGCAGGATTCTGGAAGGAGCACGCAATCTGTGGGGCCTAATCGGTATAAATCCGTTCGCGGGAAGAAATTTGGTTTATAAAACGGTGGCTCCACTTGCCGGTGTAATCTGATATGGGTAGCCGAAGAAGAAAGGCCGCAGCCCGGCCGATGAGCAGGGCCCGCATGACGGACGGCAAGTGCCCCAAGTGCACCACGATAGTCAAGTTCAAGGTTTCCGGCGACGTGGGCAAGGAAATCTACGAGTGCACGTCGTGCATGTCCAAGTTCTCAATAGACGAGCTCTAGTCGTCGCAAAATCGCAACACGTTTTTCCTAGTTGCCCTCAGCGGTGCTACTATTGATCTGTGCAAGCGGCACCTGCCCTGGGTTCCTGTATTTCACTACTTGCGACACGCCCTGCCTAGGGTATACGCCGTAGATGAGGGTCGCCTTTGCCACGGTCGAGTCCTTGAGCGTCACCATGATTATCTGGTTGTCCTTTGAGCGCTCTACCAGGATCTTTGACAGCCGATCGGTGTTCTGCGCGTCAAGGTGCGCGTCCACCTCGTCCATCAGGTAGAACGGCGACGGCTTTAGCGACTGGAGCGCAAGCAAAAACACCGTCGCGGCGATTGTTTTCTCGCCGCCGGAAAGCGCGGTCGACTCCCTTGCTACCTTACCCGGGAACGCCACAAGGAGCATCACGCCGCCGGCAAACACGTCCTCGGGGTTTTCAAGCTCGAGTCTTGCGTTTCCGCCCGTCAGCTTGGAAAATGTCGTGCGTATGTCGCTGTCAACCTTGCCAAACGCGTCCATGAACATCTCTTTCTTCTCCTTCACTATCTGCTCTATGAAAGAGACTATCGAGTTGCGCTCGCTTTCAAGCTGGTTGCGCCGGGTGGACATGCCCCTGTAGCCTTCCATCACCTGCACGTACGACTCGTCGGCGCGCAGGTTTATCCTTGATTTTACCTGCTCGTACTCGTCTGACAGCTCTTTTATCGCCCCCTCTACGTCCATCGGGTCAAGCAGGCTCTTGTAGCCCAGCCACACAAGGTCGTTTACGAGGCGGGATTCCTGCGCTGTCAGGTCGGCCACGTCCTTGCGCAAGAGCGCAGACTCGCGCTCGATGATGTTATTCTCCTTTGACACCTTGCGCTCCTCCTCCGAGAGCCCCTTTATCTTGCGCTCGTATTCCTGCAGGACAGAGTAGGCGTTGCCGGAAGAGTCGATTATCTGCTGTTCCTGGTCCCTGAGCGCCTTTAGCTCGGTCTCTAGCGACTGCGCCTTGATCCGCATCTCCTCAGTCTGCTTTTTGCGCTGGTCAAGCTCCATCGTCAACCGCTCCTTTTCCTCTTCCAACTGCGCAAGCTGGCGCTGGTCAAATTCAAGCCTGCTTTCAATCCCGCCAAGCGAGCTTGAAATCTGGCTCAACTCAATGTTTGCACTGTCTGCCTGCTTGACTATCTGGTTGCGCTCGACGTTTATCTCTGCAAGCTGCGCCTTGGCGGCTGACTCGTCGATTCCCTGAAGGCGCGCAGACAGCCTTTCGATGGTAGGCAAAATGAGTTCAAGCCTGCGCCTGTATTTTCCAAGCTCCACGGCTAGCGCTTCTGCCTCTTGGGCAAGCGCCTGTCCCTGCGCCTGCATCTCTGGCAGCGTTTTTTCCTTGCCTGCAACGGACGCCGACTCCTCTGCAAGGCGCGTCTCGTTGCTTGAAATCTGGATCTCTAGCCTTATCTTCTCGGACTCGGCCGATGCAATGCGCTCTGCGGCCTCGCGCAGCTGCGCGTTCTTTTTCTCCACCGCCTTTGACAGCCTCCCAAGCATGTCCCGAAGCGACTCGACCGAGTCACCAAGGATGATTGCCTTTGTCAGGTCCGAGATCTTTGATCCAAAGTCAAGTGCCATCGAGCCTCCTGCCGGCTCGAACAGCTCGCCTTCCACCGACACCGCACGAAAGCCCTGCCGTGCAAGCATGTACGCCGCAGACGAGTTCCTGACCACGATTGCGTCTGAAAACAGAAACTCGGGCAGCGCCTCGTACTCTGAATACACAAAGTCAGATACGCGCCCGACCACGTTCGTGTCGCCCCTGAATTCCTTTGTGGGCCGGGGCCTGTAGCGCCCGACGATGTCAAGCGGGATTATGCGAAGGCGCGGGAGTTTCTTTTCCTTTGCATACGCGGCGATTGCTATCATGGACTTGACGTCCTCCACTACAAACGCCTTCATCCATTCAGAGCCTGCCGCAAGGACCGCTCGCTCGTAGCTCTTGTCCCACCTTACCAGGTCGTGGACGATTCCCTTGATGCCGAACTTCTCACTGTACTTGGAAAGCTCTGCAATCGCAAAGTCCTCGTTCATGGCATGCTTGGCCACGCTTGCCCGCTCCTCGAACTTGGTCGCCATCGTGTCTGCCTTTGAGAGTATCGCGGCAGAGCCGGCAAGCTCGCGCTCTAGCGCAGTCTTGGTTTCTGCAAGTGCATCAAGCGTGTTTACCGTTTCCTGTAAGCGTGACCTGTCAGATTCAAGCGACTTTTGCAGCTCTGCCATCCTTGTTTTCGCAGAATCGACCTCTGATGCAAGCGACGCAAGGGCCAAGTCGCCGGCGTCTTTTTTGTACGTATTGGTCTTGATCTTTTCCTCCATCCTTGCCGCGGACATCTCGATTGAATTTCTGAGCGATGAGACGCGCTTTGCCCTGCCTTCCAGCTTTTGCCGCAGGCCCGCGTAGCGCGAAATTACCGCCGACACCTCCTCCACTTTGGTGTTTACCTGGTCCAGCCTTGCGCGCAGGGCCGCAAGCGCCTCCTTTTTCTGGGCCACAGATGCCTGCAGCCTCTCTGCGTCTGCCTTCATGCCCTCTGCCCGCTGGGCGATTGCCTGCTTGCCTCCCTCTATCTGGGGCAGCCTCCTCTCGATGTCGGAAATCCTGCGCTGCGACTCGCCAAGCATCGCCTTGGTGCGCTCCGAGTCGTGGACAATTGCAGCCGTCCTGCTTGCAAGCTGCGCCTTGGCCTTGTTTGCCGCGTCCACCTCCTCCATGAACTTTGCTTTCTCTGTTTCCAGACCTTCGATTTCCTGCCTTAATTCATCAAGTTGCTTTGTCAGCTGCGCCGAGCGCTGGTTGTTGCCTTCCAGTATCTGGGTGCTGGTGGCAAGCTTGCTCCTCACCATCCTGATGTTGTTTGAGAGCTGCACCGCCTTGAACCGCTTTAGTTCGGAGCCTATCTGCTCGTAGCGCAGCTGGTCGTTGCGCTCTGCCTCGAGCTCGTCTATGCGCTTTCGGATCTCGCCCATCCTTGCAAAGGCGACTTCAAGGCGCCTGTCGGCCTCGTCAAGCTGCTTTAGCGCCTCGGCCTTTTTCTCGTCAAAATATGAGAGGCCAACAATGTCCTCGATTATCTTGCGCCTCTCTTCAGAGTTCAGCTCTGAAATCCTTGTTATCATGCCCTGCTGCACGATGTTGAGCTTGTTTGGAGCCGACAGCACGACCTCGAGGAGCTCCATTATGGCAGTCTTGGACACCTTTTTTCCGTTCAGCAGGTATTGCGACTCGCCGCTCTGGCCCTCCATCTCCCTTGTAAGGGTGACTGCGTCCTCATCCATCGGTATGCCCCTGTCCGCGTTGTCAAACGTGACGCTGACGCGTATGAGCCTGTGGCCGGGGTTATTGGCGTCGTGAAATAACGATTGAAATTTGTCGACCCTCATGGCTTTTGGGCTGTTCTCGCCTATCGCAAACATGATGGCGTCAAGGATGTTGCTCTTGCCCGAGCCGTTTGGGCCCGTGATGGCTACCAGCCCCTTCTCAAACTGCACGATAGTGTTGCGGAATCCAAACGACTTGAACCCGTACACCTCGAGCTTTTTGATGTGGACCAAGTGGGTTCTGGGATGAGATTTTACACAGGGCTAATTATCTGTGCTGGCGCTCATTTGCGCTTCCTTTTAGTCAAGTATTTTTAATCAGAGCTAGCTAGCGTTCCCGCTTGCCCTCGACAAACTCGAGGAAATTGGCCTTTGCAACGGAATACGGCATCTGGACTGGCGGGTGCTTGAAGCAGTAGGCCGAGATGCTGTCAAGCGGGCCGGATATGCCCCGGTCGATTGCTATCTTGGCGCATCTTGCCGCGTCTATCATGACGCCTGCCGAGTTGTAGGCATCGACCACCTTCAGCTTAAGGTCAAGTTCCACGGGGATGCCTCCAAAGTACTGGCCCTTTATCGAGATGTAGCAAATCTTGTCGTTTTCAAGGAAGCCTACAAAGTCGGACGGGCCGATACGCATCGGGACCTCGTACGGGGCCATAGCTGCCACCGCGGATGTCTTGCTTATCCTCTTGTCTTCGAGGCGCTCCTCGTCAAGCATGTTGTAAAAGTCCATGTCGCCTCCGATGTTCAGCTGGTAGGTCTCATTCACCTTGACGCCCCTGTCGACAAACAATTTTACCAACGTCTTGTGGACGACTGTCGCGCCGAGCTGGCTCATGACGTCGTCGCCGGCGCACGCAAGGCCGCGTCCTGCAAAGGCATCCTGCCACTTGGGCGTAGACGCGATGAATACCGGTATAGCGTTTACAAATGCGCATCCTGCATCAAGACATGCCTCTGCGTAGTATTGCGTACCACGCCTGCTTCCCACCGGCAGGTAATTGAGCAGCATCTCTGCGCCCGTGTCCTTTAGCACCTGCGCCACGTTTGCAGCCGGGCCGTCTGCAACCTTGATCTTTTGCGCAAGGTGCCTGCCGATGCCGTCGTGGACCTCTCCCTTTTGCACCTTGACGTCTGTCTTGTCCATCTCTTTTATGATGCGGATAGTGTTGTTCGGCTTGGTAAATATTGCCTCGGAAAGGTCCTTTCCAACCTTGTTTGCGTTGACGTCAAAGGCTGCGACAAACTCGATGTCTGACGGCTCCAGCCCTCCAAGGTTGTAGGCTGTCAAGCCTATCCAGTCGCTTTCCTGTTTTCTGGCGTCTGGGTTTTCGCGGTAGTACCGGGTGCCTTGGACTAGAGCAGAAGCGCAATTGCCGATCCCGGCAATGGCGACCTTGACCTTTCTACGCATCTCGTCTATCTGCATTAGAATCTGCTTAATATATCTTCAAGTTGTTCTCGGGACAGAGCAAATCGTCTTTGTATAAGCTATTTCAAACCCTGCGCTTTTGTACAGGCCAAGCAGGTTTTCGCTTCCAAGCGTCTGTAGGAACAAAAGCGAGCCGCGCTTTTCCGCAAGCGCCTTGGCAAAATTCAGAATCGACCTGGCGACGCCCTTGTTCCTATACGCCGGGATCGTGCCAAGGCAGTAGGTGCCGGTCATGCTGTTGTCGCTTTTTGTGAAAAGCGCCGCACATCCTGCCGGCAGATTGTCTTCATTGTATGCCAGCAAGAGATCCAATCTTTTTGCACTGGCTGCCATGATGCGTGCAACTTCGTCCTTCCATCTTGGAACTGAAAACGACCTGCAAAAGACATCGACCCACGTCGCGACTTCTTCCGATGACTTGCATACTACTATTCTGATCCTGCCGTCGTTATGCCCTGCCTTTTTCGTCGATCTCAATACGTACATGGTGTCTGCCACGCGCAGGCCCTGCGGCGGCGACTTGAAAAAATAAAGGTGGCAATCGATGCCTGCGTCCCAGAACACCTTTGCCACCTGCTCGTACGGGACATCGCAATTTTCGACTGTTGCCCTGCTGAAGAAATAGTCGCCTTCAAGCCTCGGGTTGACAAGCGCAGTGGCGCATCTGATCTCTATTTTCTTTGTCCATAGCGAGCAGAACGCCCACTCGTTTTCCTCCATCGCCCTGTCGTAATCATCAGTACCTGAGGCCAAGTATTCCTGCCATCTCTCTAGTACCTGCGCCTGCGCGCGCCGCTTCAAGCATCACCTTTATCGCGCCTTGCGTGTCAAAATCGTCGTCCAACTTTTGCATGAATTTCTTCATGTACGCTACCTTGTCTTTTTTGTCGGCTGCGCCTGAAATCGCATTGTCAAGCTCTGCGCATTTGGCCAGCTCGTTTTCTGCAAAGTCGAGCCGCTTTCCGTAATGCGTGGAATAGAGGTAAAGTCGCAACGCGTTTGCGCTGTGGTTCTGCAATAGCTCTCTGATGGCGACCGTGTTGCCAAGCGACTTGCCCATCTTCTTTCCCTTGACGTACACGAGGCCGACGTGCGTCCACAACTTTACCGGCTCCTTTTCAGACGTGAGCGCGCTCAGCTGCGCAAGGTGCGACTCGTGGTGCGGGTATACGAGCTCGTCAGCGCCGCCGTGCATGTCGTACCTGCCACCAAAGTGGGCCATGGCAACCGACGTGTCCTGCATGTGCCACCAAGGTATGCCGTTTCCAAGCACGCTGTCAGAAAAGCTGATCCCAAAATCCTCGCCTGTGCTCCAGAGCAGAACGTCAAACGGCGATCTCTTGCCAGGCGCAATGTCCAGCCTGCAGTCTGCAAGCTCTTTTTCAGTCATCTTTGACAGCCTGCCAAAGCCTGCGCTTTTGGCGTCAAGGTAGACGTTTCCGCTTGCGCTGTACGCCTTGCCCTCGTCAAGCAGGCGCCTTGCAAGCACCCGCGCCGTCTGCACGTGATCTGACACGCGCGCAAACGCAAAGCCGTCAATGCCAAGGACCGCCGTATCGTGCAATAATTCGCCGATGTAGGACGTGGCAAGCTCTTCCGGCGCCGTGCCTTCTGCTTTTGCCCTTGCAAATATCTTGGGATCGATGTCGGTAATGTTCACGATGACCTTGACCTCTGTGCCCAGAAAGCGCAGGTAGCGCGTCACCATGTCGTAAAAGAGGAGCATCCTTGCGTGGCCCACGTGCGAATAATCGTACACGGTAGGCCCGCAGAGAAATATCCTGGCGGCGTTTCCTGGAGCAAAGTCTTTCTTTTTTGCCGCCAGCGTGTCATGGATCTTCAAGTGCCGGATAGCGCCTGCCAATGGTTTTCGTCAGACGGCCTCGGCAAGTTCGGGGCGCTCTTGGCTTATTATCTTGCCAAGGCCGCGCATGTAGTTTCGCGCAAACGTCGACACCGGCTGCGATGAATACCAGATGCAGCCGAGCACTTCGCAGTCGTGGCACGTCCTTGCAATGTCCCACTGCGGCGCGCTCCATATCTCGTCTACCGAGTGCTCAAGGAGGCTGTACGTGTTTTCCGGGCCGTTGAACTTCCAGCACGGGACCATCACGGTGCCATCGCCGTTTACAAATATGCTCTTCCACACTCCGCACTCGTCGAAAATCCCGCGGCCGTGCTCCAGTATCTGCCGGAAATACTCTGGCGGGATCATCACCTGCGGGCCTCCTCCTTTTTCTTTTTGCTTGCCCATGTAGTCAAGTATGCTTTCGCACACCTTGTTCATTGTCTGCCTGTCGGGAAGAAGCGAATAGTCGACATCCGACCTGTCCTCTACAAACGTGAACGAGACTGCGCTTGCGCCAAGCTCTCTTGCCCTGTCAAAATATGTCTGGTCAATGAACTCTTGCGTGTTGTATTTCGTAATGACGCTGTTGAAGTAATGCGAGACCTTATGCTCTGTCAAGAGGTGCAGGTTGTCCATCACCCTGCGGTACATGTGCGGGTTGACCCCGCGCACCTTGCAGTACGATTCCTCATAGGTCGAGTCGATGCTACATGTGACAAACTGGATGTGCTTTCTCAGCTCGTCAAGGTCGATTGTGTGCAAAAGCGAGCAGTTGGAGATGAGCGTTACCGGCATTTTCAGGCCGTGCAGGTATTTCACGAGCTCCATAAAGTCCGGCCTGCTCGTGGGCTCGCCTCCTTCCACTATGGCCCAGACGCAGTATTTCGACACCTTGTCAAACACTGCCTTCCATTGCTCGGTTGTCAGGTCCTTGCGCCTTGCAAGCGCCATCTGGCCTTCCTTGTCCGCGTCTCCAAAGGGGCACATGGGGCAGTAAAAGTTGCAGTAATGGGTCATGCTGAACACTGCGATCAGCGGGCGTCTCCTGCCGACGGCCCTGTTTGCGGACCACTTGCCGAGCAGCTTCAGCGTCCTTATGGTGTCTACTCCTCCCATTACGATTTTTGTAAAATGTCCGGAGTATTTCTGCCTTGTCATCGTGCGCAAAGGCTAACAGAGGGGGCGTGCGCTACGCATGTGGCATGGACGCCCTTGCCTTTGGCGCGGAGGTGGTTGCAGTTTCGGCCTCGGGAGTGCTTGCACCCGGCCCGCTGTTTGTCGCAAACGTGATGTACGGGACAAGGCAGGGCGCGCTTTCTGGAATCAAGGTCGCGCACGGACATGCGGTCGTCGAAAGCACAGTAATCGCTGTGATCGCGGCAGGGCTCTTTTCCGCTTCTGCTTTTATCGCAGACTATGCTGATATTGTCACAATATTCGGCGGCGTGTCGATAATTGGCTTTGCCATTGTACAGATAATCAGCATAGTCGCGGCAAGAAAGAAAAGTGACCAGAAAAAAAAGATCGAGACAAGGAAGGGGCCGTTTGCCACCGGCGTCGCGTTCTCCGCCCTCAACCCGTTCTTTCTTGTCTGGTGGCTCACAGTCGGCCTGAAACTGATATCGGACTCGGCCGCCTTTGGATCCGTGACGGGTCCCGCGCTATTGTTTGGCATGCACGTATGGATGGACTATGCATGGCTTGCGGCCACTGCGTACCTTGCGTCAAAAGGGAGTTCGGTGCTAAAGTCGAAATACTACCGGGTCTTGATGCTTGGGCTGACCGGCCTTTTGCTGTACTATGGCGCGCAGTTTTTGACAAGCGGGATAATGATAAAGTAAAATAATAAAGAAAATTATTATTACTTTGCGCGCGAGATAGGCACATCTATCGTAGACACGTTTCTCGTCTTGCCGTCCTCTGATGTCACCTGCTCGGAGCCGAGCTTTATCGGGCCGATCTTGTAGCCGATAGTGTCCATCCTCTTGACGATTATCTGTGCCACGTCCACAGCCCGGGTGATGCTCTTGCCCCTGGCCTTTATGATGACTGTCGGCTCGTTGGCCAGCTGCACCAGCGTGGCGGTAACATAGGTCATCAATGGTTTCTTGCCGATAAAAATCTCGTTAGATGCCTTTGGCGGTCTGGTTGTATTGGTGCTGGTAGACAATGGTGGAAACTATTGGGCAAGGTAGCATATAATGTTTGTCGAGCAATTATCTGTTCTCAAACACCTGCGTGCTTTTTGAGTATGTTTTCAATGTCCTTTGGGTTTTTGGCGATCTCCCTTACCGCTTCCGGGTCCTCGACTTCGTAGCAGTGGAGAAGCCCTAGCTCATCCTTGTAAAATAGGTAGACCTTGTCTTCAAAGATACAGTGGTAGAGCCTCTCCTGCTCCATCCTATCTGTCTTGATCTTTATGCCATCCTCGTTAATGAGGACCGGATAATCATTATTGTCTGGCACGAGTGTCAATTGGGCTGAGCCGTATTTATTTAATTATACCACGTTTACCGTGACTGCCTTGAGCACGGACACTTCGTCGTTTTCCGCGCCAAGCATCAGCGTATACTGCCCTGCTGCAATGTTGCCGGGCGTGAACACGAACGACACTTGTTTTGAGTCGCCTGCTGGGATGGAAACATCCTGCTCGCTGAAAATGCCAGTCGAGTTGCCAAGATCGCCGTTGTACGTGAACGTGCCAGAGGCAACCATTCTGCCGCTAAAGGCGCCCTGGGCGTTGATGTCGACTTTGATTTCCATGCTGTCGCCCCTTCTTACGTTCACGTCATCCGGTGCAGATACCGTGAACGGGGCCTGTGCGTCTGTGTTGACCCTGCCTATCTTGTTCTCGCTCCATTCTGTGAACCACACTTGGCCCTGCGGGCCTACGGACATCTGGAGCGCGTTTGCAAGCCCGCATGTGTTGGCATTGTCGGGGCAGTTGGCCCACAACTCGTTTTGGCTTGGGACCCAGTACTCTGTGAGCGTCCTTGTGTCCCTGTCAAACACGCTGATCTTGTTGCCTTCGTGCTGGTTGAACCATATCCTGCCGTCAGGCGCAGTCGCTATCCAGTATGGAAGTGTGTATGCGCTTGCAGGCGTCGTGGTGCCGCCGTATATCCTTGGCGACGCAACAGAGGTGGTGTATTCCGTCACCTTGCCATCGCTTGGGTTTAGCGTAAAGAATATGCTCGTGCCATGGTCCGTGCCCCACAGGTTGCCGTCCCTGTCGACTGTCAGGCCTACTGGCGATGTGAGCTCTTGCGGCAGGTCGTACACGGATGTCTGGTTCCTTTCAACATCATATCTATAGATAGCACCTTTTTGCTGGAACGCAAGGACCGATGTCCACACGACGTTGCGCTCCCTGTCAACCGTCACGGAGCCGGAGCTGACGCGGAAATTGTCAATGCCTGCAAAGCCGTCAAGCGGGAGCCTGATCTCTGTAAAGCCTTCTGCCGTGCCGGGCTTCATCTGGGAAAGGTCGCCAAAAAAGAGTGACTTTGACCTTACGCCCACGAGATAGATGTTGCCGTCAGAGTCAAAGTCAAACGAAATCGGGTCCGTCGCCGGCGTCCTGAACATGTCAAATGTGCTCGCAGCAGTGTTAAAGCGCCACAAAAGCTCGTTGTTGTCTGTGAACCATACGTTGCCCTGCGAGTCGGTCTTGGTCGCCCACGACATGTTAAAGTCGGTCGGCTTGTCACGCGCAGGCCACTGGGGTATCTGGTACTGTGCAAATTTGTTGTCAGCAATGCTGTAGCTGCCGAGTATGCCCTGCTTTGTAGAGACGTACCACACGCGGCCGTCGCCGTCGACAGAGACTGAAAGCGGCATCTGGCACTCGGACGGCAGGACTGCTTCAGCTATGTACGTATTGGAATTGGCCTTGGAGTCAGGGCCGCAGAATTGCGCCTTGAATCTTGCTATCGAGTCTTGCTGCGACGGTTGAGGCCCGGGCGCGGGCTCTGTCCCGCCTGCAAGAAAGGTTGCTGAAACGCCTGCAACAGCCACTATGCCGATGATGGCGTAGATTATGATCTTCCTATTTGAAGAAGAAGATCTGCCGCCTGACAACGCGGAAAAAACATGCTTGTCCCAATATATCTCTTGTCTGTTTGCATGCAGGCAGGGCTAAAATATGAGGTATGCGTATTGTGCATTCTTGACCGCGCCCGAACAGGCCGCCCCGGCAGGGGCGCAGAGGGAGCAGAAAGGGTACCTTGGCTACCTGTCAGTGCTGATAGCCTCGGCGCTCTTTGGCTCTGTGTTTGCGATCGCCAAGGTGCCGCTTGCAAACATCGACCCGCTTGCGCTTTCAGCGGTTATCTATATGATCGCGGGGCTGACGCTTGTGCCGTTTGCCAAGGCATCATTCCGCCTGCAAAGGCGGGAGGCGCGCTACATGGTGGCGATCACAGCCTTTGGGGCGGTGGCCGCGCCCGTGCTTCTCCTGCACGGCCTGCAGCTGACCGAGGCGTCTGACGCCTCGATCCTGGCAAACGGCGAGGTGCTGTTCACTGTAATCCTGTCGTCGCTGTTCTTTGGGGAAAGGCCGCACGGCAGGCTTGGAATCGTCGCAGTATCGCTTGTCATTGTGGGGCTGTTCATGGCGACAACTGACATGAAGTTCTCCGGCACGATGATCGCGTTCAACGCGGGCAACCTGATGATCCTTGCATCCATGTTCTTCTGGGCTATCGACAACAATTTCAGCAGAAAGCTGACGACGTTTTCTGACATCAGCCCAGCCAAGATGGCCATGATAAAGTCACTTGCAGGTGGCCTTGTGCTCCTTGGCGTGACTGCCGTTGCGGGCAAGTGGGGCGCGTTCGGAGGCATCAGCGCGCAGCTGTGGCTCATCATAATAGCGCTGTCGGCATCGGGCTTTGGCGCCGCCCTCTTGTTCTTCCTTGCAGGAATAAAGAGGATCGGCACGATAAAGACAATGACCGTGTTTTCGACGACTCCAATATTTGGAATCGTGATAGCGGCAGCCGCGCTTGGCGAGTCGATAAGCATCTTTCAGGCCATTGCAACGGGTCTGATAATCACCGGAATCTTGATAGTCAGCAGGCGCTAGAGCAACTTTAGTCGCTCGGTGACCTTGTCAACCAAATCCGCCGGCGCTGGGCCAATCCCTACGCACGTTGCCGTGCCTGGCGGTATCTGAGTGAGGCCGCTGTCCTGCACGAGTACGACTGGCAGTTTCAGGCTCTCTGCGTGGTTCTTGACGTCTATGAGCTCCTCAAAGCTCTGCACCTTTACAACCACCTTGGCCTGCCCTCCCTCGAACCAGGAGTGGAACCAGTCCGGCTTTTTCTGTTTGGTGCGTTCGGCGGCCATCACCGCGGCATGCGCCACCTGCGCGGCTATCTTGCCCGTGCCCATGCCTAGGTCCCTCCTTATCACCATCACCTGCTTGAAATCCAAGGCTCCCATAGTTTAATTAGCAGAGCGAGAAATACCTTGCTGGCCGTTGTCTCATTTTGACGTAATCGTAGCCGGCGGGAGCATTTCTGGACTGGTGGCGGCAAGGGAGGCGGCAAGAGCCGGCATCACCGTTGCAGTCCTTGAGGAAGACGCCGAGATAGGCACGCCGGAGCACTGCGGCGGGCTTGTAAGCATGGAGGGCATGAAGAACCTCGGAATTGTGCCTGACGCAAGCGCAGTTGAAAACAGCAGGATAAAGCGCGCTAGGATACTTTCACCTTCAAACGGCTTTGAGCTGTCTGCCGAGAAGCAAAAGGTGGTGGTGCTTGACAGGCGCGCCCTTGACAAGCAGGTGGCGCTCCAGGCGCAGAGGGCCGGCGCGGACATCAGGGTGAAATGCTCGGTGCGCTCTTTTTCGCAGGAAGGCAAGCGATTTGTGGTAAAAACGTCAGAGGGCGACTTGACGTCAGACTATTTCATCGACGCAAGGGGCGTCGCCTCGATAATAGGCAGAAACCGCGACGGCGTACTCTCGTCGGCGCAGTACGAGGTGTTTGCGCCCTGGATAGAGCGCGACGCAATCGAAGTCGCGTTTGACAGCGAGAAATACCCCGGCTTTTTTGCGTGGATGATACCTACAGGCGACGGCAGGGGCAAGGTGGGAGTCGCCGGCAAGGGCATAAACGCTGCAAATACGCTAAAATCGTACATGGATAAAAAGGGTCCGCACTCTATCGTGCGCAAGGTGTACGCGCCGATATGGGTCATGGGCCCGATTGACAACTTTGTATCCGGCCGCACGGTTGTCGTGGGAGACGCGGCAGGCCAGACCAAGCCCACCACCGCCGGCGGGATATATACCTGCGGCATGGGCGGGCTCTTGGCAGGCCGGGCCATTGCAAAAGCAATTGCTGAAAAAGGAGACGACGACGATGATGGCCTGCTGGGCAAGTACCAAAAGGACTGGTCTTCAATGTTTGGCGAGGAATTTTCCAAGATGCTCACTGCCCGACGCCTGCTGGAGAGGCTTGACAACAAGGCCCTTGACGAGCTGTTTTCTGCAATACCACAGGACAAGCTGGAAGAGGTGTCGTCGACGGGCGACTTTGACTTTCACGCGACGGCGCTTGCCAAGATACTGGACGTAAAAAGCGCAAGCAGGATGGCAAAAGCGCTACTTGGCAACGAAATCCGCCGGCTGGTCGACGGCTAGATAGATATAAATTCGGATTCGCTCTCTTGACCGTCATGTCAAAGCAACTGTCGTTGCCGGTCTGCACTTCATGCAGCAGGCCAATAATGCCTAACGATGAATGCGTAAAATTCTACTGCCCGAACTGCGGTTATGTCCTTATATGGCGAGACGAGTCCTGCCGCGAGTTTGCAAGGCCCTACAAGTGTGTAGGCTGCGGTTTTGAGGGCCCATAGACATGGCGCGCCTAGTGGCAAGGATAAAGGTTCTTCCAGCTGATGCTGACATTAACATAGACAGCATCGTGGAGGGGCTCAAGGGCAGCATCCCGCAGGGGATGGAGCTCAAGGGCCATGCCAAGGAACCGATAGCATTTGGCCTGAACGCAGTCGTCGGCGACTTTATGCTGGATGACGCGGAGGGGCAGATGGACAAGCTTGAAGATGCCATCCGCGGCGTGCAGGGAGTCGGCGAGATCGAAGTGATGAACATCAGCCGCGCATCGGTCAAGATGAAGTAAAACTAATGATGTTGTTCTCAAAAACGCCGGAGGCTCGTACAAGTTGAAGAAGGCCAAGGCAGGTAGCGATGAATCTCCACAGGTACAGCTGCGAGTGGCCGAGGCCAAGCACCGCGACGTGGGCAAGTGCAGGGCTCGGCTGGATCCGCACTACATGGAGCAGATTGGCGTCCAGCCCGGAGAGGTCATAGAGATTATCGGCAAGCGCGCGACCGCCGTCACCGCGTGGCCTGCAGACGACGAGGAGCAGGAAACTGACATCATCCGCATCGATGGGCAGACGAGGAAAAACGCAAGCGTCGGCCTGAACGACCTCTTGAACGTGAGAAAGGCGGAGAGCAAGGCGGCAAAGAGCATAACGCTGATGCCGATAGGCGACAGCAACATTACGGTAGACAAGGAATTCTGCGAGTTTGTAAAGGGCCGGCTCAAGGGCTTTCCTGTGAGCGAAGGCGACGAGATTTCAGTCGTCATCCTCGGCAACTCTATGGACTTTAAGGTCCAGAAGGTGTCTCCAAAGGCAATCGTCCGTGTCGAGCGCCCGACAAAGCTTGTGATAATGGCCGAGACTGCGCAGGACCGCAAGCCCCGCGTCACCTACGAGGAAATCGGCGGCATGAAGGAGCAGATAAAGCGCCTGCGTGAGATTGTTGAACTGCCGATGCGCCACCCTGAGGTCTTTGCCCGGCTCGGCATAGAACCGCACAGCGGCATCCTCATGTACGGGCCACCCGGCACCGGCAAGACACTCATCGCCAAGGCGCTTGCGTCAGAGTCGGAAGCCAACTTTTTCATAATAAACGGCCCGGAGATCATGAACAAGTACTATGGCGAGACAGAGGCGCGCCTGCGTGACATCTTCAAAGAGGCCAAGGAATCATCGCCTTCAATCATATTCATCGACGAGATCGACGCAATCGCGCCAAAGAGGGAGGAGGCGTTTGGCGACGTGGAAAAGCGCGTCGTCGCGCAGCTGCTTGCACTCATGGATGGCATGCAAGAGCGCGGCCAGGTCATAGTCCTTGGCGCCACGAACCGCCCGGAGAGCCTCGACCCTGCGCTGAGGCGCCCCGGACGATTCGACAGGGAGATAGAGATCGGCGTGCCAAACGCCGAAGGGCGCCTTGAAATACTGCAGATACACACCCGGGGAATGCCTCTTGACGACGACATCGACCTGCAAGAGCTTGCGTCGGAACTTCACGGCTATACGGGCGCCGACATCAAGGCGCTCTGCAGAGAAGCCGCCATGAAGGCTCTCAGGCGCTACCTTCCAGAAATAGACCTTGAGGGCGACAAGATATCGCCGGAGGTGTTGGAGCAGATGGTGATAACGACAAAGGACTTTCGCGACGGCATCAAGGAGATCGTGCCGACTGCCATGAGGGAGTTTTACGTCGAGGTGGCAAGGGTCAAGTGGACAGAGGTGGGCGGCCTGTACGACGCCAAAAGGGTGCTGCATGACAACCTCATCACCTCGATAAAAGAGCCGGAGAGCTTTTCCAAGATGGGGATCAAGCCTCCAAAGGGCGCGCTGCTCTACGGCCCGTCGGGCACCGGCAAGACACTCATCGCCAAGGCGCTTGCGACAGAGAGCAACGCCAACATCATAATCGTCAGGGGGCCGGAAGTCCTTTCAAAGTGGGTGGGCGAGTCGGAAAAGGCAATACGCGAGATATTTAGAAAAGCCAAGACATCTTCGCCCTGCATCGTGGTGTTTGACGAGCTGGACTCGCTTGCAAGACCGCGCGGCCAGAGCGAGGACGGCGCCGGAAATGAGCGCGTGGTCAGCCAGATACTGACAGAGATGGACGACGCCGGCAACTCGGGCGTTATCATAGTCGGAATCACCAACAGGCCCGACCTCATCGACCCGTCGCTCCTTCGGCCCGGTAGATTGGATCTCATCGTCTACATCGGCCAGCCGGACGAAAAGGCCAGATTTGAGATACTAAAGATAATAACGCAGCCAATGCCTCTTGAAAATGACGTCGACCTGGCAAGCATCGCACAGACGACCCGGAATTTCAGCGGGGCGGACCTCTTTGCTCTATGCCGCGAGGCGGCGGTAAGTGCCATGCAGAGAAAATCGCCCACCATATCAAACGCTGACTTTGCGCAGGCCCTCAGGGCGGCAAGGCCGTCCATAACCAAGGAAGTCGAGGAATGGTACGAGTCGATGAAAAAGAGCCTCACCTATGCCATGCCCAAGCCGATCGACAAGAGCTTTTACGGGTGATTATGCTATTATGAAGTATCCATTACGAAACCTCGTCTATGAAAAGGTCAGGCAGGCTGGCAACATGACGGATGCCGACCTGATGAACGCGCTGTCAAAGGAAGGCGTCACGATGGCTGACGCCGAGTTCAACAAGATCCTGCTGGATCTTGAGATCTATGGCCTCATCAGGGTCGCTTGGGTCACGAAGGAAAAGCGCAGGATAGAACTCGTTGCCGACTCGGGAACTACCAGCTAGCAGCTGCTAGATGGGTATCTTGTAGTAAAAGAGTGCGTCAACCGCAAGCGCCACGAATATCACGACCAGGTACGGCGCGGTTACCTTGTATGCTTTCCACGCAAACTCTGGTGTGGGGTTCTTGGTCAGCTTGTAGTGGTAGAGTAGCATGAGCGAACCGGACACTGCCGCGACTATGGCATAGAGGAGTCCCGGGCCGGGGTTCAAAAAGTAAAGGCCCACTGAAAACGGGAGCAGTATGGCAGTGTTGGCAAGGATGTAGCTTGCAGTTTTCTGGTTGCCGATGAGGACGGGAAGCATCGGGACGCGGACGCTTGCATACTCTTCGCGCGCCCGTATCGCAAGGCACCAGAAATGGGGTGGAGTCCACATGAACACCAGCCACCCGACGAGAAAGCCAAGCAGGTCCATCGAGCCCGTAACAGTGGCCCAGCCTGCCATTGAAGCCGCGCTTCCCGCAAAGCCGCCTATCACGATGTTCCAGGCGTTGCTGCGCTTCAGCCACGCCGTGTATATTATGACGTAAAAGAATATTCCAAGTGCTATCATGCCCGTCGCCATCGGGTTGAGGGTGAACCACGCAATGACTACCGACAGCGCGCTCACGCCAAGGCCGTACGCAAGGACGCTCTTTGCCGACAGCCTGCCTGCAGGAATCGGCCTTCTGGCCGTCCTTTCCATCACCTTGTCGATGTCGCGGTCGTAATAGTGGTTCAGAGCGCTTGCGCCCATCGAGGCAAGTGCGCCTGCAAGTGTGAGAAAGCCGAGCTTGAACCAGTCGACATCCCATGCTATGTCTGGCGTAGCGTCAAAGCGAGTAGCGGCAAGGTACGAAGTGACTGCCGTTATCACCAAGACGACTACTATTCTTGGTTTTGAAACTTCGACAAAGTCGCGTGCAGTCACGCTATGAGCCTCAAAGTCTGTAGCGCTGGCTTGCATTTAATTGATTCGGATATGTCAGTCAGACGATGAAACGCTTGAGATTTGACACCTGCAACCTGAAGAATGTCAGCACCTTGCGCTTTAAGATGGCGTGCTCGGCGTCTGAAAGCCCGCATGCGCACTTGTTGTTCTTGCTGTCCATGCTGTGCGCCTCCGCCACCGCGTACACCTTGGCTATTTTGTCCCTTGCCTGGGAAAAATCGTACAGGCCCTCGACTCCGTGGGCGTGCTCCAGCATGTCCAGTAGGTTCACAGTCGTGAGCCACGCGTCTGCGACGGTGTCGCCTTCGCCCACATCAAAAACGTCTGCTATGGACAAGATAGTATTATCAGCAGCAAGTCCTGCAAAACGCGGACATTAAGGCGCGCAGTCAACAATTTTAGAGGTGCAGAAAAGATTAATTATGCCAAAAATGCCCACCATAACCAAACATGACTGACTGGGACCTGCTGACACCCGGTATTGGTCTTACGTCCATCGGCATTGTTGGCGTAGGCATATCGCTTTCTGGCATTGCCAAGACTTTCATCGACGGCATGCACGCAGTCTCCCTTCTTACCATGTTCATCGGGATGATATTTCTCGCCTCCGGGCTCTTCAAGGACGGCTTTCCATCGACCGGCAGGGCCAAGTCCGCGACGTTTATCACGCTTGGCTTTCTAGTGACCTTTGGTGTCGCCGCCGCAGTAACTGTGAGCGTCCAGGTCCCGACAATCTTTGCGTACATTGGCCTCATGGCCATGATTGGAATACCCGGGGCAGTCCTTGCCGTCACGTCGTTCAGAAAGCCACAGTACGTCAAGGCTATGGGCGTGATATTCATCGCAGGAGCCGCGGTAGGAGGCATTACGTTCTACGCGTTTGGCCTCGTGACGCCCAAGCCTCCTCAACCCGCTGAGGAAGAGCAGCCTGCCGCTCCTGCGGCGCCGGCGGCCCCGCCGGCAAACGTCATCAAGGCAAGCATTCCTGCAGGCGCCTCCGCGCAGGGCAACCCTAGCTATGATCCTGACCCGCTGAGCGTTGCCAAGGGCGACGGCGTAGAGTGGACCAACAACGACAACGTGCCGCATACCGTCACGAGCAAGGCTGACAATGGCGAGATGTTCAACTCTAACATTATCGCTGCAAGCAAGACCTACCTTCTCAACACCGCCGACATTGCAGAAGGCGATTATCAATACTATTGCACCCTGCACCCGTTCATGGAAGGCACGCTAAAGGTCGGAGCGGCCGGTACCTCTTCTGGCGCCGGCGCCCAAGGAAACGCGACTTCAAGCGGTACTAACGCAACGGCTGGTGGCGCGAACGCCGCTGCAAGCGGAGAAAATGCTACTGCAGCAGGAACAACGACCGCAAATGAGACAAACGCCACTACCGGATCTGCTCCTGGTGCGACCGCTGGTTCCCCAACAGCCGGGGCAACAGTCACCAAAGTTTCAATAGTTCTGGGCTCGTCTACTCCCACCAATGGCGAGTATTACGTACCTGCAGAAGTCAAAACGGCGGTAGGGAGCATGGTGACTTGGACCAACAACGACAACGTGCCGCACACCGTGACGTCGGGCAAGGTAATAGACAATACGCCTACTCCTGACAAGGTGTTTGATTCTGGCATTATGAATGCTGGCGCCAGCTATCCATACGTCTTTGAAAAGGCGGGCGCGTATGACTATTACTGCATGTTGCACCCGTACATGGTCGGCAAGGTAACGGTCAGCTGACAGACGCAGACGGCCCGCAAAAAAGCATAGCCCTTTCAGCAGCCCATCTTCAAGAGCTGGAGCAGCTTGCAAGGATGTCCATGCCAAACGAGTCGTGCGCCTTTCTTCTTGGCAGCGGGCAGGACAAGATTGTAATAGCCGAGATACTGCCGGTGAAAAACGCCCATGCGACGTACGCGTCGTTTGAGATACCGCCGGACGATCTACTAAAGGCCTACGATTATGCCGAGCGCGCCGGCCTGCAGGTTGCCGGCATATTCCACTCGCACCCGTCGTCGCCCTCGCCTTCCCGGACCGACGTGTGCTTTATGGAGATAAACCCTGTCGTGTGGGTCATCTACTCGACCACTGAGGGCAGGTTTGCCGCATGGGTGTTTGAGGAAAGTGTCCGAGAAGTGGATATGGTGTAAAAAGAAAGAAAGGAAGACTAGGGCGTCAGCCTGTCAGTGTCCCTTGGGTAAAGGACCACGTCGCGCACGTTCTGCGAGCCTGTCAGCACCATCATCAGCCTGTCGTAGCCAAGGCCCCACCCAGAGTGCGGGGGCATGCCCCAGTCAAACGCCTTGAGGTGCTCGGAAAAGCTTGCTGGGTTCAGGCCCTGCTCGACAAGCCTGCTTCTCAGGCGCTCGGGGTCGTGCAGCCTGCGGCCGCCTGACACGAGTTCAAGGTAGCCGTGCTGCAGGTCAAACGACTTGGACAGCTTTTCGTTGCCTTCTTTTTCGTGGATGTAGAACGGCTTTAGTTTCAGTGGCCAGTCCATGATGAAATAGAATCCCCTGTGCATCTCGCCCAGCTTGCGGAGCGCCGCGTCCGACAGGTCGTCGCCAAACGAGAGCTTTTCACCTTCCTTGACCAGCTCGTCAAGGCACTGCTCGTACGTGAGCCTGTCTATCTTTTTGTTGCTGCCAAACGGGATCTCTTGTACGCCTGCCGCTGCAAGTTCTACCCTGTGGTTCTCGTTAAAGTCGCGGATCACGTTTCCCACCACCTTTTCCACAAGGTCCATCACATCCTCGTAGTCGAGAAACGCCGCCTCGACGTCGATGCTTGTAAACTCGGTCAGGTGCCTGACTGTGTGCGAGTTTTCAGCCCGGAAATAGGGGCCTATCTCAAAAACTCTGTCAAGACCCAGCGTTAACTGTTCCTTGTAAAGCTGCGGGCTCTGGGCCAGGTACGCCTTGCGCTTAAAGTAGTCAAACCCAAAGAGGTTTGCGCCTCCCTCACTTGCGCTCCCGATTATCTTGGGGGTGTTGACTTCGACAAAGCCCTCTCCTCTCAGGGTGTCCCTTACTACCTTGAGGCCCGCAGAGCGCAGGTGGAATATCGCTGCAGTTTTTGGGTTTCTCAGGTCAAGCGCCCTTGCGTCAAGCCTCTTGTCCGGAGCCGACTCTACCCTGCCCGTCGGGTCGATTGGAAGCGGGTGGACCGCTTTTGTAAGTATCGCAAACTCTGCTACCTTGACTTCTACCGGGAAATCCTTGGCCTTGCTCTTTTGCACGGTTCCGGCAATAATAACCGCGCTCTGCCGCGGAGCCTGCACGGCCGCCTGCACGTTGTCGCCTGTCACTATCGCCTGGCAGGCGCCGGTGACGTCACGGATCGTCACAAACGCGAGCTTGCCAATGTCGCGCACGTCCTCTATCCAGCCTCCTATCCTCACCTGCTTGCCTACTAGGTCCTCGCCAAGCTGGCGTGCGTAATGCGTTCTGTGTATGTCAACCATGGCCTTATCTATCTCTGCTCAAACTCTACTAAAAGTTCAATGTTTCTGACGGCCTTGGCTATCTTTCGAACCTTTTCAACATTGATCTTTTGGTTGCTGCTGCTTCTGCCTGCCACCACGGCCTTGGTCAGCTTGTTGCCGTCTGGAAGGTAGAACTGGTTTACCGAGAGCACTCTTGCAGGGTAGAACAGGCTCTCTACAAGCCCGCGCTCTGACGCCTCTGACTCGACGTAGTGCACCTTGTGCCCGAATTCTTTTTCTATCCTTTCTGCAAGCGACGGGTTGGCCCTGACCGACATCACGTCCTGCCCTCTCAGGACAAGGACATAATCATCGTCCACTCTTGCGCCTCTGGCCAGCGTGAACCTGTCGATGTCCTGATTCTTGTTGGCCACCCTTGTTAATGTTACCGCAGCGTCTACATCGTCCTGTGTAATGCTGCCTGCATGCAACTTTTCATCGCATCTGGCGCACAGGACGCCGCTTTTTGCGTCAAAGGGGCAGATAGGAGTCTTCAATGAGGCGGAACTTGCATAATGGCAAGCGCCGGTTATATAACCGCTCGGGGCGCAATGCACCCTTTTGGCAGTCATTGAGATACTGAAAAGTCAAGGGTACAAGGATGAATATCTGCTCGATTAAATATTATGAAGATGTTTGGGCATATTTCTGAGAATTATTGATTCCAAATAAACGATTCTCAAAATACTAAAAACGTTATTAGGATGGGATTGTAATTATTGATTGCCATATGTCATATCAAAAGATCCATCACGATGTTATGAGTCTCGACCCAAAAATCAGGCTAGTCACGATTTGTGACATGGACGGCAAGATCCTATTCTCTGACCATAGGTCAGGTGTACAAAATCTTCTTACGCCAGAAGAGAGCAGAAAATCACTCGATCTGGCTATCAAAGCATGGAAAACGCGCAGCGAGCTTGCACCAAAAATAGGAAAGGGAAAGTACGTATTGGCAGAATACGAAAAAATCAAGCGCATCACAATGCCGCTTGACGATAATCATCTGCTGTACGTGACTACAGAGGTTGATGCCGATCATTCAAAAATAATCGACTCGATAAGCAAGCTCAGAAAGTAGTAAGCGATCTGTTATATTTTTCCAGCTTCAATACCCTCTTATACCGTGTGAGGCGCTTTTACGCTATATGCCCTCTACTGCCGGGGACTCGAACAAGAAACTTGCCGTCAGGGGCCTTTCCGCATACTACCTGACAGAGAGGGGCCCGGTCAAGGCAGTCGACGCAGTCAACTTTGCGCTTTCAGAGAGCGAGTCGCTTGGCATAGTGGGCGAGTCTGCGTGCGGCAAGAGCACGCTTGGGTCCGCGCTCATGCGCTCTATGCAGCCTCCCGGCAAGATTGTAGGGGGAGCAATCGTCCTTGGCGGTGACGATATCGTCAAGATGTCAGACCGCGAATTTGGGAAAAAGGTCCGCTGGAAGAAAATAGCCATGGTTTTCCAGGGTGCCATGAACGCGCTTGACCCCGTCTACACCGTGGGCAGCCAGCTCAAAGAGATTCTGGAAGAGCACGGCTTTGAGGGAGATGTTGACGCCAAGGTTTTAGAGTCGCTAAAGCAGGTGGGTCTGGCGCCCGCAGTTGCATCGCGCTATCCACATGAGCTGTCCGGCGGCATGAAGCAGCGCGTGGTGATTGCGATGGCGCTTTTGCTAGAGCCTGACCTGCTGATTGCAGACGAGCCGACCACCGCGCTTGACGTGCTTGTGCAGTCGCAGATCATTGCGCTATTGAAAAAGCTGCACAGGGAAAAAGGGGTCACGGTGATCCTTATCAGCCACGACCTTGCCCTCGTGTCGCAAGTTGCAGACAAGATAGGGATAATGTACGCCGGCCAGCTGGTCGAGATCGGCTCGACGCAAGACATTTACAAAAACCCCAAGCACCCGTACACTCAGGCGCTGATAGCTGCGGTGCCAAGACTGCATTCGGGCGAGAAAAAGATCCGCTTTATACCCGGCAGCCCGCCCAGCCTGCTTGACCCGCCGGCCGGCTGCAGGTTCTACCCCCGCTGCCCGCACGCAATGGAGGTGTGCAAGCAGGACCCTCCAGAGTTTGAGACAGACACCGGCTATGTCAGATGCTGGCTCTACGACCCAACCTTAAAAAGTATGTCGCACTGAGAGCAGGTGCCCCGCTGTGTCAATCCTGTCATACTTTCCGCTAGGCCAGATGCGCGAAAAGCAGCGCTCCGTGCTTCTGGAGATAGAGTCAGCCCTAAAGTCCGGATACAAGAACATCTTTCTTGAGGCGCCCACCGGCTTTGGCAAGACGCCGGTGGCGATCACGATCGCAAGGTACCTCGGAAGCTCGCACATATGCACCGCTACAAAGGACCTCCAGGCCCAGTACAAGCGCGACTTTCCGTTCATCTTTGAGGTAAAGGGGCGTGCCAATTTCCCGTGCATCGTCAAGGAGGACATGGGCCTTGCAGAGAACTGCGACTATGGCCCCTGTGTACAGGACGACTCGTACGACTGTGCGTACAAGACGCGGCTTTTGGACTACAAGGTCGCCGGGGAGGGGACGGCCGGCGAGCAGGTCAGGCTGGACCCGCTCGCCGAAAAGACGTACATTGACAAGCTGAAAAAGCAGTCCAAGATTGTGGAACTCGAATGGCGGCCGTGCCACTACTTCCACCAGCGGTGGATTGGCGCAAAGGCAAGCCACACAGTCTACAACTACCGCTACTTTCTGTCCGACATTTTCTACACCGGGACCACGCAAAAGCGCAAGCTCTTGGTGATGGACGAGGCGCACCAGATAGAGTCTGAGGTAGGCGACTTTCGCAGTTTCACCATCCACAAGAACGCGCTGCGCTTCCTCCCCCGGGTGCAGATGCCGGAGAAAAACGTCGAGGACGTCGAGCCGTGGATGGAGTTCTGCTCGTCCCTTAAGGACAAGATGCTAAAATTCATCGAACAGGCGACAGACGCCATCGAGCGGGGCAAGGTCGCCGAGCCGTACACCGAGCGCAACCTGATAGAAGCGATATCAAAGGAGAAGAACCTTGAAGCGCTGCTGTTCGACATGCGCTCAAACAAAAAGAACTGGATAGTGTCAAGCATCCAGCGCGACGCGCAGAACCAGCTGACGCGTGCCACGCTGACCCCACTTGAAACCTCCGGCTACTTTGGCGACATACTCGACAAGGGGACGATAAACCTGTTCATGAGCGCGACCATACTCTCAAAAGACTATTTGTGCAAGGTCTCCGGGCTAAAGCCGGATCATGTCAAGTTCGTCCAGGTACGCGACTCGGACTTTCCAGTGAAAAACAGGCCGATACACCTGATGAACGTGGCGTGGCTCAACGCCCGGTCGATGCAGGAAAGCATGCCCAAAATCGCCAAGGCTGTAGACAACATCATGACGATACACAAGAACGAAAAGGGCATAATCCACACGACGTCGTATTCGCAGCTGCAGTACATCCGCGACAACATCAGTCGGGAAAACGCGTCGCGCCTGATAGAGACAGGCTCTGCCCTTGGCAGGGAGGAAGTGCTTGAAAAGCACTACAAGAGCACTAGGCCGACCGTGCTCATATCGCCTTCGCTGCATCTAGGAGTCGACTTGAAGGACGACCTGTCGCGGTTTCAGGTGATAACAAAGGTCCCCTACCCTGACCTGACAGACAGGAAGGTCTCTGCGATGAAGGACCGCGACCAGCGCTGGTACACGTGGTACACGGTGCTCCGACTGGCGCAGTCGTACGGCCGGTCGATAAGGAGCGCCGACGACTTTGCCACGACGTACATCCTCGATTCCAGCATCACGTTCCTGCTAAAGAACGCGCAGGACATGGTGCCAAAGTGGTTTATGGAAGCTGTAAAGAACGCCTAGAACGTTTTTATGTTGTAGCGGCTCAAAAATAGCGGTTTGTCCGGCGACAGGGCCGCTCCGTCGAGCCAGCAGGCAGCAGCGCCTACGATATTTGGCATAAACGCCAGCGTAGCAGTAACCCTTGTCCTGATCTCGCCGATAATATTCACGCTCGTCCTTGACCCTGACTCGTTCAACCTCTCGTGGAACGAGGGCAGGGGAGGGTTCATCTTTGCAATGGCCTTTATCGCGGCCGAGCTTGTCGGCGTCAGGCAGCCGGTAAGCAATAAAAAATTTCTGGTAGTGGCCGGACTTGCCGCAATAACGATAGGCTATTTTGCAGCCCTTCCATACGGCCTGGATGATTCCATCCACGAAGCAGGCATTGCGTACAAGGTCTCGCTGATAAACAGCTGGGACTGGATGTGGGACTTTGTCGTGATGGCGCTCTTTGTCGGCGCTTCCCTTGCCGTGTTGTTTGGAAAGAGGTGGTACAAGATAGCGCCAGCGGGGGCGATATACCTTGCAGGAAGCGCAGTCATACTGTCGCTTGACGCGTTCTTTCCCTACGACACGCTTGGGCCGCTCCAGGTAATCGTGCCAGTTTACCTGCAAATAGACCAGGCAGTCATCAGGTTCATAGACACGAACATCATGGATATAGGCAAGGGAGTCGTCGCAACTGCGCATGACAACCTGCTTGTGCTAAACGGATTGCACGGGCCCTTTGCGCTAAAGGTGTTCTGGCCTTCGGCAGGCGTCCACAGCATGATAATCTATACGCTCGTGATGCTTGCGTTCCTGCTCAAGATGGAGATACCGCTAAAGCGCAAGCTCATCTACTTTGCGATAGGGACGTTTGGCACCGTCGCCGTGAACATTGTCCGCATAATATCGCTGACGATGTACGCGCTCATCGTGACCGTAAACCCAAAGGAATGGGAGGCGTTCCACTCTGTCGCCGGCGAGATAATGTTCCTGCCGTGGCTTGGCATCTACCTTGGAATCGTGATGTACACGGAGGGCAGGCGAATGCGCAGGATGCAGCAGGCAAGCAGCACTACTACTCCCCCTGCCTCGCCGTAAAATAGTCAAACAGCGTGTTCTGGCCAGAGCTGTCCTGAAAATCTGATATCCTCACGCCCAGCCTGCGCACGCTCCTCTTTTTCTCGCCCATTGCTTCGTCCAGCAGCGATCTTGCTGTAGAATGCAAGAGCTCAAAACTTGACGCGTGGGCCTTGAGCCCCCTTGACCTTGTGACGTTTTCAAGGTCATCGAGGACAAGGATTATCCCGACCGAACCAAACGCCACCTTTTTTTCAGTCGCGCTTTCATAGACGTCCCTGCATATCTCTTCAAGGTCGGCGTACATCTCTTCTGCGCTCTGCGCGTCCTTTTTCAGCGTGACGATGCGCATAATCTGCTGCCTGCGCTCGCCCTCCGCTGATTCCATGACGGGCTCGTCGTCGATTCCCTTTGCGGCATTGTGGATGTAGGTTGCAGTTTTCTTGCCAAACTCTTTTATCAGCCTGAAAAGGTCAAACGACGCAAGGTCGCCGGCAGTCTTTACTCCAAGCTCGGCAAGCCTGTCGCGCGTCTTGGGGCCAATCCCCGGTATTTTATCAACATCAAGCGCAGAGACAAACTGCAAGGCGTTTTCCGGCCGGACTACTGTCAGGCCGTCCGGCTTGTTGTAGTCGGATGCTATCTTGGCAAGCATCTTGTTCGGCGCAACGCCTACGGAGCATGTAAGTTTCGTGCGCTCTTGTACACGCTGCTTTACCGTGCGCGCAAGCGCTTCAGCGGCGTCAAACCTGCCATTGGCTCGCCCTGACACGTCGATAAAGCATTCGTCAATTCCTACATGCTCAAAAACATCAGCGTGCTCTTTAATCGCGGACATCGCGTTTTCAGATACCTGCCTGTAATAGCTTGCGTCAAGCGGCAGGAACAACGCATCGTCCACTCCTGCAAGTTTTGCCTTTGCGACTCTGATCGGGATGCCTGATTTTACTCCGTATTTTCTTGCGACATAGTTGGCGGTGCTCACCACGCCGCTGTCCTCGGTTCTGCCGGAAAAGACGCACACCAGCACCGGTCTTTGCCTTATCTCCGGCCTGCGGACCTCTTCACACTGGGCGAAAAAATAGTCAAAGTCGATGTGCATGACAACCCTATGCGGAGGCGCCAACAATGGCTGGTATTAGCGCGTCTGCGTAATTAACTGCTACTGGCCGTTCAGGACAGACACTCCGGGCATCTCGTCCCCTGCAAGGTAGCGCAGGGTCGCGCCGCCTCCGGTGGAGACGTGGCTCACCTCGTTTTCGGCGACACCGGATTTCTTCATGGCCTCGAGCGTGTCGCCTCCGCCAATGAGCGTCTTGGCGCCCCGCCAGTAGGCAAGCGCCATGCTCTTGGCAATGTTGACCGTGCCGTTTGCGAACGCCCTGACCTCGAACATGCCCATCGGGCCGTTCCAGAATATCATGCCTGCGCCGTTTGTGCCGCTCACTTCTGTGGAATAGCGCTCTATCGTCTCATTGCCAATGTCAAAGCCGGCCATGCCGTCGGGTATGTCGCCCTTGACCATGGTTATCGACGTGTCGGCCGGCGACATGGCCGCAACGTGGTCAGTGGGGAGCATTATCTTGTCGCCGTAGGACGCAAGGGCCTTTGACACCCACGGCAGGTGCTCGTTGTCGATGAGCGATTTTCCTGTCTTGAAGCCTTTTGCCTTCAGGAAAGTGTACGCCGCCGCCCCGCCGATTATCACCTTGTCCGACTTTAGGAGCAGGTGCTCCAGCGCTCCGATCTTGTCCTTTATCTTGACGCCTCCAACAACCACCTTGAATGGCCTTATCGGGTTGTCCTTCATCATCGACAGGTACTCGACTTCCTTTCTCAGGTTAAAGCCTGCAAGCCGCGCGTCGACGAGCGTGGCCATGCCGTAGGTGGAGGCGTGCTTTCTGTGCGACGTGCTGAATGCGTCGTTTATATAGATGTCTGCAAGGCTTGCCAGTTTCTTGCAGAATTCCGAGTCGTTGGTTTCTTCTTCCTTGTAAAAGCGCAGGTTCTCAAGGAGCAGTATGTCACCGTTGTTCATCTGGCTGATCTCGTTTTCAACTGCCTGGCCGACGCAGTCGTGTGCAAACCTGACCTTCATGCTGGACCTGCTGCCGACTATCTCTGACAGGCGCTTTGCCACCGGCGCAAGCGTGTAGTCAATGTCGCGGCCGTCGGGCCTGCCAAGGTGCGACGCAAGTATGACCTTTGCACCCCTCTTTGTGAGGTATTCTATCGTGGGTATCGTCATGCGGATGCGATAGTCCTCGCCCACGGTCCCATTGCTCACGCTGACGTTAAAATCGACCCTGACAAACACCCGTTTTCCGCTAAACTTCTTGTCGTCGAGATCGGTAAGGGTTCTGAGCGCCAATTGATGGGACAGCTAAAAGACAGGAGATTATTTACTTTTCCGAAAGAGACGCTAGAGTGAAAATCCTCAAAACACTTAATAAAATAATGGCGCCGCAAACCAAGCGTGAGTTTTGTTCCAAAAAGGGTTCTTGGCAAGTTCATGCACGTCACAGACCAGCCGCTAAAGAGGCCGGGCGGAAAATCACTGGTATATTTCATGGGCGCGGGCTTTTGCCCGTTCTGCGCAGCAGAACGCTGGGCCATAGTCAAGGCGCTGGAGCGCTTTGGGAAATGGGATGGAATAGCGGAGGACAAGAGTGCCGGCCACGACGAGAAATACCTCAACGTCCCGACGTTCAATCTGGCACGCGCAAAATACGAAAGCGACACGGTCGAGTTTGCCGGAAAGGAGACTGCCGACCGCAACTTTGAGCCGCTGCAAGAGCTTGACGACAAGGACTATGAGATTCTGGACATGTACAACCCTGACCAGATGATCCCGTTCCTGCTGATAGATGGCCAGTACATGCAAGTCGGCGCAGGCTATAGCCCTGAACTTATCCAGAACATGACCCACGACAAGGTCAGAGCAGAACTTGGCAACCCCAACTCTGCAATCGGCAAGGCAATCAACGCAGAGATTGACAACATTACTGCACTAATATGCAAGGCAACAGGCGGAAAGGGAAGCGCCTGCAACTCTGACAGCGTCAAGGCGCTGACTGCAAAATTATAAGAAGAGAAAAAGAGGGGAGGAGGAGTGTTTTTTATTCCTCTATCTTTGCGACCTGCGGCTTTAGCGCAGTGACACGCGTATAGGTCGGGCACCCGAGCTTGCTTGACGCAACCTTGAAGCCTTCCTTTGCCAGCGGGAGGTTTGCCGCAGTGACGTATGCCTCGAATATGACCTGATCCGGCTTGACTCTGGCCGCAAGGCCTGTTGCCTTGCCAAACGCGCGGCGCATTCCCTCCTGGAGACGGTCTGCGCCTGCCGTTGCGATCATCTTGTTCTCCCTGAGTATGACGTGGGGATAGACCCTCAGCATCGAGAAAAAGCTCATCTCACCTGCCGTTGCCATCCTCTTGTTTGCAGCCAGCCTGGCTGCCTCTAGGGCGTTGTGCCTGATCTGGATCTTTTCCGTGACGACGAGTTCCAGCTTGTAATCATAATCCTGGCTTGCCTGGCCGGATGCAAACCTTGCTATCTTGATCTGTGGCTTGCCAGCGATGTATTCGCGCCTTACATAAGGCATCCCGCGCGTCTCACGATAATTTACTCCCTTCATATCTCTATGCACTAAATTTGAATGCTTAAATGTGGAAGTCTGCTGTGATTTAATCGTTATGTCCTCTTCCCCTCCTACCTCTCCTGCACCGTTCCCGGAAAGGCAGCAGCAGACGGCATCGGCAGAGGAGGCGCAGCCTGCGGTGGTGGAGGCAAGGCTTGCCGGCGGGGGCAAGGTGCTGATAGACGAAACAAGGTCGCAGGACGAGCTTCGCACCCGAGGCTTTGGCGAGCGTGAAGGGCAGGAATACGTGCTAAAGCCGTACGAGGCGCTGTACCTCTTGCAGGCAAAGCGACTTGTGTTCGCCAGCAAAAAAGACGTCACTTTTGATTCACTCTTTGAACATTTGCTAAAGCACGACCGGAACATCATGACCAAGTTCCTCGTCTACCGCGACCTTAGGAGCCGGGGCTACGTCGCAAAAGAGGGCTTTGGCTTTGGCGATGATTTCCGCGTCTATGAAAGAGGCGAGTATGAAAAAAAGCCTGCCAAGTACGTGGTCTTTGGGATAAACGAAGGCGCAAACGTGACTGCAAGGAGCTTTGCGAGCGCCATCGAGCAGATTGAAAAGATGGGCAAGGAGGCGGTGGTGGCAGTTATTGAAAGGCGCGGCGAGGTAATCTACTACAAGGCATCCAAGATGCGCTTCTCGCAGAACAAGCACGACACTTTTCTAGTCCGGTGATGATGGCGGCGGCAACCCCCGACGAGCCAAAGTTCAAGGAGGTGTATTGCGCCGACTGCAAGATGGTCCTTGCAAGGTACTCTGTCAAGTATTTCACGGACGCAGACATCAACGAGCTTGTGCACGTCCACTACTCGGCGCACATCAAGGAAGGACACGCCATCGAGATCCGCATGTCCGTGTAAACGATTTATAGCCCTGCAGGCTTCTCTTGCCCATGCAACGTAACCTCTGCGAGAGGGTTATCAAGCTAGACAAGAACATACGCTTTGCAGGTATCGTCAACGCAAACGGCGAGGTCATCGAGGGCGGCTTCCAGCAGGGGATACAGCCGCTCCTGAACGGCCCTGCCGAGCAGCAGATGTACATACAGTCGCTCTCCAACGTCGTGACGCTCAAGCAGTACGCGGACAGGCTCGGCGCCTTCCGCTACAGCATAACAGAACACGACAAGGTCACGCTTCTCACCTTCCCGCTAGGCGACGGCATCCTGTGCGTCTCTGCCTCCTCGAAGGCAGACTCGGCAAAGATCAGGAACAAGGTATCGGCCCTCCTGAAGGAAAAACCAAGGCACAGCAAGAAGGTTTAATAGTGTAATGGCTAAAAGGTTAAATGCATGGTAGCCTCCTCCGAGGCAAGGTTGGCCAAGCGCTTTTGCGAGCACTGCTTTTACCGCGGCGATGAATCCGAGTTTCTCGCAGCAGCCGACTTTTGCATCGAGTGCATGAGCGTGCACGCGCACTGCCCCAAGTGCAAGTCCAGCTTCCACAGCGTCCACGTGGTCGAATAGTAATAATAATGATAAAAGATTTTTACACGGTTCTTTCCTTTGGTTAGCGTTGCAGGGTGATGACGAAGTGTACAGTCCCCCTATTATCTGCCTGCGTCGGCAGAAAAATGAAGAGAATTTACCGGACTGCCGAGCCTTGCAGCATCGTAGTACAGTTTAGAATCATCTAATAGATTTAGTATTGCTAAAATTCTTTCAGAACGACATTTATCTTATAGACGTATTTTTTACCTCATGAATATTGCCGATTCTGAGGTCTCGCAGGTAATTATAGCTCGAACATGCGGCTGCAAAGAACTTGGAAGAAAGGTCACGTACAATTTCGCAGATCCTTATCATGCCCTGTGCCTTGACAAGAAGGACATCATACTTGCGCAGCTACAAGCCTGCGAAATTCTGCTAAAATATGCTGGCGACGATCCCGACAGAAAGGTCGTAGAAAAGGAAATTGCCGAACTGCGCATGGCAATGGACCTCCTGACCTGAGCCGCAGGAGGATGATGGCGCAATTGTAACGTCGCAACAATTCCGAGAATATGAAAAGAAGATCCGCAAGGCCAGCTTTGTGTTATGCCCGTCGTGCTACTGGTGCGCGACATACTTCCTTGCCGATGACATGTTTCCGAAATGCCCTTCGTGCGGCAGCGTCGTTATTGACTCTATTCCGATTTCAGAAAGCGAATTTTACGATGTAAACGTGGCCGGGAACGGCAACGTGGAGTTGAGGTTCAGAAGGGGCGCCTGACGCTGCAAGTTCCACCTGTCGGAAAAGGGCTTTAACATTTTTAATTCACCAGCCCGTAGCCGTTTCTGTAGTGAAATACGACCAGCTGTGCGCCGAGCTTGCAGGTCTTGAAGAGAGCATAGTGGCGACCTTTGTGCTTTCAGACAAGGTCGCAGGAATGCACGTCAAGATGAACGTGCCAAAAATAAAGGAGGAAGACGCCCAGCTGCTTGCAGATCAGACTGCCACCGTGATAGGCATAACGCGCACAAACGAAAGGTTGTTTGGCAAGGTGGGCTTTTTGCTGGTGCACCACGAATTCGTGGACGGGATATTCTTCCCCGTGGACGACGACATAACGGTGCTGATTGGCCTCGTGCAGCCATATGATCAGGCCAAGGTTGTCGAAAAGGTGTGCAAAAAGATAGGCTCTGCCTTTCCACAGTGAAATTGTATTGCGCAAATCTCAAGATCTTCAAAACTGTGATGATGATGTGTTGGCGCATGTCAATACACGTGCTTAAAGCTAAATTGCGGAATTGCATTCTGCCTTTTGTGAAAAGGTGTCCCAAACACGGCAGAGGCAAGTACAGCAAGCAGTTTGATACCTATTACTGCTCCGAGTGCGACAGGTGGCTTGAGAAGAAATGTCCCACTCCCAAACTATGCCTGCTCTGTGCCAACAGGCCGCGCAAACCAAGTCTGGTCCAACGATAGCCACGCGCCTGTAGGACCTCTGCACGAGCCCTTTGCATCGGAATTGTTCTCATGTCTGGCCTTGCGGGATAGGCAAATATTCGGCTATTGTAGAAGTCAAATTGCGGGGTAGGCCTCGAGCACGCCTTTATACTCCAAATCCATGCGTAGACGTGCACACCAATTGTTTAACTACGGTCTACTCCGCGTCTTGTGTCGCGCCGATCCCAGCGACTGTGCTGCTATTCTGGACAGCCTGAAAAAAGCCGCAAGCATGATGAATGCGCTCAATGGCAAAGTTAGGTCGGGCCAGCGATCACATGCAGCAGATGTATTATTTGCTAGAACCAAGCTGGATAAAGATCCAGCAGGGTTGCCGATCTACTCTATCATTCTGTTCTAGCCTTGTGACTCGCCGCCGCTTTTGTGGTCCTGAAGGTTTGGTTTTTCTTCCTCACTAACTTGCGGGGCAACATCCTTTGGTTTTTCCTCCGTGGCTGGTGATGGCGATGACGATTGCGATGGCGCCTGTTGTTGTCCCTCGCTTACGATCTCTGCCGTGGCAAACCTCGCACCGACGTTGGTGATTCTTACCTTGGCCTTCTGTCCTACTTTTCCGCCCTTGACAAAGATCACAAACCCCTGAATCCTGGCAATCCCGTCTCCCTGCCTGCTGATCTCTGAGATTTGCACCTCGTATTCCTTGCCGGTCTCAACCGGTTTTGGGCCGCCGAATCCCCGGTCGCTTCCAAAACCCCTTCCTCCTCCGTAACCTCTACCTCCACCGTAATTGCTTCTTCCGCCGTATGACATTTTACAGAATCAAGTGCGCAACAGGCAATTTAAAGTGGATCGGTATTTGGTGGAGTTGATGCATTGAACATCACTTGGAGCCAGCATATGCTTGTGCATGTGCATGCTCTATGGGGTGGCAAACGGTAGTAGTGGTATCATCAGCTGCAGCAGTAATAATATAATAATCTGTATTTCGTCTGCCACGACAAATCCATTGCCTCTTTTACCCTGTAAAAATCGCATTTTTCTATGCGTAAGGAAAACATGCCCGTTTATCATATTCAAGTAAAAATTTGTGCTGTGTTATGTAATTTTCACATCCCTAGTCTGTGTCGTTTGAATCTAACCTTGGAGCCTCTTCTCCGCCAACAGACATTGTGACTATAAGTCATTTTAGAAAGGAAAGGGTAATTATTACAGGATACGCGTATGTTTGGATTTGGAATCCTTCTCATGGCTCTGGCTGACTTCATGGCCCGGCGAAAAAACAAGGAAAGGAGGCGGTGCGATATCTGCAGGCAGAAATTTGACACCTATGAAGCTGCTGAAGAGCACAGGAGAAAAGCACACGCGGATGTGGTGGTCTAGCTATACCGGCCTGCTTTTGCCGTGGCCGAGAGCTGCCATCAAGTTTAGAGATTTCTTCATATTATCATAAATATAGAATAATGTGTGAATAATACCTATAATGAGGGACGTCTATTATAGACTCCACCAGTTACTCGTGAAGTCTGGAACCTGACAGAAACTATCTGAAACGCTGCGAGGTTGTATCTATGCGTTCATTGGGTCCCGAAAGCCCGACTGGGGCAAGTAGGGCCTATTTCTTCACTTGTCTTCTTGTAGTGCGGAGGGTGGCGCCGTTAAATTCTCTTGTACATTATTGCCTCAAAAAGCGTCAGCCTTGAAAAAGCACAAGCAGTTGGTACAGAGGAGTTGGCTATAAGCAAGATTCTGGAAAACTGGTCCTGCCATTATTCTTTAGCCTTGCCATTTATGATGTCATGGCTTTTATCGTCATCCATGCCTTCTCTTCCATATGATAGCCGCATAAAACAGCTCCGTAACGACCTTAAAGCAAGTCGGAAAAGAGCTGTCATTGTAGGGCAGGTCAATGGGGTGGCGGATGGTGCCGTTGATTCCCTAACCTTGGAAAGAAGAAGTGTGAATGACTGTTGCTATTGCTACAGTAGTCCTTGTGGTCATCCAAACGGCACCATGCGCGCCTGCCATGCAATTGTGCTACTCGACCTGCGCAACCTTCCCAATTGAAACACTTTTTACGAGCATCTTCATGGTCAGCAAGCCTATGATGATGCCGCCGCCCTTTTTGTTTACGACAGGCAATCGGCTGATGTCATTTTCTTTTATGAGGGATAATGCTTGTTCCAAAGATGCCTCGGAGTCGACTGTGATCAATGGCGTGCTCATTATGTCTTTTAACATTACCTTGAATGGACCGCGGTTTTGCGCCACTATGCGATAGATGATGTCTCTTTCTGTAATGATGCCAACCGGAATGCGCGAGCGGGTCTCTGGATCGTTTCGGGTGACGATGATGGTGCACTCCTTTCTTTCGTACATTGTCTTTGCGGCATTTGCAACAAGGATATTTTCGTCTAGGCTGACGAAGGTCCTGTCTGCAACCTTGCCTGCCTTTAACCTGCCGACCCTTCCTGCATGTTCCATGTGCGTGTACCTGTATATTCATCACAGAATGGCATATCAAAGTAGCTGCAGCAGTATTGCCTGCCGGATGCAGAGAGTATAAAGTTCCTTAAAGCAAAAAGATCCCTGCTCTCCCTACTGCCAGAAACAGTTCGTACATACTGTATGACAAACATAGTAGAAAGTCATTAATAATTTGACTAGAAGTAGATTGGGGGCTGAAGCTTGCGACCGGGTTTCTTGGCCACCTCTAATCCAGTCATGCCAAGCTCTCAGATACAGGGCTCGTTGTCGGTCGTAGGATTTGTCCATCCTGCCTTCAGCCCCCGCTTTCTTCAACGAAACGCCGGGCATGCGATAACCGGACTCTCGACAACCTTCGACTGCCGAAAAAGCATATTCTTCTTCTGCCGAAGAGAGAGAGTACGCAAATTACGACGATCTATCAATCATGTCGGTCTCTTTGGAACTGCAATTAGGACAAACTTCGTGTTCGTTGTCTGTTTTGGTGACGTTACGAGCCTTGCTCCAGAAAACTATCCCACATCGTCTGCACCCTACCAATTCGCTTTGGCGAATCATGACACTATATGGTGTAATAGCCGACCATCTGCTATAAAGCGTGCTGGTGAAAAAGTAGGGGGCCCTACTTTGCCCATCCCTGGCTTTCGGGCCCATTATCACGTTGGCCAATCCAGGGCAGGTGGTTGGCTTGAAGATAACTCTTTCAACCTGCAGTTATATCGTGGCGAGCACCCTTGGGAGAGGGAGAGCTAAACACAGGCGGCTATCGAGAGGTATTGGAGCTGCTGACTGTATCTGGCAAGGCTGGAAAACTGCGATCTTGGTTGTTACCGGAAAAATTGGCGCGTAAGACAAGAGTGCTCCGGCCGGGATTTGAACCCGGGATCTCCGCCTTGAGAGGGCGAAATGCTTAACCGGACTACACCACCGGAGCTTAGCCAAACTGCATTTCGCTCTTCATAAAAATGTAACTTTGCCGTGCAAAGCCCGAAAAGGAAATAATCTACAGCATATACAATCAATCCGGAAGATGCGTCGCTCTTGGAGGCCGTCTAATTGATAACCCTCGGTTCTATTGCTTTCTTCCAGTCGACAAAAGATGTGGTTTTTGACGCTCTCTTGATGTCTTGCAAGGAAATAGGCGCAGACATCGAGAGCGCAGACAGGACGACGTACAGGATAGACGGCAAGTCCGGCACGATGTGGCTCCAAAATCGCTTTTCATTCCGCTTTCATGCGCGACTTGCAGATAATAATGATGGTGGTCAGGGCGTGCGGCTGGAAATCTATGATTTCTCCCCGTTCCCTCCTGACAGACGCTTTATCGAAAAACTGCTGAAAAAGCTGGTCGACAAGATTCCGGGAAGCAAGTTCGAATACAGCCTTGACTGCGTAGAGCAACTGGACGACGCCCCTGTAACCCTGACAAAAAATGCAGCCGCACCTATTATTGTCAACAGGGGGCGGCTCATGGTGGATGCACACATGATCCCGACGTTTGAATACAACCTCAAGGGCGCAACAGGGGATAATGGGATGCATGGCGCAGACAAACTCGTCATAATGCCGCCAGAATGCGGAAACGTCCTGAACCTGTACAAGGACACATCTCTGGTTCTTGGCATTGCGATTAGCTCGATAGAAGAAATAACCCCTGTCATGGCAGAAAAGAAAGGTCTGCTTGGCAAAAAGGGCGATCTGGTGCTTGACATTATCTACAACGACGGCAGCGGCAGCGCGCACTCTGTTCGCATGGATGTAGACGACGAAAAAGGGGGCGAAATAGTCGAAAAGGTGAACAGGTTCAAGAAAACTGAAAAGGATCAGGATGTCTTTTATGATTTTGAATACCTTGAAAACGGGCAGTGGCTGCCTGACAGGCTCTATCCTGCCACGCCGTTTCTTGCCAAGTATGAAAAGCTGGTGTGGGTCACGCAAGACACTGCCGGCGTGTTCTCAAAACGCTACAAGTGGATCAAGGCCTTGACCAACATCCGGGCGTTTTATTACAATTTCGAGAGCCGCGCAGTCGACGCAATAACGCTCACTATAGTGCAGGATGTGATTGTGATGAACAAGAGAAAAGAGTCTGCATCGAGATCTTCCGGGACAATAACTCTGTATGAAAGGGGATCATATACGACGGGACAGTTTCGAAGCGCTCAGGATGCCACCACTGTCACCATTGGAGACGTGGCCTTTATGTACAACGGCGCCCCGCGGATAACCTTTGTAGGGGTGGAAGATCCAGACGCCCTTGCCGCGCTTGCGCGCAAAGCCATCGACAACTCGAAGGTCGTCTTTAGATTAAGACAACCTGCCGGCCAAAGCCCTGTCATGCCGCAGAGCATCGATGTTTGTCCAAAGTGCAATGCGCAAAACATGCCTGCCTCTAACTTTTGCAGCAAGTGCGGCATGCCACTTCTTTGACAATATTTTTATCGCCTCTCTGTCTATCCTTATTCTAGCAGCAGATGGGCATCCCTGAAAAGATCAAGGCCATACAGGACGAGATCCACAAGACCCAGATAAACAAGGCGACCGAGTTCCACGTCGGCCTCCTGAAGGCCAAGATCGCCAAGCTAAAGCGCGAGCAGGAGCAAAACATTCACGGCCGGACCTTGCATACGGGAGGCGAGAACGCCGGCTTTGACGTCCGAAAGGCAGGAGATGCCACCGTCGTCCTTATCGGGCTGCCAAGCGTCGGCAAGTCGACCCTGCTAAACAGGCTGACAAACGCCAAGTCTCGTGTCGCTTCGTACCAGTTCACGACGCTTACTGCTATACCCGGCATGATGGACTACAGGGGAGCGAAAATTCAGGTGCTCGACCTGCCTGGCATCATTGAAGGCGCTGCCGCCGGCAAGGGCTTTGGCCGGCGCGTCATCTCTGTCGCAAGGGGTGCGGACCTTGTGCTGCTCATCCTTGACGTCTTTCAGCCGCAGCACATCAGCCTGCTAAAAAGAGAGCTGGCAGAAGCCGGAATAAAACTGGACGAGCGCCCGCCAGACGTGGTCATTGAAAAGACCTCGACAGGTGGCTTATCAATCAACTGTCAGGTGCCGATCAAAATGGAGGAAAGGATGGTCAAGGAGATTGCCCGGGTTTATGGCATCCACAACGGCAGGATAATAATCCGAGAGCCGGGTCTCACCGACGATCAATTGATCGACGTATTGTCGGAAAACCGCGTATACATAAAGTCGCTTGTGCTCCTCAACAAGATAGACCTCGTGAATCAGGGGTTCATCAAGGAAGTCCAGTCACAGATAGGCAACAACTTTATCCCGATCTCCGCAGACGCCAGCGTCAACATCGACGCCGTCAAGGAGGCGATATACAACAAGCTCGACTTTATACGGATATACATGCGCCCCAAGGGCGGCGAGACTGACTACAAGGAGCCCATGATTATGCAGAACGGCTCGACCGTCCAGGACATCTGCAACAAGATTCACCGCAGCATGGCGCGTAACTTCAAGTACGGCATGGTGTGGGGCAAGTCCGCAAAATTCGCGGGCCAAAAGGTGGGACTTGACCATGTGATGTCCGACGAAGACGTGCTGACGATAGTGAAAAACCCTGGCGCCCTCTAGTTCGCTATTATCTTGCCCCGCATAGTCGGGTGATAGGAGCAAAAGTACTCGTACGTGCCGGGCTTGTACGCAACTATTGCTGCGTTAAAGTGCTGCTCTGTCTTTAGCGGCGCGGTCTCGAAGTTCAGGATGCCTCCTGTCTGGTCTTTTATCTGGAGGTCGTGTATGACGATGTCCTTGTTAACGACGACCAGTTTCTTTGGCACGTTTACCTGCACGGCAATGTCCGGGTTCGTGCCGTTGAAAGTGCTTCGCTCTGCTTGGAGCAGCACGCCTTCAACATGCGACACGTCTGCCTCCGGCGTCTCTTTTGTAAGGTTGCCTATGGCCCACAGGCTTCCTACTGCGATGCACGAGATTGCCACGATGGCAATGACGTTGCCGAGCAGGGACATCGGCATTGCTTGACGCAATTGACCTAAATTCGTTTGTTTGTTGCCAGAATGATGAGAAAAACAAAAAAAGAAACGATCTGCATTCGTAGAACGCAGTCTAGTTTGCCGGATTGTCGCTCGTAGCTGCGCCGTTGACGACTTCGGCAGTCGCGAACCTCGGTCCGATCTGCGTGACTCGGATCTTTGCGTTCTGACCTACCTTACCGTCTTTCACAAAGATGACAAAACCCTGTATCCTTGCGATTCCGTCTCCCTTGCGGGATATTTCCGTGATTTGAACATCGTATTCCTTGCCCGCTTCTACAGGCTTGGGACCGAAGTTATCTCTTCTTCCGTAACTCATACGTATGGAGCGCAACTACTGTTCCATATATAAACTGTAAAAGCTCTTCAGGAGCCTATTCTCATGCCGTCGTCGCAGACCGACCGCAGACACTCTATCGCCGAAAGCACAGCAAGATAGCTGGTCTTGGGGTTGCCCGGCGAAGGCACGTTGTTGACTGTAAAGCGGAACTCGCCAAAGCTTCCCTTTGCGGTTATCTCGTGCTGGTTCGTGGTAAACGCGGGGTCTGCAATGATGCGGACCATCGTCCTGTCGACCCCGATGCCTGCAAGGCTCAAGACGGCTGCGACGTTGACGTTTGCCGGAAACGCCCTGACCGCGTCCGCGGCTGTTCCCTCATAGATGGTTGTCCGCTCTTTTACCTCGTCCAGCTTGACCTTGCTTGTCTCAAAGAACGGCGCGCCTGCAAGCGCCTTTGGGCTCTTTGTCGTGGTAAGCGTCACAGAATCCAAAAGGTGCCTGACTGCCCTAATTGCGTCAATCCCTGCAATCGCGCCCGTAGGCACGTACAGCCTGCGTCCGCTCTTTTCTGCTTCCTTTAAAACCTCTGCAAGGAGCGCCTTGTCTGCAAGGGCGCCGACGCTCATCACCATCACGTCCTTTCCGGCGCGCAACACTTTCGCTGCAAACTTTTTTGCAGCCTCCTGCGACGCAGCCTCGACTATTATGTCGCAGTCTGTCTTCATGAAATCGTCAAAATCGGAAAATGCGGGGGGGCTTGTACGCAGTTTTTGCTTCAGCGCCTGCGCGCTATTCTGAACGACATCGAAAAGCGAGGCAAGAGAAGCGTTCCTTACCGCGCCGGTGTCGACTGCAATGGCAAGCTGGCTACCAATGGTGCCGCAGCCTATTATGCCGACTCTTCTTGCAGGCATGTGTACTAGCAGGTAATGGGCAGGTGGGGGATTTTTACCCTTCTCTACTTACCTTCTTCCACCGCGGCGCTCTGGCTTTTTCTGGCCCGGCAGCCTCTTTTTCTCAAAGCGCTTGACAAAGTTATCCTTGTTGCGCATCCTTGCTATCTTGCTTGAGCGTGGCTTGGCCTGAATTTTTGGCGTCTGGCCCCTGACCTTGCCCGCCTTTGTAAGCGATCCGTGTGTTGGCATTTAGTATCTCCAGAAGCATTATGGAATCGAAATTTATATGTGTATTCATCAACGCGCGTGCGTGTGTGTCATGAAAAAAGCCCGTCAAGTCGCGGTATTATGTGGTCAAGAATTATGGGCTCGTGCTTGACGCCCAGATCAAACGACACCATGAAAATGTGGGTGATTTTTGACGACTCTCTGATAGGTATCGTTGCCCTCTTGACCTTGCCGTACAGCGTATAGGCGTACAGCGTCTTGCCGAGTTCTGGCTCAAAGGTCGTCCGCATGTTCATCCTCATCAGCGACTGCAAAACCGATACTTCGCTCTCCTCCTTTGTCAAAAGAGGCTTCAGGCCCTTTCTGTACGCAAAGCCAATGAGCCTGCCGTTGCTGCTTGCAATGCCTGCAAACCTTATGCCCCTGTCTATTTCGAGTATCCTTTGACAGAAATCGTCAACGGCGCCGGGCATTTTTTCGCCTGTGAAATATCTGCGCATATTTCTTAAATTTTATCCAAAACTCTTCCAGCCGGACTGGTCTTTTGTGCATTGTTGTGCGTCAAATGTGGCAAGTATTGCCTACAATCTCGCAGGACCGGGCATGCGTATCCTCAATTATACTGGTTTAAATGTAGACCACATGAATCATTGTCTGTATATAGACAGACATGACCATGCTTGCAATCGACTTTAAGGAGCAGGTCCTGCGGCTGAAGAAGGAAAGAAACGCCGTTATTTTGGCGCACAACTACCAGCTTCCCGAAGTGCAGGACGTCGCCGACTTTATCGGCGATTCACTAGCCCTGTCCAAGAACGCGGCGGCAACAGACGCAGACGTAATCGTGTTCTGCGGCGTCCACTTTATGGCCGAGACTGCGTCGATACTGTGCCCGGAAAAGAAGGTGCTCATCCCAGACCTTGAGGCCGGATGCTCGCTTGCGTCCACCATAAACGCAGACGAGCTTGCCGCATGGAAGCAGGAGCACCCGGACGCAGTGGTGGTGAGTTATGTCAACACGACTGCAGAGGTCAAGGCGCTGTCAGACTATTGCTGCACGTCTTCAAACGCAGTCAAGGTCGTCAACAGCATACCTGCCGACAGGAAGGTGCTGTTCCTGCCGGACATGTTCCTTGGCTCGTACGTTGCAGAAGTTACGAAACGCAAGAACATGTACATATGGCCTGGCGAGTGCCACGTGCACGCAGGCATAAAGTCAGAAGACATCAACAAGATGCTTGCAACGCTCAAGAACGCGGACTTTCTCGTGCACCCAGAATGCAGCTGCACATCATCTACGATGTACCACATGGCCAAGGGCGACCTTGCCCAAAAGGGGCACATCTTGTCGACAGAGGGCATGATGAAGCACGCCCGCACGTCTGGCGCCAAGCAGTTCGTGGTTGCAACCGAAACGGGCATACTCTACAGGATGAAGAAGGAAAACCCTGACAAGGAGTTCATACCAATCAAGGAAGACGCCACCTGCCGCTACATGAAAAAGATAACGCTGGAAAAGGTCTACAATTCGCTGGCACACAACGTCTATGAAGTAAAGGTGTCAAAGGAAATTGCAGACAAGGCGAAGCTGGCCATCGACAGGATGCTGGCCCTCTCTTAACTTTTTGTTATTTTTGTTTTTATTATTTCCAGGCTAAAGTCGGCTGCCTTTGGCGAGTGGGTGATGTAGCCCATCGAGACATAATCCGGCCTAGCTTTTGCGTACTGCCTTATGTTCTTGTGGTTCACGCCGCCCGAAATTTCAATCGTGGCTTTTTTGCGCAGGCCGAGTCTTGCAATGTTTTTGATCGCCTTGGCAGCCTGCGCCGGCGTGAAATTGTCCAGCATGACAATGTCCGCGCCGGCCTTGATGGCTGCAATCGCCTCCTTTTCGCTCTTGGCCTCGCACTCGACCTTGATGGCAGTGCCTGCGCCTTTTCTTGCAAGGCTGACGCACTTGTCCGGCGCGCCCGCAAGGGCGATGTGGTTGTCCTTTATCAGTACCATGTCGTCAAGGCGCATCCTGTGCGCCAGCCCTCCGCCGAGAACGACTGCCTTTTTGTCAAAGTAGCGCAGGCCCGGAGCCGTCTTGCGTGTGGCCGCTATCTTGACCGGCCTAGCCTTGTCCGCAAGCGCCCTCGTCTCTGTGGCGATGCCACTCATCCTCATTACCAGATTCAAGGCGACGCGCTCTGCCTTTAGTATCGCCCTTGCATTGCCCTTGATTATCATGACGGTCTTGCTCTTGCTCACCTTTGCGCCATCCTTGACAAGCGCCCTTGCCGAGCAGCCGCAGATGTCAAAAATGATGCCCGCCTCTTCAAGCCCGCAGACAATGCAGTTGTCTGTCTTGCAGACTATCTCTGCCCTTGCGTTCATGCCGGCAGGGATTGTGGTGTCGCTTGTAATGTCGCCTGTCCCGGCGTCTTCCTGTATGAAAGAAACGAGCGCTTGCCTGACGTCTAGAAATGTATCCAGGCTTGACAACCTTACTGGACCTTCAGCGCGTACCTGCTTGGGGTGGTTATTTCAAGAGTGCTTGCCACAAGCGACTTTGCAGGGTCAAACACCAGAATGATGCCTGACCAGTCTGGGCTCAGGTCCGTCGACTTGCACACGGGGCACACCTTGCCGCTGGTGAGGGCCTTGCACTTTCTGCAAGCCTTTTCCTTGGCCATATATCCTACTTGCCTCCCTTCTTCTCCTTTGGAGCAGCCGCCGGCTTGGCTTCTCCGCCCTTGCCCTTTTTGATCTCTTCCTGTATCCATTCAAGGGCGCCAAGGAACGGCTGCCTGCACGTGATGCCGATCTTGCCCATGCCTGCGCCCTTGCCGAGGCTGACTGCAGTTATCCTTGCGCGGATTTTCGACCCTATCTTTAGCGCGCGGGAAGACTGGTTTGCGACGATGACGCCCTGCTTTACGTCGCTTTTCAAATAGTCGTCGGTGATCTGCGAAAGGTGCAGCAGCGCGTCTGTAGGGCCGATCCTTACAAACGCGCCAAAGTCGGTGATTTCCACGACCTCGCCTTCGACCACTTCCTGCAACTTGGGGTAGAACGTGAGTGCCTTGAATGTGACCTTGTGGTAGGTGGCGCCGTCTCCGGCCACCAGCTTGCCCGTTGAACTTACCTCTGCGTCGGTGATCATGACAACATATCCGACATCCGGCGAGAGCATGCTTTCATATTTTTCCTTGAGGATCTGGATAGCGGCATCTTTGAGAGAGTTTGTCAGCCTGCTTGGAGGAATCCTGACGACGTCGCTCATATGCACTATGGCAAACATAATATTGTACGCGAGAATGTGATAAACGCAACTTTATGAACTTTTGGATTACATAAAGTCTAAAATTTTCTATATCATACCTCGTGCCTTTGGCTCTGTTTTAAGCTACAAACATGCCAAAACGATGATTTAAATACGGTGTAGGCAAATTTTTCTCAAATGGTGACGGTAGATCAAGTCCTAGGCTCCCTGAAAAAAGTGGTTGACCCCGAGCTCCACAAGGACATTGTTTCAATGGGAATGATAAAGGATCTTTCGATAAATGACGGCAAGGTTGCTTTCACGCTTGAACTCACAACTCCCGCATGCCCATTCAACAGCGACATCGAGCGGGACGTGCGCGCCGCCATAGCGGGAATTGGCGTCAAGGACCTGCAGATGCGCGTCACAGCACGCGTCATGGAAGGAAGGGCGCTAAACCTCGACGAACTGCTGCCGGGGGTAAAGAACATCGTGGCAGTCGCGTCCGGCAAGGGCGGAGTCGGCAAGACCACGGTTTCTGTAAACCTCGCGCTGTCGCTTGCAAAGACTGGCGCCAAGGTCGGGCTTCTCGACGCTGACATTTACGGCCCGAGCGTCCCCCTGATGCTGGGGCTAAAGGCGCAGCCGGAGGTCGAAAACAACAAGATCCAGCCGCCAGAGGTCGCAGGCGTAAAGGTGATCTCGATGGGCTTTTTCTACGAGCAGTCGCAGCAGGCAGGAATCTACCGCGGCCCTATCGTCTCGGGAATCGTCAAGCAGTTCCTTACTGATGTCAACTGGGGCGAGCTCGACTACCTCATTATCGACCTGCCGCCTGGAACAGGCGACGCGCCGCTTACGATAGCGCAGACAATCCCTATCACCGGCATACTCATCGTCACCACGCCGCAGGACGTCGCCATGAACGTGGCCGTCAAGGCTGTGGGGATGTTCCACAAGCTCAACGTCCCGATTATCGGCGTGGTGGAAAACATGTCTTTTCTCAACTGCCCGCACTGCAATGAGCAGATCTACCTCTTTGGCAAGGGCGGCGGCAAAAAGATAAGCGACGACTTTAACATCCCGTTCATAGGCGAGATCCCGCTGCACCAGCACATCAGCCAGGGAAGCGACACCGGCAAGCCAACCGTGCTTTCAGAGCCCCAGTCCTTCCAGGCGCAGTCCTTTGAAAAGGCGGCCAAGATGATTGCCGGAAGGATAAGCATCATCGCGGCAGAAATGCGCGCGCAGGAAGAGGCAGAGACCAAGGAGCAGCAAGAAGGTGCCAAGGCTCCCGAAAACAAGCCGTCAGCTTAATAGCCCGACGCCTGCAACACTACATCTATACTTGCGCCAGGAAGACTTAAAAGCACTCAAAAAGCCATTTGGCACGCTCGTACCTGACGCGCAGGTAACGAAGGAAAAGATTTCTGCCATTGTCAGGGGCGCCAAGAAGACAATCGCAGTCGGCGACGCGACGACAGAGCGGCTGCTCGGCTTTGGGATAACGCCCAACCTTGCAGTAGTCGACGGCAAGGAGCGGCGCCTTGTACGCGAATATCCAAGGCATGACGCAAAGGAAATCCATTGCACAAACCCTGCCGGCGCGATTTCACAAGCTGCAGTCGACCTCTTGAAAGAGGCGCTGCTTGAAAAAAAGCCGGTGCTCGTGGTCGTGGAAGGCGAGGAAGACCTACTTGCGCTCCCGGTATTTGCGATGGCGCCTGAAGGCGCAGTCGTTCTGTACGGTCAGCCTCTTGAAGGCATGGTTGCAGTCAAGATAACGACTTCAAAAAGGAAGCAGGCTAAAGACTTAATGGACAGGATTGGCGTCGAAAAATAGCGGGGTATGATGATGTGGTGGCTGGAAGATATTCCAGATGATTGTATATACCACTAGCTGACCCCACACAAAAAACTTCTTAGCCGTCGCAGCCGCAGCCGTCCTTGCTCATGTCGTACTTGCCGATGTTGAATTTCTTGGCACAAGCGTCGCATACACTCTTGCCATAGTCGATCTTGGCATTGCAAAACGTGCAGATCATCTCTCCTATTTGCTGCTTCAACAGTTACAAAAGTGTGTAGTTAGTTTTTAAATCTTGCTACATCGGTGCGATGAGTATCTTGGGACGATTCGGAGTATTATGATGGCATTTCTTGCCGCAGATGGGGCAGTTCTTCCTGTCAAGGAATATGCATTGGCATATGTGGACCTTCATGTAACTTTCTGCCGCCCTGCTGGGCTCGCCGGTACCATTGCAGAAGGGACACTGCGAATCTGTGATCGCAATGACTCCCTTACCTGCGCACACGGGACACTGCTCCGCCTGCATCATAACAACCGCTACAGCATAACCAGTGCTATTTAATCATATCAGTCTGGATTCGTGAAGTTTGTTATATTGGCGCCTCCAAGGTTAGGCGTATATATTGATGATAAGCGAAGGACTTGCTCGCATTGCCAAGGGGGAGGTGCTCTCTGACGAGTGGAACCGGCGGGTCTACTCGATGGACGCAAGCCACTATGAAATCAGGCCCGCGCTGGTGGCGTGCCCAAAGGACGCCGGCGACGTGCAGGCAATCTGCAATTACGCGTTTTCAAAAAAGGTGCCGGTGACGGGGAGGGGCGCGGGGACCGGCCTGCTCGGCCAGTCGCTTTCGGACGGCGGCCTCGTGCTTGATTTTGCAAAGCACATGAACAGGGTGCTTGAAGTGGGCGACGACTATGTAGTAGTCGAGCCCGGGATAGTAAAGGGCGTCCTTGACAAGGAGCTGAAAAAGAGGGACAAGTTTCTGCCGCCGGACCCTGCAAGCAGCAACTATTGCACAATCGGAGGCATGATAGCGGATAATTCAAGCGGCGTGCACTGCCTTGGGTACGGCAACACGATCGACTTTGTCGAGGCACTTGACCTTGTGTACGCGGACGGCTCGGCCGGTCATGCGGGCAAGGGCAGTTATTATTTTGACGCGCGCATGGAGAGATTGAAACGGCTGCTTGGGCAAAGCGCCGAAATTATAAACAGCAGCTACCCAAAGGTGAGCAAGAACTCGTGCGGCTACAGGCTGGATGCGGCTATAAAGCATGGCTTTGAGCCGCACAAGGTCATTGCCGCATCAGAGGGGACGCTTGCTCTCGTCGCTTCTGCAAGGTTGCGTATACTGGACCTCCCCCAACACCGCTTTCTGCTCGTGCTTGGCTTTGAAGACCTGCTCGCCGCGGTAAGGGCCGTCCCCGCGATACTGGAATCGTCGCCGGTCGCCCTTGAAATGCTGGATGCAACGGTCCTTGCACTAGAGAAAAACGCCGAGACCGGCTGCCTCTTGTACGTCGAGTTTGCCGGCGACAACCGCGCCAATGTTGAAGCGCAGATGGCAAGATGCCGGGACCGGATGGCGACGACAAGTGCCCGGGTGGTGGAATACGCGACCGACGAGCAGAGCATGGCCAGGATCTGGGCGGCAAGAAAGGGCGCCCTTGGGAACATCATGAAGATGACGGTTGGAAGCAGAAAGCCAATAGGGCTCGTAGAGGACACGGTCGTCCGCCCCGAGATGCTTGCTGCTCACACGGAGAACCTGCTTGCCGCATACCGAGACAACAAACTCGACTATGTCATGTACGGCCACGTGGGGGATGGCAACATACACACGCGGCCCCTCGTCGACACGAGTTCAAAATCCGAGTCGGAGATGATAAGCGCGCTTGCCGCCCGCGTCTTTGCACAGGTGATAGCAAGCGGCGGGACGATAACGGGCGAGCACGGCGACGGCCTTGCAAGGGTCGGCTACATCGAGCAGATGTACGGCAAGAAAATGACCGCACTTTTCAAAACGGTCAAGGAACTGTTCGACCCCGGATACCTGCTGAACCCTGCCAAGAAAGTACCGTTTAAGAACAAGCGCGATGTGTAGCTGGCTATCATGCCTGCTACATGGAAGGCAAGGAGCGCGGAATTCAAGAAACTGTGGGGGTACTCGGTCGGCTTGTACGGCGTATGGGTCGCGCACGTCGGGCGCAGGACCGGGCTGTTTGAAGCAATTGCTAGGCGCCCTGCCACTCCGGAAGAGCTGGCGGCGCAGGCCAATTTCAATGCTGATGCAGTAAAAGCGTGGTGCTCTGCCGCCCTTGCGCTTGGCTTTTTGAAGATGAAAAGCAAAAAACTGTACCTGCCTGCCAAGATGAAAGAGATCCTCCTTGACAAAAAGAGTCCGGATTACCTCGGTGGCCAGTTTTCGTACATCGCCTTGCGCAGCCTGGAGTACGGCGGTCTTGAGGATTTGATAAAAACAGGCAGGACGCGCGAAATGACTTCCTCCACATTTGAGGCGATTGTAGAGGCAACAGACTGGGATCACAATGCCTTTCTGTCTGCAATAAAGCGCGGCAGGAACCACAAACTACATGCGATGCTTTCAAAGGGGTGCAGGGCACTTGACGTCGGCTGCGGCACTGGCACATTCATTGAAAAACTGTTGCAAATCTATCAGCACTCATCTTTCGTGGGTGTCGAGCCGTCAGAGGCCGCCGCGCACACGGCTATGGAGATGGCCGCCGGCTTGCCGGCGGTAGAGATACTGCGAGAGACAGGCGAGGCAATGAACTTTGAAAACGAATTCGACCTTGTCTACCTCGGCGAGTCGCTCTATGCGGCGTCTGACAAGCAGGCCATAGTGTCAAACTGTTATCGCGCGCTGAAAAAAGGCGGCGCGATTGCGATAGTGGAGGGGCTCTTGCCAGATAACAACAACAAAACAAGCAACGACGACGAGGGCCGGCTGATAATGGGCATGCAGGTCGACTTTGCATTGCAGGGCTATCGCTTTATGACGAGAAACGAAATAGGGGCGCTCCTCAAGGCGGCAGGCTTTTCCAAGGCTGCCTTTGAGGATTTCGGGGGCTCGCTGTATCTGGTTACCGCATGGAAGCCATAGCTAGTCGGTCCCGAACATACCTAGCATGTCAAAGCCTTCTTCTGACTTTGTCTTTATCTCTGCAATGGATATCAGGTGGCCGTCAGGATCCTCGATTACAGCGTGTTTGCCAAACGGCTCGTCCTTGGGCTTTTTGAAGAACTTGACCTTTTTAGCCTTTAGTTCCTTCACCGTTGCGTCCATGTCGCCTACCATAAAGCCGACAAGCATCCCGGTGCCCGAGCTTACCATGCTCTTTCTCTTGGCGGGGGTGAGCGCAAGCACGGTGCCGTCCTTGAAGAACTCGGTCCAGTCCTTGGACTTGCTCTTTAGCTGGAGCCCGAGCGTGTCCTTGTAGAACTTTACCGACTTTTCCATGCTTGAGACGAGCAGGATCACTGCGCCGACTTTTTTGAATGCCAAAATCAGTCCACCTAGAGAAAGGTTGGGGAGGTAAATTAAGAACTTTCCGCTTGTGATGTGCGCGTTAATTAACAGCCTGTGCACAAGCTTTGTACGTACGCACGCATATGACGACACTTGAGATTGTAGACTATCGTACGGAGGTGGCGCTTGAAGGGCTGCCTGACCGCCTGCAAAAGCAGTTCTTAAATGAAGTCCCTGCAGCCAACCAAAAGATGCTGTCTGTACGTCATGAGATGAACAAGGTGGCTGAAAAGAAGAAGCTTGGCTGGAGGTTTACAAGCCTGTATCTGTCAGCCTTGTGTACACCGGAAACACAACTACTTCGCCCAGCTTGGCAGTTGTTGCAATGACAAATCACAATCAGATGATGGACATGATGCACGGCGGGAGCAGCGGCATGATGGGAGGAATGAGTGGAATGACGGGCGGCCTGAGTGGCATGGGACAGCATGGCATGAGCCACGGGATAATGGCAAACAATACTCAATCTACAATGATGATGATTGGTCATGAAGATGCAATGCAATCTCAGACTGGCAGCGCCCTTGTACAAGCGGGATGGAAGGCCGGCGTCACCGTTAAGGTAAACTTGGACGGGAACACGTCCGCATTTGATGCGCAAGATATCCACGTTATGGTATTTCCACACCTGACTTGAGATGGCGCAAAAGGCCTTCTCTCATTTTTTCTAATCGGACCGGAGGATTCTCAACTGATGTCAAGTCGCGTCAACCGCTACAATACAAGCTACTACAATCGGCGCTCGCAGTTGCTAGCAAGGATAGATAAAAAATACAAATCAGAGCAGGCTCTAGAAAAATAGTATGAAGTGGTCACTTGAGGATTTTGTCTATGGCGCGACAGACGGCGCGGTCACCACATTTGCTATCGTTGCAGGCGTAGTCGGCGCATCGCTCTCGCCGGCCATAGTGCTTATCCTCGGATTTGCCAATCTCTTTGCAGACGGCTTTTCGATGGCGGTTGGAAATTATCTTGCGACAAAGTCTCAAAAGGAGGCCATCGAAAGGGCACGGCAGCGCGAAGAGTGGGAGATCGACCACCTCGCTGATCAGGAAAAACAGGAAATTCGCGACATTTACGCTAAAAAAGGTTTCAAGGACGAGATCCTCGAGGAAATAGTGCGCATCATAACGTCAAGGCGCAAGGTGTGGCTCGACACGATGATGAAAGAGGAGCTTGGCCTCGTAGATGATAAGAGGAGGCCACTTGATACTGCAATCACAACATTTGCAGCATTTAATGCAATAGGCTTCATACCGCTCTTGCCGTTTGTGGTTGTGTATGCTGCAGGGGCGATTGTAATATCGCAGGAAGCATTTGCCTATTCTAGCGTATTTACTGCAGTAGCATTTTTCACCATAGGTGCGGTGAAAGGGAAGATACTACGCAAGTCGCTTGTGCGGTCAGGCCTTGGCACGCTTGCATTAGGTGGAATAGCTGCTGCAGTGGCGTTCATAGTCGGTTATCTGCTCAATCAACTTGTATGATGAAAAATCGAAATCTGACCACCAAAAAATTGTATCGACGATCACGATACTCTGACCAAGCTGGCTCGGACAAGCATGGAATCGAAGATTGTTTCAGCAGATGGCGATATTCTGGACCCTGCTCACGTCGACATCCACCTGCTGAGCTATCGCTTCAACAGAAAGATCCGAATAGCGATACAGGTCAGCTATCGTACTCTTCTTTCTTGCTTCTGTATCTCCATCGATTGCGACAATCTTCACGCGGCTTCTGTCGCTCCTTTTCCCGTTTTTCCTCTTGAGAAAGACTCTGAACTGGACGATGATGTTCTGTAAGTTAGAAGGAAACCTGCGCCTCCGGCCACTACCCCCAATACAGTCACAAAGACGGCTGCAGATATTGGCTCGACGAACGGCGCCAGTATTTCATGGGCTTGTCCCGCGTTAAAGCCCTTCCCTCCCACACTTTCTGGCAGCATTGCTGCTCCGCCGAGGTATCCTGCGTACATCAGCATGCCCATGGTGGCAACTGTTCCTACATTCATTAGAACAAGATGAACCCAAGCCAAGACCTTCGTACCTCTTTGCATACGTTTTCCCATTATATTTTCAAGATAGTGGTAAAAGAGCGCGGATACTGCTACACCAATGACTCCGATGACAATATACAGAACGTAGCCGAAGGTAAACCATGTTCCTGCACCTCCTCCTGCTATAACTCTGGATATTTCTGGTTTTAGGAATGATATCTGACTTAGCAGCAGAAAGATTGTTAGTCCTGCTAGGATTGTGCCCTGAATAATAGCTGCCATCATGAACCTCTTTGCCCAGACGTTATTATCGTCGCCTGCGAATCCTGATCTTCCCATCATAGATCATGTATGGTTGGAGAACCTGCCTATTATCAGCAAAGAGTACAGTGCATGGCTGTGCAGACACGGTGATTAAGAACTAATTTGCGGCAAATATTTGTCGATATGAAAGAAGGTTTCTCACTTGTTAATGAAAGTAGGAGGAGATTGCTTGCAGAACTGGAAACGTACGGGATTGTTCTAAAGCCTACCGAGAACGTACTGAAGGATGCCGTTCTTGAACGTCTGCTGCATGAGTTAAGAAGAGGCAGTGATGATATTGTTGTTGAAACGAAATCGACCAATAATAATATGGCCGTTACTAATGCTTATGACCATTACACCGCGATCGCAATTGACAATATCAGCAAATTGTTTATTGCGTCATTGTTGTTTTTCTCTTCGTATCCCTGGATGACTCTATGGTGGTTGCCACCTCTCTACGATTATTACAGGATCAAAAGATGAGGCTCTACTTTGCATAGGTGCCATAGACGATTGATTCGCTCCTTACCCCTGCCCCTGTAAAATTACAGTTGGCCCCTCCCGTAAATCCAAAGCAAACCCTCAAAAGAATAGCGTTCTGGCAGATTCACCGCATTACAGATGCCATGTGCAGTTGACCAAGATACTTCAAGACCTATGGTAAATTCGCTCATGCAGATCAGTCTAGTTACCTAGGCGACTAACATCTTATTCCAGAAGATTCGTCAATAAACAACTCTCTCCACACTTTAATGAATGCTTTGCAGTGCAGAGCATTCCTGCTTTTCAAATAATCTGCAAGAGGATATGAGCGCTATGAGTTCCAAGAATGTCGAGAAAAAGGAACAAGAATCTATCGTAAAGCGTACCGGCCTGTTTGAGGATGTCGGAAGAAGCATAGAACACGAGATGGAGAGGTTCTTTTCCAGACCATGGCCTCCTGCTTTTGAATTGAGGTTGCCATTTGGTTCATTTCCGCCACTGCCAGAAGTTCGCATGCCGCTATGCGATGTGGTGGACAAGGGCGATAGGTATGAGGCAAATCTCGAAGTCCCTGGAATAGAAAAAGAACAGATAGATGTCAAGGCCACGCGGAATTCTGTAGAGGTATCCGGCGAGCATTCTGAAAAGAAGGAGGAAAAAAGAAAGAACTACTTGTACAATGAAAGGTCATACAAGTCGTTCTATCGAAAGATTCCTGTTCCGGAAGAGATAATTCCTTCCAAAATAGAGGCCAGAGTAGTAAATGGGGTATTGAATATCAGTATGCCAAAGAAAACGCCTTCAAAAACAGACGAAGAAACAAAAGTGGAGGTAAAGTAAGATATGAAAAATCGACTTGTTTTCTTTGGATTGATAGCCTTGGCGGCTGTGCTTGCAACAACTTCATCCATTGCAGCAATAATACCTAACGCGGCGGCATTCCATACCTTTGGCGGAACATATGTCGTAAACATAATACCTGGCGCCGCTCAACAAGAAAGCCTCTATCATTACTACCCGCCTTCAATTGCGGTCCCAAAAGAAACTGAGGTGGCTTGGTTCAACGGTGATCCAGAGCAGCCACATACCGTAACCAGCGGTAATCCCGGAGGCCAGGATTCAGGAATGATATTCAACTCCGGAGTCATGTCATATCAGTACTTCTTTCAGTACGAATTCCATCAAGCCGGAGACTATCCGTACTACTGCATGATTCACCCCTGGAGGTTAGGTACGATCCATGTAAGTGACGAAGTCGTACAGGGAAATAACTTTGAATTCTCCACTGGAACGGGCAGCACGTGGAATTTATTGGAATTTGACAGGAACTTGCTGAAATTCGAGCCAACTACCGTGTCGCTTGAGGAAACAACTCCTGCAAGCTATTACGTATCAATAGTCGATAATACGACAAAGCAGACAGTTCACAATGGATTCTTCCCGTCGACAAACAACCTGCTGATCGAGCTGATATCCAATGACAGCAACGCCAACCAGACAATCACGTATGGCCCAGACAGGGCATCCACCATACACTCGACTCCCGGAGCATATCATGTTCAAGGCAACTTCGTCAAGACTGGCGCCACGTATGCCATCAACGTAGTCCTATATTCGGTCGATGGAAAACCCTTGGAGTCACCGCCAATGGATCGGTTCCAGCTCAAAGTGGCAGGATAGGAAACAGTACCAGAAGATGGGTCCCCGGTACTGCAAGATGTTGACATCTGCGCTACCTGTCACCATCTTCCATTTTTTTGATCCTGTTCCATGCATGCTCTCTATCTTGAAGTCAGCATGCAGTACTTTGCAACAAGCGTTAGAGGGCGCTATCTCCCTTCTCCCTAGTGCCCAAGTCGTAGGCCTCTGCCACGTCATAAACGAATATCTTGCCAATCGCAGAAGTGCCGACGCCAAAAGTCTTAAGGACATCTTCTATAATCTCTCTACTCAGGGCGTCAGATACAAGCACCTGTACTTTGGTCCGGAACCCAAACTCTGGTACATACGTCATGACCCCTCTCCCAATCGTTATTGGTTTTTGTCTTGTGCGTCCTCTTCCCTTGATATCATAAAACGACATTCCTCCAACCTTGTGCTTGTGTAGTAGTTCATTCAGCTGTGGCAGATGCTCCTGGGGAATAATTATTTCGAGCTTTCTCATGTATGTTATTTCAAGGTCCAGATATGATAAACTAGTTGCATTGCACTGCACTATGCTGCAATCATGAATCTTCCAACATCTTGATTGAATCTCCGATCGATTTCTTGACCTCGCTTAGAATCTGAAGTACTTCTTTCTCATTGCTGTCTCCATTCTGCTTCTGTTCAAGCTCATTGTTGTAGTACTTCATCCACGAGTATGTATGTTGCAGGTTCTGAAAAAGTGGAAACGGCAGCAGGATCTGTTTCCCTCCAAGTATTGTTGCATCCCACATGTCTGTAAAAAATGGCTTGAAGTCGCTGTACTTGACCGACTCTTCAATAAACCGTAGCTTGTTGTTAAGGTCGTTTTTGACAAAGTGGACTATCTGCTGCCTGTTCCTATCTTCCTCTTTCCTGATCTTGCGCTTGTCGACTAAAGCTTCCACGTAAATGGCGCCGTATATTATAGCTGCAAGAAGCATCATTTCAACTAGGAGGGAATCCCACTGTATTGCCAACGGTGCAAATATCCACAGGTTTGATTATAATTAACATAGGGTACGCAGTGTATTGCTCTGCAAACATATCCATTAAGAAGAAGATATTGTCATGCATGAGGCATGAGTGCAGTAAGCGAAATAATGTGCTCCAAGGTTGTAACCATCGACGGCAACTCTGACCCTTCAGTGCTTGATGTTGTTGGAGAAATGGTCAAGAACAAGACGGGTGCCATCATAATCCTTGAAAATGGGAAGCCGTCGGGCATCATCACGGAGAGAGATATTCTCAAAAAGGTCTCTGCTCACAACAAAAAGCCGAAGGATGTGCAGGCCAAAAACATCATGTCATCGCCCTTGATAACCGTCAAGGCGTATGATTCTGTCGATACAGCTGCCAAAGCTATGACAAAAAACAAAATAAAGAGGCTCCCAATCTTGGAGACCGACGGCTCGCTTGTAGGTATGATCTCTGCGACAGACATTGCCAAGAAGCTGGCCAAAATACTGGCAGACGACTATAACCGCTACCGCTCATTAAAGGGCGCCCTTGAACTCTAGTCAATAGCGCTCTCTCTTGGTGCCGGTATGGCACGCTTGACATGCCCCGCACCACTCGCAGACTTTTGGAGTTTCTGCGCCACACTTGATACACATGGCCTCGGGGCTGTGCACCTTTACTTCATGAAAGCTGTGGGGCTGTCGCATTCTGGTCAAAATGAGTGCCTCCTCATCGTGCCCTTTGATTTTGCCTCAACTTTTTTCGGCAGGCTCCTTGCCAAGACCCTGTCTGTTACTCTTGTCTTTTGAAATTCACCGTTGTGACACCTGTTGGATTGCTCCATGAGCAGTTTTGGAGGCGTGTGATATTTCAAAGCCCGGTACACAGTGCATGGCAATGTGTTCCTCAGCCGTAAATAATCAGAAAAGGCAATCCCGGACATGGAGATGCCAGATCAAAGACGAGTAGTCCTATTCATCGAAGCGGAAGCGTTCTGACAAAGCGGAGCGTGATGCCGCGTTTTTCATCCTTTTCAAGTATGCATGTTTCGTCCATAGTCATTGGAATTCTTGAAGTCCGCCTTCCGCATGCAGGACAAGTTACCTGCATCCGTTTTCCATTCATGCAGGTTGCACACCAGTGGCAGTTGTCGCAAATTTCAAGTACAACATCGGGAAAGTTTTCGCCGGTAATCTTTCCTTGTCTTGCATTCAGATCCTCGTGGGGTAGAATCTGGCTTTCTGGCGATTCCTCTGCTCTTCGTTCTTTTCTAGGGGGCATGATACTAACTGCAACTCGTCATAGTTAAGCTTCAGGTATGCAGTGCATTGCAGTATAGCCGTTTCTTGTAAATACTACTCTCTGTCAGATTATGATCATGGTTTCAAGAATTCTCGTCCCTCACGACGGAACTGAAATGTCAGACAGGGCCCTCTCAAAGGCAACCGAGTTTGCCAAGGCGATGAAGTCGGAGATGGTAATAGTGCATATTGTCGACAGCAGGTTCGTGCCGCCGAGTGCCACTCTTGGCTTCATAAGCGATAGAACATCGCTTGAGGGAGCCAAGACTGAGCTTGTCAGAATTCTAAAGTCCGGCGCAGAGCAAATGCTCAAGGAAAAAATGGCAAAGGTAAAGGCGGATGGCATAAGCGTTGACTTTATCCTAGGAGTGGGTTCTCCTGCTGAAGAGATAGTCACAATCGCGCGTAGCACCGGGTCAGACTTGATAGTGATGGGGAGCAGACAGCTGTCAAAAGCGGGTCTAGGGACTCTTGGCAGCGTTGCAAGAAAGGTGTCAGAGACTGCAGATTGCCCTGTGATGATAATACGTTGATTTTTCTTATTATGTCATGAACTTGATGTCGAGGGTCTTTATCTTCCATCCTTTCTTTTCGTCCGGCTTCAGGTCAAACGTAAAGCGGCCCTTTACCCTGTCGCCACGTTCAAAGGTAACAAGAGCAGTCAATTGGCCCTCCTCTTGACCATGCTTGGCCTTCAATATCTTGATCTTGCGGTGCATGTTTCTGTTTGCCATCATGGCTACTTTGAGAAATGGCTCGATTAATGACCTGCCATGCAGTCCCTGAGCTTTACTGAAGGGCTCATAAACTGTCGCGTCGTAGTCGAACAGGTCAAGAAGGCCATCCACGTCTTTGTCCTCTATCAGCTTGAAGAACCTGTACACGATGTTCTCCCGGCTGTCGGGACCTTTGACGTTGCCTTTAGGCATCACGGCATGCGTTCACCTTTGCAAACAATATGGCATATTGATAGATAACCTGTCGGATTGCAGTGCATTGCAGTTTATCTGAATGCCTATCTCAATACGACCTCTGCGATAGTGGTATTCGGCGTGACGTGTATCTCTGCCCTTACCTTTGCGAGGTTCTGAAATATCAAGGTGAGCAGTTCCTTTGTAAAGAGCGACCAGTTCTCGCCAAGCTCGTGCTGAACTACAAAGACATGCTTGCTTGAACCTTCTATCCTATGATCGGCCTTTATGCCGGAGACCTTCATGTATTCTTCAAGAACCGAGAGCACCACCCATAGGTTGTAATGCTTTTTCATGAAAAGCACAGAGTCTTTCATCAGATTAAAGGCGATCTGAGCAGCCTCTTTCACAATCAAGTCTCGGTACGTTTCTACTTCCTTTATGCCTCCTGCCTTTGCAGAAGCTATTGCCTTGTCAATGAGTGTCGAGAGCATCAGTTTTGGCACTGGCATCATGCCAATCTTGCTCTCGTACCTGTCCCACTCAGCATAGCGCTTGAGCACCTGGTTGACAAGGACGTTGAGTGAAATTTCGCGCGTATCAGCCTCGCCCTGGAGCTCGTCTATTACCGACGAGTCGATCCTGAACGTGACGCTGCGAGTCTTTTTTGATTGGTAGGGAGAAGCTCCTTGGCCTTCAGAATCCGCAGACATATGTATACAGTGCCAGCTGTGAAATTCGCCTTAAAAAGGCTTTTTCAATGCACCAAGAGGACAGGACATCTGGAAAGCTCGGCGACTTTGCGTGCAACACTTCCAAGCACCTTGAGTTTCGATATTCCTTTGAGCCCCTTGCTACCCATTACTATGAGGTCAGTCTCTTCCTTTCTTGCCGTCTCAAGTATCAGCAAAGCAGGGTCGCCCACAGAGTGCACAAGCTTCACGTCCAGGCCCTGTTTTTTGCAGTTTTCTACAAGCGATTCTAATGATCTGACAACATGTCCTTCAGACGACTTGACAAGAAGTTCTGCTGCCTCGTTTATAGCTGCATTCGCTGCCTCACTGTATGTATAGATGAGCGAAGGAAGGGCCGTGACAGTCAGAAACGTCACCCTTGAGCCTGACAACTTGGCAATATACACTGCATGTTCGGCCGCCCTTTCAGAGAACTGTGAGCCGTCGTATGGGACGAGTATTCTGTGGTACGTGTTCAAATCTGTCTCAGGTCACCTTCCAAAAGGCCGCTTCCAATGTGCAGCCTGTCGACGTGCTTTGAGAGATCCTGTTTGCTCTCAAAGCCTGAACCACAGTACGGGCAGGTTATGTTGGCGCCCACACCTGTTTCGATCAGTCCTGCCTCGATACTCTTGCCCGGCATGTTCCCCACAATTGACATGAGCGTTAGCAGGCCTATTATCTCTCCTTTTCTCTTGACTGGAAGTCTTCTGATTCCCTTATTCCTCATGATAAGAGTTGCTTCCAATACAGTTGCGGACTCGTCTACTGTAATGAGGGGAGTGCTCATGATCTCTTTGAGAGTTGTCTTGAAAGGTCCTTTGTTTTCCGCCACTACCTTGTAGAGAATGTCCCTCTCCGTGATAATCCCTACAAGTTCCTTTGTTCCCTTGTGAGAGACCAACACGCTTGAAAAGTCCTTTTTCTTCATTGCTTTTACAGCTTCTGCCACGCAGGATGTTTCGTCCATCACAAGCATGTCAGGAGTGGCCAATTCCCCAACTTTCCTTCCAAGATCTGCTTGCATGAGCATGGTACGACGAGGGAACGATATATCGTGCATGTATGCAGTGCAATGCACAATATTCCTAGATGTAAAATATTGCCGAAGGCCAAGCGTTCCTATATGGGTATAGAGTCAATTCCAGTTTCAAGTATCATGACCAAGGGGGTCAGGACAGCAGGGGAGGATCAGACAATTAGGGCTGTGGCAGAGATGATGGACAAACACGGAATTGGGAGCGTAGTGATTACAGACAGCAAGGGCTTGCCATCGGGCATAATCACGGAGCGTGATATAGTCCGACTCGTGGGCTCTCCCAAAACCTCTCTTGCAGCCCTTGCAAAAAGCGTCATGAAAAAACCTGTCATAACGGCTGATGCCATGATGTCGCTAAAGGATGCACTGCAGACGATGCAGGCCAAGGACATACGAAGGCTGCCTGTCGTTGAAAAGGGTAAGATGATTGGTATTGTAACTGACAAGGATATTTTCCGGGCGATATTAAAGAACCAGGCATTGGTATCAAGCATAGTCAGCGACAGCGTTCTTGTAGAGAACAGGCCAGTCTACGAAAGGCTTTCCGAATTCATGCTGAACGAGATATATCAGCCGGGTGGTAGATAAAGTGTATTCAAAGGTACTTGTTGCGACAGATGGATCAGAGTGTGCAAGAAGGGCATTAGAATCTGCCATAAAGATGGTCAAGGCTCCTGATGGAACTCTGACAATTATGCATGTTCTTCAGCTTTCACCTGCAGTTGGCTTTGGAAAAAAACTCACAGAGGAGATAGAGTCGTTATTTCTAAAGGATGCAACTGCATTTCTAGAGGATCAAAAACGAGAAGTCGAGGCAAGAGGGGTAAAGACAGACACCATACTGGTAAAGGGCAATCCCGCTCAAGCTATACTACATGCTGCAGAGGAAATGAATGCAGACCTGATAGTTATTGGAAGCCGGGGCCTTGGAGGAGTCAAGGGGCTCTTCCTTGGAAGCGTTTCAAATGCAGTGGTGCACGGCTCTAAAATTCCAGTTCTGGTCACGAAATGAAAGGAAATGCATTGAAGGCCAAAGAACCTGGACTTAAACAGAGCATAAGCCTTTTTCAGGCGATTATGTATGGCACTGGCCTGATCCTGGGTGCCGGCATATACGTTCTGATAGGTGACGTCGCAGGAATCGCGGGCAACGCAGTGTGGATATCATTTGCTCTGGCCGCAGCGATCGCTACGTTTACCGGCCTGAGCTATGCCGAGCTGGCTTCAATCTTTCCAAAAAGCGCCGCTGAATACGTGTTTGTCAAGAATACCTTTGGCAACAATTTGTTTGCGTTCATTTCTGGATGGCTCATCATATTTGTTGCAGTAGTGTCCGCAGCTGCAGTAGCCATTGGCTTTTCCGGCTATCTTGCCGCCTTTTTGCCAGGGCTTGACCAGTCTGTCTCTGCAATGTTACTTGTTGCAGTGCTTTCTGTTGTGAACTTTATCGGCATTCGTGAGTCGATGTGGACGAATACTGCATTCACGCTCATAGAGATCGCAGGTCTCGCGATAATCATATGTGCTGGCCTGCTGTTTACCGCCTCTTCCCCTGCTGCGACGAACTACTTTGAGATGCCGTCAGACGTGACCTCCTTTCCACTTGCTTTTGGTGCTATAGTTGGCGCGGCCAGTCTTGCGTTCTTTGCTTATTTTGGATTTGAGAATCTGGCAAATATATCTGAGGAAACCAAGAATGCTCGCAAAGCGATTCCGCTTGCACTTGTTGCATCCATTGCAATTACGACGGGTATTTACATGCTGGTGGCAGTGTCGGCAGTTGCACTTGTCGGATGGGAGGTGCTTTCGTCGTCGAATGCTCCCCTCACACTTGCGGCCGAAAAGGTGTTTGGCAAGGCTGGCATTGTTATTCTATCATCTATAGCGCTTTTCGCGACTAGCAATACTGTGTTGATGATGCTTGTGTCCGGCTCACGTATAATATTTGGAATGTCGACTGACAAGGCACTTCCCTCATTGCTGTCTTCTGTTCATCTAAAGACCAAAACCCCGCTCTATGCTGTGCTCGCCATTATGATGCTGGTGATAGGAGTCGTGGCGGCATCTTCAGCAAGGATAGACGCCATGGTTAGGGTTGCCGTCTTTGGGATTTTCATAGTCTACATGTTTGTCAATCTTTCACTAATATGGCTCAGGTACAAAAAACCAGATATGGAGCGGCCTTTTCGTTCACCCTTGAATATAGGGCGGTTTCCTATGTTTGCAGGTCTTGGCCTCGTAACCTCAATTGCAATGCTTACCCAGTTTGACTTGGCTACTGTTGTGGCTGGTATGGCAGCAGCCGCATCAGGGGTGGTGGCATATGCAATACTGAAAAGAATTTAGAATTTTTCTTGGCATATTGGTGGGGACTCAAACATCATGTGTTCTATGCACTACTGCTGGCTTTTTAGTTTCACAGCAATCGCGTACATTGTGGACCTTGCGGAATAATCTGCCGCTAATGGGGAGTTCATTATTTGTCTCTCGAGTGCACTGCCGTGCACTGGAATCTTGTACTTTATTCCATTGACTTCTCCATGTAACATGATGGCTAGCGAAAATAAAGAAGTCGTCAACGTTGATCCGTGGATACTAAAGCGGCTCGCAAGGATGTACGAGTCCGGCCTTTCAATAAAAGAGATTTCAGAACAGCTTGACATTGGCGCAAGGTCTGTGAAGAGGATCCTGGGACTACTAGGGTACGTTGTTGCGGACTAGATAGAGGTGTTCAAGTTGCAAGACATCTCCATAAGGGAAGCGGCGCCTCACATTTTTAGACGGCCGTTACTGTATGTGAGCCCTTTTGATTCGATGCTTCAGGTGGCCACCTTTATCGCTACAGGGCCTCAGATCTACGTTGATGGTCTAGTTGTGCTGGAAGAAAACAAGCTTGCAGGCAGAATAGGGGGGTATGCCCTTGCCAACCACATTTTGAAAACTAGGGAAAGGTGGCTTGATGGCAAGGCTTTACAAATTATGGAAGCTCTTGAGCATGCGTTGCGGGAAGACGACTCCATTACAAAGGCGCTACGGGTCTTCATGGAGACTAGATTTGCATTCATGCCTGTGTCATCTAATGGCAAAATAGTAGCTTCTCTATCTCTCAGGGACCTGATAAATTATGCCATGGGGTTGAAAGTTGAGGTACAAGGGTTGACATCTCCATTGCTAACTATCGATAATGACACAAGCGTATTGGACGCACTTGAGTTCATGGTTGAAAAGGGTGTCCGAAATATTGTCTTTTTGAAGCAAGATGGCCCCTATGTCATCAACGACAGAAAGATCCTTGCATATCTGCTCCATTCTCAAACGCGAGATCTTATATCGCGCAGGGGCTTTGAAGTACTTGCAACTATAAAGGTGATAGGCATTGGCGCGCTCAAGGGAACATCTGTAGACCTGAGGAGCGAGGCAGGTTCTGTGGCACATCTCTTTTCTAACATCGAAACATCGTGCCTGTTTGTGGGTAACAGGATACTAACGCCTTGGGATCTGGTGATGAAAGGTTCTGGTTTCATTAGTTAGGCGTGATCACTGCTCTTCCTGTTATCTGGCCGCTCTTCAGTAGGTTGATTGCATCGTTGATGTCTTCGAGACTGAATGTCTGAATCGTATGCTTTACTTTGCCTTGCCTTGCCAGCTCTATGACCTCACAAAGTTCGTTGTAGTTGCCCCATAGCGAGCCGGTTATCTGATACTCGTTTATTACGGTAGGCATCAATGGCACACACACTTGGGCGCCAAAAAGGCCGACTACTGCAAGCACGCCTCCCTTTGAAAGCAGGCCTACTGATACGGAAATAGTATTTTCTGCGCCGACACAATCGACAATGACGTCGACGCCGCGGCCTTGCGTTATTTCCTTCACCTCTTTTCTTGTGCTCCCGGATAGTCTGATTGCATGGTCGGCGCCGAGCTTCCTCGCAAACTCTAGCTTTTTGTCATTTCTGTCGATGGCTATTGTTGTTGAATTTGGCGCAAGCATCCGCGCATACTGAATTCCATACGATCCTAGCCCTCCAATACCCACTACTGCAATTGTAGTCCCAGGCACAAGCATGTGACGAAATCTCCTGATGGCGCGGTATGGAGTCAGACCTGCGTCTGTCAGCGGCGCAAGCTCTTCCGGCTTCAGCCTTGTACCTGCTGCCACTTTTATCAAGAACCTGTAGGAAGGAACTGCAATGTATTGCGAGTACCCGCCGTCGTATTGTGACAGCCCCGGCCATTTGGCAATAGGGCACATTTGCTCGTCGCCTCTTTTGCATATCTGACAGGAACCACAACCCCATCCGCCAAACACCGCCACTAGATCGCCTCTTTCAAACATCCCCTTTGGGACCGAGTCTCCTATCTCCTCTACCCAGCCTGCAACTTCGTGCCCCGGTATCTTTGGCAGCGCAAGCGGTATGGCTTCTTTCCATTCGCCGTTCATCAAGTGGAGGTCGCTATGGCACAGTCCGGCGCCGCCTACTTTTACTATTATTCCTTCACCTCTTGGGCTTGGCATCTTGACGGGTTCAACCACCAAGGGTCTTTGATACTCGTGGATTCTTGCTGAGAGCATGGTTTGAGCCATATATGATCCTGCGAGGCCACATCATATTTCAAGAAATGGATTGCAGTGCAACGCAATGTACTCTCTAGCTTGAAATAAAATTGCCAAGAACAGCTTGTGAGATCAATGTCTGAAAATGTAGACGCGGCATCGGATTGGCTGGCAAGGATGGGTGTTAACGTAGAAAAGTTGAGAGTGATGGGGGGACTTACAGATTCTGACGTAATTTCACTTTACCATTTCTTGCGAAAATTACTAGAGGTTCGCAGCGGGCATTCCACATCGTCGTAGTTTGCATTTTGAAAGTGGAGGTCGCTGTGGCACAGCCCGGCCCCACTTTTATTATTACCATTTCCAAGACATCCTGCATTAGATATTGTGTCTAAATTTCTGCACTATCTGGTCACCAAGACAAGACAATGGGCGTGCGTGACTACTCCGCTAGCTACGTTTCCAAGCAAGGACTTCTTTATCCCTGTCTTCCCTTTTGTTCCGATTACGATCAAATCCGCTCTTTCTTTTGATGCATAATTTGCTATGGTATCCGCCACGGATGCTACATCAAGAATAGTCTCTGCAGAGGCGATTTTGACGCCATCCTCCGCCGCCATGTCTCTTATCTTGTCATGCCATGCTTCTGCATATTTTTTGCCCGTTCTGTATAGCGAACAATCACAAGTCCTGCTGCTTTGTAATCGACGTATGGTGGGTTAACTACTGCATGCATGCAAATAATTTCTGCCATGGACATTTTGGCGATTTTGATGGCATACTTCGCAGCCTTGAAAGAAGAATCTGACCCATCTATTGGCATAAGTATCTTTTTCAACGGAATTTCTTCAGACAAATTCACTTCTCCTTTACGTACGCCTCAACCAAATCTCTGGCAGTGACCATTGCTACTATCTTTCCATACCTGGTGAGAGGTAGCCTCTTTATCCTGTGTCTTAGCATGAGTTTGCCTGCTTCCTTGGCGCCTATTCCAAGTTTGGCGGTTATGACAGGAGTTGTGCAATAGCCTCCTACTTTCTCCAATCTGTCCACATTTTCTCCAAGAATCCTATTGAGCAAGTCACGCTCTGTAAACATCGCGTAAGGTGGTCCATTCACGCTTATGACTACGCTACCTATGCCTTTCTTCAGCATTGTTTTGACAGCACTCAATATTGTACTGTCGGGCTGCAGCGTGACTATCTTGTTTGCCATTGCACCCTCTATTGAGGGGTTAGACTTGCTCTTTAAAAGCGCCCTGACGATATCGGAGGCAGTTATTATACCGATCAGCCGGTCTGATACGCCGGTTCGCCTGTCCTTCTGAAAAACAAGCAACCTGGCTTTCTTTGATATCATGGTTCTCGCCGCTTCAAGCACTTCGGTACTGGGTGTCACTCTGGCAACCTTTTGAGTCAACACATACTTGATCTGCTTGTCCGGTATCGCCTTGTTCAGGGCCAGATGCAACAGCATTTCTCTTTCCGTTAAAATTCCTTCCACCTTTTCACCTTCCGTCACTACTATGTTGCCTATTCCCTTTAGCAACATTGTCTGTACAGCATCCGAGAACCGAGTGTCAGGATGGGCTGTTATGACAGGAGAACTCATAAAATCGCCTACCTTTAACAGAGGGTAATCCGTTTGCAGCTTCATGAACGAGTTTGCTTGTGCATCTTATTTAAGGACAGAGAGTGCAGTGCATGACATAGAATGCTACATCCAGACATCGCATTCAGTTTTCTTTGCTACCGAAGATTGATTGGTCGAGGGAGAGGGTAGTCCTTGATACGCTTTTTGCGTAGACTCTGAATGACAGAGGCAATCCGTAGATAAAGATGCAATCTTTTTAAAGTTGCATATACAATCCTGCCAAGAATATGTTCAAGAAAATTCTGGTACCGTATGACAGCTCAAAGCCATCTGACAAGGCTGCTAAATATGCGGTAGATCTTGCCAAGCACATTCTACCTGATTCTGGCGGTGGCTGCGAGATCATTCTTCTTCATGTTGTACCTGAAATTCCAGCATCACCTGTTTTCCTTGAGCGTCCCGTCCGCACAAAGACTGGCGAAGTAATCCCATTGTCAGAGTATATCAAGCGTCTTTACGTCGAGATGAAAGCTCATGCAGCAGAGATGCTTGAGAAGAAAAAGAAAGATCTTGAACCCATTCTAAATGCCAAGGCAACAATTAGAACAATCGTATTAATTGGAGATCCTGTTTCAGACAAAATAGTAGAGCTAGCCGGGAACGAAAAAGTGGACATTGTTGTCATTGGAAATGTAGGCTTGAGTGGCATATCAAAGCTAAAGACCCTTGGCAGCGTGTCAAGAGGCGTTAGCGAAAGGGCGTCATGTCCAGTCTTGATAGTACACTAGAGACTGGTTTGCAGTAAAATCCCGCATGGAATGAAATTTCATTTCTAGTTGGAAGCGCTTGACTGTTAGAATCCATTGCGACAGATGCATCTGGATTTGGTGTATGTGACTGAGGCTAAAAGTACCGCTGCTTTGCAGTATAGTGCAGAGTATCCATTCCATACTGCTTTTAACTTACTAACAAACTCTAAGTGTTACGACATGGTGGAGATAAGCAGATTCAAAAAGGTGCTTGCAGCCGTCGATGGTTCTTTGGAATCTATGAAAGCCGTAGATACTGCAATTTCGATATCAAAAAAATACGATTCCTGGTTAACGGCCCTTTACGTTTTACATACGCCTTTTGGTGGAGATCTCTATCCGCAGCGTGTATCGTACAAAGAATTCCTTGATGATGTCAACAAAGAAACACGCGTTTGGTTAGAGGAGATTCAGAAGAAGGGTAAAGAGAACAACCTAGAGATAGAGACAAAAATGATAGAGACTTCAAAATCGACGCCGTCTGAAATCGTACGATACACCCAAGTAGACAAGACTGACTTGATTGTAATTGGTTCAAGAGGGAGATCTGGACTTAAGAAAATATTGCTTGGTAGCGTTGCATCGAGTGTCCTGACGTATGCGCCATGCCCTGTAATGGTTGTAAGATGATGCGCATATTCTATACCATTGTCGCTACTGTGATTTTGCAGCTACCTTATGCAAGGTATATTTGTCTTCATTGTGAGTACTCCACCTTGAAACTACAAATGAATTGACGATTTGACATTCAGATGTTTAATTATTGTCTTATCATCACGGGTGGTTTGATTTCTGCAATGCAGTGTACACATGCACAATAAATAATCACGCTGGATTCCCTTTCTTTGGTAATGAGCAAAATCAATGGAGAAAATGTTGCAGGCGCTGCGTTCCTATTCCTGGCTAGCCTTTTCTTGGCTGCTGGAACCATAAATCCTGTAATTGCTTCAGTCGCAGTGGTCTTTTACATCCTTGCCGCAGCTGGCGCCGCATTGGTGCTTTTAGGATATAGGACCTACCGAAATGAAGTCCGGCCTACAACTGTAATCTGATGCAGCTGCGCACCTGTTCATTCATTTTTGCAATGCACTGTACACCTAGGAAATATAGCAAAGAATGCTGATAGTGTTGTAGCTCGAAAAGCGAGCTGTGTGCCCATCCCTGCCGCGATTATCAGCATATCAACTCCATCGATCGGTGGGGATGGGCCTGATTCCGCAATGCTGTGTAATGCACACTCTTTATAATTTTCGATCACGATCTAATCGTACATTTGTGAGCAAGAAAACCCAAGATAAGCAGATAGATCAGCAAGAGATAATGAAACTCCTAAAAGACCCAATTATAGTCAGGATAGTAACAGTTCTGGACATCGCCAACCTTTCAGTTCTCGAACTGTTTGAATACGGGCTGACTAGGGAGGATGTAAACCATGCCATAGTCAGCGGCGTAATAGAGTTAGACCAAGCAAGGCTGCCAAAAGGCGAGCTTGATACATATGCTGAAGGTTTGCATGCTATTGCAGGAGACGTTTATTTCCAGCAATTTCTAAGAAGCAAGGCCCGGCTCACACGGTTGGGACTCTTCCTTCTGGATTGCATTAAGAGCTGCCAGACAGAGCAGGACATAATTGAGAAAGTTATGGGGAGATTTGGTACGGGAATGTTTAGACCGCCGGAGCACCCGCACAAACCATGACGCTCTTTGACTCCCCGGTTCCCTGACTATTGTCCCTAGCTGTACCACCTTTGATCAGCTTCGCGTATATCAAAAGTGGATTGATTGATGACTTGCTCCTCTTTGTATTGCCCGACATCTGCATCTGCACTGCATTGCAGTGAAATCCTTGTGTTCTAATAGGATAAGCTGGTAAAAATGCACATGCCTCCAGATCCGAGTAGTCGACCTGATGGAGCCGAAAGGGGTCAACATCCAGCGCAACAACCAGAGATAATTTTAGCAAGGTGGAGCACAAGATTCTGGGCGTGGCTTGTTGATTTCCTGATAGTAAATGCCGGTTTGGGAATTATTTTCGGCATACTGTCCATGCCGATGTGGCTTTACGGATTCACGAATCCCGGGATGATGTCGCCGATGTATGGTAGCGAATGGTGGAATAACGGTTTTGGTGGGCCATTTAGTTTTGCTATAAGCAGCCTGGTATTTTTTGCGTATTGGACATACATGGAAGCAAATCACAATGGTCAGTCGATAGGAAAGATGCTTCTGCGCATCAAAACTACGGATCTTGAAGGCAAGCAAGCGAATACGACAAGCATCGCAATCTCTAGCTTTGGAAAGGCCTTTCTGCTGCCAATAGACGTATTCTTTGGTTGGATATTCACAAATGACAAGAGGCAGAGATTGTTAAGCAGAGCTGCAAATACTATCGTGATAAGAGCTACGGATGACGACACCGGAAGAGCACGGAGTAGTGCTAGATATCAAAAGGAGTGAGACAATGAGGATGAAAAGAGGACACATTGTGCTTGTATCCGGCGCTGTCCTGCTAGTCTCAGGAATAGCGATTTCTGTAGTATGGGGCGTTTCCTTTGCTGGCTCTTTTCTCCGAGATAACACCATTGTAGCAAAGACCACTATAGACGCGGGAAAATCAGTGGATGCAAGAACGGAAGTCAATCAACTGGATAGGCCTATTTCTATAGCAATTAGTATCGACAGATCTGGAGCGTTGCTACAACAGACATCCTCCTCCTCTGACATCAGGCTGAAAGAAACAGTGACAGATCCTAATGGAAGAGTCGTAAACAGCAATGAATTTGGAGGCACCTTCTTTACAAGTTTCAAGCCGCAAGAACCCGGTGTCTACACTGTTACTGTGTCAAACCTTGGATCCAAACCTGTCACCGTCAGTGGAGTATTTGGCTACATCTCGTTCATAGACTCCGACGGGCAGCCCAACATGGAGGCTCTGGAGGTAGAAGGAGGAGGACTCGGTCTTGTAATTGCAGGCGGAGGAATGGCCGCTGCGGGAGTTCTAATACTGATTGTGGGAGCCATAATCACGGCGATTGATGGCAGAAAAGAGAAGCAAAGTGGCACGACAGCTACCACCGGCGAAAACGGCATCAGGTACCGGAAAGATTAGGAGTGCGCGAGTAGTGCATGAAAGCAATCGTCCTCTTTGACACGCTCTTTGGAAATACCGAGAAAATAGCCCACTCTGTCACAAAGGGCCTGCAAAAGGCAGGGGTTGAAGCCGAATGCGTTAACATCAGAGCAGCAAATGTAGAAAAGCTTCATGAGTACGACCTTCTGGCATTGGGCGCGCCAACTCAATACTTTACGGCCTCCAAATCCATGAAGGACTTCTTGGACCGAATGGTGGAACTGGATTTGAAGGGCAGATGTAGTTTTGCTTTTGATACCAAGCTAGATTCTTTCATGGCTGGAAGTGGCGCCAAGTTCATCGAAAAGAGGCTCCGGGAATCTGGGCTTGACATTATCCGTAAACGTGGCTCTGCCCTGGTTATTGGGCAAAAGCAAAAGGAAGCAAAGAAGGATACGCTGAGTAATGCCACTGGAAAAGTCGTGCTCAAGGAGGGAATGGAGAATCAGTTTGAGGCAATTGGGGAGGAGCTTGGCGAACTCTTGCAAACTAGCAAGAGAAAGGTGGTGGGAGTGTGACATGATAGAAGAACGCAATAACCAATTTTCCGGCTGGGCAGAAAAGGAGTTTAATAGAGATTACCTGAAGCGCTCAGAAAGAGGGGGAGAGCTTGTAGGAGTGGCTGCAGTCGGGCTAATCGCGCTCTTTTTTTACATGCACCAAGCGTGGTCTACAGGCTTTTTCACGTCTCGCTTTGGTCCGACTGAGGCCTTTTTCTTCTATGGCTCGATTATGGCTGGCATAGTCGGGCCGCTTTTCAGATCTGCGACTGGGAGGAGAAACCTCTCCCGGCTTCCAGAGATGATAGCTTCGGTTTTGTGGATGGTTGGCGCAGTGTGGTTGCTAATAGTCTTCCCGTTCAACTTCGCACATCTGGGTGACGTGGTGCCAACCGTTCTGCGCTTCCTGCTAGCATGGATTACAAATGACATTGCAAGAGTTCTCTTTACTCTTGGTGCACTGGGAGGGGTAGTCTTTACAATCGTGAACGCCAGTCTCTATTGGAAGGTCGATAGGTTACTGCGTCAGCATGATGAAGCACACTAGGAAGCATGGCATTCTTTTGAGCATGGGGCTAGGAAAAATTGACAGTGCCCGTCCTGCACTGCAGGACAGTGTACTCTACTCGTTAATGAGCGCGTTAAGAGAAAAACAACTACTGATATAATATGTCCCACATCCTGCCGTATAGGGTCAGTGATGGTAAGCTGGTGTTGCTTGCATTAGTGGGAATGGTGGCTGCATTTGGCATACTGCTTGTCTTTGTGAGTGGCGGCGCGGTGAGGCACGTCTCCATATTCCTGCCTGAAAAGACAGAAGATACGATAGCCTTTAGGAATATCGACGGTGAAGTACAGGTGGTGGGCATCAAGGGGATTGCAGGCGTGAACCCAACCTTGCTCACAAGGACGGGCGACTATGTACTGGAACTTACTGTCATAAACGAGGATGATAGAATTCATGTGCTCTATATCGACGGAGGCGCGCATACCAAAGTACTCCGACCGGGCGATAGCGATGTGATAACGTTCCACTCAAAAGAGGAAGCGACGTACAACTATTATGATTGGGGTTCGGGGAGAGGGCCACTCGGCCAGATTCAAGCAATCAAGGTAACGATGTACGAATAGCAGAAGTCCCGTTTGTTCGTCGTGATGTCCGCAATTGAAAAACTCTGCAATGCCATCCATCAAAACTAGACCAGTTTGTGTCCGGCTAGTTACATGATTTTGAACTGCATAAATTGTAGCTTTTTTTGATAAAATGTCCTCATCATTCTAGAATTTTACAAAAGTGAATCTTTGCCTTCCGATTGTTTCAAGCTATTGCGTCTTTCAGAGCTTGGTTAATCCGACTGATGGACAACAACTCCAGCTATGTAGCATACTAAGGCAGCTGTGTTTTTGAGCTTTTTAGTCCGAATTTTGCCATTATGTGAGAAGAATCAATTAAGAACTTATCGCCATGCTTGGCAAAAAGCTGAGGAAAAAAGGCCTCATGCTATTCTTCTTTGCGGCTTGCTCGTTTTCCTGCCTGCATAGGCTATCAGGACTTCGCCATAGTCGTCCTCGGAATCCTCCGGCTCCACACACACGCCCTCTGACACTCCGGACCTTTTCTCGTAGGTGCCTGCAATGGGAAACTTGCAGTTGTTGCCGTCGACAACCGTCATCTTGAATTTGTACTTGCGCCAGTTTCCCCACTTGGGCGTTCCCACCGGATCGCATGTGCAGCCTTCAGCGCACAGGTGGCCTTCTATCGGGGTGGTCCTGCTCTCGACGGACCTTTTTACAAAGTCGACGAGCTTCTGGTCGCCCTTCAGGGTCTTGTTGCAGTTTGCTCCGCCATTGACTGGAAACTTTGTCGTGAAGCGGATGTTTCTCACTTCGTATACCTTTACCTTGCATTCCTTGTTGCATGGAGGCATATTTTGTGTCTACCCGTGGATTGAACATGAATGTAATAAAGTTACTGTACATAGTACCTGTGTCAGCTTTTTGTCGTTGTTGCAGTCGCCACAAGGACGTCCCACGGGAACATTATCCTGCCGTCGTTTTTGACAAAGCACTGCGCCTTTTCCTCTGCTTCTTTTTTTATTTCTGCCACTATCTGCAAGCCTCCTGCCTCTATCTTTGGCCGTATGGCGGCCGCTGTCGTCGACATGTAGTCTGACCAGTACTCGGAAAAAGTCCCTGCCTCGTAATCGAATACAAATTTCCTGACAGCCACGCCTGCAAAGCCTGCTGCTGTCAATACATTTTCAAGGTCCTTTGGGTCGCCAAAACGGTGCACCGTCGGCGCACCTTCCGGCCTGATGTCCGGCATGCACTTTAGCACCGGCTCCATTATTGTGCTGAAATAGGGCACCCCCTGCGCCGTGCCATGCACCGCGACTGCAATCGTGCCTCCTTCTTTGAGGAGCAGGCGCAGTTCTTTCAGAACACGCACCGGCTCTGGAAAGAACATGAGAGCGTACTGGCACAGCACCCTGTCGAACCTGGCGCGCAGGCCAATGTTCTCCGCGTCCATCTCTACAAAATGGCCTGCCTGAACATTCTCTTTTGCTATCTTGAGCGCGCCTCTTGCAAAGTCAATCCCGACAAGCATCCCAGACGGCCCAAGGCGCAAAAATGCCTCTCTTGAAACGGCGCCAGTGCCGCATGCAACGTCCAGCACGAAATCGCTTTCCAAAATGCCTGCCGCATTTACGAGCTCTTTTGTCGACCGAAACGGCCCGCGTCCTGCGCCTGCCCAGCCATCGTGGTAATCGCGCGCACGGCTGTTCCAGTTGTCAATCGAGTCTTGCTTGTATTTCGTGGGGTCGTAGGCCAAGCGTCATAAAGTTTTAATGCCTTCTTATTTAATCATGGCATGTTGAAAGAGTTTCGCGTTCTTTTGACCTGCAACGTCTGTGGCGAGACTTTTGACTCTGACTACAAGCTGATAAAGCATATGAGCAATAGCCACCCGCAACCAGAGAAGACCGGCTGGATGGGAGGCGAGGGCGAGCACAACTGCAGCTGCGGCGGACAACACATGCACGGTCACCAGCACTACCACGAGTAACACGACCTTGAAAGCAGAGAAACTGTTCTTCATTTACGTTGCCCGCAACGACGAATGGGTGCGCCTGCAGGCCGAGGACTGGGGCTACGTCTCTACGATGACGCGCTTTTTCAAGTGGTGGGTAAAGCGCTACTATGACTTTGAGATAGCCGTGGAGGCGGACATACTGCCGGTGATACCAGGCAAACTGTTTGACAGGATGTCGCTTGCGCTTTTCCTTCGCGACCACGAAAGCAGGGGCAAGGACGTCTACCACTTTTACCTGACGCCGTTCAAGCCGTTTTTCACAGACTGCAAGACTGAAGGCTACACCACCGACCACTTTGGCCTTGCGTTCTGGAACAGGCCAAAGGAAGGGTCGGAGGCCAAGCGCAACGCAATGTTTGCGGAGGAAAACTGCCCGCGCATTTCCCACGTGCTGTCGCACGAGATCCTGCGCATGCAGGGGCGCAAAAAGAAAGAGTACTTTGAAAACGTCCATGACCTGTGGAGGCAGCACAAGGAGAGGGGCAAGCCGTTCCTCTACTTTGACAGCCAGTTCAAGCGCACTACAAGCGACGGCTGCAAGTATGCCACCATCGATGCGAGCGGCCTCTGACCGGAAATAGTTATGTGCTCCTTGAGTGCACAGGTTTGCGTTGGCGTCGGGCCTTGAAATCCTTGCCAAGTCGGGCGCAATAGTGTCTACGGCAGGCGTGGCGCTGCTCGTGGCGTTTATCGCCGTGCTCCTTGCGTTCCCCGTGGCCAAGACCTGCGAGGAAGGGAGCAAGTGCGAATACGCATCATCTGCGCCAGAGCAGCTGCAGACTGTATTCAGCCAGGGGTTCTTTGCACTGTCGCTCATCGTAATTGCGGCAGGGATACTGATGATCCGCTACAGCCGCTGGCGCGAGTCCAAGGCGGCTACGCAGGGCTAGCTAGGTAGTCCGCCGGCTGCTATAAATACGAGGGAGCGCAAAATTCCCTGCACTTGATCGCCTTTACCAAGGCTGAAAAAGAGTTCCTGCTTGCAAACGAGGCGTGCAGGGTTGCGACCTGCCACGACAACATGCCGCACGTGGTTCCCGTGTCGTATGTGTTTGAGGGCGGCGCGTTCTACTTTGCCACCGACCTTGAAACCCGGAAGCTGGAGAACCTGAAGAAAAATGACAGGGTCGCGCTTGCAGTTGACGTCTACGACAATTCGGCTGGCAACAAGGCAATATGCGTGCAGGGCAGGGCCGAGATAATCGAGGGCGGCAAGGAATTTGCGAGCCTCTACAGGATCTTCCATGACAAGTTCGCATGGGTCAGGCGCGACCCGTGGAAGGAGGGCGAGGCGCCCTTTGTGCGCGTAGTCCCGACAAACAAGGTCAGCTGGGGCCTATGACGCTTAGGAAAAAGTTTGACGACGCGGCGGGCAAGGTGTGCAAGGCTCTGATACCCGTCAGGCACGAGAGTTTTGGAGGCAGGGGCAGGGAAGTGGCGGTGTGCACCCTTGGCAGCATCGACCTGCTTGAGAGGATCTCCAAGTCTGAGATAATCATGGACAGGGTGGCAATAGCCGGCCGGCTCTTGTCGGAGAACAAGGGCATCGACGCCATCATCGATTACGTTTCTGCGCACCCTGACCTGAAGCGGATCGTGGTGTGCGGCAGGGAGGTCAAGGGGCACATGGCAGGCCAGGCATTGCTGGCGCTATACAAAAACGGCATCGACGGGCAGGGCAGGATAATCGGGGCTGCAGGCCCGTACCCGATACTTTTGTCACCGCGGGAAAAGGTCGAGGCATTCAGGCGACAGGTGGCAATAGCCGACATGACTGGAATTACAGACCTTGAAAAGATAATGCCCCTACTAATAGCCTGACTTTTGCCTGTCGCGGTTTACCTTGTTTTTCTTCTTGTATTCGTCGAGAATGTCTGCCGGCGTCATGCCAAGTTCAAGCGACGCCTGCACCAAAAAGTGCCATATGTCTATCAGCTCCTCCCTTGCAGCCGCCTCGTCAAAGCCGGAGGGCTTTTTCCACCACTTCCAGTTTGTCAGGCGCTGGAGCTCCACCGTCTCGTGGATTATCGCGGTGGAAAGCGCCGAGACCTTGCCCTCGGTCGTCGCTGGATATCTTGACAGATCCATCATGCCTGCAAGCTCTTTCTGCATGGAAAATATCGTCTCTAGCGTGTCCATCAGGATGTCAGTTTTGGGTGGGCAGGTAAATAATTGCTGCTGATGATCATCCGACTAGTGTCGAGGTGTTGCGAAAGCTTTAAGGCATGTGGTGATAATAAAGCTCGCTATGGCTTCTGGCAGGCAACCTGCTACTACCACCCCCCCAAGGCCCGAGGACTCCGCTTCGCTTGGAAACGTTCTTTCGTCATCGCTTGACATGCTAAAGATAGAGGATGCCGAGATCCGCAAAAAGGCAGTCGAGTTCGTGGGCAACGTGTCGCTTGCAACCGTCAACGCGTACGGCAAGTGGATCGCCTCCATCAAGGCAGTAGCCGACGCCTGCACGGTGTCTGGCCATGCGTTCTCCCAGTCAGAGCTGTGCGACTTTTTGACAGTCGCCGCAAAGGGCATGGACTCTAAAAGGGCGGGGACAAAGGCCGTAAACGACGCCACGTTTTACATCTACATGGACATCATGGAGAACTACCAAAAAGCGTCTGCACAATTGAAATTGCATTTCCCGAGGATAATAGTCGACGTCATCTCGATACTTGACAAGGGAGTGGACACTCGCGGCGAGGCAGTCGGCGTCTATGGCATCGAGCGCTACTACCAGGAGCATAAAGCCAGCGCGCCTCTCGAAGACCCTGTTGCCAGCTACATCGCAAGGTCCGTGACTGAGGGAAGAAGGTCATCATCATCTTCTTCCTCTTCCTCTGCCAGCCAGCCAAGTCCGCCCGCAGTAACATTCAGCGACGACCTGGTCGACAACCTTGCAAGCATCACTGGCAGGTCAAAGAAGGAGCTTGAGGCATCGCTTGCAAGCCTGCCTGCTGCCGACATCAAAAAGATAACCGACCTTTCAGTCAACCACAAGCGCCTGCAAAAGTACAGCAAGCTGGCAAGGCCGGAAGACCTGAAGCGAGAAGTGGAAAAGGATCTTGGCCGCAAGCTCACAGACAACCAGCTGCAGCACGCCGCCAACTCGATACGCAAGGCCAAGACATACATCGAAAATGTCCTTGACGGCAAGTTCGTCCCGCATGGGACGCACGGCATCAACCACGTCAAGCACAACCTGGAATACGGCTACCAGCTGATGGGCTTGATAGAGCCAAGAAAGCGCAGGTCCAACTAATTATTTTTAGAAAAAAAAGTTGCAATAACGACAATAAAGCCTGTTAGATAGGGTCGTCCCCCTATCAGAGGGCGGCCAATGCCGCGCTCGTGTGATACGGGGGGTCCCTATCTAGTTAGTTTATTCCGTCGTTTGGAGTTAAGATCATAAATTATTAAGTCTTTCCAACATACAATTTTACAATTATGCTAATACATTAGAATTATAACATAAATTTCGTACAAAATACATCATTAAAAGTTATAATTTACATTAGGGGCCAATATAAATAGTCAATTGCCGAACTAGCTCCAGACTTTTTCCTTGAACGTCCATTTTTTGTTCAAAAGAAAGTTGCTTATCGACGCGGTGGCGACAGCTAGGACAAGCGCAAGCGGGTAGCTGACCTCGTTTGTCTCTACGAGCGCATACACCAGGCCTAGCTGCACCAGCGCGCCGAACGCGGAAAAGCCTGCAAACATGCCGTACTGCAATAGCGTCTTTCTGGCCGCAAAGTCCATGTCTTCAAACGTCCAGACCTTGTTGAGGATAAAGTTGGACGTTATCGAGAACATGATGCCTACCACCGTTGCGTGCAGGTACCAAATTCCCGGGAAAAGCGCCGTGAGTATGAACGAGACAAGATAGTTGACCAGGAGGCCGCTTGACCCGACCGTGTAGAACCTGCCCGCCTTTGAGAAAAAGCGCACGGACGTCCTGCGCTCGCTTGGCGCCGCCCTGCCGTAGCGGTACAGGCGCCACACCGCGCGTATATAGTCAAACATCACTTTTGAGTCGAGCTTGCTTGCGCCGGCGCACCTGTTTGTAAACGTGTAGGGTATCTCTTTTATCCTCGCTCCTTTAACCTTGACCAGCATCTCAAGGAGCATCTTGTAGCCTATAGTGTCAAACTTTATTCCGTGGATGATGTGCCGGCGGAACGCGAAAAAGCCGGACATTGGGTCCTTTATCTTGATTCCGAGGCTGTACTTGGCTATCTTGGTCGCGCCCTTGCTCATGAGCTTGCGCTTGAAAGGCCAGCCTGATATCGCTCCTCCCTTGATGTACCTTGAAGCGACCACGATGTCGCACCTTGACTGCCTTATCTCCTCAAGCATCTTGGGTATGGTGTGGGCAGGGTGGGAAAGGTCGCTGTCCATGACAACGACTACTTCGCCTGTCGCCTCATGCACGCCTGCAAGTATTGCCGAGCTGAGGCCCTGCTTTCCTGCCCTACGCACTACGCGTATGTGGAAGCGCTTGTCCTGCCTGCCGAGGTCTCTGGCGTGACTGGCCGCAATGTCTGCAGTCCCGTCGGGCGAATTGTCGTCGACTACAATGATTTCCGCAGGCGCATTATGTGGCAGCGCCTCTGCGATCGAGTCGATCATCTTGGTGATGTTTTGCGACTCGTTGTACGTGGGCAGGATCACTGAAAGCGGCATCTTGTCCTGCTTGACAAGCTCCTGCGACGAAACGTCCACGGCTGCTTTTAAACTGCCGTTCTATAAAACGGTTAGTCCCTGTCCGACAGGCCCCGCGAGGTGATTGCAAACTGCGCGGTGCCGGCAGCCGGCTGCAAGAGCGCCGCGTGGAACCATCCTCTGGAAGGGTTCTCTATGGAGAGTTTCATCCTGACGTGAGAGTATATCGAAACCGAACTGCCGAGGTACTCTCGCTGGATTGATTTGCCAGTCTCCGTGGGCGCGTTTCTCACCATGTTTGTCACGACGACTGCGCAGTCTGCGCCTATTGCAAAGGTCGCAAGGTCGTGCAGGTGAGACATGACTGCAAGGTGCCTTGCCGGGCCGGAATACTCTGCCGAAAAAAGAGAGGTCAGCGTGTCGACTATGAGGAGCCGGGCGTCAGCGTCACGAGCCCTTTCGACCGCGCTTACCTGGTCCTGAGTGTTGAGCGCCCGGATAAACGTTATCCTGTCCAGTGCTTCTTTTGTCCCTGCCATCTCTGAGACGCGCTCGGGCCGGAACGTGCCGGCCGTGTCCACGAAAAACGCGCGAAATCCTACCCTTGTGCAGCTGGCGCACAGCGAGAAACATAATTGCGACTTGCCCGATCCGCTCTCGCCGTACACGTCGGTGACCATCCCTGTCCTGACGCCTCCTCCCAAGAGCGCGTCAAGCGACTGCGAGCCGGTCTGGATGAACATCATTATGGTCTAGGATGCGGCCTTTTTATGAATTAAGAGAGCAAGGGAACCTTTTTATTTGCGGCGCGAACCTACGTCCTCCAAAGTGATTAACTAGCGTGTCTTCTCCGTCATCTCAACAGCCAAAACGCCCCCTGTCGATTCTGCAGAGGTCGCTAAACCGCAAGGTCGCCGTGCGCCTGAAGAGCGAGATAGAGTACAAGGGGAGGATGAATAACGTCGATTCTTACATGAACCTGATACTTACCGACGCAGAAGAGTTCAACGGCGCCGACGTGATGGCAAACTACGGCAAGGTGGTCATCCGTGGCAACAACGTTCTGTTCATCAGGCTTGAGAAAGACCTCTAGCGTGGTGCCAAAATGGTAAAGCGCTGGCTGTTTACTTCAGAGAGCGTTACAGAGGGCCACCCGGACAAGGTTTGCGACCAGATCTCTGATGCTCTTCTCGACGAGTTTCTCCGGCAGGACCCGGACTCTCGCGTCGCCGCCGAGTCGATGACTACTACCGGCATCGTCTTTGTGGCCGGCGAGGTGACGTCAAAGGGCAGGGTTGACGTGCAGAAAATAGTCCGCGACACCATCCGTGAGATTGGTTATGACAGGCCCGAGTATGGCTTTGACTGCGACTCGTGCTCGGTGCTTGCAGCGCTCCACGAGCAGAGCCCTGACATCTCGATGGGCGTGACTGCCACTGAAGCGAAGGAGCAGGGCGCCGGCGACCAGGGCCTCATGTTCGGCTACGCCACCAACGAAACCCCGCAGCTTATGCCTCTTCCGATAACCATGGCCCACCAGCTCTCTATGAAGCTCTCGCAGTCAAGAAAGAGCAAGGAGCTTGGGTGGCTCAGGCCTGACGGCAAGTCGCAGGTGTCCGTCGTCTACGAGGAAGGCATCCCAAAGCGCATCGACACCGTCGTCATGTCGACGCAACATGCGCCCGACATTGGCATGAACCAGCTGCGCGAGGAAGTGATAAGCAAGATAATCAAGCCCGTGTGCGGCGAATGGGTGGACGACAAGACGAAATACCTCGTCAACCCGACCGGCAGGTTCGTAATCGGAGGTCCGCCCGGCGATACCGGCCTTACAGGCCGCAAGATTATAGCCGACACGTACGGCGGCATGGGAAGGCACGGCGGGGGCGCGTTTTCTGGCAAGGACCCGTCCAAAGTCGACAGGTCTGCCTGCTACATGGCAAGGTACGTTGCCAAGAACGTGGTGGCAGCCGGCCTTGCAGACAAGTGCGAGGTACAGGTCGCGTACGCAATCGGAGTCGCCGAGCCTGTATCCATAATGGTAGACACATTTGGCACTGGCAAGGCGCCTGAAGAGGAGATAGAGACCCGCGTGCGCAAGGTCTTTGACATGAAGCCTGCAGGCATCATCAAGACGCTTGACCTGAAACGCCCCGTCTACCGCAATACCGCGGCATACGGTCACTTTGGAAGGAGCGAGCCAGGATTTACGTGGGAAAGGACCGACAAGGCCCCTCTGCTAAAGTAGGCTAAAGACGCGCAAGAGAGAGCAGTCTAAAAAATAATAATGTCTCCCATCTACTACCATCTGTCATTGATGAAAGGCAAAGTAGCAGTAATCACAGGCGCCACGCGGGGCATCGGTTTTGAACTGGCCCGGGAATTTGCAAGCAGGGGCGCCACCGTCCTCGTGTGCTCCAGAGACATCAAAAGTGCAAGCGATGCCGCAAAGAGAGTCGGGAAAAATGCACACCCTTTTTCGCTTGACGTTTCAAACCCTGCAAGCGTCAGGGCTTTTGTAAAGGACGCAGTCGCAAAGCACGGCAGAATAGACATCCTTGTCAACAACGCCGGTTATCCCTTTGACAAAAAGACATGGTACAAGGAGATGCATGAAATTACAGATGAAGAGTTTGACCGCGTGCTTGAAGTCGACCTAAAGGGCACGTTCCGCTTGACGCGCGCGGTGCTTTCAGTGATGATAAAGAAAAAGAATCGTGGTGATGGTGGCGTAGGAGGAGTCATCATCAACATCTCGTCCACTCCTGCAATAGCGGGCCACGTTGAGGGCGCGCCTTATACCCTTGCCAAGGCAGGCATTATTGCCATGACCAAACATGTCGCGCTTGAATACGGGAACAGGGGTGTTCGCGCCTACTCGCTTGCACTTGGCAACATTGCCACCGACGCCACCTTTGGCTCGATGGATGAAAAGGCGCGCATGCAGGCAGCACAGGAAAACGCGATGAGGCGGTGGGGAAAACCAGAAGAGGTTGCAAGGGTCGCGGCAAGCCTTGCAGGCGACGACTTTTCCTTTGCAACCGGCAACACCTTCGTAATCGACGGCGGGGCGGTGCTCTTGTGACTACTACTGCCGATGATGATACTAACAAGGAAAACGACGACCTGGAGCTGGCAGAGCAGGAACAGGAACTGCCACCCGAAGTGGAGGAAAAAAGGAAAAAAGGTATTCTGCGCACCGGCTACACAACAGGAACCACGGCAACGGCGGCGACCAAAGCCGCGCTCTTAGCGCTTGTAACCGGCAGACCTGTGGAGCAGGTCACGGTGTCGCTACCAAAGGGCAGGGCTGCGACGCTCAAGATCGCATGGACAAAGATTGAAGACGACAAAACTACATGCGCCGCGATAAAGGACGGGGGCGACGACCCTGACGTCACGCATGGGGCAGAGATCTGCTCGACTGTTTCTTTTATTGATGGTAATCCCGGCGTGATAAACATCGATGGCGGCAAGGGAGTTGGCAGGGTGACCAAGCCCGGCCTCGGGCTGGAAATGGGCCGGGCCGCGATAAACCCTACTCCGATGAAAATGCTCATGCAGGTAGTAGATGAAGCGGCGCATGAGCAGTTAAAAACAAAGGGAGTCAAGGTCGTCATCTGGGTCCCAAAGGGAGAAGAGCTTGCAATAAAGACGGACAACCCGCGCCTTGGGATAGTAGGCGGCATTTCGATACTTGGGACGACCGGCATAGTGCTACCTTACTCTACCGCGTCGTTTGCGGCAGCCATACGGCAGAGCCTCGATGTGGCTATTGCGATGGGGGCCGACACTGCGATCCTGACCACTGGCGGCAGGAGCGAGGATTTTGCCAGAGCGGTGTTTCCGGACCTTCCTGAGCACAGTTTTGTACAGATGGGAGACTTTGCCGGGTATTCTGTCGATCAGTGCGCTAGAAAGAACATCAAAAAGGCAGTCATCGCCGGCTTTATCGGAAAGCTGACCAAGATGGCAATGGGGATAAAGCAGACGCATGTGCGCGGCTCGCACGTCAGCCTGGACTTTATGGCTGGCCTTGCCGAGCAGTGCGGCGCACCCGCATCCGTCATCGCAGAGATCAGGCAGGCAAACACCGCACGGCATGCAGGCGAGATAGTGGCAAAAAACAATATCTCTGGCTTTTCTGACCTGCTGTGCAAAAAGGTATACGAGCAGATGCGCGAACATTCAAAGGGCCAGCTTGCGCTTGAAATCGTCATGTTTGACTTTGACGGCAAAGTCCTTGCGCGCTATTCTCCCTCTTCCTGACTGCGCTTTAGCATCTCTATCCTTCCGCCGTACTTTTCCTTGTACGACGCCCTGCACTGCACGCAGCAAAAGAACCGCTCGAACCTTGCAAACCTGAGCACCTTTGGCTTGCCGTGCACGGGCCCTCCGCAAAAGTCGCATTTCAGCTTTACTTTCAGGCCCTCGACATACACATGGAAGTGCTTTTTCTGCTTTTTAATGTTCTCGAGCGAGACAAGATCCTCGCGCGCCTTGTCTATCTTGGACAGGTCTATCTCCGGCCTCACAGCCTTGATGAGGCCGATGTTGATGAGGCGTTCGTACCTTGCCTTGACTGTCGGCGTGCTGACGCCTATTTCGCGCGACACTGCGCGAAAGGACTTGCGGCCATCCTCCATCAGTGATTTCAGTATGGCGACATCAGTGTCGTCAAGCTCTACCGGCACGGTGTAAGATCTCTCTGGGCTGGCTTATTATGATAACGCGTGTCTGTCAGTTGCTGCTGGCCCTGATGTCTATCGTCCTTCCCTCCCAGTTATAGTTCAGGGGGGTATACGGGTACGTTTGCGGCTTGCCCGGGTCGTTTTCAAACGTGGCAATGGTGCCACTCTTTTCGTACGCGTTGCGCAGCTTGTCGTAATCGTCTATGGCCGACATGAAGTGGCCTTCTGCGACAACTACGGTGTGGTCAGTCCTGACCGGGCTGTAAATGAGGTCGCGATAGTCGGAAAAGCCGTTCTTGTTCCCAAATGCGGATTTTAGGACCCATGCGTAGACAGGGTTTGCGACAAACGTAGTGTCGTCGTCTATCTTTGTGGCCAGAAACGCCATCGCGCTGTACTGCGCGGACGTGACGTTTGTAGTGACAAGGGCAAGCGTGGATGCAAGACCAAATGCCGCAACGACTGCAACAGCCGCCGCAAGGATTTTCGGCCTTGATGATAACACCTTTGCAAAGAGTATCCCTGCGGCTACGCATAATGCTGGCAGGATTGGTATCCAGTAAAAGTACTGCATGTAGCCAATGACTGCAAGGAACAGTACAAACGGCACTATCCAGAGCAGCACGAACCTGTCGCGCAGAACAGCGGCAAGCACCGCTCCGGCCGCCCCGAGGACCAGAAGGACCGGGTCAGTAGAAAACAGTATTTCAGTGATGTACAGCAGCCCGTTGCTTTCACGCTGCGCCTGCCACAGGACGCCCTCTTGCCAGTAGTCAAACTGCCCAAGCGACATGCTGTACGCCGGCCATATCATCGGTATCAGGACGACGGGCGCAAGCCAGAGCGCAAGGAGCCTTTTGCTCTTTGGCGTGTACACGAGCGACGCAACAAGGGGCATGAACACAAACACCGGCACCTTGGTAAAGATGGCTATGCCAAGAGCTGCGCCGGAAAGCAGGACGAGGGCTGTTCTTTTGCTGCTCTTCTCCTCTGCGTTTCTCGAATATAGTGCAAGCAGTATGGAAGACAGGAGGAACGGCAGCAGTATGTTGTCAAGAAGTATGCGCCGGGTAAGCCACATCGCAGGCATCACTGCAAACAGGATCGACGCAATTATGGCCACCTTTCTGCCATAGCGCACGTCTGCTATCTTGTAAATCAGAAAAGTGTCCGCAATCGCAAGTAGGCCCATGAGCACCCTTGGCACGGAGTAGAGCGCCTCCATTGATTGCGGGTCTGCAGTAGGGTTGAGGGAAGACGGGTACCCGATGCTTCCAAGCACTGCGCCGAGGAATATCTGGCCAAAGTACGGGTGGTCGTAGAACGTGCCGCTGTCTTGCGGGCTCCCGGTGTCCAGCAGGTACATGGCCCTGCGCATGTATATTCCCTCGTCATAAAATATGTCCGGAAAGCCTGTGACATTTACGAGGTGAACGATGCCAGAAAGCGCAAGCACAGCAAGCAGCATCTTTTTCCCTCCAAGGGAACGCAATATTGTCGCTTGCTGCATGACGGAATTGATGCGTGTGCCACCTATTAGAACTGTATAGAAACTATCTTCATCATATGTGTGTGAAAGACATTAATTCTCAATCGGTTACGTAATTGCTCATATACATATGGCACGCACGGCAGTCGTGGCAATAACCAAGCACGGGATCGAGATAGCCAGAAAGATAAAGAACAGAATGCCGGAGGTGGAAATCTATGTCCCGGCAAAGCACAGCGACGGCGGCACAGACATTACTTGGTTTTCAGAGCAGAGCACGCAGCTTGTCGCCGGCCTGTTCAAGTCGCATGACGCGCTGGTATGCGTGTTTTCGCTTGGCGCCGTGATCCGCATGGTCGCGCCATATCTTGTGGACAAGAAAAGCGACCCCGCAGTGATTGTAATAGACGACAGGGCAAACTATGTCATCAGTGCGCTTTCAGGCCATCTTGGCGGCGCAAACGCTCTTGCACGGCTTGTCGCTTCGTTCTTGGGAGCAAAGCCCGTCATAACAACGGCCGCGGATGTCAACGAAACTATTGCAGTTGACCTTGTGGGCAGGGAATTTGGCTGGACTATAGAGAATTTTGACAACGTTACGCGTACAAGTGCCTTTATGGTAAACGAAGAAAAGATCGCCGTCTACCAGGATGCCGGCGAGCGCAACTGGTGGCAGGGCCAGCAGCTTCCAAAAAACGTCACTGTGGTCAATGACATCGACAAAGTCAAGTCGCCTGACTTTAAAGCGGCCCTTGTCATTACAGACAGGGCAATAGTCGATCAGGACATCATGGCCAAGTCTGTCGTGTACAGGCCAAAGACGCTTGTAGTCGGGATCGGCCTGCACTGGGACACGAGCAAGGAAACCATAGAGTCTGGAGTAACTGCAGTCTTTAGGGAAAAGGGCCTGGCACTCAAGAGCATACGCAACATCGCAAGCGTCGACCGCGGGTCAAGGGTCAAGGGCCTCGACGAGTTTGCAGGCCAGTACGGGATGCCCGTTCAGATATACAAAAAGGAAGAACTTGCCAAGGTAGAGGTGCCAAACCCGTCGCCGGCCGTGCAAAAGTTCGAGGGGACGGCAAGCGTGTCGGAGGCTTCGGCCATCCTGGACTCAAAGGGCGAGCTGATAGTGCAAAAGCAAAAGTTCCCGCCAAACCTCACCGTGGCCGTGTGCAGGGTTGCTGCAGCAGGTCAGTAAGAAAGATATTTTATCCCAATGCATGCACACATTTTTTGCAGTTGAAGAAGAGGGCGCTTCTTATCGTCGACAGGGGCAGCAGGGAGCCGGAGGTCCGGCAGGAGATGCAAGAGATATGCACGCTTGCCAAGGGCAAGGCAGGATATGACTTTGCCGATTATTGCTTCCTTGAAGTGCTCCCGCCGTTCATCGACGAGGGCATAAGAAAGTGCGTTGACGCCGGCGCCGAGGCGATAACCGTGATGCCCTATTTCCTCTACCCCGGCATGAAGCTCAAAGACACGGTAAAGCAGAGCGCCAGGATAGGCCGCGACATGAACCTGAATCTTGTCATCACAAGGCCGCTCAGCTACCATCCGATGATGCCCGAGCTTGTGTCAGAGCGCCTAGCCGAGCTAAAGAAGGAAAAGGACATCCGCCTTTCCGACGACCAGTGCGACGTGCTCTTGATAGGGCATGGCAGCAGCGACAGAAACGCGCACGACGCGTTCGTGCACACTGCCGAGGCGATAAGGCCACGCTACCGGAACGTGCACCACTGCTTTTTGGAGCTTGACAGCCCAAACATCGAGGAAGGAGTGATGCAGGCAGTGGCCATGCAGCCAAAGGTTCTCCTAATGATGCCGTATTTCCTGCACAGGGGCGCCCACATCAAGCGCGACGTCGTAAACGACGTTGCGGCCGCGCTTGAAAAAGCGCAGTTCAAAGGTGCCTACATGGCAAGGCACCTCGGGGTCGACGACAAGCTGGTCAACCTCGTAGTCGAGCGCGCCAAGGAGGTGGAAAACCGTCAGGGTCCGGACGGGAGTTTCGGGACTGCCGCAAGCAGGAGCATGACGGAGAGGGCCTTTGACATTGAAAAGAGGAGCTTCGAGATAATCGACTCTGAAGCCGGCCCGCACGGCTACAATTCCATGCAGTGGCCAATCGTGCGCAGGGTTATTCATGCAACTGCCGACTTTGACTTTGCCGGCAGTGGCAAGATGCTGTTCCACGAGCGCGCAATCGAGTCCGCGTTTTCCGCTATAAAGAACAGGTGCACCATAGTCACGGACGTCGATATGGTGCTTGCGGCCATCAACAAAAAGTCGCTTTCCGACCTTGGCCTCAAGACTGCCTGCTACATCTCTGACAAGGGCGTGGCAGAAGAGGCAAAAAAGCTTGGCAAGACCCGGTCCGAGATGGCCATGAGGCATGCGGCAAAGGAGATGGACGGCGGGATTGTAGTCATTGGCAACGCGCCGACCGCGCTCCTGGAAGTCATTTCGATGGCAAAAGAAGGCGTGACAAAACCCGCGCTCGTAGTCGGAATCCCCGTGGGCTTTGTGTCTGCGCCCGAGTCAAAGGAGGCGCTTGCCCGGACCGACGACATGCCGTTCATAACAAACGTCGGAAGAAAGGGCGGCAGCCCCGCGGCATCGTCAATAATCAACGCGCTTCTTTTGCTGTACCAGAATAATGATAGTCAGCGGCGCGAGTAGGACGCGCAGCTGCCCACAAGCCTTTCTGCAAGCATGTTGTTCTTGTTTGCAAAGTGCAGGTGCATGTACGCCGCAAGGCCGGTTTCTCCGATGACAAAGCCGTCCTTGCCGTCAATGACTCCTTTTCCCTTTTTCATGGTGTACGCAAACCTGCTGTCCTTGGAAATGTCCTCTACTGTAGAATAGTGAAACTCGTGGCCGTGCAGGCTTGCCCTTCCAAAGACCGGGCCGTCACAGTCAGCCTCGGTGTAGTTGAGGGTGAGGCGCGAGGTCATGAGCGTGTCAGCGTCAATGAGCCCTGCCATCCTGCGTGCCTTTTTCTCACCTTTGTACCCGCTTATCGAGCGCGTCAGGTACATCAGCCCGCCGCACTCGCCGTACACCGGCATGCCTGCGTTTACCGCCCATGCGACCGACTTTATCATGGGCCTGTTCTTCTCCAGCCTGTCTGCAAGCACTTCTGGAAAGCCTCCGCCAAGCATAATGCCGTCTATTCCCTCCGGCAGGCTGGCGTCGTTTACCGGGCTAAAGAAGACTAGCCTTGCGCCTGCCCTCTTTAGCGCGTCGAGGTTGTCTGTATAGTAAAAGTTGAACGATTCGTCAAGCGCGACCGCTATCGTGGCTCTTTTCTTTGGCGCCTTTTTGATTGCGGGCGATGATGATGCAGCAGGAAGCGGGCCTGTCCCGCACGCCTTTAGAATTGAATCGACGTCGATCTGCTCTGAAACGTATTTTGCCGCGTCAAGTATTGCGGCGCGTCTTTTCTTTTGCAGTTCCTGAGCAGGCACGAGCCCGAGGTGGCGCTCCTCCATCTTTATTTCGCTATTGCGCCTGATGATGCCAAGCACCGGCGCCCTCCTGACCTTTCCTGCAAGCGCCTCTCTCAGGTAGCCTGCGTGCCTGTCGCTTGCCACGTTGTTCAGGATGATGCCGGCAATCCTGATGTTCCTGTCAAAGTGCATAAAGCCGAGGGCAATCGCCGCGATGGACCGCGCGCTCTTGCTGGCGTCGACTACGAGTACCACCGGCGCGCCAAGAATCCTTGCCACGTGCGCAGTGCTTGCAAAGTTGTCCTTTCCTGACATGCCGTCAAAGAGGCCCATCACACCCTCGATGACTGCCACGTCGGCGCCCTCGCACGCGGAATTAAAGCAGTCGATGACTCCGCGCCTTCCCATGAGCCAGACGTCAAGGTTGCGCGACCTGCCTCCTGTGACAAAATCGTGATAGGAAGGGTCGATAAAGTCTGGCCCGACCTTGAATGGCTGGACTGCAAGCCCCCTTTTTTTGCGCAGGGCGTGCATTATTGCGACTGCGACGGTGGTCTTGCCCACCCCGCTTGTCACTCCTGCGACCACTATCCTGGGGATTGCTGCCATGCAACAATAATTGTTGCATGATAGTATTAACTTAGCTCAGGGTCTCGGGGAACTTTTGCTTGCATGCGGAGCAGAACGCCGCGTCGTTGGTGGTCAGCGTGTCGCATGCGGGGCACATCTTCCACACGTTGGTCTCTGCCTTGAGGTCCTTGCCGCAGTCCGGGCAGAACTTGGACGCCTGAGGCACGGTTGCAAAGCCGCAGTAGCGACATGCGATCATCTCTTCCTTTGGCTTTTCTACTTCCTGTTGGACCGCTGCCGGCTTTGGAGGCTCGGTCTTTATCTCTAGCTGTGGTTGTGGCTGCGGCTGGACGACTGAGACAAGCGTTTCGCCGCTTATCTGAGGCTTGATGCCCAGCATCAATTCCTCTTTGAGGATGGCAAACTCTTCTTCTGTTATCATGCCTTGGTGCTTCATGAGCGCCAGCCTTTCGAGCCTGTCAAGCGTATCTAATTTGGGTTTTTCCAGCTCAAGTCTCATCGCGGGCTCGGGATGATGAGGACCTTGCTTGGGTGCTGCGGCCTTGCGGCTTGCCAGCTCACCTCTCATGCCCTTCTGGATGAGCGAGCTTACCTGCAGCGCCACCTGCTTGTCGACGGCGGGCAGGTCGATGTGCTGGAAGGATGCGCGGGGCTTTAGGAGTATCTCCGTGGAAAACACGCCGCGCTTTAGCATGACGGTGGCAATCTCCTCGTATTTCACGGCAATGATGTTTGCCCGGAGGCCAAACATCTTGGGATCTTTGAAAAGCACGCGGCTTGTGGTGATGTATATCTTGTCAGGCGCCGAAATGGACCCACCGGGGGCGACCTTGGACTGCGAAGCTACAAGAAGTATCTCTTCCTTGGGCATAAGCAGGCCGGCTATGTCTGGGTCCATCCTCTCTAGCATCATATTCGATCGACAGAGACCTCTACTCTTTTTACTAAAATAGATGATGTAAGGAGGTTCTGGATGTTTCTACTAGGACCGGGCAGGTTGGTTTTTTTATCCCAACCCGGCCTTTGTGAGATCGTATATGCCTTCGGACAAGGCTCCAGTCATAGTCTACACGGGCAAGGGCAAGGGCAAGACTACCGCGGCGCTTGGAATAGTGCTCCGGGCGGTGGGCCATGGCCACAGGGTGGGCATGATCCAGTTCATCAAGGGCGAGTGGTACTATGGCGAGCTGACAAGCTCAAAACGTCTGGAGCCAGAGTTTGAGATGATAGCCGCCGGCAAGGGGTTCGTTGGAATCATCGACGACGACCACTCGATAGAGGAGCACCAAAAGGCGGCGCAAGAAGCAATAGAACTTGTCAGGGAAAAGCTTGCGTCAGGGGCATACGACGTCATGATACTTGACGAAGTAAACTATGCGGTCAAGCTCAACCTGATAACCGTCGACGACGTCCTTGGCATAATCGCGGCCAAGCCCGACAAAACCACGCTTGTCCTGACGGGCAACCACGCGCACGAAAAGGTAGTTGAAGCTGCCGACCTTGTCACCGAAATGAGGGAGGTGAAGCACCCTTACCAGAAAGGCATCAAGGCCCGGAAGGGCATCGACTTTTAGAGATTTTGCACTATGGATAACCTGAGGGCATCCCTCAGGGCAACCTTAAAGTATGGTCTGCGCACCGCGTAAAATGATTTGTCAGCCGCTCAAGAGGCCTCTAAACTCCCGGACGAGGGCGAGATAGTCATTGCCACCGTAAAGGAAGTCACGGGCCACGGCGCCTACGTGACACTTGACGAGTACAACAACATGACGGGCTTTCTGCACATTTCCGAGATTGCGACCGGCTGGATACGAAACATCGAGCGCTACGTCAGGCCAAAGCAAAAGGCAGTGCTGAAGGTAATCCGCGTCAACAGGGCGAGGGGGGAGGTCGACTGCTCGCTCAAGCAGGTCTCCGGCGAGGAGCGCAAGTCAAAGCTCATCGAGGTAAAAAAAAGCGAAAAGGCCGACGCGTTCATGGACTTCATAAAAGCCAAACTAAAGCTTTCAGACCAGCAGGTGGCAGAGATAGAGGATAAAGTCCTGCAAAAGTACGACTATATCTATGACATTTTCGAGGACATTGCAAGAAAGGGCCCGGAGCTGCTGCAGAAATTCGACCTTTCTGACGACGTCAAGAAGGCGATGGAGGAGGAGAGCAACAAGATCCAGGTGCCACACGTCGAGGTGAGGGGCGTCATGGAGATATCCTCGAAAAAGCCGGACGGCATCGAGATCATAAAAAACACGCTTGCAGGTGTGGAGAGCAGCAAGGGGGGCGCCACGACAGAAATCACGTACGTAGGCGCCCCGCGCTACCGCATAGTGGTAACGGCAGAGAATTTCAAGGTGGCAGAAAAGTCGATGAACAACGCGGTGGAAAAGATCCGCTCTGCGATTGAAAAGCAGCACGGCGCGTTCAACTTTATACGCGAAGAATCGAAAAAGTCGCACCAGGGATAAAAAGAGGCATGAAGCACCTCATCCGCAAGTGCACCGCCTGCGGCGCGTACACGCTTGCAAATACCTGTCGCAAGTGCGGCGCGCAGACTGTCGACCCTCACCCACCCAAGTATTCGCCGGACGACAAGTACGTGCGCTACCGGGTGGCCGAGCGCTACGAGGAAGAAAGCGACAAGGATTATAAGTAAAGTTGCGGCCCTGACACTTGACCGCGTTGTTGAGATTTGCCATTGCAGGTGCAGGAGTGGCCGGGAGCTACCTTGGCAACATGCTCCAGAAACGCGGCCACGAAGTCCAGGTGTTCGAGTCGTTAAGGCCGGAGAACCACTGGCCGGTGTGCGCCTGGGGCGCGTCGCGGCACATGCTGGAAAAGTTTTCAGAAAAGGCGGGGCTTGACTTTGAAGACTACATCATGCACGTCGGGCAGAGGCTGCGGATGGACCTCCCTGCAGGCAAGGTGGAATACCTCGACCTGAAGGGGCTTGTCACCTACAACAAGCACAAGTGGGAGCACGACCTGATGCAGGGGCTTGAGATAAAGTACGGCGCCAAGGTTACAAAAGAGGATTTCCAGTTTGAGAAATACGACCACGTCCTTGACTGCACGGGCCTGCACCGCACGCTCTTGCCAAAGTCAGAAGAAGACTTCCTCATACCCGCGTACGAGTACCTGCTTGAAGGGGTCAAGGGTGAGGACGAGTTTTACACGATAGGCTACAAGGGCGCAAAAGGGTACTTTTGGTACTTTCCACTTGATGATGGCAGGGGCTACATGGGAGCCGGCGACGTGGAAAAGAAATACCACGGCATAAAGGAATTCTTTGAGCAACATCCTGAAGCAAAGATCGTCAAAAAAATTGGCAGGCCAATCAGGCTTGCGCCTCCGAAAAAAATGGAGCCGTTCTTTGACGGAAACGTGGTGGGAGTCGGCGAGTCCATCGGCTGCGTGTTTCCGATGCTTGGCGAGGGCATCATCCCGTCGCTTTTGTGCTGCGACTTTTTCCTCGACGCCCTTGACGACAAGAAAGGCCTTGACGCCAAGAAATACAGAAAGAAGGTGCTCTCGTACTTTGACTATTACGACGACGTCTACCGCATCGTGAGGCTAAAGATGGACGGCAAGCTGTCGACCATACGCCACGCAAACCTCTTGATGAGCATGTACCGCCACATGAAAAAGGAGGAGAGCCGCTTTGGGTTTGAGGTCAGCCTCGAGAAGATGAACCGGCTGGTAAACGCTTTATAGCTGAGGGTAGCAGGCGCTAGCTGACAAGTTGCTAAAGGCAAAAAGTCCGCAAGAGTCAAGTGTGGAAACTACGGTCCTCATGATGCCGTCGGACGCAAATCCGATGGGGAATGTCTTTGGAGGTGTGATACTAAAGCACGTGGACCTCGTCGCCGGCATCGTTGCCAAGAGGCACGTGGGGCACCCAAACGTCGTCACAGCGACCATGGACAGGATGACCTTTCTAAAGCCGGTGTTCATCGGCAACGCGCTCGTGCTGTCTGCAAGGATAAACTATGTGAGAAGGTCCTCGATGGAGGTTGAAGTCACGGTCGAGTCGGAAGACTATGACAGCGGGACGAAGGCTCGTACAGGGACGGCGTTTGTGACTCTTGTGGCGCTGGACAAGCGCGGCAAGGCGACCGAGGTGCCGCCACTCCTGCTTGAAACTGCCGAGGACAAGAAGCGCTTTTCCGAGGGAGAAAAGCGGATGCAGCAGCGCCTGCGCGAAGCCGGCAAGCTCTAGTTACTCGAAATATTCCAGCTCTTCAGAATCCTCATCGTCTTCCTCATCGTCTTCGACATCGATGGCATTCTCGATCTCGGGCGGCCCAGCACTTGCAGGCTGGTTCTTTTTCAGGTTTGTATTGAGCCTGCGAAGCTCGGCAAGTATCTCGCGCAAGAGCACGACGACCTGCTCGTCTTCCTTTGCTTTTGCATTTGCCTTGGCCTTTGTCCTTTTTGCCACTGGCCTTTCCTGCCCTTGCCTTCTAATTAATGATGATGTCTCTAGCTGTAGCGCTTTTCCAGATTCATGTACTTTTGCAGGTCGACAAACTCGTTAAAGTCCTTGAATGTGACCATCATCTTGCGCGTCTTTCTGGTGTAGCTGGTCTTTTTCAGCTCTGAAAACACCTCGCGCATTGCATACGTGGCGCTGTACAGGCCGGAGAGGGGCCAGACTGCTATCCTGTAGCCCAGCTTTAAAAGCTCCTGCCCTGTCAGGTTTGGAGTCACGCCGTCTTCAATCATGTTTGCCACAAGCGGGGCGTCTATCTCGTTGGCAACCTTTTTCAGCTCTTGCACGCTCCTTGGAGCCTCGACAAATATCACGTCGGCGCCGGCCTTTCTGTATGCCTTGCCCCTTTCTATCGCCTCGTCAAGGCCCAACGGGGCCCTTGCGTCGGTCCTTGCGACGATGATGAAATCCTTGCTCTTCCGCGCCTCGACTGCCGCCTTTAGCTTTGGCAAATAGTCGTCCTTTGGGATCACGTCCTTACCCACCATGTGGCCGCACCGCTTGGGCCAGATCTGGTCTTCAAGGAATATCCCTGCCGCGCCGAGCGCTTCGAGGTCGCGAACAAGCCTCCACGCGTTGAGCGGGTTGCCATAGCCCGTGTCTGCATCCACGAGCACCGGGACGCTGACTGCACGTATGATGCGTCTTGCGTTGTCAACAGTCTCGCCTGCGTTCAAGAACCCAAAATCGGGCATGCCAAGGAGCGCAGCGGAAGAGCCATAGCCTGTCTGGAACATCGCTTCAAACCCGACCTGCTCGGCAATCCTTGCGCTCAGAGCGTCAAACACGCCCGGCAAAACTATTATCCTGTTCTTGTCTTCAAGCTGCTCACGAAGGGAACGCGGCTTTTGCATTTGTGAGTGTGAAAGCACTGTGCAACATTATTATGCGTTTAGTAATGATCTACGGGCCAGCCACCCGGCGTCATCAGTTCCACCAGGTTGCCAGCCGGGTCGCGAAAATACAGCGACCTTGCCTCCTTCCAGTTGACTTCAAGCTCTATTGCAATGCCGTTTTGCGCAAGGCACTCCTTCCACTTTTCATAATCGCTGGCTTCTATTTCAAGCGCAAAGTGGGTGCTTCCGTGCGCCCCGTGCGGCGGCAGCTTGTCGTTTGAAGGAAACGTGCGGTCGGGGTTGAATGCAAGGAGCATGCTGGCGCCTGCCTTTAGAAATACGAGCTTGTTCTTTTCCTCCTCGATTACTTCAAACCCTAAAACATCTGAATAGAATTTCTTTAGCGGTTCAAGGTCGCGGGAATAGATGGAGGTCTCTATTACTTTTCTGACTTTCATTATCGTCATTATTATTGCGCTGCCTGCTGCTCTTCTTGCGGTTCTGTTTCAATGGTGCCGTCAGCAAGCTTGGTCACGTTTATTTTGCATTGCCTGCACTCGTAGAATTTCGTTGGCGGGTCGTGCAGGACGGAGCCGTTGAGCCAGACCATCATCGCTCCGCACACGGGGCAGTTCATCATATACGCAGTAGAGTTTGCAGGTACTGTTAATATGCTTTATCTCGCCAGTTTTGGACCGCTAACTTTCGATATTCTGCTTGTCTGCGACACATTTGTGTGGTGTTCCATCTTGTACAAGATGCATGACAAACGCAAGTTCTGGAAAAACCCTCTGTGACGGCCTTTATGGAGGATAAATCATACATAAAGCCCGCATTTTAGCCAGAAAATCATTAAAATCTTGCAGTTAAATGATCCGTATCAGGCGCGTGTCAGCCTCGCGCCTGAGCAAGTGTCGAACAACCCCGGTGCCCCTACCTGCTGCTGGCAGTTATAGTAGGTAGGGGCGCATGATAATTAAATCTTTAATTAACCTCGCTAAAGTGTGTCGGGCGATAATGGATGCTAACTGCAATGATGTATGGCATACATGCATGTTTAAAGTTCGTGATTTCTTACATATGCCTCTTAACATAGCGTATTGACTCATAAAGTTAAGGTAATTGCTAAATTTGGAGCTAAATTTTAAGTAATTTGCTTGGCTATGTGAATAGTTGTTCAATGTGAACAATGACCGTCTGTTATGAAAAAAATGGTTGATGATGGCCATGAGAAAAAATAACGTTGATGCGCCACACATTGACGAATTTGACGCAAAGCTGCTCAGCCTTTTGACGTCGCAGGAAAGCTATTCGAGCAAAGACCTGGCTGCAAAATTGGATAAACCGCTGAGCACAGTTCAAAGAAGGATCAGGATTCTTTTTGAAAACGGCTACATCAAGAAAAAATATGAAGTCGACTATTTGAAACTGGGCTGCAGAAAAGGGCTTTTGGACATCTGCCTTAAAGACAGCGACATAGAGTGTGTGGCAAAAAAAGTATCGAGGATAAGTGGCGTGATACTGGTGTCGGTTCCACTGGGCCACTCTGATCTATCTGCATCCTTTGTTTACCGGACCAACGAGGAGGTCTTGCGATTTATCCGGCAGGTAAAGAAAATGCCAGAGGTGCAGCGTGTTACGTGGACGGAGGAAGTCTTTAGCCTGTCGGCGGCCCGGCCCGTGCTTGTAGAGTGCTTGTGCAGCGCCGCCTAGGCACAGTTCTTGCTAGCTACACCGTTATGCTCCAGTCTTTATTATGATGCCAGAGCAAGCGCATGAAATTCTGCATGTTGTTGTCGTCAAGACGCTATGCGCGCATGTGATTCTGGCCTTGAATGGCTGCCGCCCCTTGTTTTTCCACAACAGATTTTCAGCTGCGGACCATTTGCCTGTTGGGCCTGTACTCGCGCATTTCAGAACCGCAGTACACGCAGCGGTACACGTCGACCTGCTGGCCTGAACCCCTGTCAAACCTTGTGGAAAAGGCAAGCTCGCGGTGGCAATGAACACACTTCATAAAGCTTGTTTTTGCAAACTTGTATAAAAGCAAAACTGATCCCTGTTTGCTTGATTTCCAATGGCTTTTTTAGTTTAGCATGATTCTCAAAAAGCGTGATATCTGACGCCGAGGGCGCCGAGCTCGTACGGCTTGCAAGGCTGGCCGTGGAAAAGTACGTGACCGAGTCAGTCGCCATAACAAATCCTGCAAGAGAGCTTGCAAAATCCGGCGTCTTTGTCACGATAAATAACTACCACCTCGCGGGGCGCGGCGAGGACCTGCGCGGGTGCATCGGCTTTCCCCTGCCGTACAAGGGGTTGCACCAGTCGGTCATCGAGGCCGCTATTGCGGCAGCCACGCAGGACCCGCGTTTTCCACCTGTCGACGGCAAGGAGCTTGAGCACCTTACCTTTGAGGTGAGCGTGCTGACAGAGCCGGAAGAGATACCGGGAAGCCCCGCCGGGCGCAAAAAACATGTCGTAATCGGGCGTGACGGGCTCTTGCTCAAATGGAAGCACGGCTCAGGACTGCTCTTGCCGCAGGTGCCTGTCGAGCTGGCATGGGACATCGACGAGTACCTGGCAAACATTTGCTACAAGGCCGGCGCGCCGCCTGACGCCTGGCTCGACCCGTCGTCAAGGCTCTATACGTTTCAGGCGCAGGTTTTCAAGGAGGAAAAACCCCGGGGAAACGTGGTGCAGCTTGGTGACAACAACTACAATAACAATAATAACAAATAATATCGCCAGCTCCTCCATGCATTCCCGTAGTTGGGCAAGGCGTATCTTGCGCCGTACGGCGTCGGACTAGGTCATGCAAGCCGGATGGTGATGGTGGCAGACCACCTGCAGCAGCACAGCAGCGACGTCCAGGTGCGCTTCTCTTCATTTGGCGAGGCCGCAAAATACGTCTCCATGAGGGGCTACCAGTGCGTAATCGCCCCGCCGGTCGAGTTTGCGTGGAGCGTCGAAGGCGGATTTTCGGTAAAGCACAGCATAGCCAACATTCCAATCTGGTTCACCAACCTTGCGCGCCAGGTAAACCATGAAACCCGCAACATGACCATGTACAGCCCCGATGTCATCCTGTCAGACTCGCGCCTTTCGCCGCTTCTTGCCGCAAAGCTCCTTGGGATACCTTCCATAGTGCTCCTGAATCAGGTCAAGCTCCTGCTGTCGCCAAGGCTACGGGAGTTTAGGATCTCGAGGTTGTTTGAGGCGATGGTGGGCGAGTTCCTGGGCTCGATGTGGAATATTGCCGACAGGATACTTGTGCCAGACCTGCCCCCTCCGTACACTATAGCCGCGCACAACGTATGGTGCGTCGGCTCGGCCGCGCGCAAGCTGGAATACATCGGCTTTACGGCGCCCAAGCCTGTCGTGACAGAAGAGCGGGTTGCAAAGGTGGCATCCCGCCTCGACATAGACAGGTCAAGGCCAGTCGTGTTTGTGCACGTCAGCGGACCGATGGAGACGCGCATGCCCCTCATCAGGCTTGCACTTGAAGCGGCCAAGCACGCAGACAACGACAACAACAGCAAGGACCTACAGTTCATCTTTTCCGAGGGCAGGCCGCACGGAAGCACCGAACCAAAAAAGATTGAACATGGTTGGTATTACGAGTGGTGCCCTGTCCGAGACGAGGTGTTTGCGCTGAGCGACCTGGTGGTTATGCGCGGCGGCCATACCGCGCTTTCGCAGGCCATGCAGTTTGGCAAGCCCGTCGTGACGATACCAATAGAAAACCACGGCGAGCAGCTGGGCAACTCGGAAAAGATTGCCAAGCTTGGCGCCGGCGTGATGGTCCACCCAAAGAAGCTAAAGCCTGAGAAAATCGCGGACGCGGTGGAGCAGGTTCTTTCTGACCCTGCGTACAGAAAGAACGCCCTTGGCCTGAAAAAGATGACTGAGTCGCTAGATGGAATCAATAATGTCGTGAAGGTAGTTAGGTCCTACCTCTAGCCTGATGCGCCTTGGCTTTTTCCCTTCTAGCCTCGTTTTTTTCAGTTTCACAAACTCTTGACGCGTGACTCCTCTTGCCTCTTTTTCTTCTTCTTTTGTGCAGTCCATTTCTGAAAACATTAGCGGTACAAGAGGGAACTTGCCTGCGTCATGGATTTCTTTCATGGCCATTTCTATGAACCACTGCGGGTGTGTGGCAAGCGACAGCGGAAGGACGACATTCTTGCTGCTCTCCACCCTGGCAAGCGTTCTTGCTGCGGCAAGGTCGAGCTGGAGCATCTTTGTCCTGCCGTCCTTTGCATGTACTACTGGTACCTTTGCTATTGCAATTTTCTGACTTTCCACTCTTGTTTTTTCCGCCAGCGACCTTGCAAGCTTGGCGTTTCTGCAAAGGTCGTCTTCATCGCTGTACAAGAGCAAGAGTTCTGGCAAAAAAAACCCTGCTCTGCAGGCTGCGATGCAGGAGGCAAGCGACAGCGGGCCCGTTATCGCGCAAGAAGCGCTTCCAAGCGAGCCGGCAAGCGCGCCGCCTGCGCCCTCGTACTCCTTGAGGGAGACAAATGCCCTCCTCCTGCCCGCGTATGCGGCTATTATTGTTGCTATGCTTGCTTCCCGCTCGCTTTTTGCGGGACTTGCGACGCCGGCAAGCTCTGCCGCAAGCGCGCCGGTGGCGGAAAACTCTAAATCCCTCGCGGCAAAGTTCCTGTCTTTCGATAGGTACACCTTGACGAAAAAGCTCTGGCCCTGCAGGACGGTCCGCCTGCCGACTTCTGCAATGGCCTTTGATATTGCAGAAAACTGGCTTTCACATTCTATCGCTATGGAAACCTTTGCGACGCCAAACATACCTGCAATTTCCTGGGCGCGGTCAGTCTCAAGCACGACAATGCCTTCTTCTACCCTTGCGGCACCAAACCTTTGTAGCGCCTTTGCGAGCTCTTTTGCGCCTGTCTGCGGCGAGGGGTGGACTAGCACAAGCGTCAACAGTGCAGAGAAATGCTGGGCAGGTAATTAATCATATGTGATATTGAAAAGAAAGATAAAAAGGGCATAAAGCCCTGAGTTTTTTTACCAGTGATGCTTTTCGTCCGGAATCAGGCCGATCTGCTCGCGTTCAAAGTACCTTTCCAGTTCTTGGGCCCACTTTTCCTTTGCAGAGCCACCGCCAAGACCCTTCCTTCTAAGCCAGAAGGCGATCACGCCAAGCAGGAACACTGCAAACAGCATGGTTCCGAAGATGTAGACCATGACGTCATAGAACAGCGGGTCGTAGTTCGGACCGATCTGCCCAATTAGACTTCCGAAGTTCATTAGCATAGTCCAGAGAGTTCAAAGATATATACATTTTGGTTGCCGTAAAAGCCGTTGAAAAGCAAAGAGAAATGACTTTCTCTGAGAAAAAAAGCTTGCGCAGGATATAGGGTGGTAGAGAGAGAAAATAAACAAAAAGAGAGGAGGTGGGGACGCTTAGCTTGGGGGTGTTGCGCCTCTGCCCCTGAAGAAGAACGCTGCAGCTACTCCGCCAAAGATTGCGCCCAGGACGCCGATGTATACCCAGGTCTCGTTTCCTGAGAAGTAGTTAGTTCCTGAACCCTTGTCGGGGTTGTTCAAGTTGTCTTGCACTGCCGTGATTCTTCTCTTTGCAAGAATTGCGTTCTCGGTGCACTCGGACCTGTTGATGCCCAGAGTTTCGCACTCTTGAAGCTGTTCTTGGGTTGCACCTGCCACCGGGCTGCCTCCTACACCATACTGTGCGTGGGCAACCGGCATGACTGATACAGCCGTTGCAGAAAAGAATACAGCCAATACAGATAGAGCCACTACGATTGGCTTGTTCATACTAGACTACCCATTAGGATTCGAATATTTAACCTTTATGAGCGGGCCAGAAAAGCGTACCTCGCTGTGCCGTTTTTCGTTTTTCGTGCTCCAAAACGCGCAAGTAACATTTAAGAAACGCATGACAGAAGCTGTAAAATCGTATGGCACGAATTCACGTTCACACTCATGGCAAGTCACATTCTATCCGTCCTACTTCCAAGGTTGCCCCTTCATGGCTTACCACAAGCCCCGACCAGGTGTCGTCGCTCGTTGTCAAGATGGCAAAGGACGGCGTCAGCCCTAGCGTAATCGGCCTAAAGCTTCGCGACGAGCACGGAGTCCCCCTTGCTAGGTCTGTGACCGGCAAGACTGTGACCCAGGTACTTGCAGAGAATAATATCAAGTCCGACATGCCAGAAGACCTTGAAAGACTGGTTAGAAAAGCACTTGGCCTGCAAAAGCACCTGAGGGCTCACAACAGCGACCACAGAAACGTCCGCTCGCTCGAGCTTGTAGAGGCCAAGATCCATCGCCTGTCAAAATACTACAAGGGAATCGGCAAGCTTCCTGCAACTTGGAAATACGCTGCTGTCATTGCCCAGCTAGAGTAAGACTGAGATGGGCGGCGACAGCTCCAAGCTTCTCCCTGCGCTCAAACCTTTTTGCGAAAAGCTTCGCTCCGTCGTGGAGAACGGAAGCGAGATTTCCATCATAACCCACCTTGACGCTGACGGCATCACTTCTGGAAGCATAATCGGGACGGCCCTTGCGCGCCTTGGGGCCAAGTGCTCTGTCCGCACGGTGTCTGACATGACGCCGTCCGTGATAGAGCGCATGAAGGCCGAGGACCACGAGTTTTACATCATCACCGACCTTGGCGGCGGCATGGCCGCAAATTTCCGCAAGGCCCTTGGCGACAGGTGGGTTGTCATCGACCATCACCAGATACCTGAGGAGGAGATCCTGACAGACGACGCGGGGCAGGTGCTAAACGCCTGGAAGTACGGCATAGACGGCGGCATCGAGGTTCCTGCAGGCGGCATGGCGTACATGGTCGCAAGCACGCTTGACCGCAAGAACCGCGACCTTTCGCCGGTGGCAGTCGTATCCGCAGTAGGCGACAGGCAGGACCAGGGCGACAAAAAGTCGTTTCTTGGGCTCAACAAGGAGATACTTGAAACCGCCAAGACACTCGGGCTTGTCAACGTCGACCTTGACATCATGCTGACGGGCAGGGAGACGCGCCCCCTGCACGAGGCACTTGCGTTCACATCGTTTCCCTACATCGACGGGCTGACCTGGAACAGGGACAGCTGCTACACCATCCTGAAAAACGCCGGGATAAAGCTGAAGGACAACGGCCGATGGCGCGTGCCGGCAGAGTTTTCGCAGGAGGAAAAAAGCGCCATCTTGGATGCGGTTGCCAAGTTCATAGTCACGTCTAGCAAGACGTCTGCGACCGTCATTGACGACCTCATCGGCTATGTCTACACGCTTGCCGGCGAAGACAAGCGCAGCCAGCTGCGCGACGCAAGGGAGTTTTCAACACTGTTGAACGCGTGCGGCCGGATAGGCAAGTCCGGCGTCGGAATAGCCATCTGCATGGGGGACAGAAATGCCATGCTCACCGCCGGCGAGGAGATAAGCACAGAGTACAGGACGACTTTGCGCAACTATGTTTCAACGATATTTTCAGAAAAGTGGAGGGTTACAGACGATGGTAAGGTGGCATTCGTAAACGGCGACGGCCTCGTTGCGGAGGACATGCTGGGCGCAGTCTCGTCGCTCCTCTCCGGGTCGCCGACCCTGGCCGGCAGGCTCGTGTTCGTAAGGTCTCTTTCAAAGGGTGGCACCTACAAGTTTTCATCAAGGAAGGGCCTCGGATGCACGTCGCCGGCAAACCTTGGCCTCGTGATGCGCCACTGCGCCGAGTCTGTCAAAGGTACAGGAGGCGGCCACTCGGCTGCCGCAGGCTGCAGGATACCCTCGGCGGCGCTTGACCCCTTCATCTCATGCCTGAGGTCAGCGGTAAATGAAGCGAAATTCGCGACAGCGTCTTGATGATGACATTGCGGTTGACGCGCAGGTCAGCGTGTTGTTTCCAACAGCAGTGCACGCAAGGGCTGCAGTCAAGGCATTAATACCAGACAATGTGAACATGCCTGCGGGCTTGACCATTGACATCTTCTCAAGGGGCAGGACAGTCTGGGTGCGGGTCGGAGGCAGCACCGGCGTTTCCGTTGCTACCGTCGCAAGCACACTTGACGAAATCCTTGAGCATATCGCAGTCGCCCGGAAAGTGATGATGGCAGATGCTTGACCCAAAGCTCTTGAAGGACAACCCCGACGCTGTTCGCGAGATGCTCAAAAAGCGCAACATGGAGTTCCCACTTGACGAGCTGGTTGCGCTTGAAAGGCGCAGGCGAGAGCTCATCACCGAGGCGCAGGACTACCGCTCCAAGAAGAACAAGCTGTCCGAAGCTGTCGCGGCAAAGAAAAAGGCCAAGCAAGACGCGTCGGCCGAGCTTGAGCAGATGAAGGAGGTCGGCGCCAACATGGAAAAAGTAGAGCAAGAAAAGGTCGCCACCGAGGACAAGTATCGCAAGCTTGCCGCGCTTTTGCCAAACATGCTCCACGAGTCAGTGCCTGCCGGCAAGGATGAAAAGGACAACGTCGTGGTCAGGACTGCTGCAGGCAAGAAAAGAAGCATCGTAGACAAGCCCAGAGACCATGTCGACATTGCAACCGCGCTTGACCTGTTTGACATTGAGCGGGCGGCCAAGATCTCTGGCGCGCGATTTTACTTTTTGAAAAACGAGCTGGTGCGCATGAACACCGCGCTGGTGCATTTTGCACTCGACTATTTGACGGAGAAAGGCTACACGCTCGTGCAGCCGCCGTACATGATACGCAGGCAGCCGATGGAAGGCGCAGTCATACTGGGCGACTTTGAAGACGTTATCTACAAGATAGAAAACGAGGACCTGTACATGATAGGGACATCCGAACATGCCATAGCAAGCATGCACATGGACGAGATATTGGAGGGCAAGCAGCTGCCTATGCGCTATGCCGGCGTCAGCCCGTGTTTCCGCAAGGAGGCCGGCGCGCACGGAAAAGACATGAAGGGGATATTCCGGGTGCACCAGTTTGAAAAGGTCGAGCAGTTTGTCTACTGCCGGCCGGAAGATTCATGGAAGGAGCACGAGCGCATGCTTGAAGTCTCGCAGGGATTCTTTGACGCTCTTGGCATCCCGTACCGCGTGATGCTCCTGTGCTCGGGCGACACGGGCAAGATATCGGCAAAGACGTACGACATCGAGGCGTGGATGCCCGGGCAGGGCGCGTACCGCGAGATAGTGTCGTGCTCAAACTGCACCGACTATCAGGCCCGCAGGCTTGCGATACGCTTCCGGGACAAGACGAACGAGGAAACAAGGCTCGTCCACACCCTCAACAGCACCCTCGTGGCGGTACAGCGCACGCTCGTTGCCATAATGGAGAACTACCAGACGCCTGCGGGCACCGTCCAAGTGCCCGAAGTCCTGCAGAAATACATGGGTGGCCTTGCAGAAATCAAGCCCCGGGCCTGACGAACAGTACAATATATATTCTGGATGCCAAGTGTGGTTTTCGATGGTCAAGGCAACAAAGAAGGGAGGTCGAGTCCGCGACAAGTGGCGAGACAAGCAATGGGTCATCGTCAACAAACCATCAGGATTTGAGCCGCCTGGATCCGTTAACTACGTTCCCATAACCGACGGCGAGCAGGCCAAGGGGAGGGTGATTGAAAATACGCTCCATGACATGATGAAGGGCAACCCCGATCGGAGCATGGATCAGCACCAGATAAAGATCTTCCTCCAGATTGACAAGATAAGCGACGGCACCGCAAGCACGCGCTTCAAGGGCCACGAGTACGCCAAGGAATTCCTCCGCTCGCTGATAAGGCGCGGAAGCTCCATGGTCAATTTCGTGCACGACTATACCACGCAGGACGGGCACACCTTCCGCGTCGCAGTCGTCGCCTTTACGCAAAGGCGCGTGAACGCTTCAAAGAAGCACGAGATCCGCATGATCGCCCACCGCATCCTGTCTGAAAGGATTCCGCAGATGACAGTCGAGCAGTTCGTGCAAGAGACGACAGGCAGCAAGGCTGGCGACATCCCGAGGGAGACAAACAGCCTGCTCGGTGCGGCCATCATGAACGAGGCGAAAAAGATCTCGAACATACGCCACATCGGCATAAAAAAGACAAAGCTGATCTCGACTCCTGAATCGAGGGCAGTAAGCGACGCCAAGCCGGTCGAAGCAACCGTTGCCGAGCCGGCCCCGCAATAACTTTTTAGTCCCTTCCCTTTTTCCTCTTCTCATATACAGATGTCAGAGGAAGATGCAGTAAAGTTCTCCTCGGCAGAGGTCCAGCTCGTGCTCCATGCGACGGAGGACCACGACAAGGTTCTTGCCGCCGTGGAAAAGGCGCTTTCCGTGCCAGCCGCAAGCTTTGAGGGTGAGCAGTCGGAGGGCCACTATGGCAACATCATAATGCTTCTTGGCGCCATGATTCCCGGCAAGGAGGCCGGCGCGCTTGCCACCCGGATTATCTCTGCCCTGAACCGCATTGACAGGCAAGAGCTTGCAGACCATATTGAAGAGTACTCTGACGAAAAGGGCAACCTTTACCTGCGCCTTGACAAGCAGAGGCTCTGTCAGGGCAAGGTGTCTCTTGCAGAGTCGGATGCGGTGCGGATCAAGTTCAAGCCGGTCCACCGTTACAAGCCGTCAAGCAGACTGCAGAGCTACAGGGGGCTACTCACTTCAATCGAATAGACCTCTTTGTTGCCAGCGAGAGCGCCGCTTTTGCGGCAAAGGCGCTTGGCCTGAGGGTTGGAGTTGCTGCTGTTGCAGAAGCAAGCAAAGAATTTTTTTCCAATAATGACAATGTCATTTACCGGCTCAAGAACCAGCCATCAAAACCAGTGAAATATGATTACTTGGTGGTCTCTGAAAACATTGACGAGATCTCGCGCGTCGACATACTTGTACTAAGGGATTTTCGCAGGGCAAAGGAGAGGCTGAAAAAAAAGGCAAAAGGCGGCGCAGGAATAGAGATTACGATCGAGCAGGCGCGCAAGCTGGACGCGGCAGGAGTTGCAAGGTGGGTTGCCGACGCGCACGATCTCTATGAATTCTGCCAGTCGTCGGGGTTTCAATTCATACTGTCAAGCGGGGCCAGCTCGCCTGCGGGCGCCGTGTCGGGACAGTCCTTTGATGCGATACTAAAGATGATGGGCATTGATCCGCAGAAGCACTGGAAGGAAATGAATAGCTGGCTAGAGTTCCGACTTGGAAGGAGGGTACGCCCGTGCTAAAAAGGCGGGAAAAGAGGCGCTACATCTCGGTCATGTGCGAAGAAGCGGTAGGAGGAGGGATGAGCGCGCTTGCGGCAGTCCAAAAGCGCCATGCAGAGCTCTTTGGCAGCATCGCGCTTGAAAGGGCCGCTCTTCGGCTGATAAAAGACGAAAGCCGAGTCGTGATAATGCGCTGCAGCCTTGCAGAGGCAGAGCACGTCCTTGTGGCAATCGCGCTCTGCAACCCCCCAATCGTGACGCTTGACATGTCGTCGAGCATGAAGCGGCTAAAGCGCAGACTATAGGATTTTATCTTGCAGGCGCCCTTCTATCAAGTGGGGATGAGGTGAGTTTCGCTGCTCCAGACTGAGTCAAAAGCGATGAAGATCTCGCGACGAACCGACCCATATAATACTACCATTCCTGGAGGCTCGGAAAATGCATCTGCACGACTTGGACTTTTGACGGTCATTCTTCCTTTTCTTCCTTTGTCCTTTCCAATCTTTTGCTAAACCTGTTTCTTTTCCACAGTACGACTATGGCTGCTGTTCCAACCAACGCCATTGGCGCGCTGTACGAAAGATAATAGTTGAAGAGCCTGTCATACGGCATCTTTATGCCGACGCGGTGATAAATGGTGCCATACTTTACAATTCCGCAATGATTGTCATCATCGTACCCCTGAATGCACTGTGGATTTTCTTTGAGGTTAAAAGTGTCCTTTAGCTGGGTTGCTTGGTATACATTGAGCTTTGGAAACACTATGCAGTCTTTGGTTCCTCCACCGCTGCAGCTGCCGGCAGTAGAAAATCCAGGCTCTAGATCATGGCTAATCCCGGCCACTTCATCTTTTGTTGCATAATGGATTGACATGTTCGACGGAGTAGTGGTACTTTCAGTACCACATTCTTGCCCGCAGTCGGCGCTCGTGCCGTGAATCGTTACTCTTGCCGTTGTAAAAAAGAAGTACAAATACAGCGGAATTATCGCCAGACTGATAACCAGCCAGCCAACCACTATGCAGTACGCATAAGAAGAGATTTTCAACTATTATCCGAAAAGTATTGGAGCCTATACTTGAGCATTGTGCAGCAAAAATATTCTGCGTCAATCAAGGTAAAACATCAAATTTTAGAAACTGTTCTGCGACAGTTGGCGCTGCCTAGCAAGAATTGTCCATTCTGTGTTAATGCGCGTTAATAGGCTGTGATAGGATCTTGTCAAGGCTGTACTCGGGATGACTGCGCGCCAATTTTGTTGGGCAATCTATAAAACTGAACCATGCATAATGCTTGGTCATATTGAAAAAATCCTTCCGGCCCTATCCGCCGCTCGAAAAGGACTTGGGTACGACAAATATCAGAATTGAGCCTGATCAAATGAATGAACTGGGAATAAATTCCGGTGACGTGGTAAAGGTTACTGGCGTTCGCAGCACAGGCGCAGTCTGTTTGCCCTTGGAACCCGGATATAGGCATCCGAATGATTCAGAGATAACTTATCTGTCCAAGTCGGACATCCTCCCGCAAATACGGATAAGCGATGTTGTAGCCCTGAATACAAACAACACGGGTGCCATCTTGGTGGAAGTAGAAAAGGTACAATCAAGCCATGCACAAAAAGTGTCTTTTGCCTCTTTGGATTCAAGATTTAACGCAGGTAATCTGGATAAAGGCGAGCTTCTCGGCATGGTTGTCTGTAAAGGCGACAGGATAAACCTGCAAGATTATCATCAGGTTATTGTAACAGACATTTATGCCGCTGATTTCTCGCTGATCGATGACTCGACAGAAATTGAATTTGTGGACAACAAGATGCCGGGCAATAATCTTGTAATGTTCGTACCTCAACTGAACCGCCTAAGCAAGGTGATACCCGTAGCAAAACAGGCCAATGTGAGCTTGGTAAACATCACAATACCTTCAATCGAGATCTATGAAGAAGGTGCTGCAAGGTTCTATTTCTATCTCAAAGGCAATTATGCTTCCTATCGACAGTTTCACCACGCACACGTTTCACTTGCCGTACAAGTTCATGACAACGTAGGCAATCCTTACCGTGTCTTTGTTCACGGGGGAGGCGGAGGATTGTCGTCCACAGGCGACTTTAACTATGATTACTCGTGCTTGTTTGCGCCTGCAGTTGTTCCAGACGCAACTGAATTAACAATAACCATAAAAGAAATTCTGTTTCAGGCCCCTTTCGTCCCGCCTCCATCAATTAGTGGTAGACCTGAAATGAGGCCAATGTACTCGCCGGGAAACAAGCTTCCTGCAATTCTGGTACTGACTGGGCCGTGGGAGTTCAAAATTCCGTTTGATGGTAGAAGATGAGTAGTCGTCGGTCGCCTGTTTGCACTTTCAGTCTTTGGTCCTTCATTGTGAATCTAGGGATGCTGACAGAGTCTAAAGCATGCATCTAAAACATTCTCTTGGGGTGCATCAAGGCTGGCTACCAAGTTTGTTGTAGCTCGATTAATTCTTTTAAGGCTACCACATTTTTTGTGGTCCACTGGAAACGCGCACATAATAGCTGCAGGTGCTACGCGCAAGATGAACGTATAATTATCAGAGGCGCCTTCTTGGAGCAATATAATATGGAGCTGGCCTACGACTATCCGCTCTACAGGCCGCCGTCAGAGGCAAATTCCCTGATATTCCAGGTCACGCTAGGCTGCTCCTTCAACAAGTGCTCCTTCTGTAACATGTACCGCACCAAGGAATACGCCGAGCGCCCGTGGGAAGAGATCCGCGCGGAAATAGACATGATGGCCAAACTCTATCCAGACACGCGCAGGATATTCCTTGCCGACGGCGACGCGCTAAACATGTCCAAGGACAGGCTGGTGCAGATACTAGAGTACCTATACCAAAAGTTTCCAAGCATCGAGCGCATCTCCTGCTACGCCATGCCAAAGAACCTTTTGCAAAAAACAGACGAAGAACTGAAGGCGCTTTACGCCGCCGGCCTCCACATGTTCTACGTCGGAATTGAAAGCGGGAACGACGTTGTATTGAAAAAAGTGACAAAAGGCGCGACTGGCCGGTCAATAGTCCAGGCGTGCAGCAAGGCCAAAAAGCACGGCTATGTCCTTTCGTGCATGGTAATCCTCGGCCTTGGCGGAAGGAAATACACAAAGGAGCACATCGCCGACACGGCAAAAGTGCTGGGTGAAATAGCGCCCGATTATGTGGGCGCACTCACGCTGTACCTGGAGGAGGGCGTGCGCGACGAGTTCATGAGCAAGTACGGAGAGCCTTTTGAGTTCATCGACGACGTTGAAGTGCTTGACGAGCTGGAGCGGCTGGTCAGGGGTTTTGACCCAAAGACGCCGGTGGTGTTCCGCGCAAACCACGCCTCAAACGTCTATTCAATAGGCGGGACGATGCCTGATGACAGGGGCAGGATCCTGTCGCTCATAGAAGGGCTAAAGGCGCACCCCGAGATGCTAAAGCCCAAGTTCCTGCGCCGCTTTTAGGGGCCGTTGCGCAGCGCAAGGTCGCCCAGCGTCGTTATCTCGTAGCCCTGCTCGCTGATGGCCTTGAGGAGCAGGTCCAGTTCTTCCATCTGCCTCTCGTCTATCTCGTCGCGAAAGTTCAGCCCGTCGCGCAATGCAAACTCCATCGGGTGCATTGTGACGACTGCAAACCCGTTCTCGTCTATGCCACGCTTTATCTCTTCCATCGTCCGTTCATGAGAGTAGCTCAGCCACCTTGCGCCGTCGCCGCTCAAGTCGCCTGTCACCGTCGTTTCGGGATAGTGCAGCAGCCCGTCGCTCTTTTCGTGGTACGGTGGCCTGTCAAGTGTCATGTTTGCGCTCACGTACAGGATTGCGTTCTCTTTTGCGGCCGCAAACGTGCTGTTGTTCACGGCGTTGTAGGGCGCGATGAATATGAGCGGCCTGAAGCCAAGTATGCTGTTTAGTTTGTCGTTTGTCCTTGCCATCAGGTCAGACTGCTCGCCCTGACTGTAGAGCGTGAACTTTTCGTGGTTCCAGCCGTGGTTTGCAACCTCTAGTCGTCCAGCCGCGACGCCTTGTTTTACATAAGACACTATCTTTTCGTCCTGGCCAAAGTAGTTGGCGATTATGCCCACGGTGAGCGGAAGATCCCGCTTTTCGAACTCGTCCATCAGCCGGATCTGGATTTTCTGCAGGTAATAGTCCTGGATGTCGTCCAGCCGGAACGCCACGCACTTGCATCTTTCACCAGGGGTCTGGGCGTTGAAACTCGGCGAGGCGCCGATGGTGGCAAGCAGCAACACTGCGCAGCCTGTTGCAAATGCAAGCCTCTTCATTCCCTGCGCGTGCGTGTGCATCAAGGCCATAGTAATCAATTGCGCGACAGGATTCTAGGGTCGAACTATGGAACAATGATCTGTGCCCCGGCTTTGGTGCTTCGTCAAAAGGATTATTAGCCAGCCGGCGGTTAGGTGTGCAAACAACATGTACAGCGGGGAACTTGAGGTACAGGCCAAGAGAAGGGCGCTGGCCATTCTACAGGACGAAATAAGCAAGATCCTGGGCTCTTCGCGAGACCTTTCGACGCTCACGTCGTCGCTAATCAAGGACGATAACAACGACATACAGGCGTGCCTTGAGCGCATGCGCAACAACGAGGAAGAAGTGGAGAACCTCCGGCGCAAGATAACCAGAGAAGTGTCGGAGCTTGGCGGCCTGATGGCAAACAGGGAGGACATCTTGCGCACGGCGTACCTTATGGACGACGTCGCCGGCTACATCAACGGCATCGCGTTTAGGCTGGCAAACATGAGGGGCGAGACGCTCAAAAAAGCCCAGTGCGACACGGATCTGCAGGAGCTGGTAGGCATGGTAGTCGACGCCAGTTTCAAGCTGAACGAGATGGGCAGGGCGCTTTCGATAAACCCTGCCAGTATGTTCGAGCTTGCGCAGGAAATGCAGAAGCTTGAGCACCAGGTGGACGCCAAGTACCGGGCGATGATAATCAAGGCGCTGGGCGAGATAACAAACAACAAGGATCTGCTGCTCTTCAAGGACGCGGTTGAAGGCATCGAGGGCATGGTGGACAAGTGCCAGGAAGCATCCGACTCGTTCACGATACTTGCTCTTGGAATGTAAAAAATGGTGTAAATGTCGACGACAACAACAGCAGTAAGCGGCAGGCTTTTTGGGAACAGGATCGTAGTCTGGGACATTGTAGACTCGCGAAAACTGTACGGCTCGGGCTATTACGGCAAGCCTCTTGGAGTGCCAAAGCCAAAGGGTGTTGAATTTGACGCGCCGCTCGTGCTTGACCTGATGGAAGGCTGCTACCTTGCTGAAAAGGGCAGGCTGAAAATATCTCAGATGGACGGCAGGCCCGTCTCGCAGACAGAGATAAAAAAGATCTGCAAAAAACAGTATGTCGACTTTGACGCCAAGTACCTGGTGTTTTCGGACCTGCGCGAAAAAGGCTACGTCGTCTCGCCGGGGATAAAGTTCGGCTGCGACTTTGCGGTGTACGAGCAGGGGCCCGGAATTGACCACGCGCCGTACCTCGTGCAGGTGTTCCGGGCAACCGACGAGATGACTGCGACCGGCATCGTCCTTGCCGGCAGGCTTGCCACCACCGTGAAAAAGCAGTTCATACTGGCGATACCAAAAGTGACGGAAAAGAAGGTGGAGTACGTCGGCTTTGACTGGTGGCGCGCCTAGGCTGTTGCATCTTTCTTGGGCATGTCGAACTTGACATAGTTCTCGCCAGAGATGGTGAGGCGCGTGGAGAACTTGTCAGAGCCCTGCTCCAGCCAGCCCTTGTACCGTACCGAGTTCTTGACGATGTCTATCACGCTTGGCTTTTTCTCGTTGACTTCCTCATAGCACGAAAGTATCTCGCCGAACTTGACCTCCTGCTGTTTGTTGAACTTTGTGATATAGTATGCGAACACTGCCGTCTTTTCGTAGTGGTTCTGTGGTTTTTTCTCTGCGTAAAATTCGCGCAGGCCCGGCTTGCTCTCATTTGCCTTCAGGTCGACCGGTATCGGCGGGAGCGTGGGTGCTACGCGCGGGGCGTGTCTGGCCGGTGACGCTGCGGTGGGCTTGGCAGCAACAGCGGCTGTTGTTGTCGTCGTTGCCTGTCCGTCTGGAACTTGCGGCACCTCGTGGACCTCCTGCGGGAGCGCAACCTGCGCCTTGAGTGCGACATTTTGCTGCTGCATGCCGCTTGCTATTGCCTCCTTTACGGCCGTCTTGAATATCTCCTCGAATTTCTCGAGGTGCTTGTCGACGAAACTTTCCTTGCCCTCCAGTTCGACGATGCCTTCCTTGACGTTTATCGTAAACCTTGCTTCAGAATTGTTTCCCGAGCTCAAACCCGCCGTAATATCTTCCAAGCTTCTTTATCAAGTTGGTGGTGCACCTTTGCAGCTTTGCTAAAGAAACTAGTTAAGCAAAGTTCCGGCTCTCTTAAATATCCGTATCAGAAATAACTTGCGCCTTATGTTTTCCGTCAAAAAGTTGGGCAAGAACGGTATGTGGGGGACGGTGAGCCTCATAGATGAAAATGGGTCTTTCCGAGGAGAGGCCAAGTTCGAGACAAAGGAAGATGCCGAGAAATACCTCCTCAAGTTCAAGGGCAGGATGAAAAAGCCGGTCGACCTGAAGGTATTCAACGATTCGGAAACAGAAGAGCCAAAGAAGAAAGACAAGAAAAAGTGAGAGAGACTTTTTTTATTTTGCGCGCAACGGCGTCAGCTTTTGCTTCACCTTTTGCGCCATCTTCTCTAGCTCTTCTTCCGGAGCGACGTGCCTTGAGGGCCACTTGCCGTCGGGGCTGTCGTCTGCAAACCGCGGAACTACGTGTACGTGCACGTGTGGAATTATCTGGTTTGCCGCAATGCCGTTGTTCTGGCCAACGTTAAACCCGTCTGCGTCCACAGCGGCCACGACCGCCCTAGCTATTCTTGGCACCGCCGCGTACAGCTTGGCCACCTCGGCCGGCGGCATGTCCAAAAGAGTGTCGTGGTGCTTGGTCGGTATCACGAGCGTGTGGCCCGGGTTTATCGGGTACTTGTCCATTATCACGAGCAAGTCTTCGTCCTTGTAGACCTGGGCGCTTGGCAGTTCGCCTGCTATTATGGAGCAGAATATGCACGGCTTGGGCATCTGTTGCGCCTGCTGCTAAGATTTAATGCATGTTTATTTCTTGTGCTTGATGGCGCCGTTATATTGGCAACGCCTTGAAATATGTGGCATCCTTTTTTTGAACCTGTTGGCGTCTATGATGACAATCATTCCATACAGGAGATCATAGAAGGTCAGCTTTGTAATTATCCGCGGATGCTTTATCTGGTAGAACAAGAGCGAAAATGAATATAGCTTACCGTAAGGCCTGACACAAGTCGTAAATAACTTGGTCAAGAAAGTAGCCCATGAATATCGAAGCATTATCCTCAATGCTTTCAAACAAGGGCGGCATGCAGCAGTCGATTGCTGCCACTGTGATAAGCGCTGTTCTAAGCTACGTAGTACAGCACTTTATGCAAAAAGGAGCAGGCAACATCATCAGTTCAGGAGGAACTAACGCGGATTCTTCTTTGCAATCGATACTGTCGCAGCTGACCTCTGGCCTAAATGACCCGGGTAACCCGCTTGTACAACAAGTAAAAAAGGATGGCGGACTGAATGACGACAATCAGGCAAGGCAATACACGCAACAAGCGGTAGACGTGCCTAAAGAAAGCGCAAGCAAAGACTCTGCAGGACTGAGCTCGTTGATCGGCAGCTTTCTGGGGACAAATTATCAAGGAGGCGGAGTTGGAGACATTATCGGCGGTCTGTTGGGTGGTGGTGCAGACAAGAAGTAAGACTGTGTTTGTGCGCATACAGCAGTCCATCTTTACGTCGACAATTGAAAGAGAAAGTCCAGTAACTGTGTTGTTACAACAATCACCTGAAGAAGAATATTTCTGCAGCGTAAGAGCCTGCGGTAGTGAGAATGCAAGTGCTTGCACAGCTTTGCTGGTTGGCTTGGACAATAGCCAATTTTAAATACACCAGATTCTAGACCTTTTACGATGGCCGAGACAGTCGAGCTGGAAGACTTTGATATTGCCTTTTCATTCCGTTGCCCCAAGTGCGACTATGTCAATGAAGAGGTATCTGCCAGAGACCTGTCAAGCGGAAACGCCGAGTGCGGCATGTGCGAGACCGTCTTCCGCGTCGAAGGCCTTGACGGCGTCAAGATAACGGCAAGCCTCGATTAAGAAACGCCAAGAATCTTAAAGAATACAATTCTTCACATGACCAATCAATTAGCGGTCTGGTTTTTGGCCCTATACCTTTGCTCTGGCAACGGCATCCTCTGCGGTTAATCTTGATATTCAGTTAATCCTGGCGACTATTTATGGAAGATGTGCTGCCGGAAACAAGGTTTTGGCATGATTCTATTTTGGATAAAACCGACATTCTCTAAAGTTCGGATAGTTTGTGAAGTCAACGTAAACGATGTTCCGAAGGACCAATGCCTTAACAGCATCAATGGTTCTATTATGGTCGAAACCCGTCTCCATTACCAGATACTTTCCCCGTATTCCTGAATACTTCTTGATGATGCTGAGCACTATGACAGCGTCTTCAGGTAGAGGGTCTGCCGTTAGCGATCCCCTCACTTCATAAGCTTCAAGACTTAAATCTAAGATCGTCCATTTCCTGCATATCTTCTGAACTTTCAAGCCCGTAATTACCTGTCACATAGCTAATAATCGTCTCAATCTTAAAATATGCACCACCCCTATCTTCATTCCTTATGGAGCTTCCAAGCAGAAAGGTTGTCGAAGGAACAGCAAGGGCGCCGCACAGGGCAATGTACAAGGCAATGGGCCTCACTGACGAGGACCTGAACAGGCCTATAATCGGCGTCTCTACCACGTGCAACGAGGCAACCCCGTGCAACATCCACCTTGGACAGCTTGCGCAGAGCGCCAAGAGGGGCGTAAGCGAGTCAGGCTGCACCCCGCGCGAATTCACAGCCATAGCGGTCTCTGACGGCATTGCAATGGGTCACGAGGGCATGAAGGCCTCACTCGTCAGCAGGGAGATAATCGCCGACTCTATCGAGGTTATGGTGAGGGCGCACGGCTACGACGGCATCGTGGGCATCTCTGGCTGTGACAAGAGCCTGCCAGGAACGCTCATGGGGATGGCGCGCCTGAACCTGCCGTCGATATTCGTGTACGGAGGCACCATCATGCCTGGCGAGTGGAACGGCAAGCAGGTGACCGTGCAGGACGTGTACGAGGCTGTAGGTGCGTACGACGCTGGCAAGATGACCTTTCAGGAGCTCATCAGCCTTGAAAACGTTGCCTGCCCCACGGCAGGCTCTTGTGCGGGCATGTACACGGCAAACACGATGGCGTCGATTAGCGAGGCACTTGGTATGTCATTGCCGGGGAGCGCGTCACCGCCCGCTGAAAGCGACAGGCGCCACGAAATATGCTACAACACCGGCAAGGCCGTAATGAGCCTTATAGACAGCAACATCCGCCCCCGCGACATACTCACCTACGAAGCTTTTGAAAACGCGATAATGATGGCAAACGCCATTGGAGGCTCTACTAATGCAGTTCTCCACCTGCTTGCAATAGCAAGAGAAGCAGGGGTGAAGCTGAACCTCAACGACTTTGAGAAAATCCGCAAAAAGACGCCGCACATTGCAGACATGAGGCCGGGAGGCACGTACGTCATGCTGGACCTTGACAAGATAGGGGGCGTTCCTGTCATAATGAACGCGCTCTTGAAGAAAGGCTTGCTCAACGCCGATGTCATGACCGTGACAGGCAAGACCATGAAGGAGAATCTTGCATCGATGACGTTTGACCTGAGCCAAGGCAAGGAAAAGGTGGTGAGGCGCCTTGAAGAGCCGATAAGCAGCGAGGGCACATTAAAGATATTGAAGGGCACGCTTGCGCCAGACGGCGCGGTGGTCAAGGTCGCAGGAGTAAAGAGCAAGAAATTCACTGGTAAGGCCCGCGTCTTTGACAGCGAGGAAAAGGCGTTTGACGCAGTATCGCAGCGCAAAATAATCGAAGGCGATGTGGTGGTAATCCGCTACGAAGGTCCAAAGGGCGGCCCAGGCATGCGCGAGATGCTTTCAACCACAGCTGCAATAGTCGGCCAGGGCCTTGGCGAAAAAGTGGCGATGGTGACAGACGGCAGGTTCTCCGGCGCGACCCGTGGATTCATGATAGGACACGTGGCGCCGGAGGCGATGGTCGGAGGCCCCATAGCGCTTGTCAAGGAAGGCGACGAAATAGTCATCGACACTGCAACAAGCAGGATAGACCTGATGGTGTCAAAAGCCGAGCTTGCAAGGCGGGCAAAGAAATGGAAGCCTATCAAGCCGCACTACAAGTCCGGAGCGCTTGCAAAATACGCGTCTCTGGTCCAGTCGGCGTCAGAGGGCGCAATCACAGTCCCGAAACTTTAAATGCCCATCGAGGCGCATGACCCAGAGGCTAGAGAGAGGAGAGAATGAAACAGGGTGGTAGCTTTTGGCCGTCTCGATTTGGGCGGCAAGATAAGGATCACGCCCCTAACCACGACTGAAGACCAGTTTGCACTATTCAAGAAACTCTATTCTTCCTCTGACCGCGCATTCATTCTGGAATCACTAATAGGCCCAAAAGAGCTTGCCGAGATGTCCGTCATCGGCTTTGACCCAGAGGTCACGGTTACCTGCGACTCCAAAGCGTTTACTGTCGAAAGGCGCGGCAGGATAAGAAAGCAAAAGGTGACAGAGCCCTTGTCGCAGCTGCGCCAGCTCGTTCCCGAGGTAAAGGATGACACGTTCCGCTACATTGGAGGAGCGGTGGGGTACATCAGCTATGACGCAATAAGGTTCTGGGAAAGCCTGCCTGTGGACAAGCGCAAGGGCAAAAGCACGTTTCCCCTGATGGAATTTGGGATTTACACAGACGGCATACTGTACAACCACAAGGAAGGCCGAGCCTACTACTTTTACCTTGGCAAGTCGAGATTGAAGGAGATAAAGCGCAGGCTGGCAAAGGCGCCTGCAAAAAAGTCGGCTCCATTTTCGCACACCGAACCGCAGAGGAACATGACCAAGGAGCATTTCGTAGGCATGGTCAAAAAGGCCAAGAAATATGTCTACGACGGCGACACGTTTCAGGTGGTGCTTGCCAAGAACATCAAGTTTGACGTAAAGGGCGACCTTTTGCGCTTTTACGAAGCGCTCCGGGAGGTCAACCCGTCACCCTACATGTACCTCATGAAAATGGGTAAAAGGTGCATAATCGGCTCAAGCCCGGAGATGCTGGTACGCGTCACAAAGGGTCGCTATGTCGAGACGTTCCCGATAGCCGGTACGAGGCCGATAGTGGAAGACGAGCAAAAGAACGAGGATATGCGCCAGGACCTCTTGAAAGACGAAAAAGAGCTTGCTGAGCACACCATGCTTGTAGACCTTGCAAGAAACGACATCGGCAGGGTATGCAGGTACGGCACGGTCAAGGTTGACGAGTTGATGACGGTCAAGCGCTTTAGCCATGTGCAGCACATCGTCTCGCATGTCACAGGCAACCTGCAAAAATCCTACGACTCGTACGACGCGCTAAAGGCGGTATTCCCTGCAGGAACCGTGTCAGGCGCGCCAAAGGTGCGCGCGATGGAGATAATCGACGAGCTGGAACCTGACCTGCGCGGGCCCTATGCAGGCGCGCTCGGCTATTTCTCTTTCAACGGCTCGTGCGACTTTGCGATAACCATACGTTCGCTCTTTGTCGACAGGAACAAGGCCTACATCCAGTCGGGCGCCGGCATAGTCATGGACTCCAAGCCTGAAAAAGAGTGGGATGAAACGGAGCACAAGGCAAACGCCCTGCTCTCTGCGCTTCGCAAGGCCGCAAGCTGACTTTTCGCTCAATTCCAGACTGCTTTCTAGGCCGTTTTTGCACCTTTTTCGTGCTTGGCAGATGCCAAAAACAAACCCTTGCTGGTAGTTGCCGGCTTTGCCGGTTAGAACAATGATATTATTAGTAATGCAACGATGTTAATAGTTGTAAATGGAAAGATATGGTATTATACTATTATTATAAGTTTGATATGATATATACTATATAGTAGCAATCTACATGATTACACTATTAAAAAGAATCTAGTGGCTTGTAGGCGGCCTTGCAAACATGTTGTCTGCATGCATATGGTATTCCACCGCAAGCGACGGATCCTTTTGCCTGCCGGTGAGAATGCCGACAACCACGTCGTCTTTCTTTATCGTGCCTTCTTTTCGCAGCTTCCGCACGCCTGCCGGCACTGCGCCTGATGCCATTTCGCAGTCAAAACCATTCAGGCCGACTATTGACATGCCGTCGCTCATCTCCTTGTCGGTTGCCTGCACGACAACGCCGTTGGTAAAGTGGAGCGCCCTGAGTGCCTTGACGATGTTGGCCGGCCTCCCTATCTGGATTGCAGTCGCGTGCGTCTTGGGCCTTATTCCGCGCTTGTCAAGGTCTGCGTAATACCTGTCGACCATGCCAAGGTCTGGCCTGCCGTCGTTCCATGACAGTTTTTTGCCCTCGAACATGCCGTTGTAGAGCTCGTACAGCGTGTTCGCGCCCTCGGCGTTTACAACCGCAATCCTTGGGACCTTCTTTATCCAGCCCCATTCGTACAATTCGATTAGCGCTTTTCCGCAGCTGGAGGTGTTGCCCAGCGCGCCACCTGGATACACGATCCAGTCCGGCGGGTTCCAGTTCAACTGCTCCATCACCCTGTAGACTATGGTTTTCTGGCCCTCTATCCTGAACGGGTTCACCGAATTTACGGTGTAGCCGCCTGTCTCCTTGGCGTTTTTGAGAGAGGTTGCAAGCGCGTCGTCAAAGTTGCCCTGCACCTGTATGACCTGCGCACCAAACTGGAACGCCTGGCCCAGCTTGCCTGGCGCAATCTCGCCTTTTGGTATGTAGACGTCGCACTGGATGTCCTCGTTTGCCGCGTACATTGCCGCAGACGCGGACGTGTTGCCGGTTGATGCGCAGATGATTTTCTTTACCTTGAGCATCTTGGCGTGCGTCACGGCAGTCGACATGCCGTTGTCCTTGAACGAGCCTGACGGGTTGTAGCCTTCGGGCTGGAGGAAAAAGCTATCGTGGTTCATGTCGGCATAGTCTGCCGCCTTGCTCATGTTGTATGGTTTTGAGAGCCTGCCTTCCGAGCCGTCAAGCGACACCAACGTGCGGGCGCACTCGTTGAAATCTTCCGTGTCAATGCCTGCAAAGTTTATCAGGTCACGAAAACGCCAGACGCCTGACTCGTTGTAGATGTTGCCTCCATGGTTGCGCCTCTGGTAAAACCTTTCAATGAGGTCGCGGCTTGGCTTTTTGCTGTATTGAATATCAAGAAGCGAGCCGCAGGTGCATCTGTAGGTGTCGTTGTCAATGCCATACGACTTGCCGCAGTCCGGGTTGATGCATTTTTTTACGGCGTGCTCGGCCATTATGTCCAGAATGAGACGTTAGGACTTGCTATTTAGGTGTTTTTACTTTTTGATGCTCTTCTCGTACATCTTCAGGATCTGCTGGATTACGCCGTCCATGTCATCCTCGCGAACCTCCGGCGACGCCGCGTGCTTTAGCAAATTGCTGATGGTGGATGATATCTCGGAGCTGACCTCATCAAAACTGTCCATGTCGCTGTAGCTCTGCTGGTAAAGCCTTCGCAGTTTCATTGCATACATCTGCGTTTGCTCGTTCAGGCTAATATCATAGCTGCGATTGTTTACCTTTATCTTCTCCTTTATCATCCGCGCTTGACCGGGGTTCTGGGTGTTTAAAATACTTGTCTAATGAGGCGTGATGCATGTGTTGTTCTAGGTGCGCCTTGTCATCAGGTACCTGTCGTGGTCTACAAAGCCGGCGCGCCTGTAAAACCCGATGACTGCGCTGTTGTGCTTTGTCACTTCAAGGTGCAGGGCGTTGACTCGCTGCTTTTTTGCCACTTTTTGTGCATGCTCAAGGACTGCTTTTCCTATCCCCTTTCCGCGGTATTCTTCCATGATGAAAAACTCGTCAATGAATGCGTCGCGGCCGCCAAACTCTAGGCTGTAGCCAAATGCAAGCACGAGGTACCCGATAGGCTTGCCGTTGTTGTTGCTTCTAGCGTCAAGCGCTAAAAGTACCGAGCCAAGCCTGCGGTTCTCAAGCAGCCTGCGCATTGCGTTTCTGGCCTTTTTCCTGTCAAAATCATGGCGATCGTAATCATAGTATTTCTCCATGAGCGCCAACAGCGCGTCAAGATCGCCTGCGCGCGCCATTCGTATTCTGTACGGCAATACGCATACACACCACCACGCCCGCGCTCAAAACCGTTTCGCTGCATGAGGTGCATGCAAAAATTGTGTAACTGCCAAGCCTTGTTACCGCGGTTACAGCAGGCGTCGGTACAGCCGCTCTTTTACTCGATTGCCAGCAAAGCATTGCTAGGTGCCATCATAGTAAGGATGTCGTTTGGTAACAAATGGGTAAAACCACAAGGAGAAAGCGTAGGACACAAGCTGATCGAAGGAATCAAGCCACAAACTCCTCTAAAACCGAGGATTGAAGAAGCACAGAAGAAATTGCAGATGCAGATACAAAAGCTGGACGCGATAAACTCGCGCATCAACGAGAAGGATCAGGTGATCTTCAAGCGCGTCGTCCTTGCGATGCAAAGCCACGATGCCCAGCACGCACGCGTGCTTTCAGGCGAGCTCTCTCAGATCCGCAAGATGGGCAAAATGATAAGCTCTGCAAAACTTGCACTTGAGCAGATCCAGTTGAGGCTAAACACAATAACAGAACTCGGCGACGTCGTGGTGACGCTGAGCCCCGCAATGTCTGTGATAAAGGGACTCCAGGGCGGCCTTTCAGGCATGATGCCCGAGGCGGACCAGTCCTTTGCGCAGATTTCAGACCTGCTTGGCAACATCATGACCGACTCGGGACAGATCCCGTCAGCCGAGATAGGCGGATACACTGCAGTCAACGACGACACTGCGAGGATAATGGAGGAAGCAAGTGCGATCGTGGAAATGAACATGAAGAGCAAGTTCCCCGACCTTCCTTCGACCAGCAGCTCGCAGAGATCCGCGGCAGAGGCTTCAGGCTACTGAGAAGCCTCCACTCTCTCCTTCCATTTTTCTTTACTTTTTCCCCGCAGCGATTTTTTGCAGTTGCTTTTTTATCCTTGATATCGTCGGGTAGCTGTAGCCCTTTTCGCGGTACGTGCGTATCATCGTCTTCCAGTTGTTGAGGCGCCACTTGGCCTGGTCGGCACTGAGAAGGTGCGTCTCCCTCTTGACCATGCTCTTTCTCCCCGGCATCAGATAACCACCGCTTGCAGCCATGTAGCGTTTGTACGCAAAGCGAAGGCCAAATAGCACGTCGTCAGCCGGAAGCGAATTGAGGTACATCGCAAGTTCCCTTCCCTGCTCCTCTGTCAGTTTTACCCGAAAAGCAAACTCCCTTGCAGGCATGGTTCTTTTATTGCAGGCAGGTGTTAATTAACTTTGTTTCTAAACTCGAATTTAGAAATATACTAGATTATGCCTGTCTTTCTGCCTGCTTTTTCAAAGGCAGCCGTAGCTGCGTCAATGTGCATTTTTTCGTGCATTGCCGTGAGCGAAACGCGCAGGCGCGCCGAGCCCCTCTTTACCGTCGGGTAGCGCACGGCCTGCGCAAACACGCCGTTTTTCAAGAGTTCCTCAGAGAACGTTACCGCTTTTTTCTCGTCTCCTACCATGACAGGCATTATCTGGCTTGACGAGTTGCCGAGGGTAAACCCATGCTTCTTCAACTGGCTGGAAAACTGCCTGATGTTTTCAAACAGCCTTTTTTGCAGGTTGCCTCTTTTCGCCAGAGGGACTGCGGCGACTGCCGCTGCACAGAGGTAGTCTGGAAGCGCGGAGGTATAGATGAACTGCCTTGAGGTGTTGACCAAAAGCTCGCGGATCTTGGCGCTTGTCGCCACGTACCCGCCAAAGCAGCCGAGGCCCTTGCTCATGCTGCTGATGTGTACGTCGACCTTGGCGCCAAACTTGGCAGGGACTCCTGCAAATTTCGGGCCAAAGATAAAGTCGCCGTGCGCGTCGTCCACTATTGTCAGTGCGTCGTACTTTTCTGCAATCCTGCAAATTTTAACAATGTCGGCCGAGTCGCCGTCCATGCTGAAAATGCCCTCTGTTATCGCGATTTTCCTTCCAGCAGCCTTTGAGACGAGATTTTCCAAGTGGGCCGTGTCGTTGTGCGCAAACACCTCTATTCTGGCGCCGGAGAGCTTGCAGGCATCGATGATGCTCGCATGGTTCAGCTCGTCGCTGAAGATCGTGGTATTTTTGTCGGCAAGCGCGGTTACTGCACCCAGGTTTGCCGCGTACCCTGTCGGGTAGACAAGTGCAGACTCTGTTCTCCTGTGCCTTGCAAGCATGTCTTCCAGCTTTGTGATGAAAGGGTCGTTTCCTGCAATTAACCGGGAGCTGCATTGCGACACCTGCCTCAATGTTCTGACCGCTGCTTGTACGACTCTCTTGTCCTGCGACAGGCCGAGGTAGTCGTTTGAGCACAAGTGAATTGCTTTTCTGCCATTGACAGTGGCAAGCGGCCCGCTCACGCTCACTGTTTTTAGCGAGCGGTACAGGCCGTCCTTTTCAAGTGCGAGAAGTTTTTCGTCTACAAAGAGAGTAGTCTTATTTTGCTTTGAGGCCAATCTCTTTTATCATCGTGATGTCCCTGTTGGGCGCATTGCCGCCTGTTGTCAGGTAGCCGCCGGTGATGATGCCGTTTGCGCCGGCCTTTAGCGCAAGCTTGTCCTTGTCCTTGAGGTGGACCTCGCGCCCGCCTGCTATTTTCAATATGGTCTTGGGCATAATAAAACGCCACACTGCTATCGTCTTGATAGCATCAGTTGGCTCGATGAGGTCTTTGTAGCCGGCAAATGGCGTCCCTTCCCTGCCAATGAGTATGTTCATCGGCACCTCATCAGGATCCAATGACGCGATTGAAAACGCAAGCTCTAGCCTCTGCCTCGGAGTCTCGCCCATGCCGATGATTCCCCCGCAGCACAGTTCCAGGCCGGCTTCTTTCACTATTCTTGCCGTGTTTACGCGGTCTGCAAAATCATGAGTGGTGCATATCTTGGAGAAATAACTTTCCGAGGCTTCGAGGTTGTGGTTGTAGCGCTTTACTCCAAGTTCTTTCAGGCGTCTTGCCCTTTCAAGGGTCATAAAGCCAAGCGAGACATTCACCTCCGTCCCCACCCGCTCTTTTATCGCGGTTATCGTTTCGCAGATCTGCTCAAAATCCTTTTCCGGAGGCGACCTGTACGCGCAGACAAGGCAGAAATTGGTGGCGCCTCCCGCCTTGGCAATTTCCGCCTGCTCCACGATTGTTTCTTTTGGCAGGAGCGGGTACTTGTTGATGCCTGTTTCGTAAAAGGTCGACTGGGCGCAAAAACTGCAGTCCTCCGGGCACCTGCCGGATTTTGCATTAATCAGGGCTTCAACATCCACGACGTCGCCGTTGAACCTGCGCGTTATTGTGTTGGCGCAGTCTGCAAGGGCCATGACGTCGTCGGTGGCAAGCAGCCTTTCGGCTTCGTCGATTGTTATCCTGCCGCCTGCAAGCACTTTTTCCATGCAAGCCCTGATAAAAGCCGCGTCGGACATTTTGGAATCGATGTTGTAAACTCGTAATTAAAAGTTTGGTTTACAACTGAGCCAAAAAATGTCAATATTTCAAAACTCGAATTTAGAAATGTTGCCTGAAATCGTGCTCAAAATCGCCTATCAATAACTGACAGGTTCTGGGCGCCTGCAGCGGGGGGTTTGCAGGCCGGTTTTGGTAATTTATTGTCCCCAGTGCTTTAGCCCGTCCAGGAATTCCTGACCGTATTTTCCGGCGATTTCTTGTTCCAGCTCCCCCGTTATTAGCCGTTCTTTGAGCACGTCGGCCACGCCTGCAAAATACCTTTCAAGACCTGCCGGGGATATGACTAGGACCTTGCCACCTTCCGGGCCTGACTGGTAGTTGTGCGACATTCCCTTTGGAATAAATATGAAATCTCCCGCTTTGGCAATAACCGTCTTTTCGCCGTACCTGATAGAGTATTCACCTTTAAGCACATAGTATTCTTCTGGTGCTTTTGGATGGATGTGGAGCGCGGGTCCGACATTTGGCTGATGGGTCATTTCAAGCAGGGTGTATGCTCCTTCAGACCTTTCGCCGGAGGCCTTTACTACTATCTTGGTTCCGCGAAAGTTGATATGTGTCCCTTCGCCGTTTTTCAAGGCATACCCGCCGATATCGCTTTCCATGCCTTGTATTATAACCTGTGGCCATATTTCTAGGTGCAAGCCTGCTTGTGCACATCTGGCAACAATTCGGCTTTTCTGGCCTTTCTAGGTGGGGGTCTGACGCCGATTTTCTGGCAGTTATGGCCCTTGCATTTTTTGAAGTTAACAATTTGCTTGTGGAAATGGTCTTTTGGCAGAAAACCGAAAATCGTCATCGCGGCGATATGCTCGGAACCGTTCAAAAAAGGGACCTTTCTTGCATGCCACTTTTTGAACGCCCATTTTTTTACTCTTGTTTTGTCGGCACTTGTGTACAGATGGTTTAGAAACTGCCATTACCGTTTTTAAACACTTGATCGCACTTTTTTGACTAGCCTGCTGTTAAGCTAGGCCGGCAAGACAGGCCATGAAAAAGTACGCATTTGCCTACCTGCGGGTCAGCACCGAAGAGCAGACCGTTCAGAACCAAAAGCTGGCGCTGGAAAAATGGGCCAATGACAACAACTTTCAGATCCTTGACTTTTTCGAAGATTCGGCCGTTTCCGGCAGGGTTCCGGCGATCCAAAGGCGCGGGTTTTCAGACCTTATTGAAATGGTCAAAACCGCGCAGGTCGATGCGGTTCTTGTTTACGAGCTGTCGCGGGTTGGCAGGACCTTCTGGGATACCCTTGACGCCATCAAGGCTATTGAGCAATACGCGCCGCTGCTATCCTGTTCGCCTCGCGAGTCGTTTCTGCAGACGACGGAGCCAAGCGTACGGAAATTGATGATAGGCATACTGACCTGGGTGGCAGAGCGCGAGCGCGAGATGCTCGTCCAGCGCACAAAAGACGGCATGGAGCGCGCAAGGGCCGCTGGCCGCAGCATAGGCAGGCCCCAAAAGGTGCTCGACAAGAATCGATTGATACTGATGCTTGCAGAAAACCGCTCAAAGGCAAGGATCGCAAGGGAACTGGGCGTTTCCAAAGCGACGCTCTACAAGGAACTGCGCCAAATAAGCCAGAAATAGCCTACAGCTTTTCCGCCTTTTTTGCCAGTTCCAGGTGGGCATCCATCATCTTTTCCAGGTCGTTTCGGCCGATTGCAAGGGGCGGGATGACGACCATGACGTTGCCCAGGGCGCGCAGATGCACACCCATTGCAAGCGACTCCCTTGCCACGAAATAGTCGATGCGCTCCTTGCTCTTGAGGTGCATGAGTGGTTTGCCGTTTCTTGCAAGCTCTATTCCTGCCAGCATGCCACTGTGGCGTACGTCTGCTACAACGCCAATTTCTTCGAATTCGCCAAGCCTCTGCTTGATGTACTGCGCATTTTTCTTAATCTGTTGCATAAGGTTGCGTTTTTCGTAAAGTTCAAGGTTTGCCAGTGCGGCGGCGCAGCCCACCGGGTGGCCGGTAAACGTGTGGCCGTGGTAGAAATGCTTGTTTTTCTCGTAGCTGCCAAGGAACGCGTCATAGATCTTTTCATGCGCCAGCGTGACTGCAAGAGGAAAGTAGCCGGCGGCAAGCGCCTTTCCCATGCAGACAATGTCGGGTTTTGAATTTTGCGCCAAATATTCGACCATGTTGCCAAGCCTTCCAAAGCCAGTCGCGATTTCGTCAAGGATCAAAAGAGTGTCATACTTTTTGCATAGTTCTGAAATCTTCTGCTGGTATTTCTGGGGGTAGATGACGACGCCCCCTGCTATCTGGGCGCCGCTTTCCATGACGAGGCCGGCGCATTTCCCGTCCAGTTTTTTCAGTGTCTTTTCTGTCTGCTCCATGCAGTGCTCGACAAGGTCTTGCACGCTTTCGAACTTGCTTCCGTAGAAAAGAGGGCTTGGAACCCTGCTTACCTTGGCCAATAATGGCTTGTAGGCGCCAAAGAACTGCTCGATATATCCAACAGACATGGCGCCGACCGTGTCGCCGTGGTATCCTCCCTCAAGCGACACGAACAACTTTTTTTCAGGCTTTCCGCGGTTCTGCCAGTACTGCAGGGCCATCTTTAACGCAGCTTCAATCGCCGTCGAGCCATTGTCAGTGTAAAATACGCGGTCCATACTGCCCCTTGCCAGTTTTATCAGCCGCTCTGCAAGGCGCGCGGACGGCTCGCTTGCAAGGCCAAACAGCGTGGAATGCTGCAAGTGTTTCAACTGCTCGCGCATCGCCTCGACTACCTCGTTTTGCCCGTGGCCCCACACGTTGCACCACATGCTCGCAGTCCCGTCAAGGTATCGCCGGCCCCTGTCGTCGACTAGGTAAAAGCCCTCGCCCCTCACGATGACCCTGTTGTCCTGCCTTTCCCAGTCCTTCATCTGGGTATAGGGGTGCCAGACAAAATTCCTGTCTCTGTCTGCGTCTTTGAGGCTTGGACGGCCGCTCATAGTAGTTAAATGCAACCCCCTGCTCTATCTAATTATTTCCATGCGCGGCGTGTTTGTGACAGGCACGGACACTGGTGTCGGCAAGACCGCGGTCGCGGCAGGCATCGCGTGGCTCTTGAGGAAAAATGGCATAGACGTTGCCGCGATGAAGCCGTTTGCGACCGGCAGCAAGCCTTTTTCAAAGAAATTCAAGTCAGAAGACACTGCTATCCTTGCCGAAGCCACAAATGCCATCGAGACTGATGAAGAATTGAACCCTGTCTTTTTCAGGGTGCCTGCGTCTCCGCTCATGGCCGCGCAGATCTTGAACAAGAGTCCGCCGGACGTCCACGGCGCATTGTTCCAGCTGAAAAAACTTGGAATAAAGCACCAGTTTGTGGTGGTTGAAGGCATCGGGGGCCTGATGGTTCCCCTGACAGAGCGCGAGTTTGTAGCAGATTTTGTACGGCTTGTAGACCTGCCTGTGGTGATAGTGACGCACCCGCGCCTTGGCACTCTGAACCACACGCTTCTCACTGTACGCGTCTGCCGCGAATTTGGCCTCGACATCCTGGGAATAGTAGTCAACATGATGCCGAAAAAGCCGAGCGCGGTAGAAAAGAACGTTCCACGCGTCCTGCAGCGGCTTGCAGGTGTGCCTGTGCTTGCAGTTCTGCCGGAGATGAAAAACAAGCCTGACTACAAGGAGATAGGCAGGCTACTTGAAAAAACGAGCGTTGCAGAAAAGGTCCTTGCCTAGCCGTGCAGCATTTTCAGGCTGCTGACGCCCTTGCGCGCAAGGAACGCGCGAATGTCAGAAACCACCGATGAATATTGGAATTTTGCATTGCCAAGATGGTAATTCCTGCCTTTATAATCAACCTTTCTTGCAGAAATTATCCATAAATTTTCAATATTTTTTTGGACTGCCTGCGCCTGCTTTATCCTTGCCATGTCTGCATTTGCTTTTATCACTTGTATAACAAGAGTCTTGTCAGGGCTTTTTGCAAGGTTCTTTACGGATGGCACGACCACGTCAAGCTCCGTTCCATCCACAGTCACTTTTCTTTCTGATGGCAAAAGCGACGCGGTGAGCATGAAATGCAAGAGCGCCTCGCACAAGTTTCCAAGCGCCTCGTCGTCGTTTGCCTCGCCACCAAGGTCGTGCGTGCACCTGTCTACTATTTCGGCGCAGTATTTCCTTGACGATTCAATATTGGAACTGACGTCTGCGCGGATCCTTTCTCTGCCAATGTCGTCAATGACTGCATAGAGGACCTCTTTGATATCCTTGGGCACACCCTTGCAAACCCGGGTACGTTTATTAAATCTGATTGCCATTTAATACAGAGAGAATGGCAAAGGTCAAGATTGCAATCGGCCTGCTTGTCGCTTCGCTGGTGCTTTTGGTAATATACGGTGCAGATGCCGCGGTAGCTAGTTCCAGCCCAGACCGCCGGGGATTTCTCCCGTTTGACGAGTCAGTGAGGGGCAGCGGGTTTGGAGGAGGCGCTGTAATAATGTCGATAATTGCTTTTGTCATTGCAAGAAAAGAACCGTCAAGGGCGGTCATGGCGCTGCTCTTTGTCAACGGCGGCCTGATAATCGCCGGCATGCTTGCCCTCATTGCGCAGGGCGCGCTTGCCTCCGAGAACTCGTCAGGCGCAATGCGCACAATCGGTAGCACTATTGGCATGGGCGCAATCCTGGTGGGCCTTGGCGCCTGGAAGGCTGCAGGCGACAGGCGCATCGCGAGCAAGCCGCAGGCCTCGAGATAGTTTTGTTGCCTGTCTGCGCGCGCTGCAACTCGCACGCTGACAGGACGTACTCTTGCGTGCACACAGATGGCAAGGAAATGTGTACCGAATGCTACCAGGAAATACACTGGCTCCTGACGCAGCCTGGATGATAACATTTTATACGATTGTACAGGAATTCTGGGCTATGAAAGCAGTAATCCTTGCAGGCGGCTTTGGCAAGCGTCTGAAGCCATTGACAGACCAGATACCAAAGCCCATGATCGAGGTGTCAAACCTCCCGATAATCGAGTGGCAGATAAAGTGGCTGGCCGGAAACGGCATAAAGGAGTTCATAATCTGCGTCGGCTACCTGAAAGAACAGATAATAAACCACATCGGGAGCGGGAGCAGGCTTGGCGTCAGGGTGGGCTATGCTGTCGAGGAAGAGCCACTTGGGACCGGAGGCGCTCTAAAGAATGCAGAGGGTCTTCTTTCCGGCCAGAGCGAGTTTTTCATGCTAAACGGCGACATACTCTCAAACCTTGATCCTTCAAAGTTGCGCGATGGCGGGGCGGCGCACTCGCTTGCACTTGTGCCGCTGCGCAGCCCGTACGGCGTAGTCGAGGTGGACAAGTCAAACAAGGTGCTCGGGTTCGTGGAAAAGCCCCGGATAAAGGACAGGTGGATAAACGCAGGAGTCTACCATTTCACGAGCGAGGTGTTTTCGTACCTGCCCGAAAACGGCAACATAGAGATGACCGCCCTGCCTGCACTGGCAAAGGAAGGGAAACTCAGGGCAACCACCTACGACAATGTTTTTTGGCGTTCCATTGATTCACACAAGGACATCGAAGAAGCCGCAAGGGAAATGCAGGCTGCAAACATCTCATGATGAAGATCGGGTACAGCCTCGGGCCGCTCCTTTCAATGGAGGATGTGCTCCGGTGCGCAAGCCTTGCAGATGAGCAGAATAACGTCGACTCGGTATGGGTCCCGGAATCGTGGGGCCGCGAGTCGTTTTCAACGCTTGGAGCCGTGGCGCAGGCTACGAAAAGGGTAAGGCTTGGCACCTCAATAGTCAGCATTTTCTCAAGGACGCCTGCCACAATAGCGATGGGCGCAGCCACGCTTGACATGATCTCTGGGAACAGGACAGTCATCGGCCTTGGCACGAGCACGGAAGCCATCGTCGAGAACTGGCACGGGGCAGAGTTTGAGAAGCCCGCTTCTCGAATGAAGGAATACGTCGAATGCATCCGGCTCATGACTTCTGGCGAGAAGGTCAGCTATTCCGGCGAGTTTTTCAAGATAAACAATTTCAAGATGCTAAACGCGCCTCCTAGAAAGCATGTCCCTATTTTTCTTGCGGCCGTCAACAGGCGCATGCTTGCGCTTGCCGCGGAAAAGGCAGACGGCGTGATCCTTTACATGCGCCCCCTTGAAGAGCTGGAAAAAACAGTGCCCGAGCTAAAGGCAAGGGCCGCCGCGGACAACTTTGAAGTCGCGCTCTCGCTCATCTGCGCCGTGTCGGACAAAGAGCCGGAAAAAGCCAGGGCGCGGGCAGCAAAGACCCTTGCATTCTATGTTGCAGTCGGCAAGTATTACAGCAGGTTCCTTGCGGAAAACGGCTATAGCGACGAAGTGTCTCGCATTTCAGCCGAATATCAAGAGAGCGGTGGCGACGCGGCCGCAAAACAGGTCTCGCCAGAGATGCTTGAGGCGCTGACGGTCTGCGGCACAAAACAAGACTGCAGAAAGGCGCTTTTGCGGTTTTCTGATTCTGGTGTCACCCTGCCAATTTTGCAGTTCAACCCTGTAGAGAGAGCAGAAAGTTCATTTAGGGAATTGTTGTCAACCTTTTAAAGTGCGCAAGGTAGCTATCTCGGCTGCAGCAACTTCAAAGTTCACAAAAGCAACCGAGAGGTCGATTTTTGACATCGCGCGCGAGCCCTGCATCGAGATTTTAAAAAGCCACGGCAGCAAGGATGTCGACGCCGTGCTCTTCTCGACGTGCGCAACAGAGCAGTACGGCTCGACAATAATTTCTGAAATGCTCGGGATAAAACCCAAGATGTCGCAGCGAGTCGACAACCTCTGCAATTCCGGGACAAACGCTATTGCTACCGCGTATTCGCTTATCGCGTCTGGCCTGTGCGACTCTGCACTTGTCGTCGGCGCGGAAAAAACACACAGCGAGGGAAACAGGCTTGTCTGGGACGTCACCCGGGGTTCGTTCAACTTTCCAGTCCACTGGGCATCAATGTTTGCGCGTTCGCACATGAGGCGATTTGGAACCACGGAGGAGCAGATGGCCCAGGTGTCAGTAAAGAACCACAAAAACGCTGCAAAAAACAAGAACGCGCTCTTTCAAAAGCCTGTGACACTAAAAGAGGTGATGGAGTCAAAAATGATAGCCGAGCCGGTAAAGCTGCTCGACTGCTCGGCGCCGTGCGACGGCGCCTCTGCCGTGCTCCTGCTCTCTGAGCAAAGGGCAAAGAAAAATGAAAACAGCCCTGTGTGGATAAAGGGCATAGGCCAGCAAACAAACGGCGCCAGCTTTGCAAGCATGGATGACCTGACCGCGCTTCAAACCGCCAGGCGGGCTGCGCATGACGCATACGAAATGGCCAATGTCAAGCCATCCCAGGTGGATGTCGCCGAGCTGCATGACGCTTTTACAATCCTTGAGATAATGGCGTACGAGGACCTCTGCTTTGCGCAAAAGGGCAAGGGGGGCAAGTTCGCTGAGCAACAGCAGCAGGAAATCGCGATAAACCCACGCGGCGGGATACTCGGGTGCGGCCACCCCGTGGGCGCCACCGGCGTGGCGCAGGTCGCCGAGATAACTCTGCAACTGTCCGGCAAGGCCGGAAAAAGGCAGGTCAAAGACTGCAAGACTGGCCTCGTGCACAACCTTGCTGCCGCCGGCTCGTCAGCGACGGTGATGGTGCTTGGTACCTAGTCTTTTTATCGAACACTTGAAAAAAGGGGAATTTATGGTGCCAGTATGCACATTATGCGGGAAAAAGGCCTGGCCGCCGTCGCCTGCCTGCCCGAAATGCTTTGGCAGGACTGTGCTGAAAAAAGTTGAAAAAACAGGAACGCTGGTAGAGTTTTCAAACTCGTACGTCCGGGGCCACGAAGGCGTCTTTGGCATCATAGAAATGGACGGCTTTAGGCTCGTTGGCTCGCTTGACGATGACGGCAAGCTGCGCAAGGGCATGAAGGTCAAGATGGACAGTTGCGGCGTGAACGTAGAAGGCGCGCCGTTTTACCACTTTACTCCAGCAACAACAAAATGAATGCTTATTAATGATTGAGAGAGAACAGGAACAGGCTCATGAGTTATGACAGGTTCGTTGATGAGAGGGTCCTGACAAGCAGGGATGCCCTCAACCGTTTTCAGATCAAGATAAAACTCGTCGAAATCGACGAAGGCGCAAGAGACTTTTCCCGGCGCTTTGGCAACAGGGTCCTCGTCAGAAAGATCCTGCTTACGATAAAGCACACCGAGACCCAGGAAGTGGAAGAAAGGGAGCTCAACGTCGAAGAGGTTGAAAAGAGGATGAAAAAAGAGCGCCTCTTCAGTTCCACGAACAGGTGGGTCGCGTCGACTGACATCAAGAATGGCTACGTGGTCGCAAGCAAGCATCTTGACCTCCTTGCAGACGCAATAGCGCTGGACATCGTTCCGATCGGATAGACAGACGGAGATATTTCAAAACTCGAATTATGAAATAGGGCGCTTTATCCACACCCTTAACGTTTCTACCCAAAAGGCTACGGCGCCGGCCACTGCAAAGCCTATGGCAAACACATCCAGGTTGTCAAAATTCAGGACGACGTACGCAATGAGCATCGTCGTAAAAAATGCCGCAAAGAACGACAGCCTCGGCACCGCAAGCCCGCCAATGTTGACAAACGCCTGCAGCACCCCTACCTGCACCTTCTGGATGATATAGTACCGGCCGTACTCGTCCTGGCCCACGAGTGCAAGCTGCACTAGCTTGTCGATGTGATAGTTTGCAACGCTTGGGCTTGAAAAGTAGAGGTCGCGCTGCACCTCGCGCACCCCTACCGGCTCTTTTCGCTTTATCATGTACATGTACACCTGCAGAGTCTTTCCCTTCAGCTGCTCCTCTATCTTGTCGTTGCTGCTGCCTGCCTGCTCGTTATCTTTGGACAACTCGGGTGTTCACGTAATGATGAGGTGGAGCTACTCTGAAATGCTATAAAGCTATCGTAGAGAAATTATACATGGCGCCGCTGACCAGACTCGAACTGGTGACCCACTGGTTAACAGCCAGTTAAGCTCCGAAGCACAATATTGCGCTTTGAATTTGCTCTACCATGCTGAGCTACAGCGGCGCAAGTATACGCAAATTCCATGCACAAAATAAATGTTTTGAGAGGATCGTTTTGCAAAAATTGCGTCAAGAAAAGTGGGGGAAAAACCTTACATGCCTTCTTCACGGGAGTAGACGTATAGCCCGTCGAGGAAGACACGCTGGTCTTTGTCCTTTATCTTTGTAGACTGCTCGATGTTTGCGGCCGTCTGCGAGACATCTTCAAGGCTTGGGCCCTTTACGACGACGTCCTCGCCCTGGACCTCTACCTTGGTCGCGTCGCCCTGGATCCTGGCAATGCGGGCAGAGCGCTCGCCGAAAAAGTTCTCTACGTGGACCTCTTTGCCCTTTACCTTCACTGCAATTGGAAAGTGCGCAAAGATGATCTTGACCTTGTAAGTGTAGCCCTTTTCGACGCCTTTTACCATGCTTGTCACGATGCTCCTTGCGGTGTTGGTCACTGCAAGGTCGCGCTTTCTCGTGCCGTACGGCTTGATAACGACCTTGTTGCCCTCTACTGTTACCGTGGCAGGGAGCTTCAAGAAATCCTTCTTGACCGTGCCGAGCTTGCCCTTGACTGCAAGGAAGCTTCCTTCCTTTGTCACCTTGACGCTTGCAGGTATGGCGACTTCTGCCATTATCTCTGCTGGTGCTTGCTCAGTAGACGTAGCCAACGAGAACTCCTCCTAATCCCTGTGCCTGCGCCTCGTGGTGGGACATGATGCCCTTGCTGGTCGAGACGAGCAGTATGCCCATGCTGTAGGCCGGCAAAAACTGCCTCTCCCAGTTAAAGTACGCGTCCTTTTTCACGGAAAAGCGCGGCGTGATAATGCCACACTTGTTTATCTTGGCCAGTAATTGTATGCGGAACTTGCCTGCCCTGCCGTCGTCTACCTGCTCGAATTCGCCGATGTAGCGGTGCTTTTGCATAACGCGAAGCACCTCACTTGCGAACTTGGACGATGGAAGCACGATGCATTCCCTCTTTCTCCTGGTCTCGTTGTTGTAGATGGTGGTGAACATGTTTGACAGAATGTTTAGCGCTGGCATCTATTCAACACCTACTCGAATTTCTTGAATCCCAGGCTCTCAGCCACTTCCCTGAAGCACTGTCTGCAAAGCATCAGGTTGTATTTTCTGATGAGTCCGTTATATGAACCGCACCTTTTGCACCAGCGCACTCCTCTTCCGTGCGCAAGCTGCTTGCGGCCCGTTGTCGCGTATTCTCTTGGTTTAGGCATGGTGATTACTGTACCTCCGCTCCATACTGTTCCTTAAAGTATGCAATCGCGTCATCCTTGGTTATCCTGTGGCTCCTGCCAACCTTGGCGCGTTTTCTGCTCTTGCGCGCAATCCTGTATCCTGGCCTCACGAGGACGATGTTCACGTCCATGCCAAAGATGCCGATCTCCGGGTTGTATTTCGTGCCGGGGATGTCGATGTGCTCGTGGATGCCTATTGAAAGGTTGCCGAAATTGTCAAACGAAGATTCTTTTAGCACGTTCTTTTTCGCTGCAATGACGCGCTTTAGGAACTCGATTGCTTCTTCGCGCCTCAGCGTCACCATCGCACCAATCGGCTCGCCCTGGTGGATGCCAAAGTCGCGCACTGTCTTTTTTGCACCCCTTATCGCCGGCTGGTGGCCCGTCAGTTCAGTGAGCGCTTTCTTGGCCTTTTCCATCGGCTCGCCGGATTTGCCGACTCCGATGTTGATGACCACCTTGTCGACCGCAATCCTCTTCATGCTGCTTTCCATAACTTGGCTCATTCTATCTAGTTCACCTTTATCACTGGCTTGTCCTTGCCAACAACCATGACCATTTCCACCGGGAGCTCTACCGTCTTGTCGCCAAACGACACGAATGCGCGGGTTGGAAGCGAGAAGAGTCCTTCACGGAAATCCTCTATCTTGCCTACATTGCCTGCGTTTTCGCCCGTGATGATGAGTGCCGTCGCGCCCTTTTCAAACTTGATGTGATCCTTTACTTTTGCGCCTGGAAGTTCGAGCAGGCACGTGTCTCCGACCTTCATCTTGGCATCGGTGATGAGCGTCTTGCCGTCGTGGAAGCCGTACTGTAGTTTCTTGCCCTTGGTTGTGACCTTGCTTGTTATCTTGGCTAGCTTTACTGCCTTTTCCGCGTCCTCCACTGCCACTGGCGCGAGTAGTTCAGAGTCCTTGGGAACGAGGCGGTATGCTTGGCCGTTTGCAAGCTCTACCACGTCCATCAGGCCAACTGCCAGGTTCGGGTCGCGCCTTACGATGCCGTCGACCTTGACCTTGCCTTCGTTGAGTATCAACTGCGATTCCTTGGCTGTGTGCGTCACCTTGACTGCGTCGCGCAGGACCATGCCGAGCGGATACGCGCTATTCTTCGGGTGCGGTCCCGGCTTGACCCTCATGACGAACTGGCTTTCCTTCCTTCTGATGTTCCAGAAGGTCGGCGCCATCTGTCTCTTTACTCTAGTTGCTCCACCTTTCTTTCCCATTAGCTAGTCTCCTCCTCTTTCTTCTCCTTTTTTGCTGCCTTGGCAGCCTTTGGCTTTGCTTCAGCTTCGGGCTTTGCCTCTGCTTTCTTTTCCTTCTTTGGCGCTGCCTGCTGCTTTTGGCCGCTGAGCATTGCCGACCTGTACTTGTCGTCCGTCTTGAGCCCTGTTATCATGACGTTTGAAGCGTGGATCGGGACCTTGACCTGGCCTCCGCGCACCTTTTCGCGCTGGATGCCTTCTATCTCGAGGGTGCCTTCGATTGTGTTGACCTTGTCGACCTTGCCCTCTACTCCCTTGTACTCGCCGCGCATGACCTTGACCGAATCGCCCTTGATTACGCGTGCGCTGCGCCTCTTGTACTGCTGGCGCAGGCTGTCAGACAAGGTCGCGCCGACCATGTTGTCGCGCTGGTGCTTTGGAACGTGCAAGAGTTTTGGATGTATTGTCATCTCTAATAAAACACCTCTAGACTATCATTCCCGCGAGGTTTGCAATCCTTGGCCACTTTTCTGCCGCCTCGCTTGCGACTGGGCCCTTGATGTCTGTTCCCTTGATCTCGCCTTCTGGAGTCACGAGCACCGCGGCGTTGTCTTCAAACGCGACGCGAATTCCGTTTGGCCTGCGTATCGGGTACTTTTGCCTTACGATCACTGCGCCGAAAATCTGCTTGCGAAGCTCCGCCGGGCCCTTTTTCACTGTAACTGTGACAAAGTCTCCGACTGCTGCCGCCGGCTGGCGCGAGTGCCTGCCCTTGTACCTTGTGACTTGCGCGATGCGCAGCACCTTTGCACCTGTATTGTCAGCGCATACAAGCTCTGCAGTCACCGGCAGGGCCCTTGTGATGTACGGGCGGAATTCTTCTACGCCCTTGGCTGAAACTGCTCTTGACTTAGCTCCTGCCGCCATCCTTTGTGTTCACCTCGATCACTACGAACGAAACCGTCTTTGAAAGTGGCCTGCACTCTGCGATCTTGACCTCGTCGCCCTCCTTTACGTCCATGCAGGTCGGGAGGTACGCGTGGACCTTGGATCTGGACCTCTCGTATCTCTTGTATTTTTGCACTGGCCTCGGGTACTCTTGCGTGACCACGACCATCTTCTTGGCCTTGGCGCTTGCCACGATGCCTGTCAGCAGTTTGCCTCTCACCGGGAGCGTGCCGTGGAACGGGCAGAGCTCGTCCTCGCACGTCTTGCGGGGGGCAATGACTGAAACACCAATGTTTCTTACCATTTCTATATCACTCTATTATAATCGCGATATACGATCCTCTGGCCTTGCTATCATCGAAGAACCACTTATAAAGCAAGCGCCATTTTGAGTTGCGATTTTGATTTTTTTCGCTGCTGCTTTTGGAATTATTTTTGTCGCGCTGCCGGACCTTATTGCAAGCGTGTTTTTCGTTTCAAAAACGATGGTGCCTGCTAGGCCTGAGAGCGCAGCGTTTGTTGTTTCAATTATTTTTGCGTCAAGGCCGATGAGCTCGTGCGCAAGAATGTTTGTCGCGGTTATCATACTACTGCGCCTTGGCCTTCCTTTCGTTGAGTATCGTGAGTACGCGCGCAATGTCGCGCCTCATGTACCTTATCTCGCCCGAGTGTTTTTTCAGCGTGCCTTTTGTCTGCTCCGACCTGACCTTTGCAAGGTCTGCCTTCATCTCTGCAAGCTTTTGCGAAAGGTCCGTGTCGTTCATTTCGCGAAGGGTCTTTAGCTTAAGCCTGGCCATTTGTCTCCGCTCCTGTTTGCGCCGCTACTGCTTCTCCCTCCGCCCCTCTTTCTGCGGCCGGTTCTTGCGCTGGCTGCTGTGCCGCTTGTGCTCCGCCTTCGACCATCTGGAATTCTTGCGGTAGCTCTGCCTTTGATGCGATGCGCAGCTGTATGCCCATAAGGCCCATCTTTGTAAGCACGGATGAGACGCCTGTCTGGACAATCTTGCCTGCGACGTCGCCGCTCTTTGGCACCACGCCCACAGTGTGCTTTTCAAAGTGGGCGCGCTCTGTGCGCAGCTTGCCTGAAATGGTCACTTCCACGCCGAGTGCTCCTTGGCTCATTATCGTGTTGAGTGCCCACATTGATGCGCGCCTGAAAGCCGTTCCGCGCTCGATCAATTGTGCAATCCTGTTGCACATGATGTTCGGGTTCAGCTCGGGATTTGTTACTTCAAGTACTGAAATCTGCGGGTTTGGAAAACCGAACTTTTGCTCTATCTTGGCCATAAGGTCCTTGATGCCCGTTCCCTTGCGGCCGATTACAAGGCCTGGCCTTGTCACAAAGACGGTTATCCTCGCGCCGACTGGCGTTTTCTGGATCTCGACTCCGCCATAGCCGGCGTCCTTGAGCTCGCTCCTGAGGAACTCGTCGATTTCCATGTTGCGGTACGTGTTCTTCATTACGTTCTTTACTGCGCTCATTCTGATGAGACCTCCTGTGCTACAAGCTCGACATGCACGAGCGTGTCGACCTTGGGGCTTGACCTGCCCATCGCCCTTGGGGTGAAGCGCTTTAGCTTTGTCCCCTTGTGGACGACTGCGCTCACTATGCGGAGGCGGTCAAGGTCCATGCCCTTGTACTCTGCGTTTGACTCAAGGTTGTCAAGAAGCCTGAGGAACTCGTTTGCCGCCTTTTGCGGGAACCTGCCTGCTGCAAAGCCGTCGCGGATGTTTGTCCTGTGCGCGACTTCGTTGTGGTACCTGCGGTATGGCACGGCAACCTTTTTGGCCACGACGTTTTCGAGGAACTCGCGGGCCTTTTCGATGGACATGCCCTTGATGGCGACTGCGATCTCGCGCGAGTGCTTGTGAGAAATGCTCTTTTCGCGGACCGCGGCACGCACGTGGCGGGCCTTGTCAAAGTTTTGGAAAGAATAAGAGAATTGTGGCATATGCATCACTTCAGCGGGACGTAGAGGCTGGACCTCGAAGCGCCGACACCTGGTGCGCCATGCTGGACTCTCTTGTTCGTTATCGCGTATTCGCCGAGGTAGTGTCCGACCATTTCCGGCCTGATTGCGACTGCCGCAAACTCTTTGCCGTTGTGGACGTTTATCGTGAGGCCGATCATGTCCGGCAGGATTATCATGTCGCGGATGTGCGTCCTTATTGCGCCCTTTAGCTTGCCGTCGCGTGCCAGCTTTATCTTTTCACGGAGTTTCCTCTTTTCGTCGTTCATGTACGTGCCGACGCGCTTGTCAAGCGACCTGCGCTGCCGTGCGTTGAGAAGCGGCAAAAGGTTCTCTATAGACAGTGACTGTAACTGCTCGGGCGTATAGCCCTTGAACTTGAATTCGCGTACCAACTATATCACTCTCTCCTCGGTTGCTTTTCCATTTTTAAACCTAGCGAGCGTTATCATCATGCCGCTATTACACCAGTCCCAGCTTTGTCGCAAGGTTCCTTGCGCCTTCCGGCTCCTTGAACTTGATAAACGCCTTCTTGCCCTGTATTGTGCGCGCCGTGTTGACTTCTGATGCCTCTGTCTCGTAGAGTATGCGCATCGCTTCAATTATCTGGTGCTTTGACGCGTGCTCTGCAACCATGAACGAGAGCTTGTTCTCCTTCTCTATCTGGTTGAACGTCTTTTCTGTGACGTACGGTGCCAGTATTATGACTGTGGCTTCTTCTGCCGTCATTGTGCTTGCCGGCGCAGCAGCCGCTGCTGCTGGCTTGGTGCTGTTGTTGTTTTCTGCCTTGCTCATTTTATCTGACCATCTCCATTACCTTGTGCATCGGAGCCTTGACGTCTTTGAGCTGCTCAATTGCGTTCTGCGAAAACACTGCCAGCCTGATCGGCTTTGAGCCCGGAGCCAGATCCAGGACGCTGATTTCTCTTGCGGTCTTGACCTCGACACCCGGTATTGACTTTATTGCAAGAGCCTTGGCGTCGTTTCCAACGACCACGAGCGCGCTTGTGCCGACCCTTGCGGACCTGCCCCTGCGCCTTGCGGTGCCGGAGCGGACCTTGTGAGTCGAGCCTGCGCGTGCGAGATCGTCTGCGAGGCCAAGCGCTGAAAGCGTCTTTATCAGGTCTTTTGCCTTTGCGACGGATTCAATGTCGTTTGAAACGACTATCGGCAGTTTGACATCTTTTGCGAGCTTGTGTCCGCGGCCCTCTACGAGGTCGCGCCTTGCAGTCGCCGCTATTGCGGAGCAGAGGCCAAGCTGCTTTTCCTTGTGGTTGATTTTCTTGTAAATGTGCTTCCATGACTCTGGCGGGTGCGCAACTCTGCCGTGCCTTACGCCTGCCACGCCTGCTGCCTGGCCTGCCCTTGGGAACCCTTCGCCCCGCGCCCTTGCAAGACGCGCAATGCCAAGGCCAGTGTTCCGGGATTCTGCAGAGACGTTCTCGCCTGCGCCGGGATAGCGACCCTGCCTCTGGTATGCGTGCGAAGCGAGGTTGACGTACACCTTGTGGATTACCTCCGGCCTGTACGGCGTGTCGAAAACAATTGGAAGCTCGATGCTTCCTGCGTCCTTGCCGTCAATGCCTGTTATTGTTGCCTTTGTCATGTTATTGAACAACTACCTCCAGAACTTTTGGCTCCTGCACCTTCTTTGGAAGGTTGCGTATGGGGTGCCTCATCTTTATCAGGCGCTTTGGAACGCCAGGCACCGAGCCCCGGACTACGATGTAATCGCCCTTGACCAGCCCAAAGTGCTTGAAGCCGCCCTTGGGGTTGATGGAGCTCTGGCCGTCCTTTTCAGTGTTTGACATTATCAAAATGCGCTTGTTGTACTCGGTCCTCTGGTGGAAGCCACGCTGGCCCTGCCTTGCGACCGTGTACATGACAACAGCCGGAGATATCGGGCCCAGCGTACCTACTGCGCGCACGCTCTTTCTCGACTTGTGCTGCTTGCGCTTGACGCCAAACCTGGTGATTGGACCCTCGACACCCTTGCCGCGCGTTATGCCAAAGACGTCGACATTCTGGCCCGCCTGGAAAATGTCACTTGCCTTCATCTCCTTGCCAAGGATGCTCTTGACGTATTCAAACTGCGCTTTTGCGTCCTTGCCTGAAACTGCCAGCTCAAAGACAAACGGCTTTTTCTGAGAAATGCCGACCGCGCTTGGAGAAACTGCAACTATCGCCATGACGGAGCTTGCCTGCGCGACCTTGGCCTCGGCCTTTGCCATAGCGTCGTCGGCCTGCTTGATGTCGATTTTGCGCGACATTTCTTTTGGCAGGTCCTTTGCATAGACGTCAAAGATTGCATGCTGCCCGTACAAGTCTGCCTTGTAGGCGCGAATGCCGATTATCTTCATCGGCGGAGTCGCAATGACTGTGGCAGCGTTTAGCAGCTGCTTGCCAAAGTTCGGAGTCTTTTCCCTGTCGTCGATGGTTAGAACGTGTATACCACCAGCCTTGAAACCTGCAAATCCCAATAGGGAGCTCTTCTCTCCAGCCATTTCCGGCCAAGTGCGGACCCTCGCTTCGAGGCTTCTTGCCCTGGCCCTTGGGCGGAAGGCTACACTACCCCTTCTTGGGGCGCTATACTTACGATGACCCATAGGTAACGCATCAGTCTTGCGCTTCCTTTTATAAATTATTCAGTGAAAAAAGCTAGTTCTTGGACAAAATAGAGCTGTTCAGGATCGCAAGCGTGCCAAGGATCGCCTCCTCAAGTCGCACCGTTTCCGTGGCCTGGTTTGGAAACATGTTCACGACAAACTCGGCACGCGCATTGGAGCCTTCTTTTGCAAGGATTTCATGCACGCCGTGCCTCGGCGCGCCAAACACGACAAGCACGTTTTCGCTTGCCTTGATGCGCTCGCCAAGCTTGGCCTCGACGTTCTTGAAGTAGCTGCCTTTTCTCGACGTGACAATGGCAACGGTCTTTTCCATGCTGCTCAGCAGCTTTACCACCGACGGCACCTCCTTGACCTCGTAGCCCCAGTACTCAAAGATGTCCTCTTCTGTGGCCTCCACTGCGCGCAGGTTCGGGTGCGGCTGCGTGAACTTGACGTTTACCTTCTTGCCCTCAAAGCCCTGCCCGTCAAACGGCACGAGCGCGCCAAGGCCCGCCTCCACAAACAGCGCGCCCTTTATCTTTACGATTACGCCAGTGCGCACGTCGCCGGCCCTGACCGTCTTGATGTCCTGCGCGGGCTTGTGGTGCGGAGCCTTTATCGGGTGCAGTATACCTGCAAATTCCAGCTGGCTCATCTTTGGGTACAGGATCTTGCGCAGATATTGCGGCGTGTCAAGGTAGCGCAGCACCGTGCGCAGAAGAACAGGGTCCTCTTTCTCAAACTGTGACAGCGGGTCGTGGTAGATATAGATGCGCTTTACGCGAAAGATAGAGCAGGCGCGCGCAAACTGGGCTATCTTGACGCTCTTGTCGCGCTTGGTCTGCTCGTCTGACAGCGAAGAGTCGGGTATCGCCACCCAGAGGTCTTGCATGATTTTTTTGCCTTTATTCTTTTAGGAGCTCTTCGACTATGGTTTCAAGGTATCCTGTCGCGCCAAAGAGGTTGTGGCGCAGGTTGCCCTTTTTGTCGATTACAAGCGAAGTCGGGGTGCCGCGCATGGCATATTCCTCAAACGTCTTGGCAGAATATTCCTTGCCCTGCAGGTACATCTTTACTCGCTCGATCATCACCCTCTTGTCCTTCTCGCTGTACGAGCGATAGTCCGGCACGTTTGCCTCAATCACGTCCATTATCTTGCTCTCGGTTATCTGTCCGTTTTCCTTTTTCAGCATGTCCATGCCCACCGGAAACGGTATCTTGTACGGCAGCTTGCCGCCTTTCAGCTGGCCGTACATCGACAACGCTTTTTGCGTCTCGCCAATGACTTCGCCAGTCATCAACAATTTCTGCAGGTTTTCAAGCGTGTTCTTGTCATAGTCCTCAAACGCGGTAGCCATGCCAAGCACTGTCAAGCCGCTTTCTCTGTACTTGTTGTAAAGCTCTATTGCCTCCGGGATGCCGTACATAAAACAGCCGGGGCAGTTTACCTGAAATACCTCGACAACTACAACGTTGCCCTTTTCCTGGTCGATGTTTGTGGGCTTGCCCTGCACCCATGTGGAAACGTGCAGGTTCGGAGCCTTTGCGCCTACTTTTACTGCCATATGCAGTACGCTAATTCTTGTCTCGCTAAATTAACCTTACCGGGATTTTCAGGCCGGGTGCCTGCCAGCCTTTTCCTTGGCAGAAGCCGCGTACTTTTCCAGCTCTTCGTCCTCGACCTTGCGCATGGCCTTTGTCTTGGTGTCGATGATGGCCATCTTCATGTGCTTGGTGCTGGACTTGTCCTCGCTGACAAGGTAGATGCATTCAACGGCAAGCGAAGCCGCCTCTGCAAGCGAAATGTCCTGCTTGTATGACTTTTCGAGGAAGTCGGTGACCTGGTCGCTCCCTGCGCCTATTGCCATAGCGTCATAGCCGATGTAGGTGCCCGACGGGTCTGTGAGGAACAGGTTTGCGCCGTTCTTGTCGACTCCTGCAAGCAAGAGCGCGACGCCAAACGGCCTCACGCCTGCATACTGCGTGAACTGCTGGGCCATGTCGGCGATGTTCTTGGCAACGCCCTCGACGTCTACTGGCTCGTCGTAGATGAGCCTGTTGCTCTGCGCAAAGAACCTCGCGTGGTCCACCTGGGTCCTTGCGTCAGGGATGTAGCCTGCCGCAGCGACGCCAATGTGGTCGTCGACCTGGAAGATCTTTTGTGTGACGTTGTTAATCTGGAGCTTTCTCGTCTTCTCCTCCACTGCGAGGACGACGCCGTCCTTTGCCTTGATTCCTATGGCAAGGGTTCCGCGCCTTACGGTTTCAATGGCGTATTCTACCTGGTAAAGCCTGCCGTCTGGCGAAAATACGGTAATTGCTCGGTCATAGCCTGCTGCTGCTGGTAACAATTCGAGCTAATTTGCTCCTCCCGTTTAATTTAAGTTTACCTCGTTTTTCGTGCAATTCATCTAATTGGATTCTTTAGAGCTTGGTACGCAGAAACTGGGCTATCTATAGCGGAAAACACGTGTACAGACAAAGAAGGTTGGAAGGGTTTTCTAGGCGTAAAGGCAACCCGGTTTTGCATCAGTAGCGGCGGAATGGAATGCAACTTGCGCGACGTCGTTGTGCACGTAATGCACGCCTGCCGCTCCAGCAGCAAATATCGAATAGGCAAATGCCAGGGCAGAGACAGCGGCCGTCGCAATGGCAAAGGCCACAAGCGTCGGGTGATTGTACGCAAAGTCTTCCAGTCTTTGCTTGAACGACGTAGTCATCCTACTGCGTAAAGGCGCATTCGGCTAAATAAGAATTGCTTACTGCATTTCTAGCATTCACAAGATTGACTTTAATATCGCATGAATAAACAAAGGCATGTCGTGTTGCAGGACGAGATCGCGTTCTTTGGACACCCAAACGTCCAGTCGCTGCATGCAAGGACCGTCGAGATAACAAAAGAGGAGCACCTGACTCTGAGGGGCGACTGCATAATTGGCGTCAGGGCTGAAAAGGCGTGCGCCGACGTTGACGAAAAGATAAAGCGCAAGCTGGCAAGGAGCGGCTCGCATGTAAAAATAGAGATAATCGTGGGAAACGACGTCTGTGAGATAAGCGGCGCCGGCGACGAGCGCCTGACACTAGAGAACAAGCACGACATCGTGATCCGCAAGACAAATTTCGTCTGCCCGCGGACGCTTTCTGTCAGGTGCGACAAGGCGTCGTCTGACATACCGCGCGGCATGGTCAAGGCGCTCCAAGATCCTGGCACAAAGGGCATATTCCGAATAACAGTTGAATAAAAAGTGTCATGTTGTCCGAAAAATAATAGTCATCCAACAATGCAACATCTGCATAGCCAGGTTTTTCGAGCGTGCATAAATGCATAATTTGAGCACGGCTGTGCATAATCGGGCTTTTGCATGGCAGGCAAGATCAAGTGCCGCACGCAGGATTCCACCGTATTGTGCATGTGTGCGTGGCTCTTGTACGTACACGTGGTCAAGCCTTAAAAGAAATAATTAAATCATCATGTTCTTGTATTGCTTTTTGCAAGTCGCCGCATCAACCCTGTTCTATGCGGTAAATTGCTTTGAGGGCTTTGTGTGTATATGTCAAAGAAGTAATTTGCAGCAAAACCTGTCTGCCAGTTACTTCTTTTGACCTGCCGCCGTCAGTTCCTTGTATTCTGGCCTTTCCATCGCCCTTGCAAGCGCCGCGTTGATGATTTCAAGGGCGAGAAACTCCCGGCACTTGCCGTCCTTGTCAAGCGCCAAAAAGCGCTTGTCTTCGTGCACGCTCTTTAGCACCTTTGCCAGCTTGCCGCTCACATCGTCAATCAGCCGCAAAGCCTTGCTGTCAAGGTCTGCCGGCGCCTGGCAGTCAAACACGCGAAGCGTGGCAGAATAGTACTTCATCACCGCGCCCCTGACCTCGACCATCCTTGCCGCCTCTATCAGGCCCGCCTCCTTGAGCGCGTCAAGGTGGTGCCTGACCGTGGTCGTGGCCTTTTTGACGCCAGCGTTTCCAAGCGCTTTTGCGATTTCCTCTGCGTTCATGGGCTTGTGGCTTACAAGCTCCAGTATTCGCATTCTTGCAGGGTCGCTTAGCCCCTGCGCGGCCGCGTGGTTCAAGGTGGTCACGCGCCTTACTCTTACGTCCTTTTGGAACAGTGCATCTGCCATATGTGAGTACAAGATGATGTGTGCATAGTAAAGTGCGCTTGTCTGATTGTTTTGCCCTGCTGGTTAATTACAATCATGTCAATAGTTGCAATTCAGCATAGATAGTAGGGTTATCAACCCAATCGTCTTTAGTTCATTGCAATGAAATGATACTATTGTTATGATAATGTTATGATAAGTCATGTCGGCAGGCGCGCAAAAATGGCCCTGGCAGGCAATAGGGCCGCCTGCAAGCACGCAGCATGTGCAAAAGGGTGCAAAAACAAGGTGGCGGATTGAGCGGTTAGAGCGTTCTGCCGCTTATGCGCTCGTACGCAAGTATGTAGCGCCTTGAAAGCTCGCCTGCTATTTCAGGCGCCACGGTGGGCGGCTCGGGCTTTTTGCCTTCCTTGGCAAGCCTGTCAATCTCTGCCTTGAATCCCGTCTTGATGAGCCAGTCGCGCAAAAGCTGCTTGTCGTACGCCTCCTGCATCCTGCCCGGCGAGTAATCCGCCTTGAGCCAGAGCCGGTATTCGTCAGGCCCAAGCGAGTCGCCAAGGACTATTCTGCCGCTTTCGTCGCGGCCAAACTCGAACTTGACGTCTGCGATGATAAAGCCTGCCTTCTCGACTATTGCACTCATCTTTTCATAGAGTAGAATTGACGTCTTTTCGAGGAATTCATAGTCCTCTTTTGATACGAGGCCCATAGAGATTGCCTGCTCCTTGTTGACTGGCATGTCGTGCTCCTCGGATTTTGTAGTCGGGTCAAATATCGGCCTTGGAAGCCTGCCGGCCATCACCGGCTTGTAATCTGCAGGGAGGCTCTTGCCGAGGTGGTCCTTGTAGCGGTCGGCAAAACTGCCGTAGAAATACCCACGCACCACGCACTCTACAGGAATCATGGCCAGTTTCTTTACCACCATCTTGTCCTTGTCCTGCACGCGCAGCATGTGGTGGGGCGTGCCAAGGGTGTTGAACCAGAACTCGCCAAACCTGCATAACACCTCTCCCTTTCTAGGTATGGGAGTTGCCATCTTGACGTCAAACGCCGACACCCTGTCTGAGAAATGGAAGAGGATATTGTTGCCGTCGTCGTCAAGCTCGTAGATGTCCTTGACCTTGCCCTTGCGGATGAGCCTCAACGCCGGATTGTTGCGTGCTATGGCATATCTGCTTATCTGTCGTTGTTGTTTTTTGAAAGGCTTTTAACGGCGCCTGTACGAACCAACGGCGGGCTTGTTCAAGAGCGACGCGCTTTCTATGGGACGGCAGACCTGCATCGGGATAATCGGCGGCGGGCAGCTTGGCAAGATGATAGCGCACGAGGCAAGGCGCATGTCGTTCAAGGTTATAGTGCTCGACCCGACCGAAGGCTGCCCCGCTTCAAAAATAGCCGACGAGCAGATCGTCGCCGACTTCAAGGACGAGGCCGCGATTATGAGGCTGGCAGAAAAATGCGACGTGCTCACCTATGAAATCGAGCTGGCAAACTCCTCTGCACTCAAGCAGCTTGAGGAAAAAAGCTATCCTGTCAGGCCGGCCCCTGAGACCCTGCGCATCATCCAGAACAAGCACCGCCAAAAGTCGTTTTTGAAAGAGCACAGGATAGCAGTCCCAGACTTTGAGCTTGTAAAATCGGAGGAACACCTGCACGAATTATGCAGGAAATTCGGGCTTCCCGCGGTGCTAAAGGCGACAGAGGACTCGTACGACGGCCGGGGCAACTTTGTGATAAAGTCCGGGGACGACGTGCACAGAGCCTACGAGTATTTCAAGGGCAGGCAAGTCATGCTGGAAAAGTTTGTCCCCTTTACAAAGGAAGTGTCGATAATGGTGGCAAGGAACCCTTCTGGGCAGATAGAGTCGTTTCCAGTCGTCGAAAACATACACAAAAACAGCATCCTTGACACCACGATTGCGCCGGCGCAGATCAGCCGCAAGGTCGAGCAGAAAGCGATAAGGCTGGCAAAGAGGACGATGGAAGTGCTGCACGGCGCAGGCATCTTTGGCATCGAAATGTTTGTCACGAAAAAAGGCGACGTGCTGGTAAACGAGATTGCGCCCCGCGTCCACAACTCGGGCCACTACACCAACGAGGCCTGCTCGGTCTCGCAGTTTGAGCAGCACTTGAGGGCGGTGCTTGACCTGCCGCTGGCAAAGCCGGAGCTGCTGTCGCCGGCGGTCATGATAAACATACTGGGCCCGGAGGGCTTTGACGGCGTGTACGCAGTTACCGGCCTTGACGCTATGATGAAGGTGCCCGGGGCGGAACTGTACATCTATGGCAAAAAGGTATCAAAACCATGCAGAAAGCTCGGCCATATCACGGCGACCGGCAGGACTGTAAAAGAGGCCCTAGCAAGGGCTAAAAAGGCGCGCAATGCTATCACACTCGTGCCGGCGACGGAGGCAAGATAGCAGCAATGAAAAAGCCGCTTGTAGGAATCATCATGGGAAGCGACTCTGACCTGCCGGTGATGAAAGAGGCGGCAGAGTTCCTCGACTCGTTTGGCGTCCCAAACGAGGTGACGATAGTGTCCGCGCACCGCACCGCAAAGCGAATGTACGATTATGCCAAGGGCGCCAAGAAAAGAGGGATAGAGGTGATAATCGCAGGCGCAGGAGGCGCGGCTCACCTTCCGGGCATGACCGCATCGCTCACTTCCCTGCCTGTTATAGGCGTCCCGATAAAGACCAAGAGCCTTGACGGCATTGATTCGCTGCTTTCGATAGCGCAGATGCCGCCCGGCGTCCCCGTTGCGACGGTGGCAATAAACGGCGCAAAAAACGCCGGCATACTTGCGTGCCAGATCCTTGCAGCCAAGCACCCTGCCATCGCAAAAAAGGTGGAGAAATTCAAGCAGGAGATGGAAGGCTCGGTGCTTGAAAAGGCCCAGTCTCTTGAAGACATGGGTTTTAACAAGTACCTGGCAAGAAAATAAGACAAGATCGTCGTCGATTGCAGCAGTAGAATTTATTTGGCCGCTCCCGATACCTCTTGGCGTGGAGCAAGAGCATTCCAGCCATTCCCACGATTCGCACGAAGAACACGGGCACGGCGACGGCGAGCCCGTGACAATCAAAAAAATGACGCCAAACGAGATGCTGGCAAACGACCTGAACGAGCACGGCATTATCGCAGAGCATGTTGTGCAGGGCACGCACCCGATTGAAAGCGAGCCGTGCTACAGCCACATGTTTGGCATGAATTCCAAGTTCACGACCAACAGGGGAGTCATAAGGGTCAGGGGCAAGAACTTTGACCTTGTTCAGGTGCTCCAGAAACACTAGCGGGTGATATATATTATGAAACAGGATGCAATGCCACTTCCATACGGGGCGCTTGACTACTACCAGATACACTACATCGTCAGTACGGGCGATAATAATGGCGCAAACACGCAGCAATTTCTCGCAAGGTGTGAGCCGATAACCAAGGGCCACTTTTCAGAGAAGCGAGTCGTGGCAGTCAAGTGGACGGGAGCAAGTGCATTTGCAGACAAGCTGCAGCAGGACGAGCGCCTTACCGAGCTGCTAAAGCAGGTGCTCCTGCACGAGCGCGAGGTCCGCGTCGACCCGCTTGACGGGCACGTCAGGATCTACGGCCGGTGGAACCACGATGAGAACCTGAAGGCAAACCCTGCAATGGTAGAGATCGCAGACATTATAGCCGGCCACATCAAGGCCGCGCTCTAAGCCACATCTTTTTTCATCATCTCGTTAGCTTTAATAATCGTGCAGAGGTCTCTTGCACCCTGAAGAATATTGATGAGTGGTTTAAAATTTGACGGTAAAACAGTTGTTGTCACTGGAAGCGGCACAGGCATCGGCCAGGCCATTGCCAAGAGGTTTGCCGAGGCAGGCGCCAACATTGTCATCATGGGCAGGCGCAAGGAGCCCCTTGACCAGACAGCCGAGATACTAGACGACATCATCAAAAAGGCCGGCTCAAAGGGCAGGGTCGCCACCTTTCCCGGGGTAGACGTCTCTGACGAGGACGGCATCAACGCGATGTTTGAAGGCGTCAAGAAGCAGTTTGGCAAGGTCGACATCATCGTCAACAACGCCGGCGTTTCCGGGCCGGTCAAGACTTTTACAAACGCAAGCGTCAAGGAATTCCGCGAGTGCGTGGCAATACACCTGACTGGAACCTTCTGGACCTCTGCCGCAGGGCTGAAGGCGATGGAAAAGGGAGGCAAGATAATCACGATATCTACATTCTTTTCGGAGGAAAACAGGTACGAGCAGCGCCCGTACCGCTTCAGGACGCCGTACACCGCCTCGCAGGGCGCCAAGAACAGGCTGGCCGAGTGCCTCGCATGGGAGCTGGCCGAAAGAGGCATACGCTCGATTGCCACGAACCCCGGTCCGGTGCACTCTGACAGGATCTACAAGACCGTGTATCCAAAGGCGGCGGCGGAGTTTTTGCGCGTTGGAGGATATCCGGGACTTTCGTCAACAGAGGTCGAGGTAGTCACTGCAAAGGCACTCCCATATCTCGGCGATGCCGACGATGTTGTGAAAAAGGCGTGCAGGGACGCGGCGACTGAAATCGCGACAAAGCGCGGCCAGTCAGACGAAGTGACTGTTTCAAAACTTGCAGAAACCGTTCAAGGTGCGCTTGCCAAGATGCAAGAGATTGCCGAGAAAATCCAGGGCAACACGAGCAAGATGATAGTGGACAGCGAATTTCTTTCACAGGACGAGGTCGCCGAGATGGTGCTGAACCTCTCTGACGAAAAGATAAGCAAGCTGATAAACGGCAGGGTGATACCAAACGACCGCGTCTTTTACCCTGTCAAGCCGATTGTCGGCACAGGCGTCGATATACTGCCCGGCTCTGAACTGAAGGGCAAGGTAATCGTGCTGACGACAACGTCATCTTCTGCTAAAGACATTGACAGGGTGAAAAAGGTCGCAGGGATCGCGCAGGTCGCAGGAGCCAAGCAGGTCATAGTCCTGTACCGAAACAAGGCCGACGAAGCTCATTTCAAGGAATTCCACAGCCATGCGATCGATTTTCTCGACGAAACGGCAGTGAGGCGCATATTCAACACCGCCAAGACGCACTTTGGCCCGATTGACGCGGTCATACACTTTACCGGCGACTATGACTACAACTCGGCATTTAGCACGATGTCAAGGAAGCAGTGGGAGAGCCTCATCGACAACTTTGTCTACATACCCGGCATGCTGGTAAAAGAGTCGGTAATCGCTATGGCCCCGGAAGGCGCGCTTGCCGAGCCGGCCAAGTTCAAGGGAACCAAGGGCACGGTCACCATAGTCGGCCCAGACGCCCCTGTCGGCAAGAAAATATCAGGCACGCTTCGTGCACGCGCTGACGTGTTCCGCGGGGCGCTGAGGCCGTACACGGCGACTACGAACCAGGAGCTTGGCGACGTGCTTGGCTCAAACATCAAATTGCACTTGGTGCTTGCAGGAAACAGCGAAGGGGCAGAGCCAAATGCGGACAGGCTGCATGCCTCCATCCTGAGCCTTGCGGCAGGCGCGGCGCTCAAGCGAAACGAGGCAATATTCTATATCGACGAAGCAAGGAACTAATGACTACCCCTTCTTCCTTTTTTTGACTGCTATCTACAGTTTTACGCCAAATCCTTCAAGGATGAACGTTATGGCCACCATTATGAGCACAATGCCAAGCATCTTTCTAAGCAGCGTTTCCTTGGCATTTTTTGACCACCTGGCTCCAAGCTGCGCGCCGATAAACGCGCCGGCAGAAAGCGCCACCGCGTAAAGATAGTTTGGGTTGCCCACCGCAGCATGCGTGAAAATCCCTGCAAACGACGTTATCATGAGCGTCAGCTGCGAAGTCGCCGCGGCATTGCGCATCGTCATGCGGTGGATGAGGAGCATCACCGGTACGAATACTGTGCCTCCGCCCACGCCAAAGAGGCTCGATATTATGCCTGCTCCAAATGTTATCGCAAACACCGCCGCGTGCTGCACAACAGACATCTTGCGTTGCCCCCTTTCCTTCAATATGGAGCTCTTGAACACGACGTACGCGCCTACCGCCATCAGCAGTATGCCAAAGTACAGCTTGAACTCTGCATCAGATATGCCCCCTGAGATGAACACCCCGAGCACCGCGCCTGGCACCGCCGCCATTGCAAGCTGGATTGCGCGCCTGTAGTCGATCCTATTTTGGCGCGAGTATGCCACGGTTGACGATACGCTTGTCGACGTGACCGCAAATAGGCTCGTAGCTGCCGCCTGGGCATGCGGAAGACCCATGAACGTGAGCGCCGGCACCATGATTATGCCTCCGCCCACGCCCAGCATGGAGCCTAGGGTGCCGGCTCCAAGGCCGACTGCCACAAGCACTATAACGGTGGTGACGATGTCAAGCAAAGGCTAGAACCTGATTGTAGGCCCAGATTCCTTAAAACTCTACCTCTTCTAGGCGCCGTCCTTCCACGCGTTGAGGACAGTTATCACCTGCGTGCCGGCGACGCCCGGTACCGTCTTTATCCTGCTTGCAACGATGTCGGCAAGGTCGCTTGGGCCCCTTGCCCTCACCTTCAGAAGCAGGTCGCCGTACGTGTGCGTCTCGTGCACCTCTGCCACGACGTCAAGCGCTGCAAGCCTTTTTGCAACTTCTGCAGTTCTTCCCGGCGCTGCATTGAGAAGGACAAACGCGATTGCGCCCTGTCCCATTGCCATCGGGTCTATTGATATTGTGAACCTGCGAATGACTCCAAGCCGGCGCAGCTTGTTCACCCTGTTCCTCACAGTGCCTTCCGTCACCCTTAGCATGCCTGCGATCTTGACTGACGGAGTCGAGCTGTCCTTTTGCAGGATCTCGACAAGCCTGATGTCAAGCTCGTCAATGTCTGCTGCCGCCGGCCTCACAGGACAAGCGTTGTACCTGCTTGCGCTTTATAGTTTTGTCGTTGCTGTTGTAAACATATTAACCCGACTACTTTAAGCAAATGGGTAGAAATTGCGCGTAATCCTTGTGGGCTTTGGCGTTGTTGGCCAGAGTTTTGCAAAGCTGCTGCTTTCACGCTCTGCAGACCTTTACAGCCAGCACGGGATAAAGCCGAGGATAGTGGCATGCGTCGACAACAGGGGCTCTGCCGTGTCGCCTGCCGGCCTCGACCTTGAGCGCCTGCTTGCGGCAAAAAAGGCCAAGGGCACCGTCGGCGCGTACGAGAAAAAATCTGCAAAATTCGACCCGTTGCAGGTCATTGAAAACGTCGAGGCAGAAGTCGTGATAGAATGCACGCCAACAGACCTCTCGACGGGCGAGCCGGGGACCTCGCACATCATATCGGCGATGAGGACGGGCAAGAACGTCATCAGCATAAACAAGGGCCCGCTTGCGCTTGCGTTTCCATCGCTGATAGAGCTGGCAAACTATAACGGGGTCATGTTCAGGTTCAGCGGCACCGTCGGCGGCGGCACCCCGATACTGGAATTTGCAAAGCGCTGCCTGAAGGGCGACAGGATAATCTCGTTCCAAGGCATACTGAACGGCACGACAAACTATATCCTCAGCAAGATGGAAGAAGGCCTGACGTACCAGAGCGCCCTTTTGGACGCCAAGGAAAAAGGCTACGCCGAGGCCAAGCCCGAGCTTGACACGGACGGCTACGACGCGGCGGCAAAACTGGTCATCATGGCCAACTGGATAATGGGCATGAAGGTGACCATGAAGGACGTGGCAAGGACCGGGATATCAGAAGTCAGCGTCGCAGACGTCGAAAAGGCGCAGTCGCGTGGAAACGCGATAAAGCTGATAGCGGCATGCGACAGCAGGCGCCTTGAGGTCAAGCCTACCCCGGTGTCAAAGAAGGACCCGATATGCGTCAACGGCACGCTCAACGCCGTCACGTTCTCGTCAGAGCACTCGGGCTCGCAGACAATCATAGGGCGCGGGGCGGGCGGCATGGAGACTGCAAGCGCGGTGCTTCGCGACCTCATAGAGATCCGGGACACCATTTTTGAGCGCTAGGGGGCATCTTGCGCCTGAAAAGGGGCGCAATCGGCCGTGTTAAAACCCTTAACCTGAACTGTCAAGCGGCAGAAACAAATTACCTATAAATATCCGATTTGCATTAAAATTCCTATAACATCAGCATGCAGATTTTAGATGCAGACACTGAAAAAACTGAGGAAATTGCAGGAGGGGAGATTGCCTGCAACCACTGTGGCAAGAGGCCTGCAGAGATATTCCAGGTGACAGGCGACTATTGCATCGAGTGCTGGCAGGCCATAACGCACACAAACGCCTAGTTAGCTAGCCTATCCTGAATCCCCCAAACGAAACGCCAGTGTTGTTTGACGTGGTTTCTGCGCGCTGGTTTATCCCGAGTATGTCTATAAGCTCGCGCAGGTTCTTTGTCTGGAACAGGACCGGCCCCGGCCCGGTGCATTTGGTCACAAAGCCCTCTCCTCCAAGTATGTTTGTCTTTAGGCCGCCTATCTGCGTGACATTGTACTGCACGCGTTCGCCAAGCGCGACCAAGTGGTAGTTATCCACGCTCATACTCTCGCCCGGCAACAGGTCCTTCTGCACGATTCCCCCGTAGGCGTTTGCAAAGAGGTCGCCTTCCCCAGTTGCCTTTAGCATGAAAAATTCAGATCCAAAAAGCCCCTTTGTGAACCCCTGCCACTGGGTGTCAAGGAGCACGCCTGCAGTCGACGCGACGTACGAGCCGGACTGGACGATAAAGCCGCTTCCCGGCTTGATGTCCAGGCGCACAATGTCGCCGATGGGCGGGCCGGTCAGCCCTAGCGAGCAGTCGCTTTTTGCGATAAAGTCGTTTACAAAGAACGACTCGCCTCCAAGCGCCGTGACCTTTAGTTTCTTCAAGAACCCGCCTTCTCTTGTCCTCGTCTTTATCTCGATATCGCCTTTCATGTAGACCATCGCGCCGGATTCAGTGGTTATCTTTTCTCCTGCAGACATCTGGACCTCAAGGAGCGCCATGGGCGCCTTGACTATGCTAAACTGCATGTCCTCGACACGGCCTGTATGCGTATAAAGTTGTGCCTGCGCAAAAAGAAGAAGATGATGGATGGATGGATGTAAACGATAATTAACGATGGGAAACATAGTCTGCCTGAGAAAAACTGAAGATCTCGGTCCTTTCTAAAAGCGAAACTTCTGACCTCGTTGACAAGATGAAGGCGCGCTGGCCCGCCGGCACGATCCCAAAGGTCAAGACGTTCAAGGTCTACGAAGTAGACGAAAGCAAGCACCTGCTAGTATCAGACGAAATTACCTGCGTGCAGGTCAAAGACTACGTCATCCCATTCCTTGCAGGCAAACCCGAGACGCTAGCGCAGTTTCCGTCAGTCAGGGTGGACATGGGAGCGGTCAAGTTTGTGTGCAACGGCGCCAAGGTGCTCAGGCCCGGAATAGTCGAGTTTGGCAGCTTCAAAAAGGGCGACATTGTCACAGTGCAGGACCAGACGCACGGCAAGATGCTTGCCGTCGGCATTGCGCTTGAGGACAGCGAGACTGCAAAGACAATGCAAAAGGGCTATGTCGTCGACAACCTGCACTACATCAGCGACAAAATATGGGAAGCGTACAAGGAAATCTGATGATGCCGATGATATCTCCATAATGCTTGGGAGCGAGAAAATGGCTTTTCCTTATTCAGTACCTGTATCTGGTAAAGATTTAAAGATAGATTTAAATCATACCTGTTCTACACAAGGCTATTGTCTAACAACGGGCAGGCCACCTCAACCGTCGAAACAGCCACCCACGTACGTGATGTATCCAGACAGGCCGCAGTAGCAGAATTAGAGAACATAGGCGTCAATGCAAGTCTTTTCGAATCGCTTACAGTAGACCAGCTTTCGGATCTCCTGTACAATCTCAATAGGGTAATCATAAATTCAAATGCCAATCCAATGAACCACCAAAGAACGAAAGGAGTCGTTCTCTCTGCAGTTGACAGAAAAATATTGAAGGCATTGCTGGAATGTGGCGGCAACCCCTCCTCTCTACAATTATCAAGGGAATTAGACATACCACTAACCACTGTTCAACGAAGGCGGAAACGGCTTGAGGAGGAATTCATCAGCGAATCATACAGCCTAAGGTATGAGAAATTCGGCAAAAGGCATATCACATTTATCGTATCGCTTGGTGTGGGAGACAGATATGAAGTCACAAAGGAAATTCTTGTTCTTGAAAAAGTGAGTGCCCTCACCAGTACGTTTGGAGACGGGGCAGACCTAAAGGTTGAAGCAATACTGGACAGCAACCAAGAATTCATAGAGATATCCGAGAAAATCAAGTCCATTTCGGGTATCCAGAAAATCTCGTGGTTTGAGTCAATTGAAGTCTTGGGAAGAAAGAAAGAGACCGATCTCTCAATAATAGGAGAGGAGTAGGAGAGAGAAAGCCTAGTTCCTTATCGGAACCGTCTCTTCCCTTGTGCCGTTACGGCTCACAACCAGCAGGTCAATCCCATCGCCTGACGAGGCGTCGCGCTGCGTTGCTGATCTGACTGCCTTTATTGCCAATTCCCGGGCGTTTTCCTCGCTCATGCCCTGCTTGAACTCTGCGTCCATTATGCCTAGCGCCATTTCCGCGCCCGTGCCGACTGCCGCGTACTCGTCTGGAAGGACCGAGCCGAGCGGATCAAGCGTATAGATCTCTGGCTTGTCGTTTACACCGCCGACAATGACCTGGGTGAGGAGCGGAAAGTACCTGCGCTCAAACATGATGACTGACATCAGCTTGGCGACAGAGTTTGGTGCAACCTCGCGCCTTGTCTCCAGCTTGCGGATTTTCGCAAGTGCCTCGACCTGCCTGACAAGGACCGTCATGTCTGCCACCATGCCTGCGCAGGCAGCACCCACATGCTGGGTGACAGGGAATGTCTTTTTCATGTTCTTGTTTACGACAAAGTTGCCAAACGAAACCCTCTTCTCTGCGGCCAGGACCACGCCATTGTTGTACGAGATTCCTACCACGGTAGCGCCCGGCATGAATTCAAAGGCCATATATCTATCGCTCTAATTCGCGCTGGCAGTTAGATATAGTCGTTTCCGTCCCCATCTAGGCGTGCTTTAGGACGGAATAGTCGTGGATCCTGATTGCTTCAGAGACGAGGCGGTTCTGCAGCTCCAGAGCTTCCTTGCCTTCAGGGTGCTTGGCGCTTGCTATGGATTCTGCGACCATGTTGATGATGTGCCTCAGCAAAAACTCGTCGCCCCTTGAAGACTCTGCCTTGTACGTCGAGTTGGCCTTGTTCACAAAAACGACGTTGTCGCTTGTGAAACTATAGCGCGAGTCTGACTCGTCCTCGTACGGGATTACCTTGAAGCCGATCCTCTTTAGCGCAAACGTCTTTTTCACGATTGGCTTGCGGATCTTTTTCGTCCTGATGACCGTGCCGTCGACCTGCTTTTCGTCAACGACATCGACTACCTCTCCGCCCTGGACGCCTGCCGTCGCCTCCTCCACCGGCACGGACCGGTATGATTGCGGCTCGGCTATTGCTGTCTCTTGCCTTGCGTGCTCGGCCTTGCCCATGCCGCTGCTTTCAGGCGCAATCGGCTTGATCTCTTCGTATTCCTGCACCTGCGCGCCGGCAGACCTTGCCGGGTGCTCATCATCATCATCGTCTTTGCCAGATTTGGTACCAGTCCTCACGACCTCCTTTACGTCGACCATCTCGTAGCCCTGCACTTCCTCCTGCGTCTCCAGAGTCTCAACCATCGCCTGGCCTAGAACCTTGTCTATCTCCCTATAGATCTTTGACTCTTCTCTTGTGATCAGGACGTCTTCGTACTCGGTCAGGCTGGGGATTACGGTGTCAATGACAAACGTCTTCATGGCCTGGTTGAACTTGAGGTATTCCTCGTCCTCTATCAGTGCCGACTTGTCGGCAAACCTCGACGTGAGCGTGTCGCACCTGACATAGCCGGTGACGCGGTTGAGCTTTGTGTCAAAGCCAAAGTTGCTGCGAGTCACAATGTGGTTTCCGACCATGACTGCGATCCCGCGCTCCTCGTCCGAAAGCGGCCTGCGCGCTATTACTATCTCGCCCGTTATCCTGCCACCGTCAAGGCTGACTGGGATCTTGTGGCCCTGGATGTCCGGCGCCGTTATCTTTTGAGCGCCGGAAAAGTCCCACTCTGAGAACGAGTCGGCAGACTTGATGAATACCTCGAACATGGGCTGCCGCAGTATTGCCAGCTTGCGGATCTCCTTTGCCAGCTTGAAGATGTCGCTTTCGACCTTTGATCCGGACATTACAAGCTCGGTTCCGTCGCGCTTTAGCGCCGGCTCGTTCAGGTCGTCAAGTGCGGCGTTTCCTGTGAAAAGCCTGTCAAGGACGTTTCCGTCGATCATGAATGCCTTGTGGAATGAGCCTCGCCTCGTCCTTATCTTCATGCTGTCAAATGATGTGAGAAACGACAGCCTGCCGGTGCCGTACCTGCCCGTCCTTATCCTCTTTAATTTCGGGGAAATAGACTCGATCTTTTTGTGAGGCGAGCCGAGAAGCAAGAACTTTTCCATGCCGTTCTGGTCCATTCCTGCGTCATCCTCTATCGATATTCCGTTCTTCAGGACTGTCACGAGAACCTTCGTTGCATCTTCATCAAAGGCGTTTTCAACCAGCTCTTTGACGATTTCAGTTGGGGAAACCCACGTTTTAGTTGCGAATTCCTTGAAAAACGACGGGTGAACCTTGAGTTGAGTGGCCATCTCGTGAGAAGTAAGCTGTATACCTTTATTAAATATGCGCACGGTGCAACGATTAACAATCTACTCTAACGGTTCTGACCTGAAAAAGAGGGCAAGCTTGCATTTTCTGGGTTGTTCTCAACTCTGCGCAAAAAGATGGGTGGTGGCGGCAGTAGTGATGTGGTTGCGTTGCCTCAGCTGCCTGTTACCTTGAGGGTGCCCACCATGGCAGGATGGAGCGAGCAAAAGTACGGGTAGTCTCCTGCTTGCGTTGGCTTGAATTCAAGCGTCTTGCCTGGCGGAATCAGCTCCGGGCTCTTGTCAGGCTTGGTGCCGAACTTGCCGTCTGGAGCTCCGCTTGAGCCTGACTCTACCGTGTGCAGAGCGCCATCCTTATTCGTCCATACCACCGTATCACCCACGTGTGCTTCGGCCGGGTTTGAAGAAAATGCGTCGTTTGTTTTGGTCGATGCTCCTGGCACAATGTCGATGTTGACATTGGCAGCATAGGCTGCCTGGCCTGCAAGAGCAAACGCGGCTGTTGCCAAAATGGCCGCAATTCCTGCGGCCAGTGTTGTTGCTTTTCTGTTCATCAATAGCCGCGACCTTTATAAAAAATTAAAAGAGTTTTGAAAAAAATGTAGAAAACTGTTGTAAGGTGTTTCCTGCCCCTCCCCAAGAGGGATGAGGCCCTTTTCGGCAGTCTCTGTGCCTTTGCTTGTCAGGCCATTTCTGACAATTGCCAGTGGGATGGCCCTGCTGCTGTAGTAGCATCCTGGCCGCAAGCTAGATATGTTTTTCCACGCAAAACCCTGCCGTGAACAAATGCGCCTGCGGCAGGGAAGTCAAGTCGTTTGAAGCGTGCTCTCCGCTTGGGTGCACGACGTTCTTTGTATGCTCGGGATGCTTCAAGGAGACTGCCAGTTGTTCTTGCAGCTCTTCTGCGGATATTACTACTACTGCATGATCCTGTAGCGCAGGACTGCGCCTATCTTGCCAAGTGATCCCAGCTGCGCGCCTTCCTCTGTCTGGCCGGAAATCACCTCAAGCCGAGTCCCTGTCATTGTCGCAAGCTCCTGCAGGTAATCGACGATGTCTTTTTCAACGACTTCAAAATCGGACGTGCCGCAGACAGGGCATGGCTTTGACAGGACCTCCTGCTTGGTCGCGGTGAGCGCCGCGCGGTCGATTATCTTTTCCTGCACGTTCTTGCAGGACTCGCACTTGAAATCCAGTTTCACGTAGGAAATATCGCTCGTGACGAGCACGAGGTCTGCCATGTTGCCCTGCAGCGCCTTGACGACGTCGAAAATGCCGTAGATGCCAAGGCCCTTGCTCGAATGGACCTCGCCCATGAACTTTCTGATGAGCTGCTTTTCCTCCATGACGCGAAATTCAGCCAAAATGCCGTCCTTTTGCGCCTTGTCTATTATCTCGCGCACGCCTTCGTCGCCAGAGTACGAGGTGTCAAGCGTCGCCAGCACGTTGTTCTGGAGGCGGTAATCGAGGTACTCTTCCTTCAGAAAATTCTCCTTGGTCGGGCCCGGCCCGCCGACAATTATTCCCCTGACGTTGAACTGGTCGATAAAGACTGCCTTGGCGTGGTCCGCGACGCGGTGGTAGTATTCGTTCAGCTCGTTGTCGCGCAGGCGCTCAAACCTTCGGGCGGACTGCCCTCCCTGCCGGTGCTTGCCTGCCACGCCAGAGGTCAATGAATCAATCGCTTCCCACCTGTCGCCAGTCAGTATGCCAAGGCCTGCCTCCTGGGTGTCTATGGCAAGGATGCCGATCACCTTTTCGTCTTTTAGCATCTCCCTGAGGTGGTCGGTCCAGAAGTGGTCGTCACACCTGTACAGGCTGATCTGTACCGGCTTTGGTGGTATGACCGACGTCAGCTCTATCTTTTCGGTGCCAAAGCCCTTGCCCGTCGGTATGGCACCACAGAATATCACCAGGCCGTTTTCGGGCGTCTCTTTGAACAGTTTCAGGTGCTCCATGGTCCTGCTCAGGGCGTCCTGCACGTGGTTCCTTGTCAGGTCTGACTTGATGTTGGACGCAGTGCCCGCCTCGTTGCGCAGCTGCGAAATGACATCAAATATCGGGCGCCTTGGAGGCACGTACACGGTGACAAGCTCGGTGCCATGGCCGGTTATACTTGACAGTTCGTTTATCATCTTGGTCAGCTTGTACCGCTTGACCGAGTCCCACTTTTCTGCGCCATTATTATTGCCGTTTCCCATGGATCGCCGTAACAGCAAAAATCCGCACGCACATAATATAAAACTACGCAAAAAACCCGCAAGACTATATAAGTTGAAAAAGACAAAATCAAGTTGTTTGCTACCGCGCCTAGAGTACATAAAACAGGCAAGGATGCGCCTTGGAATAACCCAGCGCAAGCTGGCCGGTCTCACGGGGGTGAGCACCTCCATGATAAACCAGATCGAGTCGGGAAGGTGCAAGCCCAGCTACGAGACTGCGCGCAAGATCTTTGAAGCCCTTGGCTCGCTTGAGGGCAGGACGTCGATGAAGGCCGGCGACATCTGCAGCAGGAAACTGATATCCGTCCAGAGGGACGAGCAGCTCCACGAGGCGATAGACATGATGCGCCAAAACTCTATCAGCCAGATACCCGTGCTTGACGGCTCAAAGGTGGTCGGGATACTGACTGAGGACGGCCTTGCCAAGATAATGGTGGAAAAGGACGAGGGCGAGCTCAAGGACGTCAAGGTTTACCAGGTGATGGAGTCGCCTCCGCCCATAGTAGACGTGTCGACGCCCGCAAAGGCCCTAGTACCGCTTGTGCGGTTTGCAAAGTGCATACTTGTAAGCGAAAAGGGAAACGTGATGGGAATAGTGACGATAACTGACACGCTAAAAATGGTCGAGTAGCGACTACTACTATTACTTGTCGCGCAGGCTTTCCAGGCCGACGCAGCAGTCAGCGCACTTCATGCACTCGCCGCAGATGCTGACCTCGCTTCCCACCGGGAGTGTCGTGCCGCAGAGGGCGCATTCCTTTCTTTGTGGTGGTGCCTGCACTTGCGCTTTCTTCACGAAGGCATACACACAGACTCGGTATTTGAATTCTTCTGCCTTTCCAAATAATTAAACGGCGAAGGTTTTTGGCATTCGATTGCTACTGCAGAAGAAAGAGCGTTGCAACGCCTATGGCAAAGCAATAGAACGCAAAAAGGTAGAACTTGCCCTTGATAACAAGCTTGATGAGCGCGCGGATTGACACATATCCAACAACTGCAGAGACAAGCGCACCGGCCACATACGACTCGATGCCTATCGAGGAAAGCAGTACCTTCTCCTCTTCTTCCATTGTTAAAGTGTCGACAATGGTGGCGCCTAAAATGGCGGGGATTGACAATAGGAAAGAATACCTTACGAGTTGCTCTCTTTCTACGCCCCTGAACAGCCCGGCAGAGAGCGTTGCGCCGCTCCTCGATATGCTGGAAAATATCGAGATTCCCTGTCCAACTCCGATTAGCACGGCATCTAAAGAGTTTAGATTCTTGTGCCCTTGTTTTAGAAATCCTGTTATCAGCACAAGCGCCCCGGTAATAACAAATCCGGTGGCAATTGAAACTGGATCGTAAAAGGAAGACTCAAAGAAGGAGCGGAACACTATGCCAATTATGCCAGTGGGTACTGTACCGACTATTATCAGCAAGAGCATCCTTCTTCCTTGGGGATATTTTAGTCCGGCCGCACCTGGATTTTTTGAAGCAAAAATGGACCTTGCAATCCCTGCCAAGTCTCTTCGATATATTGCAAAAACTCCCGCCAGGGTGCCGATGTGGAGGATTACGTCAAAGAAAACGGGGACTTGCAAGTCCATCGCGAGCTGGACAAGGGCAAGGTGTCCAGAGCTGGAAATTGGCAGCCATTCTGTCAGCCCTTGCACTATTCCAAGCATAATTGATTGAAAAATGTCTACTGCCGCCAAGCTGCTATACAACCTGTTCTTTTAGCAAGCATAAATACACATTGACATTTCTTGTGCACTTAAAATTAATCTATGTAGATGAGTTACTAAAGCAGTGATGTGGTAGGGGATAGATATATCGTATAATTAATCAAGCAACGGTTTTAAGCGGCAGGCCACCCTGTCGTTCCAGCTGCAAGAAAAATGAACTCGCTTTCAATCGTGTTTTCTTCAAGCAAGGCGCATGTTGCCCTTGCCGCTGCAGTTGCGGCCGGCTTTTGGGTGCTGATGGCGCACTTTGACCAGCTGCTCTTTTTTTCGCCAATCCTTGCCTTTGACGTGCCGCCGAGCGGATGGCCCGGTTTTGCACTTTCCACCATGACGGCCGGCATGCTTGGAGTTGTCGTGAGCATGAACGTCTACATATTCAGGACGTCTACGGTAAGGATAGGGACATCGTTCTTTTCCGGCTCCGCCCTTGGCGTGCTGTCAAGTGCCTGCGCGGGCTGCACGTCGGCCGGCTTTTTCATGGCCACCACGTTCGGGGTCGCCGGCGCCGCTGCAACTAGCATATTTGTGCAATACCAATTGCCCCTGCGCATAGTCTCCCTCGGCCTTCTTGCGTGGGCGCTTTATTCTGCGCACAAGCGCGTGACTCAGAGCTGCGCACTGAAACCAAACAACAACAATAATAACAATAACAATATGGAAGAGCGGCAGTAGTTGGAAATGCCGACCGGCCCTTCCATATTGTGAATGAAGTAAGCCGAGGCTGTCGACTTACAGAAACAAGACATCCAGACAAGGGCTTTTACCCTTTATCCAAACCGCTTATGATTTGTTGCAAACGCCTTTGAGCAGGCAGGATCCGGTGAATCGACTTTTGGCGTTTTTTCTTCCTTCCTTCCTTCTTTCTACTACTTGAATTCTTCTTCAAGGATCTTGCGCTTTTTGCTCATCTGGAAGAGGCTGTCGGTCCTTTTCAGCGCCTCTTCCCTCGGGCGCCTAAACGCCATCGACTGGATGAGCAGGTGGTTTTCCGGTATCACCATGCCCGTCTGGTCGTCAGAGTAGCCCAGTTTCACCGTGTCGTCCTGCACGCGCAGTATGTCGCTGTGTATGTGGACCATGTTGGTGTCGCCGTGCGCAAAGCCAAGCTCCATCGCCTTTTTGCGGACGTCTCCCGTGCCCTTGGCGGAATTCAGTATGGCCACCCCAAACTCGTTTCTGTAACATTCAAGCAGTTCGTCCTTTGTTGGCGCTTTTCCGTCAAAGCGTATCGCCATGTGGTGCAGGTGCATCATCCTTGAAGGCACCTTGAAGGCGTCGACGTACAGGTTGGCGTCAGGGATAAAGTCCTTGACATCGTCCTGGTGGTGCGGGTGCCTGTCCCACTCGATCGAGTCCTTGACAGCCTTGGTGTCCTCAAGGTCTGCCCACCTCCTGATGAGCGAGACGTCCCAGCGCTTTATGCGCGGGCCGTATTTCTCGACAAGCGGCTGCATTATGCGGCCCATGCCAGAGACGTTGCAGCTTCCCTGTATGACGTACGTGCGCCCCTGCGCCTTGGAATAGTTTACGCGTGAATTGTGGATCATATCTGCCACTGCCATTTCGCCGTGGCGGTCCTCCCCTCCCTGGAATATTGCAGTCTTTTTCATGGGCTCGTACATCGCCTTTTTGTTCTCAAAGCCACCTCCTTCCTTTGCCGCGTCTACCACCAGGTCTGCCGCGGCAACGGCGTCCTTGACCGGGCCCGTGACATTGTAGCCCTTTTCCTTAAATGCGGCAACCATGTTTTCCGGCACGAAAACGCTGTAGCGGTTGTCCAGCGCCTCCTTGACCTTGTCGTCTATCGTATACTTGGCAACTCCGACAAACTGGATCTCCTTGTCTGCAGAAAGCGCGGTCGCTAGGCGCCGGCCGATGTTTCCATACCCGTTTATGAAGACCTTGACCAAAATCATTCTCACTCTCTTTTTTCTTTGGGGGCAAGGTGTTTTTGCAAGTCTTGGATTATATATCTTCCCAGATTCCTGCCTAGAGTTTTCCTTCATGGGCGAAAAAGCGCACTAGATTTAAATACAATAAAGGCACTTTTCCGGTGGAGTCAAATGGAAAGAGGCGGTCGCTTTTGGCAGCGGTACAGCAGCAGCCCGTCCACCGAAGGTTGCTAGGTCTTCCTTGGCCAGAAAGAAAAAGAAAATCCTAGTCATCGACAACTATGACTCTTTTGTGTACAACATCGCCCAGCTGCTGGGTGAGATGGACACCGAGCCCACGGTCGTAAGAAACGACAAGATAACGCTTGCGCAGATAAAGAAGATGAAGCCTGACGGCATAGTCATCTCGCCAGGCCCCGGCCACCCTGCAGACAAGAAATACTTTGGCGTCTGCACCGACGTGATCCGCCAGCTTGGGCCCAAGACCCCGATACTTGGAGTCTGCCTGGGGCACCAGGGCATAGTGCATGCCTTTGGTGGCAAGGTGATAAACGCCAAGAAGGTCAGGCACGGCAAGACAAGCACCATAGAATACAGTGACAACAGCGACAGGCTCTTTGGGGAGGTGAGCAATCCCTTCAGGGCAACCCGCTACCATTCGCTTGTTGCTGACAAGGAAACCATCCCTGACTGCCTGGAAGTCACGGCTCGCGCCAAAGACGACGGCGAGATAATGGGCATCCGGCACAAGCAGTACCCGATTGAGGGCGTCCAGTTCCACCCCGAGTCAATACTGACTGGCGAGGGGCGCAAGATACTCTCCAACTTTCTCTCGCTGGTGGAAAAATAAAATGAACACAGCGCAGCAGGCGGACCTGCGGCCTGCCATACGCAAGCTGGTTGCAAGGGCCGAGCTTTCAGAGGCTGAAATGGCAGATGCGCTTGATTCTATACTGGCCGGCGAGGCTTCCGAGGCGTCGATTGCGTCGTTCCTTGTTGCGCTTGCCATGAAGGGAGAAACGCCAGCGGAACTTCGCGCAATCCTCCAGTCAATTAGAAAACATGCCACGAGGATAACGCCCGCAGTTGGCGGCCCGCTCATCGATACCTGCGGGACCGGCGGGGACTCGATAAGGACGTTTAACGTCAGCACGGCCGCGGCAGTCGTGGCAGCTGCCGCAGGCGCCAAGGTTGCCAAGCACGGCAACAGGTCCGTGTCTGGGGTGTGCGGGAGCGCAGACTTTCTCGAAAGCGTCGGGCTTGACCTGAACGCGCCGCCGGCAAGAGTGCAAAAATGCATAGAAAAAACTGGCATCGGCTTTTTGTTTGCGCCGGGTTTCCATCCCGCAATGAAGAACGTCGCGCCTGCAAGAAAGACGGTCGGGATACGGACGGTCTTTAACGTGGTGGGGCCGCTGAGCAACCCCTGCACCAACATTTCGGGCCAGGTGATAGGCGTCTTTGAGCCGTTTTTCATGGAGACGCTTGCAGAGGCCTGCCGGGGCTACATCAATGAGGCAATGATAGTGCATGCGGCAGACGGCTTTGACGAGCTGTCAAACACGTGCGAAAACGACATCCTGTGGGTGACCGGCGACGGCCAGACAACAAAGCGCCTGCGCCTGAGCCCCAAGGTGGTAGGCATGGCAGTCGCAAGACCCGAGCAGCTGGTGGTGACTACGAAGGACGAATCGATAAAGAGCACGCTTGCCGCGATATATGGCAACGGCCCGCAGGAAAAGGAGGACATGGTGGTGCTCAACGCTTCTGCGGCGCTCGTGGTGGGCAAGGTCGCAAGTGACCTGAAAGAGGGAGTGGAAATTGCCCGGGGCGCAATAAAAAGCGGACAAGCGCAAGAAAAACTTGCGCAGCTTGTCAGCGAGTGCGGAAATAAAGAAGTGCTAGAGCAGGCAGAAAAGAAATACCTTCTTCTCTAGCTCACCACTACTACTCTTCTGCCGCGTCCTTGGACTTCTTTTTCGGGGTCTCGTCAGTGTCGTCGATGCCCTTTTCGTTCACTGTGAACCTGACGTCAGAGTAAGGGTGGTACGGGCTGTCGATTATCTTGGCCACCCTGTCGTTTCCTGCCTTTCTCAGGTAGATGCGGTATGTGGATGCATGGCCTATCACGTTTCCGCCTGCAGGCTTGGTCGGGTCGCCAAAGAACGTGTCCGGCGTTGACTGGACCTGGTTTGTCACGATTACTGCGACGTTGTAGATCTCGGCTATCCTGACCAGCTTGTGCATCAGGCCGTTGAGGCGCTGCTGCCTGTCGGCAAGCGTGCCCCTTCCAGCAAACTCGGCCCTGTGGAGCGAGATGATGCTGTCGATTATTATCATCTTGGCCTTAAAGTCGTCAATGTACTTGCCCATCGACTTGACAATAAGCTCAAGGTGGCTAGAGTTGTATGCCTTGCAAATGGCGATGCGCTTCAACACTTCGCCTGCGTCAAGGCCCCTTGCCCTCGCTATCTGGTCGACCCTCTCTGGCCTGAAAGTGCCTTCGGTGTCTATCAGTATCACTCCACCGCCGAGGCCGCCGTCAGAAGGCGGCTGCTGCGCCGTGACGCACAGCGTATGGCATATCTGGGACTTGCCAGAGCCGAACTCGCCGTAGAATTCTGTTATTGCCTGCGTCTCGATGCCTCCGAGCAAGAGCTCGTCGAGTGCTCTTGCACCTGTAGAGCAGCGCAGGAGCGACTTTCTCTTTTCAAGCTCGACGTCTGCAGTGGTAAACTCGTTGTCAAGGACACCGCTTTCGCGGAGAAGTTTCTGCGCTGCCATGATAAAGTTGCTAGCAGTCTCTTTGGAGCCGCCAAGGTCGGTCGCAAGCTCGTCTGCAACGGCAGTAGCCAGCTCCATGACTGAACTGATGCCTGCCTCTCTCATCTTGCGAGCAGTGGTCGGCCCGATGCCTTCAATGTCTTCTATTTCTAACTCCACAACATTCCTGGAAGTTTCGGTCATTTCTGTCTGTTACGGTACTGATGGAGTATATAATATCCGGCGCACCTGTGGGGGAGGGAGGGGTAGTAGATGGGTGACGGCGGTGGTGGCGTCGTCCGATTTTTAAAAGGTGAAAAAACGTCCGGGGAGAAACCCGGACAAACACACATGACTTTTACTTACTTTTTCTTCTTTCCTGCCTTCTTCTTGGCGGCCTTCTTGGCAGGCGCTTTGGCCTTGGCCTTGGCGCCGCCTCCGCTACCACCGCCAATCTTGAACATCTTGGTCCCGCAGACCGAGCATGTTCCAGACAGCGCGTTGCGTCCGTTCTTCATGGTGACCTGTTTTTCTCCCTTCATTTCCCTCTTTGCTTTACACTTTACACAATATGCTTGTGTTGCCAACGTGGCTACGTCCCGCACGCTTGGATATAAGAATAGCTCCAAGATGGCCGATTTTCGGTCGTTTGGGCATGAAATTGGTGCAAAGTTGCTCAAAATGCGGCCACCAAATAAAAAAATCTGCAACCAACGAGAAAAAATAGGCCATTTTTGGCTCAAAGTGCGCCAGAAAGCTTGTCCCGCCGCATACCTGCGGTGGAATCCGCTACCCCTCACTGCTCGGCAATGTCTTGAAATCGGCATACGTCACGAAGGAATTTTCGGTGCCCAGGTCTGTTTTTCGAATGCTTGTGGCTAGAGGATTGGCGGTTTTCATATAATGCTCGTGACCTTTGCCCAAGGCGGCTTGCTATTTTTTTAATGCAACCTGCATACACTATCTGTAAGAGAAAGCAGGAGGGTCATTACCGCCTGTTTCTTCTTGCAGGATGAGCCATTACAGATCTTTTGCCAGCTTGAAAGAGGTGCATATCCTCACATCCATTGCCACGGATGCTTTTTGAGATGCAGCGGCAACTTCTCGGCATAGAGATTATATTTTTATACTAATTTTGCTCGTATCTTGAGTGTCTTGGAGGCAGAAGGCAAGGCGCTAGAGTCGCTTGGGTGGGAAGACCTCGTTGCGCTAAAGCGCAAGGTTGCCGGCGATCTGAAAGGCGTCACAGACAGGCTGGTCGACATTGACAGAAACCAGTTTCATGCCATAGTCACTGCCATCAAGGCCCAGAAAACCGCGCTAGATTCTATCACAGAAAGGATGAAGCAGGTGAAAACAGAAGTCGACAAGCACAACTCTGACCTCCTGTCGGTAAGCGAAAAGATCTCGCAGGCCAAGAATTTCTTGAGTATGATGGAGGCAAGGCTCCCAACAGAAAAGGAGGAAGAGCTGCAGGCCATTGTTGCGTCAAACCAGGCACTAATTGACAGCAAGCAGTACAGGGGCGAGCGCGAAAAAGGCGAGATACTTTCAAGGGTAAAGGAGGCCTCGATGAAGATGGAGGCTATAAAGGCCACTCGCATGATAAAGGATCAGTATGCCATGCTTGCACAGCAGTCGGCAGACATTGGCAACGCGGTAAAGGTGCTCAACGACGAGCGCGATACAATGCGCGTCAGGATGGCAGAAATCAACCTGGAAATGGACAAGCTGTACGATGCAAAGCGCAAGCTGGCAGCCGAGCGCAATTTGCGCCTTGCCGAGTACGAGGACATCGTCAAGCGCTTTGACGCGATAAACGCGCGCCTGGATGAAATGTCTGCCATGAGAAAGCGCCAGCGCGAAGAGTACGGCTACAACCTGCCAAGCGACGCGCTGTTCAAGGTAAAAGAGACTGCCAGAAAGAAGCTAGAGTCGGGTTCAAAACTTAGCCTTGATGAGCTGCGTCTGCTCTACAGCGAAAAAGACTAGACTAGGTAATTTGGCGCCAGGCAACAACATATTCAAAAGCACAAGTAGCGCATGGCTAACGTGGAAGAAAGAAGGGATTCGCAAGAAGCGATACCTGTCGTAATTGGATTGACTGTCGGCGCTGCATTTGTGGTCATCTTTGGATTGATGCTCTTTGGAAACATGGCAAATAGCGCAATAAGCAGCAAAGAAGCGGACGAGTCGTATAGGCGTCTGCCTTCCCATACGACGTTTGTAGGAGTTTGTGGCAGCCCTCTGTACAGCAGTAATTCTGCCAACCCAGTCACCATAAAGCGAGGTGAGGAAACCCCTGTCCAGCTATGCGCCTGGAGCTCGGCATCTGTTCCAAAAAAGCTGCATCTGCTAATCATTCCTTCAGAAGACTTTCCTCACAGTGATGACCTTTATGCAAGGTTTGACCAGGAAAACCTCTTCCTCACTCCTTACCACGGAGAAGGTGCAAACGAGAATTTGATGACAAATGGTGGCAGAGGTTCAACTGCGGGTACAAACCTGCACTTGCGAGTCGACAAAGACATGGGGCCTGTGCCAAAGGAACTGAAGCTTGAAGTGATCGGCGATTCGAGCGTTGAAGTTTACCCGATATTTGTAAAGGTGATCTAGATTTGCCGTCCAAATTCAGCGAAAAGGATTAAGACGGATACAATATCAAAAAAGCCTGCATGGCTATTAATGACTTTGCGCTTGCCTGCGCCATCGACAACTCGCCCGGCTATTTTACCTACGACGGCCAGACGATGCTTGTGATCCAGTCGGCGCAGGACGCAAAGGCAGGTCAGAGCAGTTTCCCGCACATCGAGCCCTTCATGGACGCGCTCGTGTCGCACGAGGCCATACACGTGGCGATAAAGAAACTGGAAGGCGACGAGGCTTCCGAATCGCTTGACGACATCGAGGTCATCGTGGAGCACAATGGCAGGCGGTTTCAGGTCACGCTAAACAACATCCTGTTTGCAAGCGACAACTCGGGCCTGGTTATGCCCTATTAGCGGCACACACGCACGCCTTTTTGAGCGACGCAGAAAACGCCTTTAGCTCTTTTAGCATCACCTTTTTGTTCCTGGCGCTTGAAATCCTGTCGATTATGGCGCTTCCAACAATTATCGCGTCCGCGCCCGCGTTTACCATAAAGCGGGCGTGCTCGGGCTTGCTTATCCCAAAGCCCACGCCGACGGGTATCCTGCCGCCTGCGGCCCTCTTGGCGCGCTGCACCGCGTCTTTTGTATAGTCTTCAAAGGTGCGCCTTGCGCCCGTGATCCCGTAAACCGAGACAAGGTACATGAACCCTGACGAGTTTTGCGCTATTTTTTCAAGCCTTTCTTCTGGGGTGTTTGGCGACGCAAGGAATACCGTCGCCATGCCGCTCTGCGCTGCCTTTGCCAAATAGTCCGACGCCTCCTCCACCGGCATGTCGGGCAGGATAAAGCCGTCTACTCCTGCCTCTTTGCACCGGGAGATAAAGTCGTCCCACCCGGGTTTTACAAAGATGTTCGAGTAGGTCATCACAAGCAGCGGGAGAGAAGGGTGCTTTTTCCTCACCTGCCTTGCCACCTGCAGCGCCTTGGCAGGCGTGATGCCGCTGTCAAGCGCCGCCTGCGAGGCGCGCTGGATGGTCGGGCCGTCGGCTATTGGATCTGAAAACGGTATTCCGATCTCGATGATGTCGGCGCCTCCTGCAACCAGCGCGTCAATGATTTCAACAGTCGCCTTGAAGTCAGGGTAGCCAGCGACCACGTAGCAGACAAGGGCGCGCTCTTTATTTTCTGCAAGGCTTGCAAACCTTGCGCTTATCCTGTTATTTTCTTGCAGCATGGTGCCTGCGGCCCTTTTTTGAATTGAGGTAGTCCTGGACGACGGTCACGTCCTTGTCTCCCCTGCCTGACAGCGTGACTACAATCACCTCGTCCCTGTCCATCTCTTTTGCCATCTTGATGGCGTGCGAGATTGCATGCGACGATTCAAGCGCGGGGATGATGCCTTCAAGCCTTGAGAGCGTCAGGAATGCCTCCACCGCCTCGTCGTCCGTGCACGGCACGTACTCGGCGCGGTTTAGGTCTTTGAGCATCGAGTGCTCCGGCCCGACTCCGGGATAGTCAAGCCCCGCGGATATGCTGTGGGTGTCCATTATCTGGCCGTCCTTGTCCTGCAAGACATAGGTGAACATGCCGTGGAGCACGCCTGCAGTCCCGGCAGTCAGCGTCGCGGCGTGCTTGCCGGACTTGATCCCTTCCCCTGCTGCCTCGACCCCGACCAGCCTCACGGAAGAATCGTCGACAAACGGGTAAAAGGAGCCCATCGCGTTGCTGCCGCCGCCGACGCAGGCCACCACCGCGCTTGGAAGCCTGCCGTGCTTGCTTTGCATCTCGTCCTTTACTTCCTTGCCAATGACGCTCTGGAAATCCCTGACCATCATCGGGTAGGGATGGGGGCCCATCACCGTCCCTATGAGGTAATAGGTGGTATTGACGTTTGAAATCCAGTCGCGTATTGCCTCGTTGATGGCGTCCTTTAGCGTCTTTGTCCCAGAATCGACGGGGTGGACCTTTGCCCCCAAAAGCTGCATGCGAAACACATTGAGTTTCTGGCGCTCGACGTCCTTTGAGCCCATGTAGACCTCTGCAGACAGGCCGAGCATCGCGCACGCAAGGGCCGTCCCGACCCCGTGCTGGCCCGCCCCCGTCTCCGCGATTATCCTCTTTTTGCCCATCCTCTTGGCCAGCAGGCCCTGGCCGAGCGTGTTGTTGGTCTTGTGCGCCCCGCCGTGCAAGAGGTCCTCGCGCTTTAACAGTATCTTGGCCCCGCCGGCGTATTCCGTGAGGTTCTTTGCAAAGTATAGCGGGGTGGGCCTCCCGGCGTACTGGGTGAGGTAGTAGTGCAGTTCTTTTGTAAAGTCTGGGTCGTTTCGGTACTTTTCATAGGCAGACTCTAGCTCCCGCACGGCTGGCTCTAGCGTCTCGGGTATGAACTTGCCCCCATACCTGCCGAACTTGCCGCCAACGGGATAGCTTCCAAGCATCTCTCTGTATACGGGTGCAGTATCTCCCAAGGGTTATTAATATTCACAGGGCATTGTAGAGTTCCCTGACTTTGGCGCCGATGTCGTCTGTTTCCATGATGCTGGTGCCGACCAGGAACGCGTCAGCGCCTGCGCTGCGCAGGTACTGGATGTCTGCCGGCTTGGCAATGCCGCTTTCGCTTATCACCACGCTCTTGCCCTTGCCAAGCTTTTTGATGAGGCGCTCTGTGTTTGCCATGTCTATTTTCAGGTCTGCAAGGTTGCGGTTGTTGATGCCCACAAGCTCGTAATTTGCGGAGAGGCAGTCTGCGTATTCTCGTTCGCTGTGCGCCTCGACAAGCACGTTCAGCTCCCTTCTGAGCGCATACTCGTGCAGTTTTTCAATGCCGGATTCTGCCAGGTCGCGGTCAAACACCGCCTTGATAAGCAGTACGCAGTCGGCGCCAGCCTGCTTGGCCGCGTCTATCTGGACCTCGCTTACGACAATGTCCTTCATCAAAAGCGGTATCGATACGGCCTTTCTCACTGCAAGCAGGTTCCCAAGCGAGCCGTCAAACATGTACGGCTGTGTGAGGATGGAAAGCGCGGTCGCACCAGCTTCTTCCATCGCTATCGCAATCTCGGCAGGCGTGCCGACCTCGCGTATCTTGCCCCGCGAAGGCGACGCGAACTTGACCTCGGTTATCAGGGGCGCATGCTTGCAGGCAAAGATGGCCTTTTTGACGCTGATGGCGTCGTGGCTCACGCTCCTTTTCAGCTCGTAGGCGCCGTCGTCTATTGCCCTGAACGAGTTTTCCACCAAGCGTTCCAAGGTGTCGCCGGCCTTGGCAAACCTGCTGCTACTCATGTGCAGATCTGTGCACGGGCAGTCGGCTATTAATTCTATATTGATATATACCGACGGCGGAAAAATTAGAGAGAGGCAAATGCCAGAAAGCGCCGTCTTTGCAGACAGGTCAAAGCTGTCACCCCGGTACATACCACAAGAGCTGCCGCACCGGGAGGCACAGGTGCAGCAGCTGGTTCACGCGTTTTCAGAGGCGGCGCAGGACCCTGACAGGTTCCCGCTCACCGTCCTGCAGGTGATAGGAGTCGCAGGCATCGGCAAGACTACCACCGTCACGAGGGCGACAAAGACGATCGAGGAAAGGTTTGCCCAGAACCGCCTGACGCTCAAGACTGCATACATCAACCTGAAACTGCAGGGCGGAAACAAGTTTGCGATATACCGCTTTTTGCTTGAGCGCCTTGCACCCGACCTGCCGTCGCAGGGCCTCAGCGCAGAAGAGATGCTGCGCTACCTGTTGCAATACCTGCGAAACAACAAGCAGTACGCGCTTGTCGTCATGGACGAGATCGACTACTTGATAAAGACAAGCAAGGACACTAGCATAATCTACGACCTTACCCGCCTGAACGAGTTTGAGCCCGACAAGCCCTGCAACGTCAAGGGCGTCATATTCATCGCAAGGAGCACCGACTTTTACAGCAGGCTCGACCCTGCGGAGCTGAGCACTCTTGGCCGCGTGCCCATGGAATTTTCGCAGTACACCCTGGAGCAGGTGAGCGATATTCTGTCGAGCAGGAGCGCGCAGGCGTTCAACCCAAGGGCGATAGGCTCTGACGTCATTGACAAGGTCGCCAAGATAACGACTTCTGCGGAGGTAAACGGCGACGTGCGCTATGCGCTTGACCTCTTGCTGTACGCGGGCAACCTGGCCGAGTCGCAGGGCACCGGCAGGGTGACGCTTGAGCACGTACGCAAGGTGCACGGACAGACCCACCCGTCGTTGACGACTGAGGAGATCGAACAGTTATCAAAGAACCATATCGTCAGCCTGGTTGCAGTGGTGCGCGCCCTCAAGAGCAGGAAAAAGCAGTATGTCGAATTAAAAGACATCAGGCTTTACGCTGCCGAGCTTGCCGAGCAGCTTGGCATCAAAAAGCTGGACGTGGAGGATTACCTTGACGACCTGAAGGCGCGCCGGCTGATCGAGATGCGGTCGCTCAAGGAAATCGGTCTGCACGGCGCGTCGCTTGCAGAGCTGGAGCCAATCCTTATGGCAAAGGTGAAGAAGCAATAACAACAGCAATGAGCGACATAGAGACCGGCCTTGGGAGCATCGGCAAGATCAAGATAATCCGGGCGCTTGCTCAGGAAGGCAAGATGGCCACCATCTACCTCCTGCACAAAAAGACCGGCCTGAAAAGGGAAGACATCAAGAACAACCTTGACGACCTGATGAAGATAGGCTGGGTGAAGCAGGCCAGATATGCGAGCGTGATGTACGGCCTTGCCGAAAACGAGCAGGTTTTAAAACTGGTGCAGTTTTTCCGCGACGTGGGCTATGTCGGCGGACACAATCAGCCGTAAAAGTTGACGTACCTGAAATTTTAAATACTTCTAAAATTGCACATTTATTTGGAAAAACAAGACTCTTTTGTAATTCCTCTGCAAAAATAGAAAAATTTGTGGGGGGGTAGGTAAGAGTTACCGCCCCATTCAGTATGTATCGTGTTGGTGTTACTACTTGTTACTACGCGTCTCCTCCGTCGCCACCATTACCACCGTCGCCGCCGTTACCACCCCTATGCTTGTCCTTACTCTTGCCCTTACCCTTGTCATGGTCCGCGAAGGCCTGATCTACGGGCAACGCCGTCGCCGTTATCATCCCAACGAGAGCCACGAGCACAACTCCCGTCAACAAAATTTTCGTCGTTTGGTTGTTCGACATCACCTACCTGATAGTGTAATATTTATTTAAGTGGTTTGCAGACCGATTAAGTATATCATATTTGATAAGGCAAATCTTGAATATTCTTATCTGTAATTCGATTGTCATATAATAATTACAAACCTATCACTAAATAGGCATCCCTAAAATGCATGAGGTATTTTGATGCTATACATCACTTACTTTTGGCTAAAAGACAATTACACCACACACGTCGCGTATCTGGCGTACAGCAAAAAGCCTCTGCCAAAAGGTATCTTTCCAAGCCGAAATTTGACCTATAATGGTGGGCATGGGATGCCCATTCTTTAACGATTGACAGCAGAGCGACGTTCCTATTTCTGCAATAAAACTTGAACCGAAGTGTTCATACCGGTCAGGTCAATATATCAAGAATCTCCAAGAATGGCCCTGAGCCTTTCTAAGATGTGGGGCCCTGTAGTGCCTCATAGCTGGTCTGAAGAGTAAAAATAAAAGATATCGACCTTCTAGCCATAGAAATTTACGTACCTGTCGTTGTCCCTGCCCTTGCTCTCCATCCTGTATAGGTTGCGGAACATGATGTCGACCGCAGCCGCTTCTGCGAGCTGGCCCGTCGCCACCTGGTACGCCTGGCTTGCGACGTCGAGGTCCTGCACTTTGGCGTCAAATGCGTCTTTGCCCATCCCGTTTTCCCTTGCGCGCTTTTCCAGCGCCGAGATTATGCGCTCTGCGTGGTAGTTCGTGTGGATGTCAAGCGCTTCTGCGCTGTCAACGCCGTACGCGTCAGAGATAAGGGCGCTTACCTTGCCTTCGTCTTCCCGGGCAATACCGGCGTGGGCCGCGTCTATCGCAGCCTTGCCCCTCTGCCTTTCTGTTGTAGGGTCGTGCATCTTTAGAAGAACGTGGTTAATTTCGCGTTTTCTTCTTATTAACATAGCGCATGGAAAAAGGAATAAAAAGGCGCACCTCAAAAGTCAGACGTGCAGTCGTCCAAGCCCCAGAACGGCAGGTCGAAATTCATCTTTGTGACAGGCGGTGTCATGTCCGGCCTAGGCAAGGGCGTCACTACCTCTTCTACGGCAAGGCTCCTCCAGCTTGCCGGCTACAAGGTCTCGTGCGTCAAGATAGACCCGTACGTCAACTATGACGCCGGGACCATGAACCCAGTCGCTCACGGCGAGGTGTTTGTGACAGACGACGGGGGCGAGTGCGACATGGACATCGGCAATTACGAACGCTTCATTGACACGTCGATGACCAAGGACCACAACATCACCACCGGCAGGATATACATGGACGTGATAGCCGCCGAAAGGGAGGGCAAGTACCTCGGCCAGTGCGTCCAGATAATCCCACACGTGACTGACGCCATAAAGGCAAACCTGCGCAGGACCGCAGAAAAAGAGAAACTGGACATCATGGTGGTGGAGTGCGGCGGCACGGTAGGCGACATTGAAAGCCTGCCGTTTCTAGAGGCGTTCCGGCAGATGGCGCTTGAAGTGGGGAGGCAGAACACTCTTTTTATCCACGTCACACTTGCGCCAGTGCTCGACGTAGTAGGGGAGCAAAAGACAAAGCCGACGCAGCACAGCGTGCAGGAGCTGCGCAGGATAGGAATCCAGCCTGACATAATTGCTGTCAGGTGCAAGACGCCGCTGACTCCTGACGCAAGGCGCAAGATCTCGCTCTTTGCAAGCGTGGAGCAGCAGAACGTCATTTCGTGCCACGACGCGCCTTCCATCTACAAGGTGCCCGAGGTGATTGAAAGCCAGGGCATGCTAAAGGTGGTGGCGCAGGGCCTCTCGCTGAAGCGCAGCAAGCCGAAATGGGGCGACTGGAAAAAGGTCGCAAGCTCGTTTTCAGACTACAATGGCTCTGTCAAGATAGCAGTCGTCGGCAAGTACGTCACGCTGCCGGACAGCTACGTCAGCGTCTACCACGCGCTGTCGCATGCAGGCGCAAGCATCGGCAAAAAGGTGGAAATAGACTGGATCGACTCGGAGAAATTCGAGAACGGCGGCGAGAAAAAGGTCGCCTTGCTAAATGACTACCAGGGAATCCTTGCGCCAGGCGGCTTTGGCAAGCGCGGAAGCGAAGGAATCATCAGCGCGGCAAACTTTGCACGCGAAAACGAAGTGCCGTACCTCGGCATCTGCTTTGGCTTTCAGCTGGCCATAGTCGCCTTTGCCCGACACGTCTGCGGCATGGCAGGCGCCAACTCGACCGAGCTTGACCTACACACCAAGAACCCGGTTGTTGACTTTATGCCGGAGCAGCGCAACGTACACGACATGGGAGGGACAATGCGCCTTGGCGCGCACGACATTGCAGTCACGCCGGGAACGCTTGCACACAAGCTGTACGGCGCAACGACGATAAGGCGCAGGCACCGGCACCGCTACGAGTTCAACCAGAACTACCTCGACGCGGTGACAAAGGCAGGGCTCGTGCTGTCGGCGCACTCTGACAGCGGCAGGCGCATGGAGATACTTGAAATCCCAGACCACAAGTTCTACTTTGCCGTGCAGTACCATGCCGAGTTTTCAAGCAGGCCCGGCAAGCCCGAGCAGGCGTTTGACGCCTTCGTAAGGGCAGCGGCTAGATCTTGAGCTCGTAGATCCTCTGCCTTGCGTCGCGAAGCGACGTCTTTTTCTTGACGTACCCGCCCTCGATGAGGTGGGAAAGCGAGAGCCGGATTGTGCGCTCTGGGAGCATCGTCCTTGTGGCAAGGTCCTTCTGGCTGAGCGCGCCCTCGTACTCTAGCGTTTTCAGTATCAGTTTCGCGCTTGGAGGCATCTTTAGCATGTCCTCTGCCAGGCGCACCTTCTTGGCCATGAGCGACGCCGCGGAATCGTCGGCGGTGCGCACAAGCCGCGCAGGGAATGCGTGCTTGGAGCATTCTAGTATGTTTTTCACCCGGACGCGCCTTCCGCCGTCCAGGACTACCTCGCAGTGGTAGCGGCTGGTAATGTCTGCAATCTCGATACTGGCGTCGTTTGGGACGACGAGGGGCCTGCGGGTGTTGTCAAGCGAGTTTACAGAGACCACGACAAACACCTGCGATTTTTGAATCACCATCGGCCCGCCGGCGGACATGGTGTACGCAGTCGATCCTGTTGGAGTGGATATTATCACGCCGTCGCTGTTGTCGTGCCAGATGTCCCTTCCGTCTATCTTCAATACATGCTCCATCAAAGTCGCGCTCTTGCTCGGGAAAACAGCGACGTCGTTAAGCACAGGGTCGACTTCCTTTCCGTCGACCCTTACTGCAAGCCGGAAAACCTCGTCGACCTTGTACTCGCCCCTTTTCAGGCGCGCAGTCGCCTTTTCCAGGTCGCGAACATCCAGCTGGGCAAGAAAGCCGGTAGAGTCAGTCTCGTAGATGCCAAGCACTGGCGCAGAGGCGGCAGTCACCTTGTGAAAGTATTCCAGGATGCCCCTGTCGCCGCCGGCGACAAGTACCATGTCGACCTCTGAAGCCGTGCCATAGTCGCCATCCCTCATTATCTGGGATTTGACGCCGAGAGAATCAAGGGTCTTTTTCATCTTTGTGAGAAGTGCGCCATCGCGCGAGTCGACACCCCAGAGGGCTACCTTCATTAACCGCCTTCCTATGCGCGCCGCCTGATTTAAAGCTAGATTAGAGCCGCTTGAAGCTTACCGTGTTGTAAAAGTACGAGGCGCTTGATTCTATCTTGTTCATGGGCGGGATCTTGGCAAGGCCCGGCTCTTTTGTCTCAAGCGCGGCACGCAGCGCGCCGGCGCCAAAGCATATTGCCCACAGCGGATCCTTTTCCTTCACATAGCCGCATGCAAAGCCTGCCGCAAGTATGTCGCCGGCGCCAGTCGAGTCCGGCGTGTCAATGTCGCGCAGTTTTATCCAGTAGTGCATGTCCTTGTGGAGCAGGTGAACGACCCTGTGCTCGGTTGCCACGACAAACTCGACTCCCCTTGCCTGCAGCGCCCGCATCCCCTCCAAGCCTTCCATTCCGCCAGTCAATGCGGACATTTCCTGCCTGTCGACCTTGAGCGCGGTTATCCCCGAAAGGTCGATGTCGAGTTTGTCGACAAAAGAGATGCTGCCGCCGTCAGGCCCTGCCCTGCGCATGTAGCCCTGCGGATCCAGCATCACAAAGTTCTTTTTTCCGCGGTGTTTCTTTATCGCGACAAGCGTATCTGGCGGGACCTCGTCAATTACCGGACTTGCGAGCCAGCAGTCGACCTTCGCATCCTGTATTTGCCGCTCTGAAACCGGCTCGCACCTTGACTGCAGGAACAGCCTGCGCAAGTCGCCTTCCATTTCGAGCCGGAAACGCGTCGTTTGCGCGTCCTTGGCGACGTGCCTGTCTTCTTTTAAGGTGATGCTGTTGTCACGAAGAAAGTTCCGCTGCTCTTCGGGAAAATCGCCTCCCACCCTTGTCGCAAGCTCGACGTCGAAGCCAAAGCGCCTTGCGGTTATCCCGCAGTAGCAAGGCGGGCCTCCCATGCTCTCAACCACTGTGCCGTCTGCGCCCTTTATCGTGTCAAGGACAACGTGGGAGGCGATGCCTATCTTCAATGCGATTGCTGCCTTTTTCTTGCAAAGTGTAATAAAAGGGCTTTTTTGGGCGCCCCTGCAACCTTTTTTGGGATGGCGGTGCAGAGACGCTTGCCCTTGAGAGTATATAGGCCTGCATCCTAGCTATAAGCTTTATGGGCAAACTTTTCTGACCCTGTGCCCCTTTTTCGCACAATAATCACAAGCTTTAAAGTATGGCGGATGGCAATCTCGCCTATGCCAAAGAAACGAGCAAGCCGTGGCCGTTCCAAGGGAGGCAAGGGCAGTTCAGGTGTTGTGCACTGCAGCCAGTGCGGCGCTCTTGTTCCTCGCGACAAGGCCAAGAAGGTCACAGGCAGGATCACGCTTGTCGAGCCTACACTTGCCAAGGAGCTAAAGGCGCAGGGTGCTTACATCCCGATGTCGACGGACGTCAAGTTCTATTGCGTATCGTGTGCCGTCCACAGGGGAATCGTAAAGGTTAGATCAGAGGCAGAACGCCGTACGGGCGGAAGGCTCTGGTAAACCCAATTTTTCTACCACTATTATATTACAACTTTTTCGCAGTCGCCACTATCCTCTGCACCAGCGTAATCCCTGCGACTATGGACACGATTATCACTGCCCATTCTAGCGCGCCATCATTTGCCGGCGTACCGTCAAACGGTATGAACCCGATTATCGCAAGGATCAGCATGCGCTCGGCCCGCTCGCCGATGCCGATGCCCTTCAGCTCCACCCCAAGCGACTCAGCCCTTGCGCGCGTGTAGCTCACAAGCAAGGACATCCCAAGGCCGACCATGCACCACACAGGGTTTGCAAGGCCGCCGACGGCGATGCCTATGAAAACGACCACTTCGGCAATCTTGTCAAACGACGAGTCAAGAAAAGCCCCCTTCTTTGACGCCTGCTTTGTCACGCGTGCGACGGCGCCGTCTATCATGTCGAAAAACCCGGACACGAGCAAGAGCACGCCTCCGATTACAGCGGCAACGTATGCCCCAGCTCCAAAGGATGCCGACGCGTACGCGGCGCCGGCGGCAAGTGCCAGTGCAAGGCCGACCCCTGTCCAAAAGTTGGCCGAAAGCCCGGTCGATGCAAAGCCCGACCCGAGCTTCTCCATAGTAGGCTGGAGCGAGTCGCGCAGCTTGTTTAGCAACTGTTATGCTGATACCTGTATGCCTGCATAATAGTTTACTGCAACATTATCAGGCCTGATTCACCAGAGCTGACCAAGCTCTCTGCGCACCAACTCGATGATTATCTCTGCTCCTGCGCCAAGCACTGCTTCAAGCGCCTTTTCAACGTCCATCAAGGACGACTGCCCGTTTCCTTCAAAAGAGATGCGATGAGATTCCACCAGCCGGTGCATAAGCACGTTTTTTGGATCTTCGCCCAGGATGTTGTCGAGCGCTTTCTCTACTGCCCTGCGAAGGTCAGGATTGTGAGGATTTGCAGATGCAAGGGACAAGGCGCCTTTCCACGTCCTCTAAAAGGTCCTTCCCTTTTGCAACTTTTTCAGCCCTTCAAGCAATGCCGATACCTGCTCATGCGAGGGATTCGTGCTTTTTAGCTGGTCCACCTTTACGTTGAGCGCCTTGAGCCCGTCATAGATTTCCTTGTCTTCAAGGGTGTCTATCAGCGCTTTTATCCTGAACGGCTTTTGCAGCAATTCTACAACCCGGTTCAGCTGGTTTACCGAGTCAAGCAGGGTTTCTCTAACATATGCTGAAGCAAATATGATGCGCTGGCGCGGGTAGAGGGCGAGTATCTCCTGCGCCACTTCCATGCCGTCCTTTTTGGGCATGCGGTAATCCAGCAAGACCGCGTCAAAGGGGGAGCGCATGTGCATTCTTGCTTCGCCCCCTGTGGTTTTTGCAAATTCTTCATAATGCCGCTTGTAGACGTTGACGCAGTCCTTGCCGTTTTCCGTGGCCACGACCTCGTGGCCCTGTGCACTGAGCGCAATTCTGTACGCGTCCAGAACGTCGCGTTCATCCTCTGCGATCAGTATCTTCATTTTTCCTAAAACAGGGCCTACCTGTTAATAAGGCTGTCCAGTTCTTTTCATTTTTTATTGAAAAGATGAAATTTTGCAACAAACAATGATTGGCTATGTGAAAATGAGTGCGATAAAATCGAGTGAACTTGCCTTTCCTATGATTTGTTAAAATACTACGTAGAGCATGACAATAACCAATAAAAGAACCATAAATGGCAAATAACAAGTCATTTATTTCCAATAACGAGACGCAGGCCAGAGAAACCAGGTCAGGCCTGCTGGCCACCCTGGTCAAGTATACCATAGTGCCGTCAATACCGCTCGTCGCCATCGCAATCGTGTCTACCAACCTGAGCCTCTGGGTAGGAAACGACACCCACCACTTTTACTTTGAGCTGTTTGCAGTAGTGTTTGCCGCAATAGTGGCCATCTATGGGCTTTTCCGCGCATACCAGACAAAGGACAGGTTCAGCCTTTTGATCGGCCTTGCATACCTTACCAGCGCCATTATCGACGCGCTCCACGCATCGCTTTCCTACAATGCGGCAAACGAAACGCTGTTTCTGGGCTACTTCATACCCCAGACATGGTTTGCAGGAAGGACGTTCATCAGTTCAGTGATGGTCATTGCCATACTCAGGTACGCAACACCATCAATCAAGACGCTGGCAGGTACGCCGCCACCACAACAACCGGATGGAGAAGACATCCAGCGCGAGGAAAAACCAGACCGGTACGCAGCAACTATGCCGGCGCCTGCACGGCGCGGGGCGCTTGACAAGCCGCTTGTTTCTCTGTCCATCATAATACTGACAATAGTCAGTGCGACGTTTCTGACGGTAATCTCTTTTTTCACGGTCCTTCCAAACATCGTAATCGGCTTTCCCATCCACAGGCCCTATGAAATCCCGCCACTGTTCCTGTTTTCACTTGCCCTGTTCCTCTTTTACAAGAAAAAAGTCTACAGGATAAACGACGTATTTTACAAGGGAATCCTGGCTTCTCTGATGCTTGACGTGTACAGCCAGATCATAATGGCGTATTCTGCAAATCCATTTGACACCGCCCACAATGTTTCACACATCCTAAAGGACGCAAGCTACTTTACCAACATCATTTCGCTCGCCCTGTCAAGCATACAGTACAACAAGATCGTCAAGCAGAACGAGCAGCTGATCCGTGCAAGCTACGAAAGGCTCAAGGCCGCCGACAAGATAAAGGACGACTTTATCAACATAGCAGCGCACGAGCTCAGGACGCCACTCCAGCCTATCATAAGCTACAGCGACCTGGCGCTGAACGGGATGGCAGACAAGGACGAGGCTCTGAAGGTAATCGACCGGCAGGCCAAGAGGCTGCAGAAACTTTCTTCGGACATCCTGGACGTGAGCAGGATAGAAAGCGGCAACCTGTCGTACGCGATTGAAAAGGTGCAGATAAACGAAGCCGTGCTAGAGGCTGCAAATTCGCAGAAATTGAGCTCGCAAAACGTGGAGATGCAGACGCGGTTTGCCACGCCGCCAGGTATGACGATAGAGGCGGACAGGAGCCGCATCATGCAGGTGCTCACAAACATCATCGGCAACGCTGCAAAATTCACAAAGCAGGGCTTTATCAGAATCGAGACCCGTTATTTTGCCGAGCTGAACAGGCTTGACATCATTATCAGCGACACCGGCCCGGGCATCCCGGCCGAGATACTTCCAAACCTCTTTGGCAAGTTTGTCACAAAAAATGCGGGGTCCGAGAATTACTACGGTACGGGCCTCGGGCTTTTCATAAGCAAGGCAATAGTCGCCGCCCACAACGGCAGGATCTCTGCACGCAATGGCGAGGCCGGCGGGGCGGTGTTCGAGATCTCCCTGCCAATCACCCAGGTGGAAAAAATGAAAAACCGCGTTGCCGAGCTTTAGATACCGAAATAAAATTATTCAACTGCATGTGCGCGTTTCCAGTGGCCCACAAGAATTCTAGTAGCCTTAAAAGAATTAGCTGATCTACAACAGACTTGATGGTAGCTCGGGAAAATCAATTATAATTCCTCATTGAGCAGCAGGCACGATCCGGTAGATGCTTCCTTTGCTGTACGACAGGACGTAGAGGTTGCCGTCCGGCCCCGTCTCGATGTCTGTTATCCCGCCAAAGCCGGTGCCAAGCGTGATCGCGGACGCCTCTGCATTGTTGTCTGCCACACGGTCCGACAGGTTGCCTTCAAGCACAAAGCCGTCCCTCCCCCCGTTTACGGTAAAGTAGTACAGGTTGCCGTTGTTGATGTCGCCGACAAAAACGTTGTACGCGTACTTGCCAAGCTTGGTCGAGTTCAGAAATTCGATGTCCGTCACGCCCATGGACCGGAGCCAGCTGAACGCCGGATCAGAGTAGTGCGCCCCTTCAAACGCCACAAAATCGCCCTCGCCTGCCTGCGACCTTGAAATGGGGCCCATAACCCGCTCCCACCCGCTGTTAAAGCCCGGCTCCACCACGTTTACCTCGTCGTACCTGTCAGGGCCGTTTTCCGTGTCCCACAGTTTCCCGGTGCGCGGGTCAAAGTCCATGCCAAAGCTGTTCCTTATGCCGTACGCGTAATAGCCTTCAAGACCGGCAGCGCCGGACAGGATGTTTGCGGCAGGCGCGCCGTCAGGCCCAACCTTCAGTATCACAGAGGTGTTGTCAGGCGCGGCGCCGTTTTTGTAGTTCTGCAGCATGCCGTTTCGGTTCAGGTCGCCGATGACTGCGTACAGGAAGCCGTCGGGGCCGACAATCATCTTGCCCCCGTCGTGGTTTGGCCCCGGCGTTCCAGGAAGGTCAAGGATCATCTTTTTGCCGGACAGCGTCCCGTTTTGCAGGTCATAGCTGTAAACGCGGTTTCTGATATCAAGGCCGCTCTGCTCTGTCATGTACAGGAACATCCTGTCTTTTGCGTAGGCGACCCCCAATAGGCCCCGCTCGCTTATGGTATCGACCTTGAACGACAGGAGCGGCCCCTGCTGCAGCGCGCCGTCCTTGACGAGCCGGACATCGCCCCCCTTTTGCGTGACAAGCACGTTGTTGCTGCTTCCGACAAACGCCATGCTGGTAGGCCCGGACAGGCCCTCGACCACTTTCTCGATCTTTAGAGAAGTGTCGCGCAACTGAGGAAGGTTCGAGTCAGGTATGGCCTTGAAAGGATCGCCGGCACCTGTGGTCGTCGAAATTATGTCGGCGGACGTAATGTTGTCCGTCACGCCTGGGACCGTACGTGTCTGCCATGCCCCGATGACCGCCGCGATGGCGGCTGCGACGATTATCGCACCCGCTATGGCAAATACGGCCTTCCTCACTGCCCCAATTATCGCCTTTCTTGCTATTATGCATTAAACGCTTCTTGTTATATAGACGAAGGGCTGCAAGATAGCACACTGCCGTTGGACGCAATAACAACAACAATAAAAAGCGATCTTGCAAGGTGCGTCAGGGACCTCTATTCGCTTGGCCTCACCTCATCTGTTTCGGGAAACCATAGCGTCAGGGCAGGCAAGAGGAGCATGTGGATAACGCCGTCAGAGGCCCCGCGCTACCTGTTGCGCGCCGGCGACCTTGTCAGGATGGACCTGCCAACGGGCAGGGTTTTTGGCAGGAAAAAGCCGAGCAGGGAGCACAACATGCACAGGATGATCTACAACGCCAGGAGCGACGTGAACACGGTCGTCCATACCCACAGCCCATACACCATAGCCGTTGCAATATCGCCAGCAGGCTTTGTGCACGTTATTGAAGAGGCGAAAATAGTTGTCGGCGACCCTGCAATTATTGAAAACAGGCCGTCCGGGTCGATAGAGCTTGCAGAGGCAGTCTCGGCGGAATTTGAAAAAGGCGCAAGCGCAGTCGTCATCAAGAACCACGGCGTAGTTGCAGCCGGCAAGAGCATACACCACGCCCGCGCAATTGTCGAGTCGCTGGAAGAATGGGCAAAAATATTGACGGTCGCAAGGCTGCTTGGCGGGCCCAGCGGCACCCTCTCCTAGACGCCCAGGATCTGCTTCAAAAGGGCGCGATAGTCTACCTTTTCTTTCTTGCTTCCAGGGGACGGGAGCTCAAAGATGAGCGGGATCGGCCTCTTGGCGCGAAGCGTCGTCAGCTGCGTGCGAATCTCTTTTCCAATGTCGTCGCTCAAAAGCACGAGCCCGACGTCGCTTGTGTCGCCCATCTTGTTGATCTCGGCAAGCGCCTCTGCCGACGACTCGACCTTGACGCCCTTGACGCCGGCAAGCTGGAAGCTGGTAACAAAGACGCGGCTTCCAATGGCAATTATTCGCATATCTTGTTGTGCGCTTGACTTTATCCCTTTTTATTCTTTTTGAGGTGAAACCCGCCCTGCTGCAAAAAAAGTAAAGTTGGTAATGGCCCCTCCTCCCCCTCTCCCCAAGGTGCTACAATAGCTTTATCTTTGAACATCTCATTACCCTCAATGTCAAACCAAAACATATTCCAAGCATTTGAAGAGGCCAAGAAAGCAAGCGGCAAGTTCCTCAAACTGGCCCCTGGCGAAAGGCGGACACTGCAGTTCAACGTGAACAGGATCGAAATCGCGGACAGCGAGTTCGAAGGCAAAAAGACCGGCGGCAAGTCGATTCACTTTACGGTGATTGACCCGAAAGAGCCGCAGGCGGAAAAGGTGCTTTCGATGGGGGTCAAGAAGGCAGATGCAATCATGGCCCTTTTGAAGGCGGGAAAGAACCTGCTGGACATCCAGAAAATCGGCAGCGGAAAGGACAGCCAGTTCATAGCAATCCCGCTTTAAGGCGGGCAATCTTTTTTCTTTTTTTTGCAATTCTTCATCAACAAGATGAAAAAAATCAGTGACAGCGTTCTGACATGGCATTCTTAGCGAAAAATCTTCCAAATATCTGATATGTCACGTCTGCGATCGTGTACCTGGTGGTGGCATATATGAACAAACAAGACATCATGATCATAGCATTGCTCTTTTCGCTGGCTGCAAGCTTTCTTACCATATACAAGATAAAAAAGATGGAAAAGAAATACAACATATCCTGACAGAACGTAGAGTAGGTCATGACAGACAATTCTTCCAAGCGTCTTAAATGACATGATGTGCGAATATGTTCATGTCAGCGCAACAGCAGGCAGGAGAAAGAAACGTAGAGATCGTCCGACGTTCGATACAAGCCCTGAATACCGGAGATGTGACTAAGGCTTCTGAATTTATGCATCCAAATTACTTCAACCACGAGTCCCAAGCCAGCCCGGAAAGAGCGAAACTTCGCGGTCCCGAGGAGTTTATCGACACCGTCCGAAAGTTGAGAGCCGCGTTTAGCGACCTCCATTATGAAGAGCAAGAGAGCATCGCTTCAAATGACAGGGTCGTATCGATAATGCTAGTTACAGGCCGGCACACAGGAGATTTTTTTGGCATCCCGCCGACAGGCCACAGCTTTTCGTACCGGGCGGCACACATTGTGCGAATCGCTGATGGCAAGATAATCGAGCACCAGGCGATTCGCGATGACCTGAGATTCATGATGCAGCTTGGAGTAATCGGAGCCGCATCGCCGCAGTACGAACCCATCTTTAACGCCTGGAAGGGAATGATGAGCAAGGGCAAGTAAGTAGGTGGCTTTTTTTTCATCCGCTACCTGAGTCCGACACGAGCGAGTTGCATCATCGTCGACTTTTGCCATCGCAAACTCGGCAGCCTGCAAATATTAGATTTGCAGGGATTTACTAAAAAGGATAGAAAACGACTTATACTATCGCCATCAATGCAAGGTGGCTTGGCAGCTAGCAAAACGCAGCTTTTGATGTTCATGATTGCATGCTTTGTTTCAGGCGGCCTTGCAATCGGGCTTTCAATCGTATATGGCTCGCTCTTTACCCTTTACTCGGCTCCCGGCTTTATAGTGGGTGCCTTTTTTGCCTTCAAATACGCCATGTTTGACAAGAACAAGGCGCGCCAGGAAGAGCACAGGCGCAGGCGCAACAGGCACTAGCTCAATATCAGTATGTAAATCACGATTGCGGCAAGCCCTGCAAACAGGATCATGGTCGCCTTCCACATGCCCATGCTCGCCTTGTCGCTGATGTCCCACATGCCGCCCCGGACGCTGCCGCCCTGGCGGTACTGGCGCTTCAATTCTTCATAGCTGTAGACCTTGGCAAAGTCTGCCGAGGGCATCCACTCTGCGTGGCTTGGGACAGAGAACGCGTTTTCGTCGTACTTTTTGCGCGACTGCGCGTTTGATAGGACCTCGTACGCCTCGACTATCTTCATGAACTTTTGCTTGGATTCCTCCGAGCCCTTGTTCTTGTCAGGGTGGTATTTCATGGCCAAACTCCTGAACGATTTTTTTATCTCGTCCGGGGATGCTCCGGGCTTGAGGCCAAGCACTTCGTAGTAGTTTGGCACCTGGTACGTTTCAAAGACCTCGTAAATAAACTTGCAACGGCATATATTCTAGGGCTGCCTACTATAGGCGCTCTTGGACAGCACGTTTCTAATCATCTTTTACGTGGCCACGGTCATCCCCACGCTCCTTCTGGTCAAGGAGACCAAGACGAGGCTGAAAAACATCAGAAACGGCCTGCGGTCGCTTGTCTACCTCCCGCTCACGGTAGGCATCTTGATAGCGTACGTCATATTTGCAATGGACTTTTTCTCCGCAATACCCATCCTGAACTGGTCTTGGCTTGGCTACAACATCGCCCTTGGGCCGTCGGCTGGCCAGGGGCTGTGGGGCGTGCTCCCGTTCGTGCCGATGCTGGTATACATGCTCATCCACGTCAACTATTTCGAGGAAATGTACTTTCGCAAGACCGCGCTTCTCACAGTCGTCTGGGCGTTTTTGCACATTGCAATGGGTGTTGCGGTGCACGTCGCCCTCGCGCTCTTGCCGCTTGGCTTTTTCTACAGGCACCTGTACAAAAAGCGCGGCCTTGACCACGCGTACGCGCTGCACTTTGCCACAAACATCATCATAGTCGCGGTGTCGATAGCATCGTATTTCCTGCAGTTCTAGCTCTGGCCCTCGGCGCGCGCCTTTAGGGCCCGGTTCATCTCTTCAAAGCCGGCCTTGACGTCGTCGGTGTCCTTGAAAAACGACGATAGCAGGCCGCCGAAGACCTCCCGGTGGATGAATTTCACCCTGCCACCGCTGCCTGCGTCTTCGATGGCAAATATGTGCTCGCCTGACAGGAACCCCGGCACCTTGCCAAACCACCTCAGTTCTTTTCCCGGCTCTGCCTTGGTCACCTTGGGCTCGTACGTGCGCTTTGTCCCCGCAGGCGTAGTTATGTGGATCTCTAGTTTTGCTCCTTCCCGCGGCTCGCCCCTGACTTGTCTTATGAAGGGATTCCACTCGCCATATTTTGCGAAATCGGCAAGCACTTCCCACACGCGCTGGGCGCTTGCGGCAATCTCTATCTCTGTATGGATCTCTTTCAAGCCGGCAGCAGCAACAAGTGCACCGCAGGGGAAGGTTATTTACTTTCTCGTCGTAAACTCGATCCTTATCGAGTCGCCGTTTTTGAGCGGTATGTCCAAAAAGCTGCCATTGGTGTGCAGGACGCCATTAACGTAGACCTTGGTGTCGTACTTGGTCAGGTCCTGCCCTATCCAGTTGTACAAGAAATGGCCCAGCGTAAACGCATACGGCTCCCCGTAGGCGACATGGATGGTGTTTTCCTGCAGGGTGTGCACAGGCAGCGTGCAGCTGTCGGTTATGCCGACCCCGCTAGGTATGCGTGCAGGCGCGCCGTCCACCGTCGCCGATACGGGCACTGTGAGCTGGTACGGCTCTGCAAGCGGATTTTCTATGCACTGGTATATCGGGTCCTGGGAGCGCAAATAGTCGGTAACTGCTTTTGTCCCGACCCCGGCGACAATGACTACGCCAGCAAGGAGCGCCATGGACCACATGAGGCGCCTCTTTTTTCCCGGCTCCTGCCCACCAAAACCCATTATTATGGACAGGCGCTCGTCAAAAAGTTAAAAGTCTTTGTGCGCAGCAGGCTGGAAAAAATAATGTTTAGGTTACTGGCTCAGTGCCAGCACGTGGTTCGTGCTCTCCACTAGCGGGAGCCCCGTCAGCATCTTGGGCGGAAGCGAAGTTGTATAGATGAGCACTCCGGGGACTGCCGCGCAGACGACAATAGTCAGTATAATCAGCCAGACGGCCGTCATCTTTTCGACCATAAAGAAAATCACGCTTATTTGGTTATATAAGTCTTAAAATCATCCGGCTTTTGGCGCCGGTGCATTTTTTGCCTGGCTGCGCAGCATCTCTACCTCTTCGCGCAACTCGTCGTTTTCGTCTTCGAGGACCTTCAGAGAGGTTATCGCCTCTGCATTCTGGGCCTTTAGCGCCTGGAACTCTTTTTTCAGCTTTTCATAGGCCTGCTGCACCGCGTCACTGGATGCTGCTGCAGCTTGCGGTGCCGGCGCGCTTTTTGGCGCTGCCTGCAGCCTTGCATTTTCCGCCTTTAGTGTCTCGATGGTCTTTGCTGAAGTAAAAGCCTGCGCCTTGAGCATGCTGACCTCGCTTGCGTACGTGCGCAGCTGCGACGCAAGGCGCGTGTTTTCGTCCATGAGCTTTTGGCGCTCGGCCCCAAACTTGCCTAGTTCCATCTTGAGCTGAGCGACAAGCGCCTCGTTGGCAGCATTGGATGACTCTGAAGAAGACGCTGCTGCGGCAAGCTCTGACAGTATTGCCGGCATGGCGTCAGAGTTGATGTATGCAGACGAGCCAAAATCAAGCGTGATTGCACCCCTTGACTTTAGCAGGCTCTCGACGCTTGCGTCAAGCGCAAAAGAGCTGGCGTTAAATGTAAAGAGCTTCAATCCGTGCACCTTTGCACTTTTGCTCTAAAAAGAGGGCAGCGCAAAATTTGTTGACATTTTTACTGGTAGTCATGCAGTGGCTTGTCCCTGTGAGATCCGATCTTGCCCTCAAGCTCTTTTCTGTGCTTTTGCAGTATGTGCCTGTTTGCGCACGAGTCGTGCATTATGCCGATGTCGCAAAAGTCGCACGCCGTCACAAACTCGATCTCTTTGAACTCTTTTTTGCAGAGGGCGCAGTTTTCCGTGCCGACGTCGCCGTCTGTGAGGGGCTTGAGCCACGAGTCGCGCCAGAGAAGAGTCACAAATTCTTGAGGCAAGGACGCGTATATATGATGTAGTAAATTATTCCGCCGCCGGCCTGCCCAAAAGCTCTATGATCCCGTACATGCGCCTGTACGACGCGTCGAGGTCTGCCTGCTTTTGCAGCCTTTTCTTGGTCTTTGTCAGCCGTGCCTCAAGCAAGGAGCCTTTGGCTGATGCAAGCGCGCCTGCTTCCTTCATGTACTGGCGCATGTACCTTTGGGCGTGCGGGTTGTCGCGTATGAGCGCCGCTATGAGTTCCGGCTCGTCGGTCATGACGCTCTGGGCAAGCATGGACTGGATTGCAAAGGTGGTCCCGCCGACTTCGTTGAGGGTTGCAAGGTCTTCGCGCGCAAGCATGCCTGCAAAGGCCACGTTGGAAAAGTACGTCAGGCCAAGGACGGCGGCTATAGCCCTGTCGTGTGTGCGGGCGTCAGGCAGCACCTTGACTGACATGCCTGCAAAAACGTTGTTTATCGCGCCAAGTTCCTTTTCTTTATTGCGCACCGGGACTGCAAGCATCTTTAGCTGCTTTTTCTCGCCTGCGCCCGGCCCGAACATTGGATGGATGCACAGCGCAACGATGTCCTTTTGCGTCTTTTTTAGCGCAGGAAGCGCCTTGGCCTTGATGGACGATATCTCTGCAAGCAAGGCGCCCTGCTTCCTCATTGCTTTGGCGCACTGCTTTATCACGGCAGGCGTGTGCTTCACCGGGACGCACACCATTACAAGGTCCGCGTTTTTCACGCAATCTGCAATGTTTCTGGCATTTTTGACATTTTTTATCTCAAAAGGCTTGACGTCAAAGGCACTGACCTCGTTGTTATTGCTCTGCCTTGCAAAGTAGCCGCAGAACCATGTGCCCATCTTGCCTGCAGCGCCGATGATTGCGACCTGCATTCCCACTACTGCGCCTTCCTCAACTCGTCGGCCATCACGGCAAGCCCCTCTGCCATCTCTTCCTCGCCCCTGCATGCAGATATCCTGACAAAGCGCCTGTACGAGTCGCCAAAGCCGCTTCCCGGGGCTATGGCCACGCCCCTCTCAAGCAGCCTTTCAACCAGCTGCATGTCTTCGCCACCGCCGTCTGGAAGCTCGGGATAGACGTACATGGCGCCGTCCGGCTCGACAAACCGTAGAGACATCTCTTTCATCTTGCCTGACAGAAAGCGCAGGCGCTTTTTCATCAGTTCCACGTTTCCTGACGGGTCTGCGCCAAGGGCGGCAAGGGCAGCATGCTGCACCGGCTCGGCGACGCTTGTCACGCCTACCGCCTGGACCTTTGCCATCTTCTTTATCGAATCCGCGCTTGCGATTGCATAGCCGACCCTAAAGCCTGTCATCGCATACGTCTTTGAAAATGACGACACGATTATGCTCTTGTCATAGCCGTACGAGTGCACGCTTTCAAACGGCCGAAACGAATAGCCTGAATACACTTCGTCGCTGAGCAGGTACAGCCCGCGGTCTTTTGCCAGCGCGACTATCCTGTCCATCGTCTTTTTGTCAAGGACTTTGCCAGTAGGATTGTTCGGGTAGTTTAGCGCGATCATCCTCGTCCCGCTTGTTATCATCGATTCCATCTCTTTCAGGTCGGGAGTCCAGCCACTTTCAAGCGTGGTTTTCAACACTTTTGTCCTTGCGCCGATAAAGTCGGCGCATTCCCTGTACGCCGGCCACGCCGGCTCGATTGTTATTATTTCCTCGCCGGGCCTCACAAGCGATGCGACCGCGGAAAAGACGGCAAAGCGCCCGCCGGGCGTGACCATCACCCTTTCCTCAGATACCTCGCTCTTTTTCGCTATCGCTTCTCGTAGCTGCGGTATCCCGCGGGTGTCTGTATAGTGGTATCTCTTTTGCGTAAATGACTCTGCAAGTGCGCTTCCGGCCTGCGCAGGTGCCGGGTAGTCGGGCTCGCCCACTTCAAGGTGGATTATGCGCTTGCCCGACGCCTCTAGCTGCTTGGCCTTTTGAAAGATGCCGAGGTGGGTCTGCCTTGGCGCCTTGTTTTTTTGCGGGCGCTTTAGCGCCTGCACGGTCTCGGATTCTGCAAGCAGCATGTTGAGCAGGCGCAGCGCAAATTCCCTGCTCATGCCGCTTTGCTCGGCCTGCTTTATGACCATCAGCCGGATCTCCCGCTCTACCTTTTCGTCCTTGACGTCTATTCCAAGCCTGTTTTTTACTTCTCCCACCTGCTCTGCCAGGGCCATCCTCTCCTGCACCCTCTTCAGTATGTCTGAAGTCACGGCGCGGATCTGGCCCCGCAGGGCCTCTAGCTCTTTTTCTCCAGACGCCGTCAATGTCAGTCAGGCGCTCCCTTTCTTCTTCAGGACAGGAGGAATGAGCCCGGCGCGTATTGCGTGATCGGCAAGCACCATCGAGACGACGCACTCGACTATCGGAGGCGCCCTTGGCACAACGCACGGGTCGTGCCTGCCCGGAACGGCCAGCTTGGCCTGCGACTTGCTTGACACGTCAAGTGTCTCCTGCGTCTTGGCTATCGACGCCGCGGGCTTGAATGCTACGCGGACTATTAGCGGCATGCCGTTTGACAGGCCGCCGAGTATGCCTCCCGAGTTGTTGGTCCTGGTCACTATTTTTCCGTCCTTCATCATGTAGTATGCGTCATTGTTTTCAGAGCCGCGCCTCTTTGATCCTTCAAAGCCAGAGCCAAACTCGACTGCCTTGACGGCGGGGATTCCAAAGAGCGCCTTGCTAAGGTCGGCCTCAAGGGACGCATATATCGGCTCTCCAAGCCCCACCGGCAGGCTTGACGTCGTGCATTCTACGATGCCTCCAAGCGAGTCTCCGTCCCTTCTTGCCGCCAAGATGGCGTCGCGCATCTTTTCAGCCGCCGCCGGGTCCGGGCACCGGACGTCGTTGTCGTAGCGCTGAGCAATGTTTTCCGCAGTAATGCTGTCGGCCTTTATCCCTCCAATTTCCGACGTATAGGCGACAATTTCGATGCCAAGCGTTTCTTGCAGAAGTTTCTGCGCCACTGCGCCGCCCATCACAAGCGCTGCAGTGAGCCTGCCTGAAAAGCGCCCGCTGCCGCGATAGTCTGCAAAGCCGCCGTACTTGACCATTGCAGGGTAGTCGGCGTGGCCCGGCCGCGGGATGTGCTTTATCGCCTCATAGGCGCGCGAGTCGGCGTCCTTGTTCCATATCAGCATGCATATCGGCGCACCCGTGGTAAAGCCGTTGAAAACGCCAGAGAGTATCTCGACCCTGTCCTCTTCCTTGCGCTGGGTGGTGACCGCGGACTGGCCGGGCTTGCGCCTGTCAAGCTGGCCCTGTATGTCCTCCTCTGAAAGCTGGAGCCCCGCCGGGCAGCCGTCGACCAGCATCCCTACGCAGCGGCCGTGGCTCTCGCCAAAACTCATGGCGACAAAGCGCTCGCCGATAATGTTACCACCGCTCATAGTTATATTACAGTAGTATGCTGGCTTGCGCTCGGTATATTGGCTTTTTGGATTACCTGGCCGGCGACAGCCTTGCCCCGAGGCCCTTCATGTCCTGCACAAAGTGCGGGTACGAGACGTCCACCGACTCGGCCCCTTCAACCACCGACTTCTCTGTCATCATGGACGCGATTGAAAATGCCATGAAGAGGCGGTGGTCGTTGTAGGCCTCAAGCGACGCGTTTTTCAGCTTTTTCGGCGCGGCGATGGTCAGTCCGTCGTGGAACTCGTCCACCTTGGCTCCAAACTTGGCAAGCTCGTGCGCGATGTTTGCTACCCTGTCGGTTTCCTTGACGCGGGCGTGCGCAACGCCGGTTATCTTTACCGGCGACCTTGCCTTGAGCGCAAGTATAGAAACCACCGGCAGGAGGTCCGGCGTGTCTGCGAGGTTGAACTCGCCTCCTTCAAGCGATTCTGTGCCTTCTACGACGACCTCGCCTCTTGACCTGTCCGCCTTTATGGCGCAGTCCATCTGCTTCATTATCTCGACTATCTGCGAGTCGCCCTGCGGCAGGTTGAAGTTGAGCCCCTTTACCTTCAGCCGCTTGCCGACAAGCGCGCCCGCAGACAGTATGAGCGCGGCGGTGGAAAAGTCGCTGGGCACGTCAAACTCGGTCGGCTTGTATTCTGCCTGCATGATGTGGTATTCAAGCATGCTTGGCTCATGGTCTATCTTTACCCCAAACTGCTCCATGGTCGCCATCGTCGCCCTGACGTACGGCTTGGACACCAGGTCGCCCTTGATCTTTAGCACGATTTCAGAATCGGCGTAAATGCCGGCGATGAGAAGGCCGGATATGAACTGGCTTGATATGCTGCCGTCGATTACCGTCGTCCCGCCCTTTATCCCGCCTCCCCTGACTACGAGGGGAGGAGTCCCGTTGCCCTTTGTGGAATAGGCCTCCACGCCAAGCGGGCCGAGGGCGTCAAGTATCGGCTGCATCGGGCGCCTCCGGAGGCTCTCGTCGCCCGTGAGGATGACGTGGCCGCTCCTGACAAGGCCGGACATGGCAGTCATTATCCTGATGGTTGTCCCCGAGTTTTCGCAGTTGAGCACGTTTTCAGGCGGCGGAAAATCGTGCCTCCCCTGCACCTGCACGACGCCGCGCTTTCCCTCTTGCACCTCTGCCCCAAGTGCCCTGCAGCAGGCAAGCGTGGCAAGCGTGTCCCTGGCAAGCAGCCCGTTTGTTATTCTCGACTGGCCGTCGGCAGCAAGCGACGCTATTGCAAGGGCGCGGTGGGTGTAGCTCTTGCTTGAAGGGCACCTGACAGTCCCGTCCACCTTTGAGCGCCGGACCTGTATCTTGACCATTTTTACAGGACTTCCACACTTGCCTTCTGGTTATTAACCTTAGACACGAGCACCCTGCCGTTGAATTTTGAAAATGCGTTCTTGATATCCTCCACCTCGTCGTCGTACGCCACCGCTGCTATCGAAGGCCCGTTCCCGGACACGCCGGCGGCAAGCGCGCCCTGCTCAAGGGCTGCAAGGACCGGTCTGTAGCTTGTGCCAAGCGCGGTGGAGGCAAGGACGCCGTTGAGCTTCATGGCCTTCCAGTATTCGCCCCCTTCTGCAAGCTTGAACGCGTCAGTAAATAAATCGGAAAGGTCGCTCAGTTTGTGCACGTCTCCCCGCGGCGTGTTGCGGGGCAGAAATATCACCGCGTGTAGGTTGTCCGGCGCATCCTCCCTCCTCAGCAGTTTTCTTGAATAGTTGTCTGTCACCACGAACCCGCCAAAGTAGCATGCCGTGGCGTCGTCGTACGCGCCTGTTATCGTGACCTTGGCGTCAAGCGACGCCCTTACCGCCGCGTCAAGGACGGCATAGTCGTCTATTTTTTCGCTTGCAAGCCGGCTGCACGCAAGCGCTACTGCGTTTGACACGGCGCTGGAGCTTTTCAGCCCAAAGCCTATCGGGATCTCTGACCTGAGCTTTACTATCAGCTGGTTGCGCTCAAGCGTGTCTGGAGGCAGCGTGTTTTTAATGATGTTGTTGACAAGCCTGTCGTCGTTCTTGCCCGTCAGGAACCTAAGCCCCCTGCCCCTTGTCATCTCTACCTCCGCCGTGACCTTGAGCGAAATGCCAAGTGCCGAGCCGTTGCCAGTCGCTATGGCGTTTACTATGGACACCGCGCCGTGCATGGTTGCCCTGACTTTTGCTGCTGTCGTCGTCATGTCGGCTCTCCAAATATCCCGAGCAGGTTCTTTTTCATCACATCCCGGGGCGCCGGCAGGCCGGTCCATATCTCAAACGCCTTTGCGCCCTGCTCAAGAAGCATCTCGTACCCATAGACCAGGTGCGCCTGTGCAAACTTGGCCTGCTCCAGGAGGTCCGTCACGACTGGCCGGTACACGATGTCGTAAACGAAGCTTCCCTTTTTAATGTGATCAGAGTCTATGGGGCTTGGCTCGTTGTCAAGCCCGATAGAGGTGGCGTTTACTATCAGCCCTGCCTCTGGCGAGACTTTCGTCGCGTCCTCGAATGCAATGGCCTCGCATTGCAGCCCAAGGTTTCCACCTACCTTGGCAAGCTCTTTGGCCTTGGCCTGGTCGCGGTTTGCTATTACCACCCTGCTGCCTGTGGTCTTTTCTTCTGACAGCGCCGCAATTATCGCCCGGGCGGCCCCGCCTGCCCCCAGGAGCAGGACTGTGGTGCAGAAGTCGAACTTGCGCCGGCGCAAGGGCTCGATAAAGCCGGCGATGTCGGTGTTGTACCCCTTGAATATTCCCTCGATGTTGTTGACAGTGTTTACCGCCCCTGCCTTTTTTGCGGTGGCGTCCAGTTCGTCCAGATACTCCATCACCGCCACCTTGTGCGGGATGGTGACGTTAAAGCCGGCGACGTTTATCGCCCGGAGCGAGTCTATCGACTCTTTCAGCTCTGGCGCAGGCACGCGGAATGAAATGTAGGTGCAGTTCAGGCCGAGCGCGGAAAACGCGGCGTTTTGCATGCCCGGCGACAGCGAATGGCTTATCGGATCGCCGATTATGCAGTAGGTCTTGGCAGGCGCCCTTTCCCCCACCATCTGGCTAGCGACTCCTTATGCTGCCGTACAGCTGCTTCATCTGCGCTATCGTCAGTTGCCCCGGCGCCACCGCCTTTTCCACCGCGGCGTACGTGTAAGGGGCGCCGTACAGAGCGCACAGCACCCTTGTCATGACGCCGGCCTCGCCCATTGCAAATATTATCGGGTGAAGGCCAATTGCGCTTTCATAGAGCGACATCAACCGCACCGAGTCCTCGACGCTTCTGGCAGTCGTGACAACCTTGACATAGTTGCTATAGAGGCGCATTTCCATGATTATGTCGGCAAGCTCGTCATTTGGCGGCGTCTTTTCAAAATCGTGCCACGAGACGAGCGTCGGGATGCTTGCAAGCTCCAAATAGTCTGCCAGGTTGTCGTTTGCCTGCAGGGTTTCAAGCTCAACGTCAATTAGCATCGGCCTCTTTTCTGCAAGCTTGCGAAGCAGTCTTACGCGCTCTTCTTCGGTGCCGGAAAACCTGCCACCCTGGCTCTTTGAGCGCAGCGTGAAAACTGCGCGGTCCTTGTCTATCCCGTCTGCGGCTTGCATCACCTGTTCTGGAGTAACAATAAAGTCGAGGCGAGCCTCGACAAAATCTGCCCCGAGGTCAAATGCATTTTTTGCTTGCGCTACAAGGTCGTTTGCGTTTTCCGCCGCAATGGAGGCGCAGATCTTGGCCAACGGCATCCATCAGGCGTATGCCCCCTTATTTCTTTAGCTCACGCCTGCTGGAGGATGGCTTTGCTTGCTGTGCTCCATTTGCTTGTGCGATTCTAAAAGCTCCGGCGTCTGGAAAACCTTGCCGCACAGGTTGCACCTGTTCTCCGCTTTTCGGACAGACGAAGATGCGGTAGACATGCACTATAATTGCCGCTTCTGGTATTAAAGATTAGCAATGCAGGAATTTTTACCCTGTTGAGACGACGGAAAATTCCTTTGTCAGGGTAGGGGTGATGCGTTCTACCGCGACAATATATTTTCCTTCGTTCAGGATTATTGGCACGCTGCCCATAGTTCTCATGCGCTCCTGCTCGTCGTTGTTGTATTTCGTGACATCGCCTATGTGCCTCACCTTGTAAAGGTCCACAAGCTCACACGAGACATTGGCAGGAAAATGACGGATTTCAAACCTCGACCAGACTGGCTGTTGTTGCTGCATCTGGCTGTCTGCCTTTGTTATGACCACCGACGGAAAGCCGGTGTCGCAGCCATAGCCTTCAACCTTGACGACAAAATCCACCGGCTCGCCAACCTTGTACGTCTCTTTGAGGCCCTCGATTGTTACGTTGACAAACGGCTCTTTTGCGGCGTTGCCCGGATTTGAGAGAAAAATGGCGGCTATGACGGACGCGACTCCCACTGCACAGGCCACAATCAACAGGTTTCGTGACGGCGGCAACTATAGGTGCCATATGACGGCCCAAGAGAAAACCATACGCAACAGGACAATCCAGCGAGAGGATTTATTATGCCCCTCTGGTGCGGAGATAGGTGGTATAAATGTCAAAGGAAGACCACATTTCCCGCATGAAGGCGCTTGGCTTTGACGGCGTGTCGATAGAGTCGTTTGAAAAGATGTGGGACCCACTTGCCGGCGACGGTTATGACATGTACGCGATGTACACCGGCGCCGACGGCTCGGCACTTGAGGACAAGGCAGGGTGCGTCATCTGCTCGAAAAAGTCTTTTCCGCTCAGATGGGAAAAGGTCATAACGCCAAGCCAAGACAGCGCGGCCATATACACGGTCTGCACCGACTGCGACGCGGCGTACGTCGAGGCGGCAATAAGGCAAAAGGCGCTGGGTAGGCTGCTCAAAGAGCGCAACACGCGCCCCAACTAGCAGCTAAGCCCGGTAGTGGTGCGACGACGGTATCTTTTTCCAGTTGGCTATGAGGGCTTCGTTGCGTATGTGTATGGGCTCGCTTTCTATCCGCGAGCGCGCAAGCTCGACGTACTCTTTTACCATGTCAATCCCGATGTAGCGCCTGCCAAAGTGGTGCGCCACCTTGGTCGTCTGGCCGCTCCCGTTGAACGGGTCGAGTACGACGTCGCCCTTGTACGAGTAGACCTTCATGAGGCGGTACGGTATCTCTTCAGGGTACGGGCACGGGTGGTCGATGTATCCCGGCGGGACCGGGGCTATGTGCCACACCGAGTTTGCGATCTCTTTGGTCCATTCCTCGTGCGTTGCAGGGAGCGCCTCTTTGCGCTGCCTCCCGCTGTTGACGTCGCCCTTTCTCAGAACGAGTATGAACTCGTGCATGACGTTTGCGCGGTAGTACTTCGGGTACGGGTTGAGGACGAACGAGCCGTAGCGGTTTGTGCCGCCCGTGACCTTGTGCCAGATTATCTCCTCGTGCAGCTGCCACTTGCCAAAAGGCTGGACCAGCCTTGAAAGGAGCATGTGCGGCAGCGGGAGTATCGTGCCGTTTACGACCTCGTTTGCAATCACTATGCAGCAGTAGCCGCCGTCCTTTGTGACGCGGTAGACCCTGTCACCAAAGATGTTGGCCATTTCGTTCAGGTAGTCGCTTGTCTCGACGCCGGCGTTTCCACGGTAGTAACCTCCGCTCCCGGACGCGTGCATCTCGTAGTTGATGGCGTTTCTGTAAGGAGGCGACGTTATCGTCAGCTGGACCGAATTCTCAGGAAGCCTGTCCAAAACGTCCTTGCAGTTTCCGAGAAGTATCTGGTTTGTCAGTTGTTCTTCCTGAGCGAGCATTTAGCGAGCAACAACGCTTGCCTAGTTCGTCCATATCCCGCATGCTTTACAGTAATAGACCCGCAACTAAAAACGCGCTATAGCTCCAGCTAACTTTTTGAGCTTGGCGCGGACGCGCACATTGTTCCGGAACAGGAATTCACATTTGATATAAGCGACGGAGAACGCGCTAACAACAGGATGGATACATCCAAAGGGGTATTCATAAACGAGACAAACAGGGAACTGTCAGACCACATCAGAAAGGCGCTTGCAAAAGACGGCGTCAAGGAAAAAGACATTCACGATTACGATCCGGCCAAGATCCAAAAAGACTCGCTCGTCGCAATATTGCATGAAAAGACCGTCAGCAGCACCAAAGTGAGCCTGCTCCGGGTATCAGAAGTGGCAGAAGACGGCAGGCCAAACCTTGTTCCTGAGAAGGTAATAGAGGGGAAGATATAGCAGAGCAGGCTAGCTGGTTCTTGCTACTTTTCGACGATGTACTCGTCCACTTCCATGCCAAAGTGCCTGCCGCTTGCAGGCTTGGCGTAGCCCATGACCTCGTCTCCGGGCTTGACCTCGGTCACAGAGAGCAGTTTTCCGTCCGGCTTCATCAGGCGTATCGTCTCGGCATTCTGCAGTATGACCGTTCCCGTCTCGCCCTCGATCTCTGCGCGCAAGAGGCGCAGAGGGCGCGTCTCTATCTTTGACCTGCCGACCGTTGCGCGCCTTGACTGGCCTTCCCTGTTGACTATCCACACCTCTGCCCCGGACTCTAGCTCCGAGAGGTAGCGGGTGTTGCCGTCAGGCGTTATCGTGTAGCAATAGACGGCGCCGGCGTTTACGCGAAACGGCCTTGGCGAGGTAAACGAAGAGCCGACCGACTCGTTGTGAACAAGCAGCATAAAGTTGGACCTGCTTCCGATGAGCATCCCCTCGCCCATCCCCATCATCGAGGCCGTGTCGACGCAGACGCGCTCGCCAGTGCCCACGTCCTTTACCTCGGTGATCCTGGCGACCTTTATCGGGAACCGGACGGTCGAGAGCTGCTGGCCTGCCTTTTCCACTTCATCCTCGCTGTCAGTCGAGAGTATGACCCCGTCGACCCCTAGCTCCAGCACAGAGAACATGGTCTTGACCTCCTTTGACGATGACGCGGTGGTATAGACCTTGGTTCTGGACTTGTGCAGCTTCGCAATAATGTTCTCAAGCGGGATTATCTTCCAGTCGTTTGCGTCCACGACGACAAACGAGGCTCCGGCCTGCGACGCGCGCTCGATCTCGTCGACGTCGGCGTTGCTCAGCACCTTCTTGTAGTAGCCAAAGGTCTTGCCTGCGGTCTTGGCCGCCTTCATCTCGTCAAAAGTCCTGCATATTACGAGGTCGGCGTCGTTTGACTCGAATATCGTCTTGAAGTTCTTGCCGGCCACAATCTTTGGGTCGGCGTTTAGCATGCTGACGTTCTTTAGCTTTGACAAAAATTTCTCAAGCCCGGCCTTTGCGACCGTCGGCCTTACGATAAGCTCTTTGCTCTTTGCTGCCGCCTCAACCAAGTTGCTTTGCAGCCTCTTTGGCGCTCTTGCCCTCAAATATCACCTTGTGCAGGGCGCGTACCATCGCAGGCGGGTTCTTGTGCTGGAAGATGTTCCTGCCAAAGGTCACTCCCTTTGCCCCAGCCTTCATTGCGCCGGCGCACATCTCTAGTATCTCCAGGTCTGTAGTCGCCTTTGGCCCGCCGGCTATTACAAGCGGCACGGGGACGCTTTTTACAACTTTTTTGAACGAATCGACGTCGCCAGTGTAAACGGCCTTGACAATGTCGGCGCCTGCCTCTGCCCCGACCCTTGCGGCGTGTGCCACGATCTCGGGGTCGTGGGGGTTCTTTATCCCCTCGCCGCGGGGGTACATCATTGCCACGAGGGGGACGCTCCACTCGTCGCACTTGTCGGCGATCATGCCGAGTTTCTGGAGCATCTCTGGCTCCTCCTTGGCGCCGATGTTGATGTGGAGCGAGACTGCGTCGGCTCCAAGCCTCAACGCCTCTTCGACGCTTCCCATGAGCACCTTGCGGTTTGGCGCCGGGCCAAGCGATGTGCTTCCAGAGAAATGAACTATGAGGCCTATGCTTGTCGGCCTTGGCATCGTCTTGACGATGCCCTTGTTGACAAGAACGCAGGTGAGACCGGCGTTTTCGCACTGGTAAATCATGCCGTGGGCGTCCTCAAGGCCCCTTATTGGCCCGTTGCTTATCCCGTGGTCCATCGGGATGCACAGCATCTTGCCGTCCTTTAGAATTCTGCCGAGCCTTACGTCCCTGCCAAACACCATATCTCTAGTTAGGGATTGAATCTTTTGGTCCTACTTATAAAACATCTTTTTGCATTGGGCAGTGCCTCAAGATCCCGGAGGCTGCCAGGGATGATTATTACGAACCAGGCACCATAAATCGTTTATAGTCGAAGTTTGTCTTTTATCGGAGGGTGGCGAGTCCGGGTGCGAGATCTGCGGGAAAGAAAGAACAATTCTAACGATAATGATGCTGACGATGCAGCGGTGGCCGCAGCTGCTGCGGGGCTGAACCCTTATTTTCATTTTGATTCACAATCCAAGCAGATCAAAGATGCAGTTTTCAACTGCAGGGGGATAATAATCAACGAAAGGTTCTGGAACCGGATCCGCGACGAGCTGATGGACCTGACAAAGGAGGCCGGCCCCGTCATACTGTACCAGCTTGGGCTGAGTTACGGGCTTGAAGTCGGCATCCAGGGAAAAGAGGCCGTAAAGGACTCTGTGGCCGCAATCAATTTTCTAGAGTATTACGGCCTGCTTGCCGGCTGGGGGCGTTTTGAGACATCCAAGTTACGGTTGACTCAGGGACAGTTAAGCGGGCCTGCCGTCGTAAAGGTGTTTGACAATTTCTTTGCATATTCTCCCCAGAATAATTCAGGAAACCCCGGCTGCTTTTTTGTTTCGGGTCTGCTGGCAGGAATCAGCGACGGATTGTTCGGCGGCCACCACAACTGCCTCGAGGAGCAATGCATTTCTGCAGGCTCGAAATGCTGCCAGTTTGTGGTTGCAAGAACATCCTTGTACTAGCAGAGTGCATATGACGACTTTGTCTGAAATGGGCAGGTTTTTTAGAATGAATGATGTCAAGACCACATGAGCTACGAGCCGGACGACGGTGGTGGCGGCATGTTTGCCAAGACATCTGGCAAGAGGCTTGCCATCCTGTTCGGATTGGTGTTCTTTGGCGCGTTCATGCTCATACAGGTGGTGCAGGGCTTTCCACTCCGCGACATCCTGATAAGGGAAACAATCACCGAAGAGAGGACGATTGCCATAAAGCAAGGCAACTTGTGTGTCATTGACACACCGGATCACCCGCGCAATATTGACAATTGCCCGTACAAAGTTGGTGACCGCGTCATCATTACCTACACCAAGAACAACGCGGCAATAGAGTCGCACAGGCTGGCGAGCTAGCTAACTAGCTCGCAGAACGCCTTTAGGTTCTTGGCGTCGTCCCTCTTTTCGTCAATCGGGGTCTCCATTATTATCGGCAGCGACGCAATCGCCTTGTGGCATAGAAAAGCCGCGATGCCTTCCCTGCCGATGCTGCCAAGTCCAATGTGCTCGTGCCTGTCAAGGTTTGAGCCAAGGGGGCCTTTAGAGTCGTTCAGGTGCACCACCTTTAGTTCCTTGAGGCCGATGGTCTTATCAAACGCGCCCAGCGTCTTTTCGACGTCTTTTGCGGTCCGCAGGTCATAGCCTGACGCAAACGCGTGGCATGTGTCGAGGCAGACTCCAACCCCGCTGCTGTCCAGCCTGTCGAGGATGGCGCGCAGCTCCTCAAACGTCGCGCCGATGCTGTTTTTCTGGCCCGCATTGTTCTCCAAAAGCACGGTCACGCCCTCGCCCTTTTTCTTGGCCCTGTCGCGGGCAGTCGTGATGGCGTTTACAAGCTGGCTCATGCCGGCTTCTGAACCCTTGCCGAGGTGGCTTCCAAGGTGTATGACAAGGTACGGGATGCCAAGCTCGCCTGCGCGCTGGATCTCGCCGGCAAGCGTGTCTACGGATTTTGCGTACATCTCGCCGGCAGGCCCTGACAGGTTGGGCAGGTACGGCATGTGCACCACGGTCGAGGTCCTGTCGATGCCGCTTGCAGCCATCTTGTCCTTGAATGCCGCCACGTCGCCGGGCGCCAAGGGCTTTGCTGCCCATCCCCGCGGGTTCCGGCTGAATATCTGAAACGCGCTGCAGCCGATGCCCTTGGCATTGTCCACGGAATTTGATATTCCTCCCGCAATGGAAACGTGAAAGCCCACCTTGTAGCCGGCATTCATGTATATGTCCGCTAGTCAGGTGCGCCGGCTAGTAAAGTTATTGCGATGTCGTTTTATTGCAGTTCCGCAAACAGCTACCCAGTAGTTGTCCATCAAGATGGGCACTGGCGACCTTGCCAAGTACCCCTTTCTCAACGAGGCAGGGGAATACCTGCGCCAGTCTGGGTTTGGCTGGGACGAGCTTGACAGGCCCGACACAAAGGACATAATCGAGCGCGCCGCAGAGCGTGTCAGGACGGCCGCGGCAGGAAACGTCTATGAAAAGCTGGACCGTTACGAGACAGAGATCCTGACCTTTATCGTCACGCTGATAATGGTAAAGTCAATCGGGCTGGAGCCCGTATTAAGAAAGTACGCCCTTGCAGAGGCGAGGCGGGCAGAAAAGTTCCTCACCGAGGACCTGAAGAGGCAGAGCGACGCGCAAAGGCGCGCGCTATTTTCCAAGATATTTGAGGACCTTTTTGGGTTAAAGATAGACGTGACTGAGGACGGCAGGCTCTTCAAGGTAAGGGTCACGGACTACTTGATGCGCTCGTCGCACTTCCACGAGCAGGAATGGAAGATGATAAACAGGCTCGTGCAGGGCGGCCAGGTGTTCCTCGACGCCGACGAGACTGTCAGGCTGGTGCGAAACGAGCTGTCAGTCCTCATAACAGGCAGGGTGAAGGCCATGAACCTGCCGACGCTCCCTCAGTCGATAAGGCAGAAAGTGGAGGAGTTGAGGACGGAACTTGCCCCGCGCTACGAGTACCGGACCTATGCGGTGACTGACTACCCGCCCTGCGTCAAGCACGCCCTCGAGGTCATGGGCAAGGGCGAGAACCTGCCGCACTCTGCACGGCTCATGCTTGCTACCTACATGCTTGCGATAGGCAAGCCGATAGACGAGATAGTAGAGATGTTCAAAAACGCGCCGGATTTCAACGAGCGCATAACCCGCTACCAGGTGGAGCACCTTGCGGGGTCGAAGGGCAGCAGGACAAAGTATTCGGTGCCGTCATGCGAAAAGTTGCGCACTGAAAACCTCTGCTTTGCGACGGCTGATTGCAACGGCATAATCAACCCTGTGCAGTTTGGCAGGAAAAGAAGAGGAGGAAATAAATGACGATATGAGCAAGGGCGCACCAACAACAACAGCAACAACTGCAAACGACGCAGTAAGGGCCGCTTTTCGGGAATACTATTTCAAGCAAGCCAAGATGATCGAGCCGCCCGGAGATGTCGAAAAGCGCGAGTTTGGCTACATGCAGTTTGGGGGCCACGGCATGGTGCGCCACCTTTCGTTCAAAAGCACGGGCGAGCTGGTGGCCACGCTCATCACCCAGGTCCCGTCGGACGTCTATTGCTCAAACGCGCTTTACCGCTTTCCCACGCTTGCGATGCAGGAAAAGCAGTGGCTTGGGGCCGACCTGATATTTGACATCGACGGCAAGGACCTGCACCTGCCCTGCGTGCCGTCGCACTCGTACCCCGTCTGCGCAAACTGCGGCCACGTCTCACCTCCTCCTTCATCGGATGACAAAGAATACGCGTGCAGCGTGTGCGGAGGCAAAAAAGCAGAGCACATCGTCATCCCGTGCGCCAAGTGCATCGAGGGGTCTAAAAAAGAGGCAAGGCGCCTCTACGAGTTTCTGACTGGCGACCTTGGCATCGACAGGCAGAACGTCCATACTTATTTTTCAGGCAACAACGGCTTTCACTTTCATGTGCAGGACGACGCGTACAGGCCGCTTGACTCGCAGGCGCGTTCGGACCTTGTGGGGTACCTTGCAGGCATCGGCCTCCTCGCAGAAAGCGTCGGCGTGCGCAGGTCGCCGGGAGGCGACAACAACCTTGCATTTGTCAAGTTCCCAAGGAGCGGCCTCGGCTCCGGTTGGCGCAAAAAGGTTGCCGACAAGCTAAAGATAGACACCACCTCGACCCTGCGGCTGACAAACATCGTCAGGGAAAAAGGCGGATACGCCGGCTTTAAGGCAGAACTTGACGCAATGACTCGCGAAATGGGAGTGAGGATAGACCCGCAGGTCACGACTGACGTCCACCGCGTTTTTCGCATGCCCGGCACGCTCAACAGCAAGAGCGGTCTTGCAAAGGTCAGGGTCAGCGACATAGAATCGTTTGACCCGTTTACCGACGCCTGCCTGCTTGGCGACGCAAAAGTAAAGGTGAGGCTAAAGGCGCACGCCAAGGTCCGGCTAAAGGGCGAAAACTACAACATCTCCAAGGAAACGGCCGAGCTTCCAGCGTACGCGGCCGTGTATTTCATCTGCAAGGGCCTTGCAGAGGCAGCAGCAACAACGGCAACCTGACAACACATTATAAGACCCGGGCGCGTACTTCACAATTGCTTGTGGGACACGTACAGCAGTGGTGAGGACAAGGCGCCCCGCGCCGACGTCGGCAGGCTCGTCAAGTGGGGCATCCTTGCAGCGATGGGCATCGTGATATTCACGGTAGCCAGCAACCAGGCAGTCAACCTGCTCCTCAACCTGTCTGAATTCGGAGACGTCTACTCAAAGACGCTCTACTACTCCATCATCTCCGGGCTTGCACTTGCCGCAATAGCGCTTGTGCGCGTAAACGCCGCAAGCAGGCACTCCATAGTATGGTACGCAGTCAGCCTGATAGTCCGGTTCGTCAAGAGAAACGACTTTGAGGCGCTGTCAAAGCCGGCCCGTTATTCTGACTTTCACATGAGCCCGCTCAGCTTTGGGCTGTGGCAGGCCACAAAGGTAGTGGTCCTTGCGCCGCTCTTTGCCAACATGGGCTTTGGCATGGCAATGGCGTACATGGCTGAAGGAAACGACATCGACATTTCAAGCATCGGCTCGATCCTCTCCATCCCGTTTGCCAACGTGCCGGCCGACGGCGCGTTTGCCCGGGAAAACGTCGTCCCGGCGATACCGGCGCTTGCGCTTTTGATGCCTGCGCTCATAAGCGCAGTCGGGGTGCGGCTGCTCGTCTACGTGGGCGTGTCAGGCGCAGTCAATGTCGTGTCGCAGTACATGGTGGATGCGGCAGAGCACAAGCCCAAGTTCCTCTCGTACATATCGACAGTCGAGGTGATCGTGGGCGCAGCCATATTCTGGGCGGGCTTTACCCTCTTTTTCAGCGCAGGCATCGACTTTAACACGAAATACCTGATAGCCGGCGCCCTTGCGCTTGGCGCGGCGCTCATCCTGTACGGGTTTATGGACAAAAGGCGCGCCCGCGTGATCATCTACCCGCCAAGAAGGCACGTCTACATGCGCCTTGTGACGGTCGCCGCGGTCGTGGCAATCGTAGGCTCGATAGTCGCGGTGAACACGAGCATAGCAGAGGCAAAAAAGGTCGAGTGGCGCGGGCCGTACATCGCGCAGGAAATTGCGGTCAACCGCAACATTGCAGAACTTGACCAGGTAAGCGTCGTGAACTATGACGTCAAGCCGCCGTCGGTTGCGCCGGCAAACATACCGCAGATGGTAAACGCCAACCGCGACACCCTGAACAACATACGGCTGTGGGACAAGGATGCGGCAAGCCAGAAACTAAAGCCGGAGCTGGGCCAGAGAAACGACATCGCCTTTGCCGACACGGACATGCTGCGCTTTTCCGGCACGATGTACTGGACGGGAACGACCACCCCGAAACTGCCAGACACGGTCGCGCAGGGGACGGAGTGGTTCAACCAGCACCTTGTATACACGCACGCAATCCCGGGGTTCAAGATGCTTGAAGCCGACACTGGAAGCATCGTCAACGAAGACAAGTTCTTGCCCCAGGAGCGTATCTACTATGGCGAAAGCGGAAGCGAAGGGCTGTTCTCCCGCAGCTGGTCAGCGTACCCCGTCGGAAGGTCCACAAGCGACGAGATATCCCAGTTCTTTTACAACGGCACAGGAGGCATCGACGTGTCCCCTCCTGTCAGCTGGATGTTTGAGCCAAACTTTATGCTGTCGTACCCGGACACCCCGATCCACATCATGAGGTACAAGGACATCCACGACAGGATGGGCTTGCTGTACCCGTATTTCGTGTACGACTTTGCGTTCAGCAACGACGACACGGCGGTCGCGCCAGTGTTCCAGAAAGTAGGGGTGCTCCCGGTCACCGACGGCAAGAACACGTACTGGCTGATGCCGCTTGTAGTTGCGCTTGACACGTCGCACGTGCCCTGGGGATCGCCTTTCATGCTAAAGCTTGTGGGCTACTCGCTGATCGACACGTACAACGGCGACTCGAAGATAATAGTGACTGGAAACGACAAGTTCTCGGACATGTTCTACGACCAGTACAAGGACCTTGGCGCCACCCGCGACGTCCCGCAGTGGCTTGACCAGCAGATCCGCTATCCAGAGGAGATGTTCATCTGGAAGATAGCAAAATTCAACCGCTACCACGTCACCGACCCCAAGGCGTTCATCGAGGCAAGGCAGTTCTACGACATACCAAAGGACGGCTCAAAGGACATACCGCCCTACTACATCATGACCAAGCCGCAGGGCTTTGACAGTGCGCAGTTTGTGGGATTCCAGTCGCTGGAGCTGAGCGGCTCGTCCACAAAGAACCTCGTCGGCTACATGATAGTGGAAAACGACCTGCCGACGCTCGGCAAGATGACCTTCTACTCAGTCCCGTTTGACTCGGCGACAAAGCTGATAGGCCCCTCGGCTGCCCGGGAGGCGCTTGAAAAAGACAGGGAATACAAGAACGTCAAGACGCTCTTGCAGGGCAGCTCCAGGGTCGGCGAGAACATACTGTACAGGATAGGCGACCAGGAAGTGTATTTCATACCCGTATACACTTCAAACACTTCGGGAGGAGTCGTGTCGCAGATAGGCACCATTGCCGCAGTCGGCGCGTCTGTCACGGGCACGTTCAACGTGGGGCTTGGGGACAACCCCGTGCAGGCCTTTGAGAACTATTTGCTCAAGGCTGCAGGGCAGCAGCCCACTGAAGTCACGCCCGGCCGGGGGACGGACGGCACGCCGGCGCCAACAACTCTGGACGTGCAGGACAGGATAGACGCCATAGAGCGCGTCTTTTCTGAGGCCGGCTTGCAGGTGGTAAAGCCGACTGCCATCTCGTCGCCTCTTGAATTCAGAGAAGCAGGAGCCACGTACAAGGCCGAGACGGACTTTAAGTTTGTTGAGGAGGCGATAGCCAGGTTCATGCAGGACAACCCGCCGGACAACGGCAGGGTGTACGAGTGGCAGGACGGGAACAAAGTAAACTTTGGCGTGCTCAAGGTATCCGGCGGAATCGTCGAGAACCACTACATTGCAATCGAGGTAAGTTGATGCCGTGTCGCCAACGCTAGTGGTAGACAACCTGTCACCGTTTACGCCAGACATCCTTGCGTGCCTTGACAAGCTCGGCGCGGCGCACACCTACAGGAAATATTCAGAGGTGACGCAAGACGACCTTGAAAAATGCAAAAGGGTCATCCTGTCTGGAAGGCGCAGAAACGACCAGGCCGTGAACGCTGCAAACTCGCGGATAGTGAGGCACTGCCACGATAACGATGTTCCGCTGCTTGGCATATGCTACGGCGCAGAGATAATCGCGCTGACGCTTGGTGGCTCGATACGCAGGATGCCCTCGCATGTGCACGAGCAGATCGAGATCGCTACATTGCCAAGCCCGCTCGTCCCTTCAAAGGACAAGATATCGGTGTACGAAAGCCACGGCTTTTGCATAGCCCGCCTGCCGGAAGGCTTTGTGCGCCTTGCAGGGTCAAAATACTGCGAGCACGAGATTTTTGCGCACAGGACAAAAAAGATCTACGGCACCCAGTTCCACCCGGAAAAGAGCGGGCCTGACGGCCTTGACCTCCTTGAAGAGTTCGCAAAGATTACATTATAACAACAGCAGAAGGATTTATTTGCCCTGCAAGGGTTGGCACAAGGCAGTAGTTTGGAGTCTTCGCAGCCCGAGCATTTCATTTCGCTTCCGCTTGTGAGCAAGAGCGAGGAAAGCCCGCGGCTTCCGCTTGCCATCAACGTCGTTGCAAAATACTGGGGCGAGGACCTATCGACAGCAACAGAAGAATCGTCGCAGGGCCACGCGCCAAGGGGCACGGTCATGATAGGCGGAATAGAGCTTGCAGAAAGGCACGGGCTTGCATGCTATGTTTTCAAGGGCTCGCTAAAAGATGTCAAAAAAAGAATAGACCAGGGCATACCCCCGATAGTCGTGATGCCGGGCATCCACGATATCGCCCAGCACGCAACGGTGGTTTCGGGGTACGACCTTGACGAGCGCAGGATCCTGACATATGTGCCAGAGCCGGACACGATAGGCGCAATCCCGGAGCAAAAGTTCGAGCAGGACTGGGAGCAGGACGACATGACAGAGATTGTCCTGATCCCTGCAGACATGAAGGACCTCATGAAAAACGAGGACCTGAAATTTTCAAAATCCAACAGGGCATGCTTTGAGGCAGAGCGGCTCAGGCAGGAAGGCAGGACAGAAAAGGCGGTGGAGAGACTGCGGCAGGCAGCCGAGGCAGACCCGGAAAACGCGCAGGCGTGGTCGCAGCTTGCAGGCATCTACAACGAGCAGGGCTCCGACCAGGCGGTGCCGTGCTACGAGCGCGCCATCAGGATTAACCCGCGCTACTACCTTGCGTACAGGGGCCTTGGCAACTATTACCTGAAAAAGAAGGACTATTCCCTTGCAGAGGCATACTATACAAAAGCAATTGGCATCAGCTCTTCGCGCTATGGCCCGATATACAAGAACAGGGCGGTGGCAAGGATGCAGAACGGCAACAACGCCGGCGCCAAGGAAGACCTGGCAAAATACCTTGAGCAGACGCCGGGCGCTGCGGATAGAGAGAGCATCAAAGAGGCAATAGCCCAGCTCTAAGAGGATACTTCATAAAACGTCTCTACCCGCGGAGGCTCGGACACTATTTCCTGCAACTTTTGCGGGAGCGCCAGAATGTACGGTTTGGCCGAGTGCTCTTTCAGGGCCTGCATGTTTACCCAGATCTCGTCAAATACAAAATGGCGATTGTCGTTTGCATCCTGGTGCAGGATGTATGCTATGCACCCCGGCTCGGCCCGGGTGGGCTCCACAAGCGACGCAAGGATTTGTTTTAGCGCTTCATGTTTTCCCGGCTTTGCCCTGAAAGAGGCAATGACGCGGACAGAGTCGCCAGTCACGAGCTTGTATTTTTCCGGGTCTGTCGTCGGCTTCAACGATGTTGCGACAAAAAGCAGATTTTTATCCTTTCTCATCCCGACATCGGCCTGTTCATCAGCTTACAAAGATGACGAGGATGTCAGTGGCAGCGGCAAACGACAAGGACTTTAGTACAATCTCTTTCATGTTGGGTGAAAATGGAAAGGTATGAGCTACTAGACTCAAATCACTACAGGCCTGAGTATACACGTCGACTGTCTGACTCATTATGAGATTAGTAGTAAGAGCGAGGCTCCCAACTGAAGCAGGAAATAGGATGGTCAAAGACCGAACTTTCTTTCCAATCTGGAAAATTACATCAAGACAAACAACGTCGAGAATTCATACTTTCTTGAACTGAACGGTGAACGGACCATGGTGTTTGTACTGGACCTGCCAAGCACTGACAGGATACCTGCTATCGCAGAGCCCTTATTCCAGCTAGGAGCGACGGTTGAGCTTCACCCCACAATGAACATCGATGACTTGAAGAAGGCCATTCAGAACTTGCCAAAGCAGTAGAGTGAGACTATTCGTCTACTTTCCTTTTTTTGTCATTCATGCTGCAGGATGACATGTAGGAAGAATTATTATTGCAACAACAAAATACTTCATGACCCAAGGAAATCAAGGTTATATAGTTGAAATACTACTAATAGGAAATTGCTATGTCTCCTCAAATCAGGCCCATAGCAAATAGAAAACACAAACCAACTCCAAACTGCGAGAAATGTCCGGAATCCGCAACGACGGAGGTTTTATACGAAATCGAAAATTGTATAGCAATTCGCAGGTATTGTGATGACTGTTTGCGGAGTGAAGAGATTGAAATTCCGATGCGCTGATGCGTTTCGGTGTCAATTTCTCCCTTCCTCCCTTCATTTTTTCGCAAGTCTACGGTTTTGACGATTAAATCTGAGTTTGGAGCAGCCCAAGATAAGCCAGCTGGTACCCCGGGGAGAGACTCTGGAATAAGACAGGATAGCAAGCCCTACTAAGCTAAATTAAGCCGTGTCTATATACTCGACAAATGACTTATGTATAATGTCAAAACCATTCCGAACAACACCGATACAACTGAAAAGAAACCAGGATGCAGTATACTGCGGTATCTGCTCAGCGACAGCGACAACCAACGCATTTTTTCAGCTGGAAGGCTGTGTAGTCATTCAGAAGTACTGTGACAAGTGTCTGCCTAATGCAGACTATGAGGTTCCTTGAAAAAAGTTAAGCCCCCTCCTCCTGCAGCATGGAACGTTAGCGGTTCAAAGTAGATTTTGATTCTTCTTCGTATTTTTGACCTAGACCGCAGTACGCCAATCGGTAATCCTGTAGCATTGCCTGCTTCAAATTCTCTGCTAATTCTGCCATCTCCTTCTTATCATTAAGTTCTGTTTTATTCCTAGGATCGACTCCCAGAGAGCGCAAGTCAACAATCTCGTACTCCTCTTTCTGCTCGTAAATGGCTGCCAGACGTGGTCCCCTGTCGAGTACCCGTGCTGATAGCTGATAAGAGTTGCTGAACCAATGTTAAGGACTGATTAATGAATGATTCCACACCGACTTGTCAGACCTGTGAGCACTTTGGTGAAAGGGAGGCATGGATTTGGTTCAATCAAAGTAGTTGCTCATGGTATTGGTGTCAATCTTTCCATTGCCTTTACATGTATTACAAGTCGTGGTATCCGTACCAATTAGGACATAACCTCTACCCTTACAGTTTTGAGATTTTTCTTTTTCCAGAGGCTTGACATGGAAATGAGCCCGATATTTGATTGTGTGGCTGCGGGTATAACCAGGTTAATCGAGTTTTTTATAGAATGACGACAAAGAGCAGGTACCTAAAGAACGACTCGCACATGGTCCTGTCTCCATCGTCTGCATCTGCTTCGGAGGACAGGGCCATTAATTGTGTAATATTTGAGTTGCTACTCATCTATTGCCTATGATCCTCTATGCATCAGGATGTTGATCGCCTGCGCAAACTCTTCCTTTGTCAGTGGCGGGATGCTGGCGACTTTGAGGTTTTCCCGCACGTGCTTGGGGCTTTTCTGGCCCAAAAGGGGCGCAACGACTGACGGGCTTGAGCGTATCACCTGCACGAGTTTTGCCACCTTGTTGTTGTCTGCCACTCCTGCATAGTCCGGTATCTGGGCGCGCAAGAGCCTCCCCTGGAACAGGGGCGCGCTTGTGAACACGCCTATCCCGAGCTTGGCTGCCGCTTCAAGTATCGTCATCGTGTCAGCGCCCACAGTCTGGTTCTTTAGCAAAAGCGCCTCGCTGTAGGCAAGGTTGTACGGGAGCTGGATGAACCTAAAGCCGTGGTTACTACCACCCGCCTCGCGCGCTATCCTGACTGCGTCTTCAAGCGAAAAATGCTCCCTTTCGCCCTTTGGGACCCGAAAGCACGTCCAGGTGGCCATGCCATAGTAGCGCAGTTTTCCTGCCTTGCGATACCTTTCATATAATTCAAAAACTTTGGCGAGCATTTCTGCAAACGCCTTTCTGTCTACGTCCTCGTGCCAGCTTTCAAACGCGTTGTGGACGTAGACAAGGTCGATGGTTGAAAGGTGCATGTTTGCAAGCGATTTTTCGATGCACTTGGCAAGGTAGTTCGGGTTCATTACGTTGTAGCCGGAGCTGATGTCGTCCGCGGTCATGACGTCGGTGGCGATGTACATCCTGTGCAGGTATTCCATCACGTCGACGTTTGGAAAGTCGCCGTCGTTTGTGATGTAGCCGTTCTTGGTAGATATGAAAATCTGGTCGCGAGATATCTTGCCCTCGCTTGCAAGGCGCAAGAGCGCCCGGCCGATGCTTTTTTCCGATTTCATGGCGCGGTAGTTTATCGCGGTGTCAATGACGTTTATCGCGCCGGACATCACAGACTCGTACACGGCGTTTTCCACCGCGACGTCGTCCTCCTTTGTCAGGTCGCCAAGGTACGTCCCCATGCCGATGCTTGACAGATGCAGGCCTTCAAACTCGCGGAAATGCTCGGCGGGCAGGCCCTTTTTTGATGTGCCATAGCCTGCATACTTTTTCGTCCCTTCCGGCGTGGCGTGGCCGTCTATTACCTTGAAATCAGATGACACGCACTTGCGATCGCCTGTGGCAATAATAAACGCTCCCTTGAAGGGAGCAACCCTTATCTTGACAATTGAGCTAGTACAGAGCGCACCATATGGCGCTGGACCCAAACGTGCTGAACCCGTACGTGCTTCTGGACCCAGCGGTTGCGCCGCTCGCAAGCGCCGTGTTCACGGCCGCGTCCATTGCGCTTTCACTTGTCATTTCGTGGTACTTTTTCCGCTCGTACAGGTTTGCAGGGTTTGGGTACCTGCTTGGCCTGCCGGCGGGGTTCGTGTTCCTTGCCGCGTCGTTTGCGTTTGAGCAGGCAGGCTTTGCGTACAGCACAGACCCGCTCCTGCACCCCGCGTTTTTCTGGCTGCAGCTTGCGCTCCAGTCAGAGGCCCTTGCGCTCATTGCGATTTCCTACTACTTCAAGAACGCCGGCGAGCAAGAAGAGGGTCGCCACCGGCTCGGAATAAAGGACGCAGGCATGATCCTGCTCCCTTTAGTAATGGTGGCGGTGCCGTTCCTGCTGCCGACGTCAGAGATTGCAAGCAAGCCGTACTTTAACTACGCCAAGCTGGCTGATTTCAGCCTCTACATGCGCGTGTTCAACATGGCGGTGCTTGCGTACATATTCACAAACGCCGTGTCGTCGCTTGCGAAATCCGGCATGGCCAAGATGCTGTACGTGCCTGCCGCGTTTGCGCTCCTGTGGCTGGAACAGTATTCGCTGGTAATGGTGTACTTTGACAACAGCGTCTTTGCGTTTGCCGGCTCGATAATCGCAAGGGTGGGCGGGCTTGCGCTCTTTGCGTACGTCATGCACAGCGCGACTTCAAGGAGGAGGATAGAGGTTGAGGCAAGAAAAGCGGCATAAATTACAACTATTCTACGAGATCCTCTGCGCCATCGAGGACGACGCCGCGCACAACGAGGTCGCCAGGCCGACCCACGTGCAGCACTCGACGCGGCTTTCGTACGACAAGATGATGAACCATTTCTCAGAACTTGAGGAAAAGGGCATGATCCACAGGGTAAGCGGCCTTGTCGCAATCACGGCAAAAGGAAGAAAGTTTGTCGAGCAGTACGACGAGCTGACTCGGCTCATCGAAAGCGCAGGCCTCTAGAGCATCCCATAGCCTAAGCATTAGTGGCAAGGTGTCGCTTCACAAGAATAGGTCTGCCTATTGCCAAGGCGACCATTTGCTTTGTCGTACGGTTATTTGGTTTAGCTCGCAATTAAGCAATTCGTTGGCATTGTCTTTCCAAAGTGTGGAGTGACCTCGGCCTTCGAGAGGAAGGAAGACTCCGGCACTACTACTTGTTATACCTTCAATGGCACTAATGCCCTTTGTTACTGTGCCGACGTGTAAGAATTACCGCCGCCGTAATTGCAAGCGCTGGAACCAGCATGACAAAGTAGTTGTGAAACTCTGGTGCATTTACTTTGTTGTCGTTATCTGACACCTGAAAGATGCCAGTCTGCCCCTGCAAATACAACTTGTTTGTACTTTCATCAACTACAAGGTGACTAATGTATTCCTCTAAATTAGGGACATAGCCCCGGAGAACCACATCGTTTGAAAGGCCGTCTACCTCGACTATGCCGCCGCCACTCATGACATATATCGTGTTTGTATTGGAGTTAATGGTCAGGTAAAGACTACTCTTTGTGATATCGGGACTAATTATGGCATTTGATGTGCCATTTACCGCAACCAAGTATCCGGTCGAAAATGAAACACCCTCATTTGGTGATCGAGATCCATATAATATCTGATTGATGACATACACCACATTCGTGTCAGGATTCACTGCAATTGCCTTTAGAATATTGCCAGTGGCATTTACTTCATCTGGTGGCAGGCCAATTGTGACATTGCCAACAACCTTGTTTGTCGCACCATCTATCTTGTACAAAGTTGTCGCATTATCTATCACGTACACTTCGTTGGTTTTTGGATTGACGTCTATTCCTTGAACGTTAATGCTTTTCCCTATCCTGCCGACGATCTCGTTATTGTTAGAACCATCTATCACGGTTAGCGAGCCTGAACCAGAGCCGACATATACCCTGCCGGTGTTCGGATTGAGTGCGATAGGCGCCGCATATCTGCTCACGCCGACTACAGTATCTTCAACCCTGGCAGATTCAATTCCTTTAGAATAATCTACTACGGTTACATCAAGTCCCGCAGGGCAGTTGCACGCATGCATGACATAAGCTTTATCCGTAGTAGAGTTGACTGCAACAGCGTATGGATAGGGTCCTATTTCCACGCTCTTTGTGATGTTGTTTCTTAAATCATAGAGTACCAGTGCCCGATTGTCACTGTCTGTAAAGAACAGGATTTGCCTAGACGTGTCTATTCCAATGTCGTGCACATTCAAAGTATTATTCCCATAGGGAATGAACCTTTCAATTGGCATCTCCATGAAAGTTTCATTACCGTCCTGTTGTTGACCGAAAGAATGCTGCGCTTCCAATAAGTATGGAGCAAATAACAGAATGCCCATTATGGCCGCAAGTCCAGCTTGCAACAACAGGTAAGAGTGTTATCTGTATATTAAAGAATACCGAATGCTCGCTCTAGACTCTCATTCCTATATTTTCATGGTTAGCGCTGGCCGAATCGCTAGGTAGAGCAGTTGCCTATGACGATTACTATAACGATTTCTGGAATACCCCTATAGCATTGTCGAGTTGCTGGAGTATGCGCAATTGTTCCTCATAGCCGACAATTATATCGTCGAATTGTTCTCCTCCGACAGAACCGTCAAGCTTCGCGCGTATCTTTTCGAGTATTGATATTACGGTTCGGTAATCGTGATTTTCAGCTGCCGCCCTTGCCCCCTGAGCATGACCTTGCAAAGCATCATGAAAAGTGCGCTTCTCCGCAACAGCGTGAGGAGGATCACGAATTTGCTAGCATTTGCAGTTTGCAACATTTCATCAATCGTGTTGATGGTCATGAGACGCATTTGTTGGAGGTCATCACCTGTCATTTCATTATCAGCAACGAAAATGCTTGTACCGTTGGCATACGTTCCAGATGAGTAAATGGAAGTTTGATGTTTGACCAGTCATCATACCCCGTCAATGAAGTAAGAGCGCTAATGTCATAGCACTCAGGGATATTGGGACTAAAGTTGTTAATGCTCTCTTCAACTCCATCGTCACCATCAAAATCGTCGCGGTTCCAGTCGATAGGCTGACCTGTCGGTGCAGTCCGGATTGTTGGGCTAACACCTGTCTGTCCATAGGCAGTTGTTAGGCCTGATGGAGTACTTGCAGATACTCCATCTGGTTCATAGAGCTCAACTTCATCAAGTGTGGCAAGTGCCGATCTTGAATAATCCAATGGCCTATTAGACACAGGAGCTGGAAACGTGAATGCATAATTCATCACGCTTAGATAATTCGGCTTGCAATTGATGTCGACACCACCGCCGTGGCGAAGGCCGAGGTTATGACCTAATTCATGCATGAATGCCCCCGCCTGCTGTTCCCTGTTGCCTACTTGGTGATTTCCTTGAAAAGGATCAGTTGCAAAATCGTCGGTTCCCAACGAGACCATGAAATCATTTCCTGCAATCTCTGCAATTCCAGAGGTTCCAGATAGTCGGCAGCAGTCTCAGCCGCAACGATGCCACGGAACTTGCCAATCAGCTAAAGCCCAAGTTCATGGAGTGGGTGCAACAGGCCCTCAAGAACTCGAAGTCCAAGGCAGGGAGAGTATGATTACCTATCTTTTATAGGGAATCTTTATCTAACGCCATTTTCCCTAAGCGGATATGGTAGACGCAGGTTGGTCCAGTCCGACGTCGGATGCCAATAAGCCGAAGGTCTTCAGCTACCGCAAGATCGCCCTCCTTGGCATAATCGGGTTAGTGGCCGCTCTCGCCATCCAAATCGTTATGACAAACGGGCTCCAATCAACGATAAAACATCCATACGTAAACACAGTCTACGGCCTGAGCATTGATTTCCCGCGCGGCTGGTGGATGAACGAGAATTATTCCTTCAAGACAGTCAACGGCGACCAGCAGAACGCAATAGTGATGTTCTACTCTGCCAATGTTGGAACCATAACGGTATCAGCTAATGACCTTCCCCCGAACCCGTCCCTCGATGCGGTCTTTTCAGACGCCAAAAATACTCTGATAGAGAAATACAAAGCGTATAATTTGATCATCTTGAGAGAGGGCGCCACTACCATCGGAACCAATGGCACGTACGACGCCCGGTTTATCGAAGTGACACTAACGGCGGATAACAAGCTCCTGAAGGAGGAGCTGGTCTACACTATCCACGACGGCAAGAGATACGTACTGACTATTTCCGCGCCTGCCGATCAGTATCCTTCAGCGCTTCCATTGTTCCAGAAATCCATCACGTCGTTGGCCTTTGGTAGTGATGCCATCACACCCGACAAGGCTGTTCCTGTTCCGACAAATCCGCCCCCCTCACAGAATCCCAACACCGGCATCCAGGCATAAAGCATCGAACAAGTAGTAATTCTCTATTAACGAATCACGGCCTCTTTTTATCGTCGCTAGATGGCCGATATTATCCTCAAGATGACCAGCCCCAGCACCTACACCTACCATATCAAGGTGCGGTCGTCCTTCTCCGATACGCTCAGCACACCTGTTACCAAGATCGAGATGCCGGAGGCAGATGCTTCCCGGAACCAAATAACCAAGATAGAGGGCAACAGTGAAAAGTTCCAGATCGTCTGGATATTGGACGACTGGACTGGCAAGGTCCCCACGCTTGTCGATGAGTTGACGGGCCCCAACGCCATCCTGACGATAAAGGACCAGATCAACTTCCTCCGCAAGACCATCCAGAAGCACCAGCTCGCTCATGGATCCATACATTGTAATGATATATCTTCTTCTTGGCATTGAGAATATTATCGTGATTCGCAACGCCTCTTTCTGCAACAGTGCCAAAGCTTGCGGCTTTGATAGTATTGAAAGCTGATGGCCAAGATGTTGTATCGTTATGAGTAAGTTGCTCATCCAAATCCAAGTGCAAGGTAATGCCGTTGATACTATCTGGATTAGACACAGGGGCATTAGCAAAGGCAGTTATGACATCATTTCTTGAATCAGAACGCATTCCATGAAATTGCATATAGTCAATCTCTACGTAGATGTCCTTGTGGTTCTGATTTGAAGCAGCGGGGGTAAAGTCTGCCGTCCCATCCCAGTTTGAGTCGATCCCATTTGCTTCCCAGTTGCTGTATACGCCATCTCTGTCTACGTCCCAGTCGGACTTGTCAAACCTCAGGTTGAACGGCGACGAGGAGCCTTCTATCCACAGCGCCATGGGATAACCGGAACCTGCGGTGAGCTGCGCTGGAGATGTGAAGGTCGTACCAAACGGATTGACAGGTGCCTGCCAGGAATTGAGAACCTTCTTGGTATCGTAAACCCTGTTTCCTGAGAGGCTATAGACGTGAATTACCCCGTCAGCCGTTATCGTGATCGATGGGAGCGTGTGCGACAACGTACTGTCTGCTGTTTCGGTACCTAGCCAAGAGCCCGTGTAGTTCCACTTTGCAATCTTTATCGAGCCGGAGTTGCCGCCGGTGAGGTAAGCGACGTACGCCTTTTGGACGCCGTCGCTGTCTGCCGACACGTGTTTCAGGGTGTTGGCCGTTGCGCCTATGCTGCTGACCGTAATCTCTGAGCCCCACGTGCTGCCATCGAATACCCTGTACTTGATGTCGTCGGTAAAGTATCTCATGTACCCAAAGAGCATTTTCCCGGAGGCCAGAGGGGTGAGGAACATCTCGATTCTGGTGCCCGCCCCACTGTCTGTCTGGGCCAGAGACGTGCCCCATGTCAATCCTCCATCGGTAGAGTTCATTATCTGGTACTTGTAGGACGTGGCACCCGACGGAATCCACCTGAACGCAGCATAGACGTTGCCGCTTGTATCGGCTGATGCGACGCTAGCGGCGCACGCACTCGTTCCGCAGGACGCAAAGTTCGCCGCAGAGAACAGCAGCGTTTCGTTGCTCCAGGTGATCGAGGTCAGACTGACATTGCCCCTCTTTCCATAAAAGTTGGTGTTGGAACCGGAAGCCTTGTAATAGAGAAGCGTGACGTAGTCCGTTCCAGAGACGTTTTCGGTCGTCACGGTGTACCTGTAAGCGTCACCGTTGACTGCCCCAGAGCCTGAAGAAGTAGCGCCGCTCCAGGTTGCTCCAAAGTCGGTGGAGGACCTATAAACAATGTTGGATCCATCAAAATAGAACATGAAAAGATTATTACCGATGCGCACTTGACGCCTCTCTCCTTCATAATAATCTGAAGAACCCGGCGAAAGAACGGCCGATATCGTGGAGACGGTAGTAGGATCAATAAAGAAGGTCTTACCGACAGGCACGTTTATCGTCCCGCCCTCGCTGTCGTATAATACAGGCTGGCCAGCGGTCGTAGCGTCCGACCAGTCGAGTCCAATGCCAGAGGAGCCATAAGTCGAGTTGGAGTAGTAGTTCTGCGAGAGAGACAAGAACCTGTCGCCCTCGACCTTCAATTCTTGCCCGGAGCCAAGAAGGAGCAGTCTTATGGTATGACCGTTGGCGCTGGTCCCGACGATGTCGAATTTGTACTTGCTTACCGCGCCGTCAGAACTTCTGACAGGCTTCCAAACGATGTCGTACTGGTAGTCTCTTCCCGTCACTCTTTGATCGATAACCGTGCTGTTGCTCAAGAGCGAAAAAGATGAGCCGGCCAGGTCCAGCGTGAACGCAAATCGGCTGCCCTGGTTGTCAGACAACAGGGTAGTGCCATTTGGAAACCAGACTATGTTTTGCACCAGCTCCGCGGCAGTCTCGCCGTTGAACCTGAGCAGAGGTGTCAAGAAGGATCTTTCGATAGAGACGTTTGATTCGACGAGTGATTCCGAGACCGAGCTTGTAATATGCGAGGTCAACGCCAAGCCAGAATTCACACTAGCAAGAATCGAAAAGGGGATATATTATTACTAATAAATTTGATGCCTGACTGACAATATTATGAGCAATGTCATAATTTATTCAATCATTTTTCCAAAACAGAGTCGAAATGCTTGCTATGCTGTTTTGACGTTAAAAAACACTCTGCAGACGGGGTTAGACAGCATCGGCCTAAATGAAAGATCTCCATATTATTGAATGCTAGATATGTGCCTGTATTCAGAACATCGTTACTCCTAACCAACCTGATTCTCAAATCAGAAGAAATTCTGATGCCACCATCATCCTACTCCTGATGAAGCAGATAATTTGTGCCTGAGCTGCTCTCTAGAATAAGAGGCTGACTGCAAGCACAAAGCCGGTTATGCGCGAGTACGTCACAGCAGCAGACATGGCCGGCACAAACTCTTGTGCCGTTTTTGGGTCGTTTCGCATTGCAGCTGCCGCCTTGACTGCAAACGGAAGTGATGCAAGACTTGCAAGCGAGTAGATTTTTGTAAAGCCAAGGAAAATGCCTGCAACTATCAGGGCGTACGCCGCTATAATGAAAACTGGAAAGGCTTGAGCAGCCTTGCGCTTTCCCATCAGTATGACAAGCGTCCTGCGGCCCTTTGACCTGTCGGCGTCAAAGTCAGGAAAAGAGTTGACAAAAAGCACGGTTGCCGACAAAAGGCCGACGATGGTGCCAACGAAAATCGCGGCAGGGTCGATTAGCCCAGTCTGCACAAAGAACGTGCCAAGCACTATCATGGCACCCTTTATCGCGACAAACAGTTCTCCAAGTCCCGAGTTGACGATTGAAGTCGAGTAAAAGTAGATGGCAACCACTGCAAAGCCGAGTATGACTGCAACAGTCACGCCGCGTATTGCAACAAAATACGCGCCGACTGCGCCCCCCAGGATCAGGAACATGAGGCCTGCGGCATAGACCGCCTTTGGGGTGAGAATGTTTTCGGGAAGCACTCCGGTCCCGCCGGAGAATTTCGTTCTGGTCGTCGCCGAATCGATTCCGCGCTTGTGGTCCCAGTAGTCGTTGAGGAGATCGACGCTTGCGTGCAGGCACGCGACGCCGGCGTACGTCAGGCCGGCGTACAGCGGGTCGATGGTTCCGAACTTCCAGTAGGCAATCGCAAGGCCGTTTGACACGGCGATGACTGACGCAAGCAGGAACCTGATGCGTATGGCCCTAAGCCAGCTGGAAAGCAACGCCAACTACAGGATCTTTAGCGGGCGCGGCGCCTTCTATGTTTTTTGAAAAACTAAAGCTTCATTAATGATCGTTTTGCATGCATTCCCAATGGCAGAGGCATACATTCTCATCAATTGCGAACTTGGTTCTGAAGACAACGTCATCAAGGAACTGAAGGCAATATCGGGCGTCTCGGAAGTAAAGGGCGTCTTTGGGGTCTACGACATTATTGCCAGAGTGAATGCGTCAAACGACGAGGACTTGAAAAAGGCCGTCGGCAAGATCCGCGGCCACCACGGAATCAAGTCAAGCCTCACCATGATGGTAATAGAAGGGCAGGGCACGTAGAGATGCCCCTACCCTCCCTCCCCCTTTCGTGCTCCACTTCTTTTAAACATGTTTCAATAAACATATGTTGCCTGTAGAACGTTGCCAACCTTTTCCCAATCCCCCGATTGGAGTGTTCTACAGGCTCACCCCCGATCTACGGTTCGATTACACCGGTGGTTTCAAGCGGCTTGCGGCCCATGAACCCCTCGTCCTTGCCGTGCCAGAACTTGATCTCGTCCTCGCCTGCCTTCCAGCAGAGCCACACTTCCTCCTCAAAGCGCTTTGAGGGAAAGTCAAGCAGCCCCTCGTCCACGCTCTTTAGCATCACGCCAGTAGCTTCCAGCGCCTCGATGGCCTTGTAGAGGTTGGTGACCGCGGTGTTCAGCTCCTGTTTCTTTTTCATAAAGCGCTCAAAATCGCCGCCCGAGTCGACGACCATTTGCAGTTCCTGCTGCAGCACCATCACCCTGTTCTTCTGCGCGACGATGCCAGAAAACATGCGCTTTACCTCCGGCAGGGCCTTGTTTGCCGTCTGGGGCGTATAGAGCGTAAACATTTTTTTTCTCTCATGTTTGAGAGCGGCCAGGATTAATTTATGCCTAGCGCACTTACCTGCTCAGATGCCGTACGCGGCGTGGCCGCTCTCCCCGTCGCCATGCACTTCCACCGAGGCCTTGTCCTTTTCCTTTGCCCTTGCTACAAACGGCTTGGCGGTGACGGGCGCCATTATCGTAGTTACAAAGCCAATTGCGATCGCCACGGAGAACAGCGTGATGTCAATGATGCCGGCGGCAAAACCTATCGAGGCTATCACGAGTTCTACCATGCCCCTCCCGTTCATCAGAAAGCCGATTGCGATACTCGTGTCCTGTGGGAACCGCACGAGCCTTGCGCCGACATAGCTTCCGCCTATCTTGGCAGCGACTGCCACTGCGAGGAGCGCCAAAAAGAGCGGTATTGCGTTTACAAGCGACTTTAGGTCCATGTCGATTCCGATGATCGCAAAAAAGATCGGCGCAAAGAATCCAAACGTGATGGCAGAGATGATGTTGTAGACCCTGTCAAAGTTCTGCTTGCCGATTATCTCCTTGTAGATGATAAGGCCGGAAAAGAACGTGCCGATGACAAAGTGCAGGCCGATCTCCTGCGCGATGAGCGACACTGCAATGGTGGTTATCAAGAGTATGCCAAACGCCGCCTCCTTTGTCTGCAGCTTTTTGAAATAGGGCTCCACCTTGGCAGGCAGCCAGTGGCTGGTTCCGCGCAAGAGCAGGTCAAACAGGAATATCCCTGCAAGGAACGCGGCTATCTTTGCCCCCGACCACGCAACAGCCTCAAAGTCTATTGCCTGCTGCTGGCCTGCGCCTCCAGCCCCGATCTGCAGGACGATAGAGAGCACCACGAGCGACAGTATGTCGTTAATGACCGCCGCCGTTATCACGATGTTGCCAAGTCTGCTCCTCAGTATGCCAAACTGCATCAGGACTATGGCGCTTACCGGCACGGCCGTTATCGAAAGCAAGAGCCCCATAAAGAGCGACTGGGAAAGCCCAAGGCCAAACGCCTCCGCCACCAAGGTCCCGGACACGAGCGGTATGAAAAACGCGATGAGCGAGATCACGATGGCGTACTTGCCCACCTTGCGGATCTCTCTTGGGTTCATCTCCAGCCCGGCAAGAAGCATCAGGAAAAACACTGCAAGGTCAGACAGGACGTCAAGGCTGGGACTGTGCTGCACTATGCCAAAGACAGAGGGACCTATCAGCACGCCGGCAAGAATCTCCCCTATGAGCGGCGGCTGCTTTATGCGCTGGAACAGCTCGCCAAGCACCCTTGCCGCTACGAGTATGACTATTACGCTGACAAAAAGCTCTTCTGCGGCCACGGCAGTCCTTTCTGTTGCGCGCTGGGGTGAGATAACCCTTCTGGCATTAAACTACACTGTAATTGCTTTGCACCCGTGGTTTTTCAGGCAGGCTGCCAAAGTCTACGGACAGTTTCTCGTTTTCAAAGTCGATTGCCGCGGAAAATCTGGACGGCTTGCCTTTTACATAGAGCGCGCTTGAGAACTCCATTTTTCCAGAGCCCGCCTTTAGCGATTCTGACAACTGCGGGTTGATGCTGATGATGTTGTTTACCATGTCGACCTTCATGCCAAGGACCATGTCAAGAAACGCCCTGACGTACATGCCTGCCGACCACGCCTGCAGTATGCACGAGTTAAAGGGCTCCGGCCTGTCGCCCCTGTACGTCTCGGCAAACATGCCGTTTTCCTCAAGTATCCTGTCAGCCATGATCCTGACGTAGTTGTGCGCCTGCTCCCTGCGGCCAAGGCGCAGTTCTGCCAGCGCCATCCACCCGGTCACAAGCGGCCACACCGCGCCGTCGTGGTAGAGCGCAGGCTGATACTTCAGGTCGATGTTCGAGAGCGTCCTGACGCCCCACGGGGTGGTAATGTCGTCCTTTTCCAGCCTCTCTACCACCAGCCTTGCCCTCTCCTCCTCTGCCACGCCGGCAAGGACGAGCACCAGCGCGTTTGGCCGTATGCTTGCGTCTTTGGTCCAGTCCTTTCTTATGGTGTCAAAGTAAAAGCCGGCGTCCGGCCTCCAGTACTCCTCGTTTATCTTGCGCTTCAATTCGTCCGCCCTGTTTGCCCACCTCTTTTCGCTCTCCGCGTCGCCGGCAAGCCGTGCAAGGTCGCTTCCCACCGCAAGGCTCTCGTAAAAGAGCGCCTGAACGTCGTTTGCGCTCTTGCGCCTGTCGATGTGGTCCATCCACGTCGAGTCCTGTATCGGAAGCTTCATCGCAATGCCGGAAAACCCGTGCTCGACAAAGCCGTCGTGGTCGAGGTCCTTGTGCAGGCCCCAGTCCACGAGGTCGACTATTTGCCTCCAGCGCCTCTTCAGGTACGCAACGTCGCCGGTGGCAAGCACGTATTCCCGGATGGCCCACGGAAAGAGAAAGGTCGAGTCGGCCGAGCCGTAGGTGGTAGAGTGCAAAAAGGCCTTGCCGCTTATTATCATGGGAAGCTCGCCCCTTGTCACCCCTGGCACGTTTCTTGCCTGGTGCGAGAGAAAGTTGTCGATTACAGTCCGGGTAAAAGAGTAGTCGCCCATCGCAAGGTAGCCCCGGAGCGACCATCCCGTGTCGCGGGCCCAGTAGTTTGGAAAGCGCGGCAGGCCCGCGCATATCCCCTCGCCAAGCCCGTCGTACTCGCCCTTTAGGTACTGCAACGACGCCTTGGCCTTCTCGTACGCGCCGACAAGCCGGGCCATGTCGCTTCCCTGCTTTGGCCCCGACTGCCTCAAGACCACTGTTGACGACGCATAGTCCCGGAACGACTGCTCGGTTTCCTGTAGCAGCTCCCGGTAGTGGTTGCGCATGTGCAGAAATTCTGCAAGCGATCCCCTTGCGCTTGTAAAGCTGCCTGCGCCCACGAGCGCGACCTGCACTGGCTCTTTATTTCCGACCTCGACGTCGTATGACAGTTCAATGTCGTTGTCGTACGAGTTGACCAGTATGTTGCACGGCGCAAGCATTTTTGGCGCTATGCCGATTGTGCCAAAGTACTGCGCCGCCTTTTGGTGGGCTGTCCTGATGTGCAGGCACTGGTTCTTGGCGTCAAAGCGGGTGACGTTGCTCTGCGAGACTGCCGCAAGGCCGTAACTCGTGATGTTGCCGTCGATGATAAAGTGGATCCGCAGCTTGCGCTTTTTGCGGCTCCCGTTTGAAAGGGCGCCGGTGCTCATGCGCATCTCCATCGCCATGACAAAGCCCCGGCTTTCCGGCGGCACGAACAGCCTGCGCTGGACCTCGATGCCACCCATCTCGTGCCGGGTGGTAAGCACGCCGTTTTCATGCCTTGACCACACCACGAAATTTGGCAGGCGCTTTCTCACGCCGTCGTCCATGCTTATCTCGACTATTATCCTGCCAAAGACGCGGGCAGGCGGCACGTACAGCCCGCCGTTGTCGTACTTGACGCCCATCCACGTCCAGTTGGCCGAGAGCGAGCCATGTGATGAGCAGAGGATGTAGGCCCTCTTGCCGGAGAGGACAAGCGGCGTGGAAAAGTTGCGAAAGACCGAGTCAGAAACTCCGACAAGGTCTACTGACAGGTCCGACGGCAGCACTATCCGCTCGTTTTGCCGGCCTGCCGTGTCGGAAAAAGTGAAGGGGATGGCAATAAGCTCAAACCCCTCCATCTTGCTCACGAGGGTTATCCTGTGCCTGCCCCTGCCAAGCCACGAGTCGTTTATCACGAGGAACCTTGCGCTCTGGAACGGCTTGAACGCAATCGGCCGGCTGTCTGAAAGCGAGGAGGCGTTGACGATGCTTTCCTGAGTCGCCACGTACACGGTCTTTTTCTGCACCGGCAGGTCGTCCACAAAGACGTCAAGCGACACGACGTTTCCGCCAAGGGGCACCGGCGGGTTCAGGAGCGAAAACGAGAACGCCTTGTGCTCCTCGCCTCCGACCACCACGGTCGTGTTCTTCAGGCTGCCCTTGACGTAGGAAAGCGACGTATGTATGGAGTCAAGCGCACGCGTCATGTCTTACGGTCTGAAAGGATGCATACATACGCATATTTGAAACCTTTTCGCGTACTCGGTCAGGATTGCATAACCATTTTAAGCAGTCAAACCATACGCTTGCATGGCATGAAGCTGGACTTTCCCAGGTACACAGAGAGGCTTGGAGCCGTAAGCATCCATGGGGTGCAGAGGATCTACGAGCTTGATTCGGGCAAGTCCAAGGGGTTCCTCACTTCCCACCAGACGATAAAAAAATTCGACTACGACGAGATCTCCAACATACTCCACGACATGGCAATCGTGGTGCCGGTGAAAGACGAGAAGCTGAAACTGCTCGAAGGCGTCCTTTCAGGCATACCAAACGAGTGCCTTGTGATAATAATATCAAACAGCCCTAGAAACCCCGTCGACAGGTTCACCATGGAAGCCGAGACCGTGAGGCAGCTAGGCCGGTTCATGGACAAGCGCATAGTGGTGATGTACCAGCGCGACCCGGCGCTTGGCGACATCTTCAAGAAGCTCGGCTACGACTCGATCCTTGCGCCCGACGGAAACGTGAGGAACGGAAAAGCCGAGGGCATGGTTATTGGCATGCTGATTGCCAAGATGTACCAGAAGGACTATGTCGGCTTTATCGACAGCGACAACTATGTCCCCGGCGCCGTCAACGAATACGTGAAAATATTTGCAGCCGGCTTTGGCATGGCAAGCACGCCGTACAGCAACATCCGCGTCTCGTGGGTCTTCAAGCCAAAGGTGCGCAACAACTCGCTCCAGTTCTCAAAGTGGGGCCGCGTGTCAGAAGTCACAAACAAGAACCTCAACTCAATGCTCTCAGGCATCACCGGCTTTGAGACCGAGGTTATAAAGACAGGGAACTCTGGCGAGCACGCGCTCTCGATGCCGCTTGCAGAGTCCCTCCACTACTCTAGCGGCTACTCGATAGAGCCTTACGAGTTTGTCGACATTTTTGAAAAGTTCGGGGGCCTCCTGCCGTCAGACTACCCAAACGCCATAGAAAAGGGGGTCGAGATATTCCAGATAGAGACGCGCAACCCGCACTTTCACGAGGACAAGGGCAAGTCGCACCTCAACGAGATGCTCGAAGCGGCGCTTGCGACAATAGCAGGGAGCAAGATATGCCCGCCGGACCTCAAGGAGGGGCTTGACGACCAGATAGCGCACATGTCGGGCATAAAGAGTCACAAAAAGCCGGACTACCGCAAAAAGTACCCTGTCATCGAGCCGATAAGCGCCATCCCCATAGAGGAATTTGCAAAAAACCTGAGGGAAAAGGTCGAGACCTTTTTCAGGTATGGCGGATTAAAGTGACCGCCTACCCACTCTCCCTCCCCCCACGGTGCTCCACGCCTTAAATGCGGCCGGCGGTACACAAGCTTTGTGACGACAGCAGCAGAAACCAGGCTTGAAGAGCTTGAGGCAAAAGGGGAGGAGGAAGAAGAGGAGAAGAAGGAAAGTGTAGCGCTACTCGAGCAGGACATTGAATGTCCGCGGTGCCACGACTCGATGGCGCTGTGCTCGGATTTTGACAGCCTGTACTACACCTGCGAAGAGTGCGACTTTACCCTTTACACGATAAAAAGATAAAGATAGAAAAAGGACTTTTTATCATCCCTCTGCGATCTTTTCTACAGGCTCGCCTGTTGGCAGCGGCGCATCCCTGTCAACCTTGTACTTGAACACGTCCTTGTAGTCCATTCCAAGGATGATGTTTCTGCCGACTGCGATTATCTTTGACTTGGGGACGTCAAAGCGCCAGTCATAGTGACCCCATATCACCACCTTGTCGTCAGTCTCTTTCATCACGTGGCCGACATGCTCTTCGTCCTGCGTCCTGACGCCCTTGTTGAATAGCGAGCGCGGATACTTGCCTTCGTATGCTGCAAGGTCTACGGGTTCGGGCAGGTCTGTCGCGTGGACATGTTCCCGGTCAGTCGGTAGCGGTTCGTTTCTGCTCACTTTGTATTTCTTTACGACCTCGTAGAACGGCAAATCCACAAGCACGTTGGCCGCCGCAAAGCGGATCTTGTCCTTTGGAATATCGTACCGGTCATCGCCTTCCCCAAATATCACTATCTTGTCAGCCGTTTCTCTTACTACGTGACCAATGTGTGGGGCATCCAGTGCCTTTACGCCCTTGTTGAAATATTTACCTGACGCCATATGTCTGCTCACCATAGATCTTGTTTTCCAGCTATTTTTGTTTGATAGAAAAAGTGTCTATATCTATGCATACCGGCCTGCATCCAAGACTTGTGCATAGCGTCTTTGTCACCGGCAGCAATAAAGAAGAAATAGCAAAAGTATCGTGTATTGTCCGTCGGTTGATGATCAAAAACCGCGCGGACCTTGAAAGGGTGCACGGCAGGGGCGCCGGGATAGCGCTTGGTGCAGTCGAGGCCGCGATAAAAAGCGTCGAGCCGGGGACGCTTGTAAAGCGTGCAGTCAGGGCAGGCAACAAAGGCTCGATCACGTTTTCCGACATTTGCGGCAGGTCGTTTACGGTAAGGGGTTTCAAAGAAGTTTACGTTGTCGGTGCAGGCAAGGCAGCCGCGCCAATGGCCGCGGCTGTATCAAAGATATTGAAAGGAAGGGTCGCTGGCGGCGCAATAAACGTCCCCAGAGGAGCGCGTTTTGCAGCAGCAATCGACCACGTTTCAACTACATGCGCTTCGCATCCCGTCCCCGATGAATGCGGCGTCAGGGGAGCGAAAAAGATCGCAAGGGTGCTCGAAAAAGCAGATGAAGACGACCTTGCAATAGTCCTGATATCTGGCGGCGGCTCGGCGCTCTTGCCGCTCCCCGCAGACGGCATATCGCTTTTTGACAAGCAGCAGGCCACAAAGGCCCTGCTTGCATCAGGAGCGTCCATCCACGAGATAAACGCGGTGAGAAAGCACCTGTCGGCAATCAAGGGAGGCCAGCTTGCAAGGCGCGCAAGGTGCAGGGTAGTCTCGCTTGTCCTGTCAGACGTCATCGGCGACGACCTTGCAGTCATTGCGTCTGGCCCCACGTTTCCAGACCCGACCACGTATTCCGACGCGCTAGAGATAGTCAAAAGATACAGAATTGGAAATGCAAAGGTATCAAGGTATCTTGAAAAGGGGGCAGACGGCAAGATCGCCGAGACGCCCAAGCCGGGCGATCCGCTGTTTAGCCGCGTCAGGAACATCCTGATAGGAAACAACCAGGTTGCCTGCGAGAGTGCCGCCAGGTACCTTGCGCGGCGAGTATCAGCAGTCGAGAGCCTCGGGTCTGAATTTGACGGGGAAGCGCAAGACTTTGGCAGGTTTGTCGCCAAGGTCGCGTCTGGCAGGCCCGGCCCGTTTGCAATAGTCGCAGGGGGAGAAACGACCGTGAGGCTTGGAAACGCGACAGCAGGCAAGGGCGGAAGAAACCAGGAAGCAGCTCTTGCCTGCGCCCTTGCGCTCAAAGAGCCAAAAGGCATGACGGCGGCGTTTGTCGGGACTGACGGGATTGACGGCAATTCCGATGCCGCCGGCGCCATAATTTCAGAAAGGTCTGCCAAGGCAGTAGCGGCAGACAGGGCAAATGCGCGGCGTTACCTGCGCGGCCACGACAGCTATAGCGCGCTCAAAAAGATGGAATCGCTGGTATTCACCGGTTACACTGGAACCAACGTAAACGACATTGCAATAGCACTGAGGCTCAATAGCTGACATGGACGTCGCCGGACACAACGTTCACGTCCCCTGACTTGGTCTTTAGCAAGAGCGAGCCGTCGTCGTTGATGTCGGCTGCAACACCTTCAACAGCAGCAGCCTTCTTGCCCTGCTGCGCCTGCACGACTGACACTTTCTTGCCAAGCATGTCAGAGCGCCGGCGCCACTCTGCGACTATTTTTTCCGGCCCGCCGCCGCTTTCCAGCATGCCGTAGAACCGCTCAAGGTTTTCAAGCAGCAACCTTGCAAGCTCTAGGCGGTTGACGTCGCGGCCGCCAAGCTCTTCTTTTAGCGACGTTATGGCGGGCCTGCCCTCCCTGTCGTCTATTTTCATCCGCGACGTGTCGACGTTTGCGTTTATCCCTATTCCGATGACGGCATAGTTGACCGTCTCGGCCTCGGCGCTCAGGTCAAGCAGTATGCCGGCGGCCTTTTTGCCACCCACCATCACGTCGTTTGGCCACTTTAGAGTCGCCAAAAGGCCTGTCCTCTGGCGCACCGCGTCGCACACGGCAAGCGCCGCCACAAACGGGAGCATCGTGCTTGCGGCAGTGGGTATCGACGGCTTTAGCACGACAGACAGCCAGACGCCGCCCCGCGGTGAAAGCCACCTTCTCTTCATGCGCCCGCGGCCGCTGTTCTGCTGCTCCGCTATCGCCACCGCCCCGTGGACGTCCTCGTGCTTTTCTGCAAGCGCGATTGCGATGTTCTGCGTCGAGTCGGCGCTGTCGCGGTAGACTATTCTGCCCTTTCCCACAAACGACGTTTTCAGGATCCTGCCAAGCTCCCACGGCACGGGATGGGTCGTGCCGCTGGCAAGCCTGTAGCCCATGCCGTGCAGAGATTCAATAGAGTAGCCGCACTGGCGCAGCCTGCGCACCTGCTTCCACACTGCGCTCCTCGATATGCCTGCCCTCTTTGCAAGCGACTGGCCGGACGCAAAATCTGGCGATTTTTTCAGCAGTTCGAGAAATTCTTCAAGCCGGCGATATTGATCTTGCGCTGCGCGGGTTGTCATTGTCACCGGTTCCACTTGTAGTAGACGGTCCCGCCCCTGCACGTCGCGTACACGTCTGACCGGGACTCTTTCATCGAGCTGGCGACTTCAAGCTCGGCCAAGAGCCGGTCTATCTCGGCGTCGCTTTTCATCTCAGAAAGCAAGTTGAGGATTTCCTCCCGCGAGTACATCCTCCCTGGGTCTTTCTTCAATATCCCTGTGATCTCTTGCAGCAGCGCTTGTTGTTTGGACTTGCTCATTTCTTTTTCTTTGCCGATACTATCGAAAGCACGTCGCGGTCCTTCAGGTGGTAGTTGGCGGGCAGGTGAAGGCCGTCGCGGGCGTCCAGCGCGTACAGCAGGCCCTTTGCAAGCTCGCTGTGTATCTCCCTTGCAAGGTCCTCGACGGTAGAGCCGGAGCGCATCAGGTAGACGTCAGGGAGCACGTTTCCGTGCTTGTCCGACATTTTCTTGGCGTCTGCGACAGGGTAGACTGCGTTCATCTTTAGCAGCTTGAACACCGCGACGTTTATCGCAAACTGGACGCCTGTCCGCATGTACTCGCCCAGGATGTCTTTGCGTATAAAGTTGAGGGCCCACTTTTGCTTGTCGTTAAGGGGCGTCTGCTCGTTTATCTCAAAGCGCTCGTCGCCGGGTATGTACCGTATCAGCCCGCGGCTTTCGGCGCGCCGGAGCGTCAGCTCGGCGTCCGCGCTCGACGGGACGACTATCATGTCCTTGTACTCTTCGCGCAGCCGGCGGAAATTGTCGGTAGCTGTCGGCAGGTCGACCTTGTTTGCCACTATCAGTGTCGGCTTGGATATGTCCCGGAGGCTCCAGCAAAAGTCCTTGCTCTGCTGCGGCCCAAAGTCGTCCAGCGGCATGCTTGCAAGGTTGTTCTGCGCAAGCGCCATCCGCACGTGGTCCTCCCTCACCCCGATGCCGCGGAATACCTCCGTTATTGCAGAGACCGGCTCGATGCCCGAGTCGATGTTGCGCGATATCTTGTCGCGGTTTGCCTCGAACAGTTTCAGGTACCACATCACGAGCTCCTCCTCGATGTCTCCCACGTCTGCCACGGGGTCGCCGGAACCCGGCTCGGCTATCTTGCCAGACGCGTCGATGCTGCCCGACGCGTCGACGATGTGCAAGAGCGCGTCGGACTGCGCCGCTATCGACAGGAACTGGTTGCCAAGCCCCTTTCCCTCCCAGGCGCCCTTGATGAGGCCCGGCAGGTCCACAAGCTCCACAGGGATGAACCGCCAGCCGTCTATGCAGCGAGAGTTCTTCGGGTTGTCCTGCACGCCAAACTCCTTGTGGACGCACACGGTGATCGCGTGCGCGTTGCCGATGTTTGCCTGCTTTGTCGTGAACGGGTAGTTTGATATCTCGGCTGACGCAAGCGTGGCGGAATTAAAGAACGTCGTCTTGCCCGTGTTCGTCTTGCCGATCAGGCCGATTTTGATCATATTATGCTCTAGCCTCCCCCCTGTTATTATTTATATACTCCTGTGGAAGAGCTGCGCGGTAAAAGCTCCGGCTAAGGTTTTGCAAGCGGGCAGTAGAATGCCACCACATTTGGCTGACATGCTTGTAATGGCTGCCGGTGCTTCTATACTTTTTGAGAAATGCCAATACATATTCAGGCGATAGATTGAGGATAGGAAAATAAACCAACAAAAAATAAAGTAAAAAGGCGGAGGTGTATGAGCGCATATACACTCCGGCTTGTCAGTTATGTCATGTCGCTTGAGCGCCGCTACTGCTGCTGGCACTTGCTGCTGTGCTGTTCTGGGCGGCAGCGCCCTGCTGCAATTGCGGCAACTCGGCGCCGAGTTCCTCCAACTGTTCTGGAGTTAGCATCATGCCGTTAATCGGCGTTGGGCCAAAGTGGTTGTCTATCTGCCCGGGATTGACCCATACCGACATGATGTTGTTCTGGAAGTGGAGGTATCCGGGTACATTTTCCGCCATGCCTTCTTCGGTGGTCACGGTCATGGTGCCATTAAAGGCCGTGGTGTTGCTGCCCTGGAATAGCACTTCTGATTGCTTGAAATTGGAGATGTGATGGGTGTGGAACATCGTGCCGTTGGAAAGCAGTACCATGTTTACAACGGCGCTAAAATTTTTCACCGTCGGCTGCGTCTGGTTGTTCCCTCCAAATACCGGCATGTCTGTCACGAGCGCCCAGGAACCTGCCGAAAGCCACAGGGGTGCGCCTGCGTTAGTCATCTGCGTGCTTGTAATGATTCCGGATAGTGTAAAATTGCCAGCAGTTGAAGTGGCATTACCATTGTTGTTTCCTCCAGCCAGAGTCTGTTGTGCATAAGCAGCGGGTAGCGATGCCACCGCCGTCATCAAGGCAGTTGCCGTCGCGAGTCCGGAAGCGGCTACGGACAGCACTGTAGCGAGGAGAAGGTTCCTTGCAATTATCCTTCGTGTCAGATTCATTTGTAATTTCTCGTCATCCAAAGATATACGGATTTAGAACAAGCTTCTGATTTACCAGACATCTTTTTCTTTCCTATAGCGTTTTCATGTACTGCGGATCAGTGCAGGTGGTGGCACATCACGCCGAGGTAGCCGACGAGGCTCACAAAGCTACCAAGCATGAACAGGTGGACGCCAAACAAGAGATTGCTTTTCTGGACGCGTCTTGCAGTCGCCGGGACTTGCGCCATATGCTGTACATTAACGCGGAACATGCGGATAAAGTTTCTAGCTAGTCGTGGTGGTGGTGCATGTCGCCTGCGCGCTCTAGCGCCATCCTTATCTCGTCAAGGCGCCAGCCTATCTCGCTTGCGTTGTCCTGCGACAGGTCCGAGTCCCACCTGTCAAGCAATATCTTTGAAATCTCTGTCGCGTGGTACAGCATTCCCCAGTACGGGTGGTGCTCGGCGGTAGTGTACGCAAGTTCCAGTATCTCGGCAAGGCCGGCAGACGCTTTTTTCAGCGCGTCTGACTTTTCGGTGTAGACCTTGACTATGCCGGCGTCGCGGTCTATGCCGATCTTTGTCATTATGCCGTCCTTTTCAAGGTCGGAAAGCGCGGACTTGACCCGCTCTGCCACCTGCGAAACGTTCCGGTCTGGCTCCTCTGACATTTTATATATGGATTAGCGGGCAGCGTCATCATATTTATTCTTGCAAGCCATCTCTTCTTCTTCTTCTTCTTCTTCTTCTGCATAACCAGGCTTTTTGAGCGTGCATAAATGCATAATTTGAGCACGGCTGTGCATAATCGCGCTTTTTCTCGCCGGCAGACGGCCGGATGCAAACGCCGCAGGCAGGATCGCCATATTGTGTGGCATGTTATATACACATACATGCGGCCGAGCCTTAAAAGAAATAACTATAATGAAAGCCAGGCGCATTTTATAAAGAAATCTGCAATAATCAAGTTACTAGAACTATTTTACCAAGTCCTTAACTATTTCGCGCCGCATTATAGAGCAGTGAATCAGAGTGTCTGACGCGATAGTAAACTGGGAGTCGATAATTCACAAGAACGCAAGGACGAACGACCGCGGGGACGCCGGAAACGTAATCGAAGTGGAAGAAGACACAATAACCCTCGAAAGGGGCCCGACAGCAGAGTACGTGATTCCAAAGTCAAAGGTCGAGGGGTACAACGGCGCAGAAGTCGCCTTGGATATCTCCCTCAAGGAACTCGGGCAGTACAGGAGAAAGTAAAGTAGCAGCCTTCAGAACGGCATTTGAAGTGTGCAGGACTCCATCATGCACGCTGCTGGATGATATAATATTATTATCATCATCATCCAAGTCAATCACTCGAAAACGATTACGCAACTATGCAGCAGCGACATTAATCCATCCGGCGCTTTTTTTGGTGCATTGAGCAGATGCAGTGAAAGCGATCTAGCACATAAAATTATTTGCGACAATCTGTCGTTTATTGACATTATTTGCAAAACTCAAGAAATGTTTCATTTCGTCATTGAGAAAGATAATATTGTATCGCATTTAATTTACAGAGAGTGCCCACCTATCGGGATTTGTGTGATGAGCTCTTGCAACTCGATCACATTCGGTTAGTGGGAGTGGTTGACAGCAGGGGAAAAATCCTCTTTTCGGATTACGGGCATTCAGGCTCTCCGGCGCTGTCAAGGCCTGAAGCAGAAGACCTGTTGTTCCGGGCTGCGGTAAGGATGGGGACGCGCAAGGAATTTGCGGAAAAGTTTGGCGGCATCGTATATTCTCTTACAGAGTACGGGTCTATAGTGCAGTATTCAATACCGCTGGACAGGGATGCCAAGGCATTCCTCTTTGTGCAGACAGCCAAGATGGACGGTCCAGCCCATACGCGTTATATGACAATTGACAAAATACGAGATGTCTTGAAGAAGCACGGATATGGCTGACATCATCGAGCTAGAATTTTCTTTTTGTGCAAAATGCATGTGAATTTTTCACGTTGCTCCCAATCCTGATCCATGTAGATTTCAATAACTGCGCAGATATTAGCTAAAATTGACGGGAGCAAATAATATTATCAAAGATGACAATAAAATAGACGGAAATGCCGGCCGATTCACTGAACGCAAATTTTTCTAAAACAATCGAATCTGTGTTAAGCGGGCTTGGCGAGGAAGCAAGGGAACTCATCCTGAAACACATAAGGGAAAAGTACGGCATGGACGCCGAACAGATACTGCAATACCGCGAGGAGTTTGCCAACTATCTACGCGAGATCATGGGCAATAGCGCAGAAACCATCGTGGAAAAACTGGACGAGGCCATTCCAAAGGCCCAATGCAGTCGCAGAGACGGTCGTGTGGCCAAGCCGCCATCAAGGCTCATGGTAGAGAAGATCCCGACCGGCGTCTTTTTCATAATGTGCGAACATTGCCTTTGGTGTGCCACGCTCCTGAAATACATGCCTAGGCCAAGATGCTACAGCTGCAGCAAAAGAATCCGCGACGCTGTCCCCATTTCAAGCGGAGAGAGCTTTGATGTAAGCATGGATGAAAAAAGAGGCATTACACTTTCATTCTGGTAAAATCACGCTTTCGTTCTGTTAAAAATAACCAGAACAGACACAAACCATGGTAAATAATTGATATATATCTGCAAGACAAATAACATCTGAATTTTGTCAGAATGTTTGCACATACTCGACAGGTTGGGCTACAGCAGGCTCTCCGGTAATGCGGACCAGATCCTGATCGAATCTGTGAGGGACGCCTTGAGAATTTTTGGCGACGCCGCCGGATCGCTTATCTCCATTTTGGCCACAGACAGCGGGCTGTCTGAAAAAGAGCTCCTGCTTGACTACAGGGCCGTCGAAATGTCGCTTAACAGGAGGCTCGGCAAGGATATCGGGAAGATGATAATGGGCCTGATAAAGAAAGAGCTCTTGCGCCACGTCCCCTCGGCAGATTCTGACCAAGACATCGGCGAGATCGTTGACAGGATCCGCATTACAGATGTAGTAAATTTTGTCCGCTCGCGGGAGGGGCACGAGCACGTGCTTTTCCTTTACAAGAATGCAAAGACAAAGGACGAGGTGCTCGCAGAATTTTTCGAGTCTGCCGCCACCACTACCCCAAAAGGCATCCTGTCAGTGTCACCATGCCGCATCCCTTCCACGAACAACATGCTGTATGGCGAGCTTTTGTCCGTAGAACGCTCCAAAGCAATGAGCAAAGCCTTCGACTGGGTTTACACGATACATTCGGTAAACGACTCGAAGAAAGGCACGAGGATAGCCGGAGAGGACGCCTCGTGGTTTTTCAGAAACGGCCTTGAAAACGAATTCACCCAGGGAGAAAGGGCCATTGGAACGCGGGCGGCCGAAAACATTTCCTTTCTCTGCTCTTACGATCTTGCCAAGCTTGACGAAAGGCATCTTGAAACCATCATCCCCTTCCACGGCTTTGTAATTCTTGACGACCCTCCTGCAGTCTACAAGGGCCCAGCGTAAGGACACTGCAAAATCTATCCAGAGAACGTGTGTACTGATGTGTTTTGCTTGGCTAGTTGCCACAGGTGAAGGCCGCAAGGCGAGCCGCATCCCCAGACATCCAGGTACTGTCCGGAATTCTCTTTGGTAAAAAAAAATGCGCCTAGGATCTTCTTCTAGGCGTCACGTCATTAGTTGCCGAAAAGCCGCTGGTGCTCTTCGAGCATGCAGCGGTTGTACACCACCTTGATGCCCTTTTCCTTGGCAAGTTTTTCAGCCTGCTCGTTGTGGATTCCCAGCTGCATCCACACCACCTTGATGCCGGCCTTTTTCACGGCGTCCATCACCACCGGCAGGACGTCGTCTGACGGCCTGAAAACGTCGACGATGTCGATCTGGTCGGGAACGCTTGAAACGTTCGGGTAGGATTTTCTGCCCATTATCTCTGGCGCTGTCGGGTTGACGGGTATCACGTTGTACCCCTGCTCTATCAGGTATTTCGGGACATAGTTTGCCGGCTTGCCGTCGGTCTTGGACATGCCCACCACCGCGATGTTTTTCAGCTTGTAGAATTCCCGGATTTCCGCGTCAGAGAACGAGTCAGTATTCACAATGTGATTTTCGTCCAGATGTTATTTAAACGCAATCAGGAATGCGTCCCCTAGGTCGAAAGATAAAGGGAAGCAGGCCAAGATCATAATAGATGATGAAATCTAGGACACGCTAGTTCAGCTGATGAATTTCTTTGTGAAGTCGATCATGTTTTGTGCAGTCGTCAGATAACTTTGCGCATCTTCGGAGCTTATTTCAAAGGGCTTGCTAAGATATCTCGCTCCGTCAACTAGGCCATGTAGTTTGTTTAGCAGACCTTTGTAGTCTTCATTCGCTCTATTCGCCAGCATTAGAGAATTGTATTTGAGTCTAGTCCAAACGTGAGTCTGCTTCTTAACGTATTCTTGTTCAGAAATGACAAATAACTGAGAGGTTGCTAGCAGTTCCACAGTGCTAAACAAGTTATCTACAAATGATCGCCATAATTTCTTCTCGTAACAATACTTTGCTGCTTCATAGAATTGAATTGCAGCATCCAGTCGTTCTTGAGCTTTTCCCTTATAATGCCTGAAATCGAATTGGATTATCCAATATCCTCTAAATTGAAGCAGGGTTACATGCCCTGCATCAGGGCTATCCTGATCAGTCAAGGTTACTCCTATAATCTCTTCAATTTCGTCTTCAAAGACTTCTTCTTTGAATTGTTTTTTGATGTCTGGTTTTAGTTTTAATTTTGCAATGGCCTTGACTTCATCATTTAGTCTTACTTCAGACGAATTCCTGTTAGGATCAAGAACTATCTGGGCTTTTGTTACTTGATAGTCTTTAGAGATAAGCCCATTTTCGACTCTCCGATTGAGCTCAGGATAGATCCATAGTTGCAAAATGTGATTGAAGAAGGTCTTTGCGCCTTCTTCATCAAGAGTTGGCTTTTGGTTTCCGACTTCAGAAGTCATTTCTTTTCTTTAGTGACTGTTTCTGTTATTCCTCTCTTGTATTCGAAGCCACTTCCTAGTGCTCCAATCTTAACTCCCCATTCTCTCTTCTTTTCTACTACTTTTCGTTTGACTAGAAACTTCTTTCTTGCCTCATTTTCCATGTTGCTTCTGAACGTTCGGTATGCGTCTTGGTTCTGCAGATACCTAAGATCTGTAAGTGATGGATACTTGTTTATGGGAAAACGTCTCCCATTGTTTGTAATCCATTTCATGCGGATGTTATAGAAGAACTTGCATTAATCCATTTTCCGGTGAATCATGCTCGGATTCGTCATTCTAGCATTTCGCGAAGCTCTTCGTATTCTTCTTTTGTGATTTCTCCTTTCGCCAGACGCATCTTTAGAACAAGAAGAGGGCTTTCCCTTGTCTGAACAGTTTCCGTCTTTTGGCCTGCCTGAATGTTTGACGTAGGTGCTGTCTGAGGAGAAGACTTTTCTTGAAGCTTTACTAGCTGATTGTAGAGTTCGGCGGCGAATTCCCTGATAGCCTTTCCTCTAAATGACGTTACGCCAAACCTAGGCGATTGCGGAATCCCATTTTCATCAACATAGGGAATTACTAGGTGATGCTCTTTGCCAGATTCATGAATAAAGCCCGTTCCTCCGAATACTCCATCTACAGGCGAACTGCCAATTCCTGAAACTTGTTGTCGTCTTGTTTTCTCCTCTATACTATAGCTTCCGACATCAATGCTTGCTAATGGAATTATGATGCTCCAGCGTTTAGAGAGATCCTTTTCGTTTTTTGTGAATATAACGTGTTTTTCAGTAAGATAGAGCTTGCCTAATTCTTCCTTTGAGAGGAGCCCACCAGCTAGGTAGGCTTTATGACCTCCATAGTATGAGGCGACTTCTCCCTTTAGAAGAATCTTGCCATATTGTTTGTGAAAGCAAGATACGCAGAGATTATCAGACTTGACAAAGAATGACTGTTCATTCTTCAGGCAAACAGAACAGGGCTTAGAGGGCATTTCGGGAGCTAATTCTTGAATTTCAGAAGTTGTAGTCTGCGTGCTTTCGATCTCCTTAGGCTTTTCGATAGATTTCGTCGAAAGGTTTCCTATCATCAGTCCTATAGTAGTGCTAACTTCATCAAGCTCTTTCCCTACATCAAGAATAAGAGATTCCTGTTTGTCTCCATTAAGAAAGTCGATCTGAAGATATCTACTTTCTGAAGTCTTACGGAGTCCTATTGTAATGATCATCTTCTTTAGGGAAGCTTCATTCTTAGAGACTATCTTGGAGCCTCGGATATCTTTAGATTTGAATGAAATGTAGAGATCATCTTTGCTCTTTTCTTTGTTCTTGAATCTGAAAACTACCTTGTTGATTTGGTCAAAAAGGAGAATCGACAGAAACCCATCCATCTGAACAGGGAGTTGTGAATGTCCTCCTACGTACGTCACTTCGTATTCTTTGATTCCATTCTTGATAGTCTCGAAGCATGAATGACAGAGCTTGCCTTCGAATTCCCAGATCTCTTCAGAATCATGGCTTCTCAGACCTAGCGGTTTATGACATCTTGAACATTCCTTGTCCTTCTCACGAATGTTCTTAATGAAGCTCAATCGGATGCCATATTATATGGCTGGTATTTACCTTTTTTCTAGTTTATCGTCCCGGAACTTTGGGTCGTTGGCAGGCTGCAGTTTTGTAGTTCTTGAACGTTTCCATCTATAGATAAACGGGTAGGCCGCCAATGTGATTATTGCCGCAATCATTGTCCAACTAACGATCTGCACAGTGGTAATAATCTGCTGGAGTTCTGCAAGAGTGACAGTATTAGTTTTGATTTTGATTTCTCTAGTCCAAAAGTGGCTTACTCCGATCAGGAACCTATCATGCCGGGCAGTTTTATTGGCGCGCGGTATGCCTGCACTATCCGGATGTCAGGGTCCGCAGTCACCGTCACAGAAGTCAGGGGCGTCCCTTCAGGCGGATATACCGTTGTTTTATAACCTGGCTCCATCGTGCCGATAAATTCCGTCGCGTTGCCGCCATAGCTGACCATGACGTTTGTAAGGGCAATCTTGCCTGTGTTTGAAAGGACTACGCGGCTGTTTGTAAAAAGAGACTGCTCGTCTTTTAGCGCGTCGACGCTCAGTGAATAGTCTTGGGTAGGTACCTGCGACGCATACATGGCCAGTACTGCGGCGACAACGATGCCACCTGCAATCGCAGCCACAAAGGCGAGCCGCATCTGAGAAGATTTGCTTTATTTAATATTTAAGCGATCATCATTCGCCTTTTATCTGGGCGCGCGTCTTGAAGACCGGCTTTATCCCGAGCGGCGCATAGTTGCCAGTCGAGCAGGTAAAGCACAGCTCTTCTTCCGGCATGCCAATTGCGCTTGCAAGGTTTGCAGTGTCGTTGTACGCGACATAGTCTGCGCCAATCACCCTTGCGACCTTGCCCGCCACCTTTTCGTTTGCCTGCTCTTCTGCGCCGTGCTGGTACGCAATAAGTTCCTCCTGTGACGGAAAGTCGATTCCGGCGTAGCACGGGTAGCGTATGGGCGGGTACGTGACTACGAGGCTTATCCGCCTTGCGCCTGCCGCGCGCAGCGTGCTTATTATCGACGCAGAGCTGGTGCCGCGGACAATGCTGTCGTCCACGACCACCACGTGCTTGCCCTCAATGACTTCCCGTATCGGGATTATGCCCTTGTTTATCTCGACCCTGTCGTTCTGGTACGGCTCGATGAAACTGCGCATCGAGCCCTTCTTGCTGTACCTGTCCTTCAGCAGGCCCTCCTCAAACGGCAGGCCGGATTCCAGCGCATAGCCAAGCGCCGCGGGCCTTGCCGAGTCAGGGACCGGCACAACCACGTCCGCGTCCTGTATCGGGAATTTCTTGGCAAGGAACTGGCCTATCTTTTTCCTTGCCGCGTAGACGTTTATCCCCTCCATGATGCTTGACGGGTGCGCAAAGTATGTGTATTCAAACGCGCAGTGGGCGTGCGGCGTTTCCGTCGCAAACTGCTGGGACTCGACCCCTGCCTTGCCCATCTTGACCAGTTCCCCCGGCTCGACGTCGCGGACAAGCTGCGCCCCGACTGCGGCAAGCGCGCACGACTCCGACGCCACCATGTAGGTGCCAGTTTCCTTGTGAAAGCCAAGGACGAGCGGCCTGAATCCCCGCGTGTCGCGTGCCGCATACACTGAACCTTCGTCGGTGAGAAACGTAAAGCAGAACGAGCCGACCATCTCGCTTTTCAAAATAGACATCGCAGACGCCATGTCGTCCTTTTCGGCGATGTGCATCACCAGGCGCTGGGCGGCAACCAGCGTGTCGCTCATGGTCTGCGGGGTGAACGTGCAGCCGCCCACCATGCCTGAAAGCTGCTCCACGTTTGCTATGGTGCCGTTGTGGGCTATGCACAGGTCCTTGACCTTGAGGGGCTGGGCGTTTTCCAGGTTGCTCTTGCCAAAAGTGGAATAGCGCACGTGGCCGATGGCCGCGCTTGACTTGTATTTGCGCACAATAGCCTGAAAATCAGGCGCGGCCTGCGATACAAGGCCGAGCCTCTTGAACGGGGGCTTGTTCGGGACGGCAATGCCCCACGCCTCCTGGCCGCGGTGCTGCAGCGCGCGCAGCATGTCTATGGCAAACGGTATGACATTGTGTCCGGCAAGCGAAAAGATGCCTACTACGCCGCAGTTTTCATGTACCAATGTTGTTCTTTGTCCCCCAAGCACAAGCAGGCCGAGCAAAAGAAGCCATGCCCATGACCGGCAGTAGATAAACGCCATGCGTTAAAAAACGTATCTTGCTTTCTCTCCTCCTCCTCATCATCATCCCATTATCTTCCCAAGCGATCCAAAGGCGCCTTCCAGTTTTGACAATGGTAGTGAGATCCGAACCTTCTTGCCCTGGGCAAACTCGGCCTTGCCACGCATAGACTTGCCGATCTTGGCAAACTTGACTCCCTCTGACTGCAACAGCTGGGCAACCTGCTCGGGCCTGGTCGTCCCTACAAGGTAGCGCGAGTGCGACTCTGAAAACAAGAGATCGTCAAGCCTAGTGCAGGTGCTTGGGACAGAGTCCAGTTGCACGCGAAAACCAGTGTTTCCTGCAATCGCCATCTCGGCAAGAGCCACCGCAAGGCCGCCCTTGCTGCAGTCATGGGCGCACGACACCAGGCCGTTTCTTATCAGTTTCAGGACGGCAGAGCCGTTTGCCCTGTCGGTTGCAAGGTCGACTGCCGGAAGCAGGCCTCCGGTTATGCCGTGCACGTATTCATAGTATTCCGAGCCTCCCATCTCCGGGCGCGTCTCGCCGATTATGAATACGGACTGGCCGGGGCCAAGCGCCGACTTTGTTATCCATTTTTCGTCGTCGATGAGGCCAATCGTGCCCATCACGGGCGACGGCTTGATGGGCCCCTTGGCCGTCTCGTTGTAAAAGCTGACCTTGCCTCCAACTACCGGAATTTCCATAAAGTTGCAATAGTCGACAATGGCGTTTACCGCTTGCGAAAAGGTCCAGAAGATCTCCGGGTCCTCCGGGCTTCCAAACTGCAGGTGGTCGACCACTCCCGCCGGCTCGGCGCCGGTGCAGATGATGTTTCGGCACCCTTCCGACAGGCAGCCAAGCGTCCCCTGGTACGGGTCGAGGTAGCAGTGCTTCGAGTTGCCGTCCAGTTTTACTGCGGCAAATTTCCCGTTGTCAAGGCGCATCACGGCCGCGTCGGCCGCGCCCGGCTTTGCAACGGTGCGCACGCCCACCTCGTGGTCGTACTGCTGGTAGACCCACCTCTTGCTTGCTATCGTCGGGTTTGAGAGGAGCGCAAGCAGCGTCTTTCCCAGGATTGGCGGCACCTTCTTTGGAGCGCGCACCTTTTTGAGCCGGTCGAGGTACGCCGGCCTCCGTGCGGCCCTGTCTGCAAGGGGCGCATGCGCGACGAGGCTTGAAGGCATGCTTGCAACCACAGAGTCATTGTGCGTTATTACAAGGTCCTGGTGCCCTTCTGCCTTGCCTAGTATCGAGTACCTTATCTCGTACTTGTCAAGGATGGACTGCAAGCCCGGCAGCTTTTCAGAGTCGGTGACGTAGAGCATGCGCTCCTGCGACTCGGATATCATCAATTCTGCCGGCGTCATGCCGGCCTCCCTTGCGTTGACCTCGGACAGCTCGACCTTAAAGCCGCGGCCGAGGTTGTCAGACGTCTCTGACAAACAGCACGAAAGCCCGCCTCCGCCGAGGTCCTTTATCGCCTTGACGCACCCCTGCTGCACGGCCTCCATCGTCGCTTCCAGCAGCAGTTTCTCAAGGAACGGGTCGGGTATCTGCACCGCCGAGCGGTTCTCGGCCTCCAGCGCGCGCGACGCAAACGACGCGCCGTGTATCCCGTCCCTGCCGGTGGAGCCTCCTGCAAGCACGATATAGTCGCCGACTTCGGCGCGGTTTGAAATGACGTCCTCTTTTTTGCCGTGGCCTATAGACGCGACGTCTACAAGGCAGTAATCCTCAAACGACGGGTCAAACTCGATCTCGCCTCCGACCGTAGGTATTCCGATGCAGTTCCCATAGTCTGCGATGCCCTTGACCACGTTCTTGAACAGCCATTTTGACTTTGCCGTCGCCGACGCTGTTGCTGCCGACTTTTTGCTCTTGTTGTTGTTGCCGCCGTCTATTGGCGCAAAGCGCAGCGCGTCAAGCACCGCTATCGGGCGCGTGCCCATCGACATGATGTCGCGTATCACCCCTCCGACTCCTGTTGCAGCACCGCCAAAGGGCTCTACCGCCGACGGGTGGTTGTGGCTTTCAATGTGCACGGTGATGACATAGCCGTCGCCGACGTCGAGCACGCCGGCGTCATAGCCAGGGCCGACAAGGACGCGCTTGCCTTTTGTCGGGAGGAGGCGCAGGAACTTTTTGGACGACTTGTACGAGCAGTGCTCAGACCATTCTGCCCCTACGATGTCCTGCTCGACCTCGTTTGCCTTCCTCTTTAGCTTGCTTTCAAGGTAGGCTAGTTCTTGCTCTGTAAGGACTCCCATATCCTTTCACGCAACCGCCCTTTGCTCTTCTTTTTGAAGATAGCTGGCAAGCGACCTGAAAACCGTGACCGCGTCGTTTGCGCCCGTGGCAGAAAGCAGGCTCTCGCTTGCCCTCTCCGGGTGCGGCATCATGCCCATCACGTTGCCCTGCTCGTTGCATATGGCGGCTATCAGGCCTGTCGAGCCGTTTGGGTCGTCGTTTGAATACTGCAAGACGATCTGGTTCTTTTTCTTCAGCTCTTTCAATATCGCCGAGTCGGCGACGTAGCGGCCCTCGCCGTGCGCGACCGGTATGTCAAACGCCTGTCTTTTTGCAAACTGGCCGGTAAAAGGCGTCTTGTTGTTTTCCACCCTGACCTTGGTCCAGCGGCAGACAAAGCGGAGCGAGTCGTTCATCATGAGCGCGCCCGGCAAAAGTCCGGATTCGACGAGTATCTGAAAGCCGTTGCATATGCCAAGCACAGGCATGCCGTCCTTGGCCATCCGCTTTACCTCCTGCACAATCGGGCTGTGCGCGGCGATGATGCCGGCACGCAGGCGGTCGCCAAACGCAAAGCCGCCCGGGATTATCATGGCGTCATAGCCGGAGATGCGGTCCTTTGTGTGCCAGATAAAGTCGGCCTGAATCCCGACAACCTTGTTCAGGACGTGGTGGACGTCGCGGTCGCAGTTGCTACCGGGGAAAACGGCGATGCCGATCTTCATTCTTCTATTCTTTGAAAAAGACTCGTCGCTGCTCGTATTAATATCTTGAGGGGAGTTCCAGAAAAGAGACTGTGTACATCCCACTACGGCAAGGATTAAATTTTCAGCCTTCCAAGATAGCTCCCGTGGTAGCCGGCGTAGTCCGCGACATCATGACAAAGGAGATAGTCACCATCAACGCCGACAGGAGCGCCCTTGAAGCGGCAAAACTGATGACGGAAAAGGGGATAAGCTCGGTTTTCATCGTCGACAGGGACGGAAACCCGGTGGGAATCGTGAGCGAGCGTGACTTTATCAAGAAAATCTGCGCCAAAGAGCTTGTCATATCGCAGGTCAAGGTAGGCGACATCATGTCAAAAATCCTGACTACCGCAGGGCCCGAGACGGCCATCGAAGTCGCGGTGCAGAGAATGGTAAACCACAAGATCCGAAGGCTCCCCATAATGGAGGGAAACAAGATCGTCGGCATCATCACGGTCACGGACCTTGCCAAGCACCTGCGCACCACGCTATTGCTGGAAGGCGCGCTGCGCGACACTGAAAGCATCGACGACGTCATTGCGACGATGGGCCACGACGAAAAGCACTAGCTAGCTAGTCAGCCTTTTGCGCCTTTATGGTGCAGTTGCTGACGACCGGGTTGAATATGCGCAGCTCCTCGCAGAGCTTTTGCACGGTCTTTTCAGCCTCTTTTTCCGAGCTGGCGCTCACCATCATTTTCAGCATCTTGGCAGACCTGACGCCCTTGACGTCGGAATAGCCGCCCTTGACCACCAGGTCGCGGTGGATGGTCTCGCCTTCCGGGTCGTTGATGTAGGGCTTGTTCTCTATGATGACTTGTACCAAGAATTTACCATTATTGCTGCTAGCTCGCGCCATGATCTGCCTGTAATGCCGGCGGTAATTTAAATACTCTCAAGCGCAGCGCGCCTGGACAAAAGCTTTATGAAATTTGGAGCCCTACTAGCTCAGGTGTAACACATATGGACATTTTTGACGGCATTGCAACAAAGCTCGACACGAGACAATTCAATTCCGAGGATGTTCCCTCTGGAATAAAGCAGAGCGTCCTTGAAGCTGCCCGGCTGACGGGGACTGGCATGAACACCCAGCACTGGCGGTTTATCCTGGTGGAAGGCAGGGACCGCCTTGCGACCCTTGCGGAGGACAGCACGAGTGGGCAATGGGTCGCAGGCGCCAATTTCGCGGTCATTGTCCTGACAAACCCGGACTACAAGTTCCACATGATAGACGCTGGAAGGGTGCTTCAGAACATGCAGCTAGCAGCATGGAACCACGGAGTCGCTTCGGGGATTTTCACGGGCGTAAAGGATGAGAAACTGCGCGAGGACTTTGGGATCCCAAAAGAGCTGAATGTTACGCTCGTCGTAGGCTTTGGATATCCTGCCAAGAGATTAGCGGGCAAGAAAAGCAGGGTGCCGCTGAACGAGCTTGTGTACTATGGAAGATATGGCAACGCCGCTGCCTGAATGGCAGCAGAGCAGATTATTACCAGAGGCAAAGCCGCAGCGAAACTATCAATTACGACTATGGCGGACAAACCAAACTAGGAGTATTTAAGCCAAGACTTTTTTCTTCATCATCTTCTGACGAAGCAACCGACCAGTCTTAAACAAACTGTCATGGGCGTCACTTGAGGGCGACAAGGAAGCGACGAAGAGATAGAAGCGTTTGGGTAAAACTTCAAAAGTAATGCAGAAGGAGACTAAATAGTCCGCAAATGCGTACTGCATTACTGCTGACCATTCTTGTTGCATGTGGTACAATGGTCTTAAATGCAGTTTCCGAAGAAGCCCATGCTTGCGAGGTATTATCACTTCCACCAATCGAACAAGCGACCGCGGATTCGTCAGCAATAATATTCTCTGGCAAAGTGGCAGAAGTTAGAACGATTGTCGTAAGCAGCGGCATGCAAGATATGCGCGCCGCGCTCTTTGAAGTTGATACATATTGGAAGAGCCAGAATAACTCTCCCAATTACAAAGAGCTTGTGGTGTTTACGGCAATAGATAGCGGCGCATGCGGCTACGATTTTGAAGTCGGAAAGAGCTACCTGGTCTACGCTTCAGCCCGGGATAATGGCTCCTTGCTTACCAGCATTGGAACGCGGACAATGCCTATTGAAAGCGCTCAAGATGACACGGCTGCCCTTGGACAAGGTATTTCTCCTACCGTGCAAGGGAGTTGGAAAGAGCAATTAGAGACGATGCCGATGCAGCCACAGCCCGGCAACACGGCAGTTGAGACAAATAATACGCTGCTAATGCTCATTGGTTCAGGTGCGGCAATAGCCGGTGCGGCTGCTTTCTTTTCCCTGAGAAGGCTAAAAGACAAGAAATAGCCTAATGCGCAAAAGCTAAAGCTATCGCCAGAAGTAGAACCACTAATCATCAGCGGTAGCAATGTGAAGCACCACGAGAAGAACTAGCAATGCTACGAGGAATACCTGGCCATGTAATTGAATATTGAACAGCCGCATTCTAGATGAGGTCAACCTCATCAGTACCCCGCTTGCCACCAGGACAGTCATGACCAATGCCAACGAAATGGAGATTCCGTCGGCTGCCCTTGATAGCATGATCCCGTGAGCCATTCCTGCACAATACCCTATCAGGTTCATTGCCATGTGGAAGTTCAGGGCAGGCTTGTACGCCATAGTAAGTGACCTTGTAATCCCGCCACCAGAACCGGCTATTGCTAGCATGGCCTTTCTTGACATTTTGTATGCGACAAGCGACCCGGTGCCAAGAGCGCCGGCTCCAACGGCAGCCCATCCAAGGGCCTTCACTGCTCCTCCTCCCCCTCTTCCTCCGCCTTGTTCACCTTCATCGGCCGCCCATGCTTCTTTAGGAAATCCTTCAGATGCAGTCGTCGTCATTACGGTGGCGGCAGCTGTGATTACTGCTACCACTGCAAGTATCATCGACAGTCGGAAATGATGAGGGTAACGCTTCTTCATCAAAGGATATCACCAGAAAAAAATTATGGCGAGCGGGAGGGGACAGACGATGATGGCGCCTTTTTGCGGCTGACGATGAATATCTTGTACGCGGTGTACCCAATCGTTCCAATAACGGCAGCTATCACTCCGTAAAGTATCAGCCCCAAAAGACCGCCACCTACAGATGCTCCTTCTTCAGAGTCTTCATTCTCCTCTTCACCCGCTCCGAACTCTTCTCCTCGTTCACCACCACTGCTACTGCCAATAATGCTGGCGCCGGCTAGTGCGCTTTCCCTCCCGGCTGCCGCTGCTCCTCTGCCATTGTCGCTCACGCCTTCTCTTTCACCTGCTTCTTCTTCTTTGTCTGCAAATGCAGGCACCAGGCCTCCTCCACCTCCTGGTACTAATGCTGTTGCCACCAGAAGCGCAGCCAGAACACCCGCTGCCAGAGATGCTTGTTTGTTCATGCTAATGCTACCATCTCCTCTCAAAGTAAGCACCACGCATCCCTACGCCTCCGCAAAAGCTGCCGTGAACCTCGACGACATCTGGTGAATCCGAAATTTCCTTCAGCATTTCGAGTGTCAGTTTCTGGTTGGTTACATAATGGGTGCCCTTGTCAAATATTGCAGGTGCCATTCCTGTTTTGGATATTATGTACTGCCTTGCAGCTTCAGCATCAATTCCCTCTTTTGTGAATACCTCAATGGTGTAAGATAGTGGCTCTTCTCCTTCTCCTCCTTCTCCGCTTGCGCGGGTTCTTTCCAGAATGTCATTGATCAGCGCAGGGTCTACTTTTGGTAGCACGTTCTTGTACGCATCGCGCACTTCACTGAATTTGCGCCTAACCTCGTCCACACCTCCTCTTCCTCCTTCAATCACAGTCTTCTTCATCAATGTTTGAGACATGGTATTGATATGCAGCCAGAACGATATTAAGCCCGAATTAACAGAGTTGCCAGACCCATTAACTTTGTTAAGTGTTAGAATATAAGCAGACTGTCAAGAAAAGTATCCTCATATGGGCGATGACAAGGCTGCTGCTGATTCTCCTTCATCTTCTTCACCACCACCATCATACTCTACCATACTGGCTACCAGGTATGGAGGGGAAGCCCTAAAGCTCTTACGCTCTGCCTCGCGTTCATTGAACTATGTCATCTATGTTGTCGCCGCGCTGGTCGTCTTTTCCCTCCTTGACCTGTTTGGTGTTCTATATCAATTCAGGCTGTATTCTGAGGTGCAGCACGACTACATAATATCAATAATAGCGCTTGTCCTTCTCGGCGTGCTCTTTCCGCTTGTTTGGCGAGTAATCAAGGCAAGGACTGCGCTTGATTCTTGGCAGGATATCTTTGAGCACGGGTCTCTTCGATGGGCGATAAGCATGGCAATGGCACGGCGTGACAAAGGCGAGGCTCTAAAGGCTGTAGCAGAGGCCGTACCAGAGCTTGAACCTCTAAGAGAGTACCTTGCAAGTGAAGGAACCTCAAAATTTACCGACGTGAGCGTTGCTGGAACCACCACCTTCGATTGTCTTGTAGATGAAAGCTTGGTGGAGACTGAAGAGCTGAAAAGGCTTTTGAAAGAATACGGTGCCATCGCAGTGGCCTTGACTGACGTGGCAGATGCATCTTACATTCAAGAATTTAGCAAGAGAATCAAGACGTATTCCAACAGCACGGGCCGCAAAGTAGCCATCGCAGTAGTCGTGGCCAGGGCGATAAAAGGCAGAGAAACCCATCGAGCCGCAGGTGATTCCATGCTGTTGCTGGTAGAAAAGGCCAATAATAGTGACTGAAGAAAGAAAGAGAGAATGTCAGGCAAGATAGTTTTTTTGCACGGGCGCGTTGCTCCAGAGATGCCAGCAATTTACTTTAGGGTGTGATACTACAAGGGTTAATGATTTTGGCTGACAGAAGGAGGTTTTCTGTAGAGTACACCATGTTCTCCATACTGGAGTACATGAATGCACTGCGCCAACCTGTCAGCAAGTACCACATCACCACCAAGGTTCCCGGCATAAGCTCTCAGCGGCCGGACAGGATCTCGCAGATCGTTGATATGCTTGAAAAGAACGGCTATGTCGAAGCTCTGCAGACTGCAAACGTCACCTATTATCAGATATCACAAAAAGGCAGAGATGCATATAACCGATGGATAAAAGAGTTCCTCGACTTTATGAGGTCGTTATAAACACTCCTCCAGAGCTGCATTTTGGAGGGGGTGAGGGGAGTAGATGAGTAGGCAGACAGAGGGGCTTTGGCAGAAGGCAGACTGTTGCATCATCCTTCCCCTGCTGTATTCACTGCGCGCGGCACCGACATTCCACAAGTATTTCTCTCGAATCGCAACCTATTCTTCATCAAATCGCTGTTCTTTTTCTAGCGTTATCGCTAAGGAAGGCACATTTGTGCTGCAAAAAGTCTGATACTATTAGAACACATTTCCTCTAGTTATGGGCCTAGCAGCTCCCACACGCACCCCGTGAAGCTTGTTCTATGTCTATGGGCGTAAAAGTGGACAGTTTAGTCGACCGGGAGCTCCACAAAGCTATTAATTATGTTCTGAAATTGCCCTAACGTGAATAGTAGCGGTGGTCACGTAGCTCAGCCTGGCAGAGCGGCTGACTTGTAATCAGCAGGTCGTGGGTCCAAATCCCACCGTGACCTTCTTACGTTTCCCTCCATATCGCCTTTGTCTTTGCCAGCATCACAAACCCGACCAGGTACGCTATCTGCACGGCAAAGCCGATGGCAGGCGACCAGTCGGCAGGGGTCGGCAGGCCCATGATCTCCTGGAACATTATCGACGCGTGCGTGGTCGGCACCACGTACGACAGGTAGCGCAGGCTGTCACCAGGCAGGTTCGTGACCGGATAGAATATCGGAGGCAGGACGGCAAGCACCACGTTTACAAACGATATCACCTGCGTCGCGTTGCGCATGTGGAGCATGTGCGACGACAAAAAGAACCCCATCGCGGACATCGAGCTCCACAGGAGCACTATTGTGGCTATCAAGAGCGGTATCGCGGCAAGGGGCGCGCCGAAATACACGACGAGCGCGGCAAGCACCGTCAGCGCCGGCAGGCCGAACAACAGTTCAGAAAGCGCAAGGCCCATCATGTACGTCAGGGGAGAGACCGGCGAGGCGACAAAGACGTCCTGTATCTTGTACTCGGTCTTGTAGAACGAGATGTCCTGCCCGAGCGCAAGACCATAGCCGACAAGGGCCATGACGAGGCTCCCGGCCACCGCATAGTGCGTGTACTGGCCGTTGCTGACCACAAACAGCACGAACAGGAGCGAGAACGGGCTTATTGCGGTAAACACAAGCGACATCGGGTTTCTCTGCAGCCACAGAATGCCTGTCGAGTACGCTATCAGGCACGCCTGCTTGACAGGGAGCATGCCGCTACTCATCCTCATCACCGTCATTCCTCTGCCTCCTTGCCGACAAGAAAGACAAAGACGTCGTCAAGCGTGACTGGCGAGACCGTGAACGGCAGGTTCCGGCGTATCGCAAGCTCGGACAGCTCCCTTACGGAAGATTCGTACGCAAACACGCGCAGCATGCCGGCGCCCGTGTCCACCACCGAGCCGTACGACTTCAGCGCGTCGCCGTCAAGGCCGTCCTTGGCGATGTCCACCCTCGTGTTGTGCGGTATGACCCTGCGCAGTTCCTGTATCGTGCCTTGCGCGATTATCGACCCGTTGTCCACGATCACGATATAGTCGGAAAGCATCTCTGCCTCGTCCATGTAGTGCGTCGTCAAGAGTATCGACCTGCCCTTTGCCTTCCAGTCCTTTATCGCCGACCAGACCTGCCTCCTCGACACGGGGTCAAGGCCTATCGTGGGCTCGTCGAGGAACAATAGTTGTGTATCAACGGCCATCGCCATTGCGACCAGTATCTTTTGCTTCATGCCGCCGGACAGGTTCATCGCCGGCCTGTCGCGGGCCTCCCAAAGCTCCAGCTTGCGCAAAAACTCCTCCGTCTTGTCCCTTGCCGACGCCTTGCTCTCGCCCCTTATCTGGAGCCAGTTGTAGACGTGGTCCCACGGCGTCAATGCGCGCAGCGGCCTGCCCTCCTGCGGCACGATGGATACCAGGTTTCGCACCTCCTTTGCCTGCCTCACCACGTCGTAGCCGAGCACCTTTATCGAGCCGGAGGTCGGCATGAGCTGCGTCGCGCACATCCTCACAAACGTGGTCTTGCCTGCGCCGTTTCTGCCAAGGAGCGTAAAGACCCTGCCAGACTCTACCTTCAGCGACACTTCAGAGAGCGCCGGGCGGCTGGAACCCTTGTACACCTTTGTTACGCGCTCGGCCTCTATTGCAAGCACAGCAATGGATGATACACGCTGCTCTAATGTAGAGCTTTTGAAATGAAACCAACCATAAATCCTTCAAAAATAGCGAATGCCGTTTGCAAAAAAAGCGGTTACGGCATTTTTTTGCCGCGGTTAGCAGGCATTTTGCAGGAAGAAATTGCGGCGAGCGCGTTTTACAACTTTTTTGACACAATCTTGTACATAACAAGTAGAGTTTTTGCCCCTAGAGCCGGGCAATAGACGGGTTATCGACGAGCCTTTTAAGCAAAGGCGCCAAATATACCCTGTCAGGACCAACTAACTGACGACAACAACAAAAACATCATCTGCCCTTCGTAGACCAGACCAATCCCCGGGATGCCCCTGTCAAGTTCTGGCAGGGCGCCTCCTGGCTTCGATATGCAAATAAGCCCCATTTTGCCAAGTAGTACCACATAATGAAAAGAGAGTTCATAGTGGCCCGCATTGAAGCTTCCCAGGACGGCAGCCCGTACGTCTATGTCACGTTCAACGACCCAAAGGACTACAAGCCCGACAGGCCCATGAGCCCCTTTGGCCAGAACACCATGGCGTTTTCTTCCATAGAGGAGATGATGAAAAACATGCCAAAGGTGATGGCAAGCATGCCCGGCATGTTCGGCGGCGGCCTTACCGACACCCCGGTCATCAAGGCGAGCATGAAGGAGTACCAGGACATGGGGATAAAGGTCGGCGACAAGGTCACAATCGAGATCCAGAAGGTAGAATCGACGGGCGTCTGAGCCCTTAATTTAAATACGCATTCAGCGGTATACCTGCTGTTTGGAACAGCAGCGAAAGGTGCGCGCAGAGGTAAAGCTGCCTCTTATACTCATACACACCCCGTTTGGCCTGGACTTCTTTGACAGGGTAGCCAGGGCTCCCGGCGCAAAGGCATGGGCCAGCATAAACACGTACTTGATGCCCGTCATAACCGTCCTTGCGATTTTCCTCATAGTAGGCTCGCTTGCGGTGCTCTTTTCAAACGCCGACGCAAGAACCAGCATCCGCGGGGTAGGACCGACGGCAAACCTGCTCATACCCGGCCTCAACCCGTACCTGCCCATAGTGGAGGGGTGGGTGGCGCTTGTGGTGACCATCATAATCCACGAGGCAGGCCACGGCATCATCGCCAGGGTCTACAACATCCGCGTGGACTCGACCGGGCTCGTGCTGTTCCTCGGGATACCGATAGGCGCATTTGTCAATATTGAAAGAGATGAGCTTGCCAAGGCGACCCTCAAGCAAAAGAGCGCGGTGCTGACGGCAGGCCCCCTCAACAACATGATACTTGCAGGCGTCTCGCTCCTTGCGCTTTTCCTGGTGATGTCGACGCTCACCCCGCTGCCGCCGGCTCCCGGCGAGCCCCAGTTCGGAGTGGCTGTCATCAGCGTCAACCCCGGCTCGCTTGCCCAGTCCATCGGGCTTCCGCAGGGCGCCGTCATACAGGAGGTGGCAGGCCAGGAGGTCAAGAAGAATGAAGATCTAGGTCCCCTCCTTCGCGCCAACCTTGGCCAGACCATCGACATTACATGGGTCGAGGGGTCCGGCGGCGACGGCAACACCGCTTCTTTTGCGACAGTGACAAAGTCAGTGACACTTCCCGACGCCGTAGAGCCCGGCAAGGGCACGCTTGGCATTACAGTGGCGACTATAGATACCACTGGCGCAGTCCTTGAAAGGTACAAGGGCGCATTCAGCTCCAACCCACTTGCCATACTCCTCCCGCCAACTATTCAGGAAGGAATCGTGCCATACTCTCAGCTGATGACTCCAAAGTACGAGTCGTCCATCGGCTCTGTGTGGTCGCCTCTGGCAAACATGCTGTTCTGGCTGTGGTTTGTCAACTTTAACGTCGGCATATTCAACGCGCTGCCGATAGGCCCGCTCGACGGAGGCCAGCTGTACAACTCGCTCATTGAAAAGAAGATCAAGTCGCAGATAATGGCCAAGAACGCCACCACGATGCTCACGATACTGATGGCGGTAATCGTGGCGGCGGCGATACTGCTCCCGTACGTGATATAGAGACGTACGGAGAAGCAGCTGCAGGGATTAACCCGGATATTGAGAGAACAATGTGGAATCCCTAACGAGGCAGGCAGCGATTCATGCAAAGGATGAGCTGGTTAGCCCGGTTGTAAAAGGTCTAGGCATAAGAATCCACAAGGTAACAATCCTGAATGAAAAGGATTGTATCAAGGTCAAGCAGAAAAGCTGGCTTGACAAAAAGGATTGGGTAGAAATTCACGACATTCTAAGAGTACAAGGGTTTAGTTTGCTTGCAAATGGAAAGGATAGCTGTTGGATAAGACATATTCAATAGCAGAGGAGACTACAAAAATCCAAAATTAACTGCTGATACGCTCCTCTTCATCGAACATATTTAGGAGAAACCTTGATCATCAGTTCACCGCAACAGGGGCATTTGAAAGCCATCCTGTCTCCCCAATAGCTAAAGACAGTCATGCAATTCGGACACTTGCACATCTTATCACGATATACAAGTTGTGGATCTCTTATTATTTGTGGCAAAAAGTCTTTCTTTGCAGTAGGAGCCCGAACGTCGCTAATGTAATCAGCGATCTCAAAGTCTCGTCGAGACGAAAGTGGGTGTGGAAAATAGTGATTTAGATAGGGGACGGCAAAATCAACTCCTTCCTCGTTAAAGACATAGACAGGTTTTTGTGGAATTGAGGCAGCGGCAACGCCAATCTCGAACGCAACCCAATTCCTGGTATGCATTATTGAAGCCACATTTTTTGTCAGGATTACAAAAAGCGCCTTTGATTTGGTTATCTCTTTCCTTATCCATTTCCAGTTGGGTTCTTTATTCCTGTGCCATCCCTCATATTCCATAGCCACTGCCTTAACACCAGTATCTTTGAAAGCGTTGTGAAAGAACTTCATGATCTCTGTATCTGAAGCACTATGAGAGATGAAAATGGTTTTTGCTGACATTTACTCTATGTCTAGAAAGAGTCCTGTCGAGATCAAGGGCGATTCCATCGTTTTTGCTGGCTGTCGAGAGTCGGGCGATTTTGTCGAAGGCAGGGCGATAAGTCAGATGTCAGAAGTTGAGGATAATGCTTTCTTGCGGCCAAGTATCAGGAAAAACCCGACCCAGCCGACCAACGTCAGAGCAAGGAACAAAATCCCGCCTGTTTCTGACGCATAAAAGTCATAATAGAAAGCCTCCAGGAAGCTCTTAGGAAATTCGGCTACTGCTTGGCCTAGACAGGCTATCAGAAACCCCTTGTAGAAGGGTTTGGTTTTGAAACGCGTGTAGACTACTAGCGGCGATAACGCACCAATCGTGCCAAAGAAACCGCCGAAGAAGCGCATGAGTCGGACATCGCTCTTAGAATTGAGGCAAATGGCGTCAATTCCTGTATTAGTGGGCGGTCCGACTTTTGCTGTACCGCCGTATGTCTCACAAATTACCTTGTGCCCTATCTCATGGAAATATCCAATTGGCAAGACCGTTATGGCAAATCCCAAGACTGCAAACATTGCGACTCGAATATCAAAACGCAAGTTATCTAGAAGACTTTTAGCTATCCTTTAACCATATTGAAGAATGCAGCCGGGCGGCTATTATTATGAGTTCATGCTGATAGCAACCTTTCTTGGTATAGGATTTGGCCTAGGGTATTCGTTCATTCATTTGCTGAGAAAGTATCGAAAAAGCTAAAAAGTAGCTTGTACTAATTTTATCTTGGACACCCAAAGGAAAAAAGGACTCGCCGATGACCCTACCAATGGGATATGGCGGTAGGTAGTGCCATCGGCCTTGTCTTTTGGGTGTCTGCTCTTTTGGAACAGACAGATTGTACGGCACTATCGGTGTTTAGACTAGTCGACGGCCAAGGAGGCCGACTCCTACGCCTATGGCGATAAACAATGCTCCAAGCCAGTAGACATTGCCAAAATTCCCTATGAATGTGGCTTTGTCTGCCAGTGTCGCTCCGAGCATCGTCATTGCTCCCGTTCCCGACAGTGTTGCTATAGCTTTTTTTATAGCCATGCGCGCGTCCTACCGTCAAGGCAGTATTTAAAGTTTAAATATCTTTACTTTGTCTTCACTTAGTTCCGCTCGAACAGGTCATCCCAATGGTCAACAACATCCTTGATTATCTTATCCCTATTATCGATCAGCGTTTGTTTTATTTTTGGGTCTTTCTCTTCCCTGATGCGCATATCCAACGCTTTTGGAAAATCGACTTCTATGACGATTCTGATTTTGCCATCTGACATCACAGCCTTTTTCTTTATCATTTTTGCTACGAGCTCGGCAATTTCTTCCAACAGCTTAGGGTCTATGTCCATCTTGGTAGGCAGCCACAAAGTAACAGAAGACCGTAAAGCTTGGCCGACCGCGTTTGCAAACGCTCCAAGATCCTTTTTCACGTAACCTCTAACAACTAATGCTGGTACTTGTGCAGCTAGCTTCTCTTCTAACGTGTATTTCTTTCCAAGCGACATCAATAGTACATTGATTGCTTCGAGATGACGCTTGCGCGCATCATCGACAGGGCGAATATTTGGAACAAGCTCAACGAACTGTTTTCCTGCTTCTGTTGTCTCGTAAAATCCTTGATCCGTCTTGGCTATCAGTTCTTTACCTTGCAAATCGTTGAGGTGCACCATCAACGTTGGCTCTGTTTTACCAGTTATTTTCACAAGTTCGCTCCAGGACTTTGGGATTACGCATGACTCTAGGATAGTCGCCTTAGTTTCCCCGATTTTTTGCGACATCTGCCAAATACACTTCCTCATCCTACTTATACCGTACTAAGTATAAGAACTTTGCTTTGTCTTAGCAAAGTTTATTAAGATACTTAGTATATACTAAGTTGCATGGAACCCACTGCCCACCAACCCGATGCACGCGAAATGAAAGGTCTTGCTATGGCAAAGGATGTCAGCCAGAAAAAGTCCGATGTTGCCATACAGCTTCTAAATGAAATGACCTACAAGGTGAGGTCGCAGTCAGACATCAGCAAATGGTACATGGTCGTTCGGACAGAGGGCGCATGGACGTGCGACTGTCCAGATTCTACCTATCGCCATGTAACCTGCAAGCACATTCATGCGGTACTGTTCTCGAAGGCATTTAGAAAGAAGGTGTATGAGGATACGCTATTCCAGACACCGGTAAACCAGCACATCATCAACGAATCAAACGAGCTTGGCAAGATTGTTTGCCAACGCTGCGCAAGCGGCAACTACGTAAAATGCTCGGTTCGCCACACGAAAAAAGCGGGCGACATTCAACGTTATCAGTGCAAAGATTGTGGATACAGATTCATTGTCAACCCAGCATTTGAACATGCAAAAGTAACTGCTAGGATAATATCGGCGGCAATCGACCTCTATTTCAAGGGTGTTTCGCTCAGGAAAATAGAGGATCATGTTTTGCAGTCTTTCAACGTCAAGGTGGACCATTCGAGCGTAGCAAATTGGATTCGCCGCTTTAACAAGGTAGTCCAGCCTTACGTGGATTCATTCGTGCCCGTGCAGGTTGGCGGCGTTTACCATGTTGATGAAATGCTAGTACATGTAAGAAAGGAGCATAACGACGCTACTATGAACCTGAATAACAAAGAAAACCATACCTTTAGGAAATTCGACAACCACTATAGCTGGCTATGGAACTTGATGGATTCAAGTACTAGATTTTGGATATGCTCCAAGATTACCCAAAAGCGTACGGGCGATGTGGCTCGCTCTGTCTTTAAGGAAATGAAGCAACGCGCCCCGCTGCCACGGGCGATAGTGCATGATGGCCTGCGCTCGTACGATGAAGCATACACCCGCGAGTTGTACACGAGGGAAAAGCCACAAATCCAGAATGTGAGAAGCGTCGGCTCTAACGAAAAGGGCTTGAACCCTAAAGTCGAGCGCCTTAACGGAACGGTAAGAGACCGCGAAAGCGTAATGCGCGGCATGGACACGGCGGAAAGCGCGCAGGAGCTCATGGACGCAATGCAGATTCATTACAATTTCATTCGAGGCAATCAGGCCATAGGGGGTCAGACACCGGCTGAAGCAGCAGGCATTAACCTCAACCTGAAAGAAAACAAGACGGAATCTTTGATGAGGCAGGCGGCGATTCATGCAAAGGATGAGCTAGTTAGCCCGGTCGTCAAAGGACTTGGCATACGCATTCACAAGGTAACAATCCTGAATGAAAAGGACTGCTTAAAGGTCAAGCAGAAGGGATGGCTTGACAAAAAGGACTGGGTAGAGATTCATGATATACTACGTGTACAAGGTTTCAACTGGTTAGCGAACGGCAAAGATAGCTGTTGGCTCAAATTGATTGTTTGATGAAAAAGGTTATTGGGATGCCAGATTTTACCAATTCGATGAATCTTGGTAAAATCTTCGATGAGATTTCCAAGAAGATGGTTGTCGATATAAATGAAACAAGAAAAGCGATTGACAAGCACCCGGGTTTGAGAGGAGAGTCTTTCGAGGAAGTAGTCCGTGAATTCCTTGAAAAATATCTACCAAAAGCCTTTGCAATCTCAAAGGGATTCATAGTTGATTCCGATGGCAAACAGTCGAAGCAATTAGATGTAATAATTTCAGATGCGATGAATAGTCCTATCTTTTATCAAAAGGGCGAAAACCGGGTATTGCCTGTTGAGTGTGTTTTTGCAGTAATAGAAGTCAAAGCACGATTAGATTCTGTCGAGCTTGACAAGGCAGTTGATAATATGCTAAGCGTACGTAATTTAACCAAGAAAGCCTTTCGTACGGTGCCATCGTATCAGCCCCTCTTTCGTTCCATAGGTTTGTATGGAAAGGAAGATTGGATAGGCTACCCAATCAATTACTTCGTTTTTGCTTTTGATTCCATCGATTTGAAGCATCTAACAAAATTATTAGACAGGAAACATAAGGCGCATAAATTGCCCGAATGGTCACGAATAGATGGGATATATGTGTTAGGAAAAGGTATGGTGACCAATTATATCGAATATGAGTATGATGACAACCGTATACCTCCATTGCACATAATCAGGACTTTGCCAGAGCCAAAATCAAAGGTCACATCAATAAAATCGCGGCGATCATTACTCCTGTTTTATCAGGATCTCATGGACTGTCTTTCAATGGCAGAAGTGAAAAACTTCATTTTGCCTGACTATACTTACCGACTACGCTTCTGAAGGAATCAATAGGTAAATTTTCGGTAAACCATAACTCATCGCCCTACCTTCGACAAAATCGCCCGACTCTCGACAGCGAGGAAAATCGAAGGAATCGCCCTTGATCTCGACAGGACTGGAGAGCAGTATGCTTTTATATCTGCAAGTGGGAGTTACGCTTGACTTATAGCTGGCTTGTGCCGAGGCATTTTCTACAGCACAATACTTGGCATAGCCGGACGAAAAATGAGGCAAGAACTTGGAAAAAAACGAAATAGAAGGATTTGAAGAAGAAAGGCAGACTCAGACCCAGCGCAGGCCCCGGCCGGAGCAGATGCAGAGGCGGCCCGCGCAAGATGTAGCTGCCGCCCACGTGACCAAGGTCACGACGGAAAGCGAGGACGCTGTCGCAAAGATAATACTGCAGTCGATACCGGCTGACTCGCAGGTAACAAACGTCAGGTTCGAGGGCCCCAACATTGCGCTGTACACGAAAAACCCCAAGTTTGCGCTCACCGAGTTGACCTACTACCTTTCTTCGCTTTCAAAGACCCTGAAAAAGAGGTTCATAATACGCACGGACCCGTCGGTGCGCCTGCCAGAAGACGCCACGCGGCAGGCAGTGGTGAAGCTCCTGCCAAAGGACGTGCAGGTGTCGGCGGTGTTTTGCGACGACGCTACGGGCGAAGTGGTCCTTGAGGTAAGCAAGCCGGAGGCAATCGACCCGGCCATGATAGTAGAGATAGCCAAGTCCACGGGCTGGATTGCCCACACGAGGCGCTCGCCCCACATACCGTCTACCAGCATCAACACCATACATTCGACGCTCAAAAGTTCTGCAAAAGAACGCTCGGACTTTCTCCAAAAGCTCGGAAGGAGGCTGTTCCGGGGCTCACTAGTGGTCGGCAACGTGCCGGAGAACGGCGGCAACGGCAGGAGCGAGCAGGCGTCCGACGTCGTCTTGCCTCCAAGGCCCCAGTGGTCGCAGAACCGCGAAGAAGTGATGCTGTTCTGCCTCGGCGGGGTCAAGCAGGTGGGGCGCTCGTGCTTTATCGTAGTCACGCCGGAAAGCAAGGTCATGCTTGACTGCGGCATAAACCCCGGCGAGATGTCCGGCCTTGACGCATACCCGCGAATCGACTGGCTCAACTTTAACCTTGACGAGCTTGACGCAGTAGTCATCAGCCACGCCCACATCGACCACCAGGGGTTCCTGCCGGCGCTCTTCAAGTACGGCTACCGCGGGCCGGTGTACTGCACCGAGCCGACGCTGCCGCTCATGACGCTCCTGCAGATGGACTCGGTCAAGATCGCAAACTCTAACGGCACGTACCTGCCGTACGAGGCAAGGGACGTCCACGAAGTCATAAAGCACACGATAACGCTCCCGTACGGCAAGCCGACAGACATTTCTCCAGACATCACGGTCACTTTGAACAACGCCGGCCACATCATGGGCAGCGCGACGGTGCACCTGAACATCTCTGGCGCGCACAACATACTCTACTCCGGCGACTACAAGTTTGCACGGACGCAGTTGCTTGACAGCGCGGTGGCGACGTACCCGAGGGTCGAGACATTGATCACGGAAAGCACGTACGGCAACTCGTCTGACATCATGCCCGACCAGGCATTCGTGTACAGGACGTTTTCAGAGTCGATAAACAAGGTGCTGTCGGAGGGAGGCAAGGTCCTCATACCGGTGCCGGCAGTCGGCAGGGCGCAGGAGATAATGCTGGTGATGGCAAAGGAGATGAGCGAAGGCAGGCTCGTCGAGTCGCCAATATACATCGAGGGCATGATATCCGAGGCAAGCGCGATACACATGTCGTACGCGCACTACCTTGGAGCAGACGTGCGCAGGTCTGTCTCGCAGGGCATAAACCCGTTCACGTCCGAATACTTCACGGTCATCAGCGGGGGCAAGCGCGAAGAGGCCATAAACGACCAGAACCCGGCGATAATCATGGCGACGTCCGGCATGCTCGAAGGCGGCCCGTCCGTCGAATATTTCAAGGAGCTTGCGCCAAGCCCCAAGAACAAGATAATCTTTGTCTCGTACCAGATAAACGGCACGCTTGGCCGGCGCGTCCTTGACGGCAACGTCTCTGAGGTCAGCATGATGGACAAGTCCGGGAAGGTCAAGGTCGTTCCAGTCAGGTGCCAGACGCAGAAAATCGACGGCTTTTCCGGCCACAGCGACTTTAACCAGATAATGAACTTTGTAGCCAAGATCAAGCCAAAGCGCGTTCTTGTGAACCACGGCGAGAGGACCAAGTCAGAAAACGTCGCAAGCGCGATATATTCGCGGCTAAAGATACGTTCCGGCGTCCCGGACAACCGCGAGATTGTCCGCCTGCGGTAAAAAATCCTCCACAGCGTTTTTTACCCCGTATATCCAATAGTGTGTGCGGGTAGAGACTCTGATGGCTATTAGGTACAGGTGCGTCAACTGCAACATTGTTTTGTCAGGCGAGGGGGCCTCCAGGCACTACCTTGCAAACCCGACGCACAAGCTCGAAAAACTGCCGCCACCGCCAAAGCCGGTGAAAAGCCCCACTAGGTAACATATTATTACTGCACGTCAGCCTCTGGAAATATCATAGAACGACTCGTCGGCGAGCTTTTATAACATGACTTGCCTCGTAATTCATTGACTGCAGCAGCAAGGCGTACGGAAGAAGAAAAAGAAGAGTTTTCCAGCGACGCGGTCGGGCAGGGATTTGATCCCAAAGAGGCCGCCGAGGCGGTAAAGGGAGTGGCAAAAAAGGTACGGGACACTTCTCAGACAGTCAGGAAAACCGCAAGCACTTTCCGCGAGAGCGGCGCGGTGGATGAGATGGCAGAGGCTGCTCGCGACGCGGCGTTTGCAGCGCGCGACACGACGCGCAGCATCAGAGACACCACAGAGGACATCCGGAAGAGCGGCGTTATTGAAGACACCGCCGGCGCCGTAGAGCAGACGGCATCGGCGGCATTTGAGACAGCCGAGATGGCCAGCCACGCGCCAAAGCGGTTTGCAAAGTCGGCTCCGAAAACAACGAGGGCGGCAAGACGGCGCGCCAAGGAAATCAAAAGGCAAGGCAGGGCGGCGGCGCGCCGTACAAAAAAGATAACCCGAAAAGAAGGCGCAAAGGTAGACCGGAATATCCGCAAGGCAGGGCGGCGCGTCAAGTCGATATCAAAGGGCTTGAGGGCAAAAGCAAACGTCGCAAAAAGAAAGGGCAAGAACAGGAGAAAGTAAGCGAGTTACACCCGTGTGTGTGCGCGCGGCCAGAACCTGCAACGGGACTGCCAAGCCCCCCACACATACATACCTACCTACCGTGCGATAGAATACAATAAACAGTTATTGTTATTCCCGGATGCTTTCCAGCGTCGACACTACCTGCCACAGCATGGTGCGTATGTGCGACTGCATCTGCGGGCTCTGGGTTGCGCTGTCAAGCAGGCTTATGGCGTTTGCCGCACGGACTGACACGCTTCCTGATTTTTCATCCTTGAGCGCCATCAGGACTTCCTTTATCATGTTGCGGATGCTCTTTTGCACGTCGTTGTTTTTTGTAATCGTGTCAAGCGTCTCAACGGCGCGCGCAAGGCGCTCTTGGTTTTCTTTTTCCTTCTGTTCTTTCTTTGATGATGATGAAGATGTCATATCCCGTTCCCACCAGTCGACGAGCGTTCAATAGCCTTGCGGTTGCTTTTGAATGTTTTTATCGTGTCTCAGTATTCAAGGGCTGCCGCCTGCTCGGCCTGCCTTGCAAGCTCCTCGACGTGCCTTGTGCCCTTGTCGGTCAGCGAAAACACCTGCGCGTCGCCGTCATCGATCCCGTCGGGCAGGCTTGACCTGACGTAGCCCTTGGACATCAGGTCCTTGAGCGCCGCATGCAGGAGCATCTCAAAGTATCCCTTGTTGATGTTGTAGTCGTACTCGTGCTCGGCCTTTTGCGGGATGAGCCACATCCTTATCTGGCCAAGCGACGCGCCTTCAGAGCCCCGCGTCAGGTTTGACAGTATTGCTCTGGCGGCAGGCTCGATTTCCATGCCAGCATGTACGCGGCAATCTCATAAATGGCTTTTGCCGCACACGCATTTTTATACCGCAGGCGTGCTCTAGCACGCGTGGCGCAGGCAGCAGAAAAGCTACGGTGCAACATCTGTGACGTGACGGTCGACACGGCAGGGGCAAAGGAGCACTCTGCAAGCAGGGATCACGCGCTGAAAAAGCAAAAGCTGGAAGGCGACCTGAAGGAGATGAGGGCGTCTGGAAAATACGGCCACGACAGTTCCGTTGTCGTGCAGTGGGCCGCAAGCATACAATAATGATGATTATTTTACAATAAGGACCGAGCACCTGGCCCGGTGCAGGACTTTGTGCGACGTGCTACCAAGCACCATCTCCTTCAGCTTGCTGTGCCCCCTGCTGCCCATCGCTATCAGGTCAAAGCCGCCTTTTTCGCAAAATGCTACGATGCCTGCGGCAGGGTCGCCTTCCATGATCGCAGTGCCGATCTTGAACCCGAGCCCTTCTGCGATGGCCTTGCATTCGTCAAGCATCCTTGCAGACTCGCTCCGGTATTTTGCCATCGCGTCGTTGAGCACCTTCTGGGATTCTACGTACACGGTCGGCGGTTTTTCAATGACGTGGAAGGCAGTCACGCTCGCACCGGTCCCCTTGGCAATAGACACGGCCTGCTCGAGGGCTTTTTTTGAATATGTCGAGCCGTCAACCGGCACCAGGATCTTTGAAGGCACTATTTTTCATTTGGCGGCGCGCTATTTTACTCTAGTGGAGGGTCAGGTCCTGCGGGAGCATGAACTGGATGACGAGGCTGACGACGTACAGGACTGCAAGTATGATGCCGATCTTTAGGCCGATCTCTTTTTTGAACATCATGGCGACAGCCGCGAGGGTCATCACTGTTACAAGAATCATCTGGTATTCCAGGAGCGGATTTGCGTCGATGTGGGCAAAGAACCCGCCGTGGTACATGGCTCCAAACACCGCCACTGCAAGCAGGAGCGTGTTGTTCAGTATCTTTGACCCAAGCACGTTTGCGACGGCTATCGAAGCGCCTGCCGCGCCCTTTCTTGCAAGCAGTATCATTGAAATCTTTTCGGGCATCTCGCCTGCTATGGGGCTGATGATGACTGCAAGCACGATGACTGACACCCCGCTGTCGAGGGAGAACCCCTGGAGCGAGTCTATGAACGGCTCTGCGCCGACGAATATGCCTGCGGTGCCGGCGGCAAACGCAAGGGCGGCCTTTGTCATCTGCCTGCCGCTCACGGCGTGCGTCTCTACCGCGACCACCTCGTGGCCCCCTGCAGACGCGTTCCCGTTCTTGACCTTCCTTTTCTCGGCCTTCATCTCCCAGAGCGCCATCACGAGGTATGCGGCAAACATGCCGGCAAAGATGAATCCGTCGATATAGTCATAGCCGTCGAGAAAGAGCGCCGCGCTCACCACCGCAGTCGCAAGCAGGAATATCTTGTCCAGCTTGAACGTCGACACGTCTATGCCCTTGAGCGGCGCCTTTGACAGGCGCGTGGTTGCGACGATTAGCATGATTGCAAGGCCAAGCGTCATCATGAGCAGGTTGCTGCCAAGGCCGGCGCCGATTGCCGTGCCGTACGAGCCGGCCGCGGCCGCATAGACCACGATGGCTATCTCGGGGAGAGTGGTTGCGACGCTCAAGAGGGTGCGCCCGACAAACTTGGCCCCGTACCTCATGGAGAGGTGCTCTGCGCCGTACGACAGGACCCAGCTGGCAAGCGTGAGCTCGCCCAGCCACAGCAGCATCATGAGAAGGTTATTCTCTTCGGCCAACGAACAGTTTTCCTAATGAAAGACGCAATATAAATTACAGAGCGGTTTTCGCCGTTGCAAAGGTAAAGACGTACGGCGTGTCGTGCGCCTGCTCGGCGGTCCAGTGCGTCGGAAGGGTCACGACCTCGGCTACTTCCAGCCCATAGTCGCCTATCACCTTGCCCCACCCCCATTTTGAAAGGTCCCTTGCGTACTTGCGAAGCGAGTGGCTTCCCATGAACGCAAATCCCGCCGCCTGTTTGAGCTCCGGCACGGCAAGTATCCTTGCAATCGCGCTGTTTGCAAGCATCTCGCCCATCTCTGGGAGGCCGGAGATAAAGAACACCGGCCGGACGAGGCCGAGCGAATGGTAGTCAAATTTCGTCGCGTCGGCGCCCCTTGCGCAGAATTCCACGCCAGTCGCGGAGGCGATCTGCTCCTGCAGCATCACGAGGTTTTCATCTATCTCTATCCCGTGAGCCCCAAGCCCGGCAATCTTGGCACAGTAGGCGATCCTGCCGTCGCCGGAGCCAATGTCCACCACCTGCCCAAAGCCAAGCCTCCTTGAGGCAAGGGCAAGCGCGTACGCCGACAGTATCCACGTCGGGTAGAACGGCTGGTAGCCCGAGTCGTGCTTGATGCTTCCAAGCCAGTACTCGTTGATGTCGCCCTCGTACACCCTGCACGGGACGCCGAGGAATTGCGAGTCGTGCCACTTGTAGTATATCGGGTTGTTTCGTGCAAAATCATGAAGGGCGGCAAGCGCGCCTTGCTCAATAGGCAAGAATCCCGAGGTCTCAAGCGGTATCGCCTCGTGCATGGGGCTTGTGCCCTTGAAGTTCCTGGCAAAATCGGCCTTGAGCCTCACTATGCCTTCTGCAAGCGCGTCGTTGTTTGCCATCATGATCAGTACACAGACTCCGCGCTGGGCCGCAGGCCGCGCTTGAAGCTCCTGTGGCCGCATTCTCTGCACCTGTAGAGCCGCCGGCGCTTGTAGGTGTATATCGCGTCCGGCTCCTCGATGACCTCGTGTGCCGTGCGGTTCATGCACCGGTCGCAAAAGCGACGCTCTTCCTGCTGCACGCACACAGTTGCGCCCTGCTGTAATTTTAATACATACGCATGTAGGTGCGTGCGTGTGCGTGCTAACGGCACATATACAAGATTTTATGCCAAAAAATAGAGACCTGGAAACGAAATAAAAAGGAAAGAGAAAGAAAGAGAGAGTGATGGGTTGTTGCTACTTTACCTCTTCCTTGGCCTTGTTGATACCGGCCTTGGCGGCGTCGCCGGCCTTTTGTCCCGTTTCTGCAGCCTTTTCTGTCGCCTCTTTTCCCATGTCAGCGGCCTTGTCCATTCCCTTGTTGACCGCCTCCGCGGCCTTGTCCGCACCCTCTTTGATCTTTTTCTCTGTCTCTTTCTTGGCATCCTCGATAAAACTCATCACACAATATGCGGATGCGCATTATTTTAGAAAGCAGCCCACGAACAATCCAAGACGAGGTTAGTATGTGAGAATTTCCGCGAGAGATTTGCCGTTTATCGCCATTACGAATCGTTGCCGAGCTATCCAGATTTTTACTGATATCTTTCATATAGCATACGGGTGGGGTGGGTGTCCCATGACCAGAAACAAGCCGGCGATGTCATGAACAATTGCTGCGCAGGTCTTGTACCCCGTCCATAGATCATGCGGCAAATCGGAATTTCGCGGCAGCTCTATATTGAAATTTTAATATGGGCATTTGGAAAAAACAAGGAAAAGAAGAATAAGATGGCGACGGTATACACGGAGCTTTTCCAGAAGGAATGCGAGAACAGGTTTGGAATAACCCGCGACCTTGTACGCGACGCCATTTTGCACCCGGACAAGGAGCAGCGCCTCGCGTCGCAGGGGCTGACCCTGATCCTGTACAGCAAAAAGATCCCCGGCTCTGAAGACTACCTCGTCGTCAGCACGCACGTGCAGGGCCAGGACCTCATGGTCGACCTTGCCTTCCGGCTGAAAAAAGGTCTGGTCGATGAGGCGAAAACCACGCTCCCCTTCCCGCTCTTGCAGGCCCTTGCGCTCCAGTTCGGCCTGCCAGTCAAGATAGGAGACAGGGAGGGCAAGTTTGTCTACAACGAGATAATACCGACGACAAGCCGCGACATCAAAAAAGTGCTCCGCATAAGCAACCCCGACGGCAGGCCGCTCGTCTCGTCCATGTGGGTGCGGATGCTACAGAACAACATGGGCTTTCTTGCCCAGTGCGCGCTCGTCTTTTGCATCGACTCGCAGGCCTATACCTCGTGGCTTGAAGAGAAGAAGCAACAATAGAGAAAACAGGTAAGATAATTACAACACTGCGCTAACTGTACAGGTTATGTACGAGTTGCAGGTAATACCAGAATAAATCCTAAAACCAAAGTTATTCGAAGACGACACGGTAAAAACTGCTTTGGTCGAATCCAGCAATTCAAAGGAAGAGAGAAAACGCAAGAGAAGAGCCGCATGGGCCTACATAGTCGGGCTGTTTGCAGTCGTCTTTATGTGGCGGTCGATCTGGGATTGGTCGGAGATGTACTTCTCGTCTATGGGAAGTTTTATCGTGGGCCTGGCCCTGGTAGGCATCGTCGCAGTGTTGCAGAGAGACCACGTCAAGGACCTGTTCTGACAGGTTTTTCATACACACACAAGCGCCAAAGAGAGAGAGTCTTGTTATCAGAAGGTTTGAAAAAAATAATGACAGCGTGGCTTGATAACTCTGGAAATCCCGACCCCGGCTCAATAGGCCTTCCGTACGGAGAATTCACGGCCACGACAGCAGCCGCCGGCAAGAGCTCTTTTGCCTGCCCAAGCTGCGAATGAAGTACCTTTTTATACTACCATTGACGAATGCATTGCGTGCGTGAAGCCGAGCTACTGCAGATGCACTGGGACATTGTCAAGCTTCTGTCGCTTGGCGTCGACGAAAAGTTCCTTCAGGAATCCAATATCACGCCCGAGCAGGCAAGAGACCTAGTAAAGGGGCTCCTGTATCTCCGCGAAAGGTATGCCGACAGAATAATCAACCAATAGTAGTCAATTTTTAATTTTCAAGAAAAAAGTAAGAAAAGAAAGAGATCTTACTTGCGCATTTTTTGCGCAAGCAGTTCCGGCACTTCTCCGGGGCGCTTTGCCACAGGCACGCCTGCCTTGGCGTAGTTTGACACCTTGGAGTCGGCAGAGCCATAATTCCCGTAGACGATTGCGCCTGCGTGGCCCATCCTCTTTTCCTTCGGCGCGGCCCTTCCTGCAATGTATGCCACGACCGGCTTGGAAAATGACGTCTTGATAATATACTCGGCAAGCTGCTCCTCTGCGTCCCCGCCTATCTCGCCGACCACCACCACAGAGTCAACGTCCTGCCTGTCGCGTATCAGATCAAACGCCTCTATCAGGTTGGTGCCGTTGATTGGATCGCCCCCGATGCCAAGCGCAAGCCTCTGCCCAAAGCCCCTGTTTGTCAGGTTGAAGGAGCACTCGTACATCAGCGTGCCGCTCCTTGAAAACACGACGGTGTTGCCCGCCTTGAACGGCTGCGCAGGCATGATGCCCACCTTCATCACCTCCGGCACGATGACGCCGGGGGTGTTCGGGCCCACCATCCTTGCGCCCTTGCTCCGGGCGTATTCGAGAACCTTTATCGAGTCGCGCACCGGGACGTGTTCGGGTATTGCGACGAGCAGCTTCACGCCTGCGTCAAGCGCCTCAATGGCGGCTCCAAGGAAGAACTGCGCCGGGACGAAGATGCCGGAGATCTTGGCGCCCGTTGCCTTGACCGCGTCGGCCATGTTGCTGTAGATGGGTATGCCCTCAAACGTCTGGCCGCCCTTGCCCGGAGTGACGCCTGCCGCCACGTTGGTGCCGTACGCCTTCATGAGGCGCGTGTGCGTTGAGCCGTAGCTTCCAGTAATCCCTTGGATCACGACCGGCTTTTTGCCATAGTCGCTGTCGCCCTTTTCGCCGACGAGTATGTCAAAGATGTTGAATTTCTTCTTATTTTCTTCCATGACTGTCATTAACCATGATCACCTACTAGTTTCCCTTGCCCACCGCCGCTACTGCGGCCTGTATGGCTTCTTCGACCGTCGGATAGAGTTTTGCCTTGCTCCCGTTGAGCATCTGCCTTGCCTTTTCCGACTCGGCCCCGGAGATCCTTGCAAACACCGGCACGGCGATGATGTTGTTCTTGTACGCGTCGAGTATTGCCTGCGCCACAAGGTCGGTCCTGACAATACCTCCAAAGAGGTTGACAAGGATCGCCTGCACTCGCTTTATCTTGCTGATGACCGTGAGCGCCTCGTAGATCGTCTCGGTGGTGGCGCGGCCTCCAAAGTCAAGGAAGGTGCCTGCCTTTCCGCCCGCGTCAGAGACAAGGTCCAGGGTCGACATGACCAGGCCCGCGCCGTTTCCAATGATTGCGACGTTGCCGTCAAGTTCCACGAGCGAAAAGCCATTCTCCTCCGCCTGCTTTTCAAGCTCGGAGACATGCTCGTACTTCTTTAATTCAGGGTGGCGGAACATGGCGTTGTCGTCGATTATCACCTTGGCGTCGAGCGCAAGCATCGAGCCGTCGCCAAGTATTGCGACCGGGTTTATCTCGGCAAGCTCGGCCTCTTTTTCGCCGGCCATCTTTGACAGTTTCGTTGCAAGGTCGACAAACGCGACTGCGGCGTTGCCTGCCAGTCCCAGCCTGCCGGCCGTGTCCTCTGCCACCTGCGGGCTGATGCCCTCTATCGGGACGTCGACTACGACCTTGTTGCCGGTGCTTTCGATCTCGACCCCGCCCTCTGCGGATGCGATGAGCGAGTAGCAGCGCTTGCTCCTGTTCAGGAACAGTGATAGATACAGTTCTTTCTTGATGTCGGCCATCTCTTCAAGAAGTATCCCGCGTGGAAGCTCGCCCTTGACCTCCTTGTGCACAAGCTCTGAGAATTTCGGCTCCAGCTCGGCCTCCGTCCTGCACTTGAGGATGGCGCCGGCCTTGCCCCTGCCCCCCACCGTAAGTTGCGACTTTAGCACAAACGGATAGCCGAGTTTCTTTGCCCCCTCCTTGGCCTCGCTCAAGCTGTTTGCCAAGTGCGAACGGGGTATCCTTATCCCGTATTGATCAAACAGCTCCTTGCCCTGATATTCCAGTAACCGCATAGATAATGAGGTCAGCGATTTCCGTTATTTATAATTCTACTTTGCACTTGATGTTGCAGAATAAACACCAAAGGCAACTGTCTGCATTGTTGTGAAGATCTATTTTGCCAGCTTTGCCCCGGGTCTTTGCACAATCCTGCTTATCGCAAGGTAGGCAAGCGAGGCGGCTGCAAGGCTTGGGATGGTGGCGCCTATTGCAGGCATCGACGGCACGTACAGGGGCGAAAGGGGCGACATGACAAAGTTGAGCAGCGCGCCAAGCGCCCACGCAGCTATTGCGGGCCAGGCGACACCTTTTTTGTTGCCAAACATCATGCCCTCGGTGTATTTCTGGCGTTTGACAAGATAATAGTCGGTCAGCACCACGCCAAAGAGCGGCACGAATATTGCGCCTATCAGGAGCAGGAACGTTTCATAGTCCTGTATCGTGACGACCATTGCAAGTATGGTAGAGAACGCGGCAAACCCGATTATCAGGTGCTTTTGCGACAGGTGCGGAAAGATGTTCTGCACCGACACGGCGGCAGAGTACAGGTCGGCAAACGCGTTGTCTGCCTCGTCGACGAGCAGCAAGAGCATCAAAAACCCAAAGAATATCGCCTGCATGGCCACTATTATCGCAAGCACGTCAAACGTGCCAAGGAGCACGCCCCCAAAGTAGAACATCATGTTTGTGAGCGCAAAGCCGGCAAGCGTGGCCCAGAACGCGGTCCTGCTCTTTTTCGCAAACCGGTTGTAGTCTGCGACAAGGGGCATCCACGATATGGGCATCGCTATCACGAGGTCAAGCGCGGTGAAAAAAGACATGCCCTTGCCCGGCGACGTGATGATGTCCTGCGCGCCAGGCGACATCAAAAGGGTTGCTATGATTATGGCAGACGTGCCGTAGGCTATCCACACGGCAAACTTGCCAAGCCACTGCCGCGCCACGGCAAGCGGGCCGGCGATTCCAAGCAGCGCAACCACCGTCCCGAATATGGCGGCAAGCACAGGGTACGGGATTGTGTTGCCGGAAAGGAGCGCTGCTGCGCGCGCCATTATCATTATCTCAAACGTGGTCCAGCCCACAAGCTGCATCACGTTGAGGACAGCCGGCAGGTACGAGCCTCGTATGCCAAAGGCAGGGCGCATGCTCACAAGCGACGTCACTCCGTGGTCGCTTCCGATCTTGCCGGCAAGCGCAAGCAGCATAGACCCGCCGGCAGAGCCGACGACTATGGCAAGCGTCGCGTCAAGAAAGCTTGCCTCTGACAGGAACGAGCCGGCGGAAAGCACGAGCAGGCCGACCCCAAGGCTGGACCAGAGGATGAAATAGTCAGGGCCGCCTAGCTTGCGGCCTTTTTCTGGCACAGGGGTTATGCCCCACTCCGGCGCCCTGATTATCGCCATGTAAATGGGTGCGTGCGGCCGGAATTAAATGCTATTGCATGCTGCTTGGCGTGCTTGCGGCAGCAGCAGCAGGAGCCGATTCTTCTTCATCTGCCCGGGGCTTTCTCTGCTGCGGGAGCATTATGTACACGCACGCCGAGCCGCACATCGTGCACGGTACGTTGTTGCCTTCATGCTGCCCTCCGCGATAGTGTATGCGCTCTGCCTCCTCCGGGTTTATCGAAAGCGCGATCTGCTTTTCCCAGTTGAGCGTGCGCCTTGCCTCCGTTATTGCGGCGTCCCATTTTATAGCCCGCTCCCTTATCTTGACAAGGTCGCCGGCGTGCGCAGCTATCCTGTAGGCTATCAGGCCCTCTTTTACCTCCTCTGCCGTGGGCAGGCCGAGGTGCTCTGCTGGCGTAAGGTAGCACAAAAGGTCGACCCCTTCCGCCGCGGAAACAGCGGCGCCTATCGCGCTTGCGATGTGGTCATAGCCGGCAGCAATATCAGTCACGAGCGGACCCAGGACGTAGTACGGGATGTCGCCTATGAGCGACTTGGCAAGCCTGACGTTTGCGGCCACCTCGTTCAGGGGCACGTGGCCGGGGCCTTCGATCATGACCTGCACGTCCTTGGCGTGCGCCCTCTTGGCAAGCCTTGCCACGTTTATCATCTCTGCCACCTGGAGTTCGTCGTGCGCGTCAAGTATCGAGCCGGGCCGGAGCGCGTCGCCGAGGCTGAACGTGACATCGTACTTTCTCGCTATCTCGCAGAGGTAGTCAAAGTGCTGGAAGTAGGGGTTTTCCTTTTCGTACTTCAGCATCCACGCGGCGGTTATCGTTCCGCCCTTTGAGACGATGCCTCCGTGCCTCTGCACTTCAATGACGCGCTTGGCAAGCTCGTTTGTGATGCCAGAGTGGATGGTGGTATAGTCCACGCCGTCCCGGGCGTTCTTTTCAAAGGCGTCAAGAAAGTCGTCCTCGGTTATGTTGAGCGGGTTCTTGAATTTCTCCACTCCATGCCAGTACGCCTGGTACACGGGGACGGTGCCAAAGGTTATTGGCGCGGCTTCAAGGAGCGTCTTTCTTATCAGGTTCAGGTCGCCCCCGTCAGAGAGGTCCATTATTGTGTCTGCGCCGTGCTTGACTGCGACCTTGGCCTTGGACACCTCTTCGTCAAGGTCCTGGTGCAGCGTGGAGGTGCCGATGTTGACGTTCACCTTTGTCTTTAGGCCGCGGCCTATCCCGGCCACCTTGATCTTTTGCGGCCTTGCGTTGTTCTTTGGTATGATTATCGAGCCGCTTGCAACGCCTCTGACTATGAAATCAAGACTGACGCCCTCGTCCTGCGCCACCTGCTTCATCTCCTCGGTCGGAACGCCGCGCCGGGCACTGTTCATCTGTGTAGGCATATTGTTAGAATCAGAAAAAATACACACAGTGACAGGATATAAAGAATGTTCTACTTTTGGGAAGGCCGAGTTTGTCTAAACAAAATTTAGCTTGCTGCTCTAAACTAGCTTGCTACGTGGATTAACAGAAATCCCTGAAAATACGGCACATACATGCAGGCGACAGCAACAACAGTAGAGGAGCAGCAGCAAGAGCGGACGGTGTTTTGCGAGACCCACAGCAAGAAATGCAGGTTTGCGCCGCCAGGGGCAAAGTGCGCCTGCTGCGGCAAGCGCGTCTGCCTGTGCAATTACGTGCTGTGAGATAAAATATGCCGAACAAGTTTTGATGCCAGTTGCCTCTAGCGGAACGGTCGGCCGGCGACAGTTTTTCTATGCTCTGGTCAGAAATTTACGCATCGGGGCAATACAGGACATTTATTCGGCGGCAAAGACGCCCACGCCTGGCCGCCGTCAAGGCTTCCGGCGATTGCCCCCAATGCAAGCGTCACGCACACCGAAATTGCCATTGTTGTCATCCGTGGATGTTCTGTCACAAGGCTTGCGGTTTTTCGTGCAATCCGCGGGAACATGCGTATGGCTTAGGCAATCGTCCGCTATTTAAGTAGGCAAGTAGTTTTGCACAAGTAGATCATTAGATTCAAAACAGGCGCCGCTTTTGGACAGCTTGGGTAGAGTAGTAGTGCGCTTAATAGCGCGTAGGAGCATATTGATAATCAGGGAATGGCTACGGACCTAAAGAGCATCCCTCCAGAAAAGAAAGAAGTGGTGAGAAATCTGTATGTTTCAGGGATTCCTGAGGAATTTATTGCGATGCAACTTGATTTAGAAATCCCGCTTGTCATCGCCATCCTCAAGGAACTCGGGATCTACAGGCACGCAAACGAACCATGACCTTCCCGGCCGGGAAAAACTGGATATCGTTTATTTCGACGATCCCCCGGTCGTGTCACTCTTCTGCCCAATCCAGCGTTTCGTTGCTAATTGCAAATTTTCCGCCATTTCAGTAGCAAGAATCCGGACTGGCCGATAGATAGACTGAATAAGTCTTCCCTGTTATTTTGGCATGAATTGATGAAGGTAGCGCTTTCCATCGCAGGGAGCGACTCTGGCGCAGGCGCCGGCATACAGGCCGACCTAAAGACGTTCTCGGCACTTGGCGTCTATGGCTGCACGGCGATAACCGCGCTGACCGCGCAGAACACAAAAAAAGTAGCAGAGATACACGAAGTCCCGGCAGGAATCGTCGAGGCGCAGGTAACGTCAATCATGACAGACCTGCCGCCTGCCGCAATCAAGGTAGGCATGGTCTACAGCCGGGAGATAATAGGTGCCATTACAAAATCGCTAAAGCACGCAAGGGCGCCCATCGTGCTTGACCCGATACTTGCCGCAGGGACAGGCGCAAAACTGCTGAGAGACGACGCGCTCGACCTGTTTGTTTCAAGGTTAATCCCTCTTGCGACCCTTGTCACGCCAAACAGGATGGAGGCCGAAAAGCTGTCCGGCGTAAGGATAAGGAGCGAAGGCGACGGCGTCGAGGCTGCAAAAAAGCTGAGGGCGCTTGGAGCAAAAAACGTCATTGTCAAGGGCGGCCATTTCGGGAAAAAGACGGTGACGGACATACTATTGCTTGACAACAGCAGCAAGGTGACAGAGATAACAAACCCGCGCGTCGTCGACATCAAGGAGAGCCACGGCTCGGGCTGCAACTTTTCCGCTGCAGCCACCGCATACCTTGCGCGTGGCTTGGCGCTTGAAGAAGCGTGCAGGCTGGCAAACGAGTACGTGCACGACGCCATCAAAAACGCGGTCACGGTGGGAAAGGGCCTGCCGGTCACAAACCCGCTTTCTGCAATCTACAAAGACGCGATGCGGCATAGGGTGCTTGCAGAGCTGCAGGCGGCAGTCGACAGGCTTGTTTCGCTTGAGGGTTTTTACCGCCTGGTACCAGAAACGCAGACGAATTTCGCGTACGCGCTTCCCGACGCTTCCAGCCATTCCGAGGTCGCGGCAGTCCGCGGGAGGATAGCGAGGGCAGGCAACGCCGCTGTGCAGGTGTCAAGGGTAGAGTTTGGCGCCTCCAGGCACATGGCGTCTGCCGTCCTGGCGTACATGAGCATCAGGCCGTCGACAAGGGCAGTGGCCAACATCAGGCTTGACCCGGCGATCCTTGCCGCATTCAGGTCGCTGTTCGAGGTGTCAAGCTACGACAGGAGCAAGGAGCCGCAAGACGTCAAGAGAAAAGAAGGCTCCACCATATCGTGGGGCACAAAAGCCGCGCTTTCCAAAAACCCTGAGGCGGAGGTGATATACCACGAAGGCGATGTCGGCAAGGAGCCCATGATAACCGTCTTTGGCAGGAACCCCGCAGAAGTGGTATACAAGATCGAGCAGGTATTGAAGATTTGCTGAGGGTTCTTCTATAGGAAATGCGGTCTTACCTTATATAGTAGGAAATGCGACAGAAACGCCGGCGATGAAAGCAGTCATACTCGCAGGCGGCCTCGGGACGAGGCTCCAGCCGTATACCTTCTTTATACCCAAGCCGATGCTCCCGCTCGGCAACAAGCCGCTCCTCGAATACACGATAGAGTGGCTGAGAAACGCCGGCGGCATCAAAGAGATCGTGATTTGCGTCAGCTACCTCCACAGGACAATCGAGGACTATTTCGAGGACGGGAGCAGGTTCAACGTCAAGATAGACTACGCCCGCGCAGAGCGACCGCTTGCGACCGCGGGGCAGTTAAAGACCGCGGAAAAGATGCTTGCCGACGACACCTTTGTCTGCGTCTATGGCGACTCGGTCTACGAGTTTAACCTGCGCAAGATGCTGAAGATGCACAGCGAGAGCAAGGCGTTCGTTTCGATGGCGCTGATGCACTACTCTACGAAACTGAAATACGGCTTTATCGATGTTGACGGAAGCGACATAACCGGCTGGCGCGAAAAGCCCGAGATAAGCGGGCTCATCAACATCGGCTGCTACGTCATGGAACCCGGATTCCTAAAGGCGATACCCAAGGCTGGCGCGTTTGGCATGGACGACGCCGTGAGAAACGCCCTTGCGCAGAAAAAGAAGGTCAAGGCGTTCGAGGTGGACGGCACCGGGTTCATAGACATCGGCGACAAGAAATCGTACCTTGACGCCTACAAGCAGTTTGCAAGCAGGCTGGGCAAGATATAAGATATGCCGTCGATTGCGCTCTTTGAGGACCACCACTGGCGCAACTTTGCCCCGCTTACGCTGACGAGGGCGACCTTTGACCTCAAGGTGGGCGCAAGGACGTTCTTTGAAGAGTGCTCGTACGCCGGCAACGCGCCAGACGCGCTGCTCGTGCGCAGGCACCTTGAAAAGGTGACAGCAGAGCGGCATGACGGCTGCAAGATAAATCCGGGCGCGCTTGATTCAGACGCCATATTTGTGAACGGGCTCTTGCACCCGGCGACCCTTGACCTGCCGCGCCTTTCAAACGTGAACCACACTTTTGCGATAACATCTGGAAACCGGCTGCTGGTGGCCCGCCTTTCAAAAAAGTCTGCAGAATACCTGCAAAAATGCGTCGAGGCCGGCAAGCCTGCCAGCATCAAGGCGCTTGCAGTGGAAAAATCCACGGACATGCAGGGCGCTGAAGGGCTGCTGTCAGAGCCGTGGGACCTGATAAGGGTGCTTGAAAACGCGCTTGCCATGCAAACAATAGCAGCAGAGCAGCAGCAGTCAAGCGAAATAATGCAGGGCGCAAAGGTACTTGGAGAAAACGCGGTGGTGGCAGAAGGCGCAGCAATAGAGGACGGCACGGTGCTTGACGCAAGGAACGGCGGCATCTACATCGGCCCGGGCGCGTACATTTCCCAGAGCAGGATAGTAGGCCCGGCTTACATCGGCTCCCAGACGCAGGTAAAGCAGTTCTCTATAATAGAGAAAAGCTATGTCGGAAGGAACTGCCGCGTCGCCGGCGAGATAGAGCATTCCATAGTTTCCGATTACACGAACAAGGCCCATGACGGGTTTTTGGGCCACTCGTACGTCGGCGAGTGGGTCAACCTCGGTGCCATGACCACCACGTCCGACCTGAAGATGACGTACGGCAACATACGGATTGAAGGTCATGATACGGGCCTTGACAAGCTGGGCTCTTTCTTTGCAGACATGAGCAAGACTTCCATAGGCACGCTCGTCTACAGCGGCCGCAGGATCGGGGTCTCGTCGCACCTCCACGGCCTCGTCGCAGGCGACGTCCCGTCGTTTACGATATACGGGAAGGGCATCGGCGCAAAAAACGTCGAGCTAGAGCTTGCGTCTGCGATAGAGACCCAGAGAAAGGTGATGCCAAGGCGCGGCCAGCAGATGAGCAAGGCGTACGAGCAGATGGTAAAGGACGTGTTCCTTTCGACCGCGCAGGAGAGGAAGAAGGCAGGCGTGCGCAGGGCCAAGTTTGTTGTTTAATTATGTGAGAAAATCGCTCCCTTCGAGCGTCCAATGCAACAAAAACGTTGCATAATCCGTTGCACAGGCGCGAAAACTCAAGCTAGCCCTGAAAATATGCAGACACTAAACTTCTGCTTGGGCATTCATCAAGTAACACTAACAAATTTTCCGACTTTATTATCTGTTATTTGGTATATCTATCCCCCTACTACGTCACTGTCTGTCAGTTCTAGGTGCTACTATAAAGGAAGAGGTAGATGAATAGTGGCTCAAACGCTTGTACAAAGGAAGAGCCGCTTAAGGGTCAAGGGCTTGAAGGTAAAGGACAGAGAGAAGATCAAGGAAGCAATAGCGATCAGCATCCAGAATGGCAATTACACAACGAGAGAAATCGGTGTTGACATAGGCAAGGATCACAGTACCATCTCACGTTATCTCTCAGAGATGGAAAGAGAGGACAAGTGGGGAATACGGCGGGATGCCAATGGTAGCATCATTATCTCGTTGCAAAAGCAGCTTGCACAGGAACACAGGCAATTAGAAAATGAACCGTTCAACCAGCTGCCTGCAATCCAGAAATGGATAACGTACCTGAAGTCAGGCGGAATCCTTCCAAGGAGGATCCAGTACCTTGTAAACGTGGTTCACGGAATGTCTGACCAGCTGAAGGTGATGCCGGAGACTCTCGTAAGCTTTGGTGTACCCCTCGACACGATGAAGCGAAAAGAGATAGCGATAGAATACTGGCGGAACTTTCTTGCGTGGTTCAATGTCGCTTACCCACAGATGCAAAAGACAAACACCATCAACGCTTATCGAAGCTTTCTTGCAGCTCACAACATCAACTTTGCTCACGGGGAAGGCAGGCGCTATGGACTGTCAACCACGCCGGAAAGGCTTGGGGAGTACAAGGACATCATGCTCACGCCGGAACAGATAGACAGGATAAACAGACTGCTGGAGGGTGAAAGCGACTGGGAAGCTTGGAGTTTTATGAATATCGATCTCCATACCGGAGCTAGAGCCTTTGCCATGGCGTCTATGAGCTGGAATAGGGTGGCATTCTTACCGGTGTTCAGAGTTGAACAGTTTGAGCCAAAGATAAAGCGTGGAGACTGGTACCTGACAAAGGAGGGTAAGTGGTGGGTAAAGTACCCGACAGAAGAGTGCAGGATTGTAGTCGAGACTGCACGTGATAGGTTACCAAAAGAAAGGAAATTCTTATTTTTTGACGATGCAAAAAGCGACAAGGCAAATGCGCTACAAGCTTCTTACTTTATGTCAAAAATGGCGATTAGGTTCAAGAAGATATTCTCGGGGCTGAACAAAAGCAGTTGGCTAAACGAAAAGACACGGATATACGCGCTAGGAGATGGGCTGTACTTTAATGGACATCCCTTGCATCTCATGAGACATACTATGGCTCAGTACTATCTGGCAGCGACAAATTGGTCACTTGCGTACGTCGCAAGCTTGGGAGGGTGGGAAAACACAGAAGTGTTGAACAAGTGCTACGGCGGAATTCCTGAACACATTAAAGCGCAGATAGCAAAGTCAATCCATGTAAGGTTTGATACTCTTGTCCTGAATACTTTTGGATCAGCTCTACATGGTTCGTTACTCACTTGAAAAGTCTTCCAATCCTGATTTGGGTAATTGTTTTGTTGTCCTTTTGTAATACCCCTCTTTCAAGTCAATGAGGTAATTGTAGGAAACTAGGACATCGAGAATAGCCTTGATCGGCTGTTTGTTTCCGACTATATCTCTGCCCAGATCATACATCTCTGCTTTTGCAAATGCCCTACTGCCAAACTTTTCGTCAATCCTCGTTACTGCCTTTGCAAGCAGCGAATCCTTCTCGTAAAAAGAGCCGAGGTTGATAATGTAGATTTTCTCGCCTTCTACTGATACGTATGCCTTTATCCTTTCCGGGCCTGCTAGGCTCTTGTGGTACGTGTATTTACCTCTCTTTCCGTTGATCACCTTGTCAGCATAGGCAGTGAGAAACGGGTTGACATCAAATTCCGGGTCAATAGAGTATTCTAAAGGCGGTCTATCTTTGACGACTGCCTGCGGGTTGGGATTCAGTAGCGCTTGCACATCTTTGAGCATGTTTGGAAAGATGGATACGTGCTCACCGTAACCCGTCCTTTTGATTTTCAAAAAGCCCCACTTTCTAAGGTCATCATATGCTTTGGTTGATTCTCCTTTTTCTGACGTGGCAGTGCCTTTCATCGAGTCTTCCTTGGACATGTGTCGCTCCCCGATACAGTTAGAATAGTATAATTTCCTGAGTATGGCAAGATGATAACTGTTAAACGTACAAGCTTCCCCTCTGCTTGCCTATCACGCAAAGCATGGCGTGATAATACGCCATAAATGATATAAAGATTACTAAAAACGATATGTATAATACATACTCTGTGGCACAATATACTATGAACGTTAGCGAGGAATTTGGAAGCCCAAAAGGAGTTCTGGAATGGCTTGTTTCTGGAAATGCATCGGCTAGACTTCTGGATTTCTTTGTGACAAACAAAGAGTTTGACTACTCTGAAACAGATGCCGCAGAATCATCTGGAGTATCTTTACGAACTGTATCCCGGGAATTACCAAAGTTTGAATCCGCCGGTATCATAAAGTTCACAAGAAACGTAGGAAGAGCAAAGATGTACAGATTTGACCAGAACTCAGAAATCGCCAAGTATCTAGAACAATTTGTATTTGCAGCTGCAACTAGGCGAATTGAAGCATCCATGATGCAATCAGAGGCGCAAACCTCCTCTGTTGGGAAGAAAATAGAAACGGCTCGGTTGGCAAATAGCTAATTGAGTTACAAGGGGAATCGCTGAAACAATTCACAGAGGGTGCGATTCAATCTTGATCGGAACCCTCGAAACAATTTCTTCAAAGATCGAATTCAAAGATTTTTTCTTCATCGATATAGATTGTTCAGCGTTGGTTGGAGGCATTCTAATCAAACATAGTGTTTGGTTCAGATGATATCTGGCTTTTTTACCCGGTCCCGGATACTCATATTTTTCCATATTTACGGGTGGAGAAATATCTTGATATTCCTTAAGAAGTTGGTTCCAAGAGAGGTCTGCTAGACTCCTTGCCATCTTCCTTATATCATGCTCGGATTTCTCAGGATTTTGACGAAAGAGAGCTCGGATCATAGTTTCAATTCTCTCACTCCTATTAAGATCATCCAATTCTTTGGATGATTGGGATATATCAGAGCACCAAAGTTTGCATCCAGATTCGTCATGTAGGCAAGCATCTTATCTCTAGTCTCTGAAATGGAACTCGATTTTGAATAGTTCTTCGCATCGAAGATAGCTATGATCTCATTATCAATCATAGCAGTAAAATCTGGCTTGTGTCTTTGAATCCAAGCATTAGGGCCTCCAGCAGCAAATTCTTTTTCATACCAAAAGATTACAATATGGCCATTAAATTCGAATTTACAATGAGGGTCATTTCCTAACTGAAAATCAACTAAAAGTCCCTTTTCAAACAAGAACTCTACAAACTCCATGAATATCCAAATTTCGTAAATAGTATCCAAATTCTCAATAGGTTCGATGATGTGCCTTGAAGGGGTCTTCTCAGATATGCTTGACATGTTCAGCTGTCTAAATTCTTCTATCCAATTCAACAACAATGAATAAGTCGGGTTACGTACGAGGTTTTGATTTATCCGCCGTCTTGTCTCGTCTTCCAAGTTTTTTATTCTGGTATCATTATGCGATAAATCCCAATACTTCCTTGATGCATTTAGCACAGAGGGGAGTGGGAAACGCTGAAGGATGTCTCTGGTTTTTTGAACCACTCCTTTCAATAATTGTATTTTGTAGTCGGTCAACGGTTCAAGAAACTGCGTATGAAGCAACCTGATTGATTCCCTACGCATCCATTCTGCACACAGCACCAGAAGAATATTTTCGGGTGTATCAAACTCCCTTTTCCGGACTGATGCAGAAAATGCCAATGGAAATTCCATCGGTGACTTGGTTAGTGTTTTTGTCCAATCTATTTTACCTCTAATGCCCGGCCCATAGTATTCTATCCGCGGATAATCAAAGTGTATTTCGTCAACAATCTTCTTATAGATTGCAAAGTATTGCATGTAGAGGATTTCTAACTTGTTTAGATCTGCGAGGGGATTTGGGATTCTAAAAACTCCAACATCGTTTTTAATTTCAAAATAGGCTTCATAAGACCTCCTGTGTTTCAGAATAAGGGAGAGTAATCTGTCATACATGTACTGCTTAGTTTCAGGTGGTTCAAGAACAACCCGAACCAACTGGTGCCATTTCCATCCATTCTCACGATACTTGCTAAGCTTGAAGGCATCCTTTAGCTCCTTGTTTTGAGGGAGATTGATAAAAACATCATCGACGCCAGCCAGAAGTGACATTGAGATATTTCCTCCATTTGGATCATTGAGCCATTTTATTTTCTCTATAAGCTCATTTTCTTCCATTTAGACCACAGCGGATCTTCTTAGGTCAGTAATTCCTTGTTTAAATTGGACTAACCCTAATTCGAAGTTTTTCTTTTTATCTTCAAAGGCAGTTTGGATCTGACTCCAAATGTTGTCATTTTCAATTTTCATGACTCCGGCCGAAAATTCTTCTGCCCGCGTTTTGTAATTGCTTATCTGTAAATACTCCAATACTTTTTCAAATGGTTCTCCATAGCTTTGACGATTTGGACTCTTGTAAGCATCCTTGAAGTATTGCACGATATTTTCATTGTACAGAGCCTCAATCGTGCCTAGCGATGCTGAAGAAAGGTTTTCAAGCTGGGGTATTAGTGTTGAAGTCAATGCATTGTCTAATGATAATTTTGCATCCTTTGTAATCCTAAGTGCTACCAGCATGTTCTGATAGATTAGCTGCAAAACGGCTGTTCCAAGTTTCTTAAAAACACGAACCAAATCCAGAAAATAGTATGCTTGGAGTATACGATTGTAGAATTCTGCATTTGATCTTCCGGGGAGTACCTTCTTGCCGATATCATCGAGCAGAATAAAGTCTTCATAATCTTTTAACCGCAACTCGGAAATTGCATTTTTCATGGCATAGTAGACCTCTTTTTCATAGTCTTCTTTCCTTGGTATATCTATCTCGATGTAAGCAAATCTGCTTTTTAGTGCATCTGATAATTGGAATAGGAAATGCTTGTCTGCAGTATTTAGCGTTCCAATTATTCTGTAGTCTTGTGGAATTCGTAGTTCTTTATAGGATGTATCTGTCTCGTTTGTTGGTATCTTGAGCAATCTTGTCCTAAGCGCCGTGAATAGCTGGCCGAATGCTTTATCGATATCTGCCCTGTTGAACTCATCGATTACAAGCCATGTTCCTCTATACTGCGGCCTTCTTGCCAGATGTACGCTAGGTATACGTAGACCACCATCTGTTCCGCGTTCCCAATTTCTTGCAACAGTCTCCGCTACACATCCATACTGAATGTCATATGCTACCCTCCCGTTTTCCATCTTTGGATATATTCCACCTATTACGTCCTGTGTATTCCAATCTGCAGTGGCAGTATAGTATTCTGCATAGTATCCGCCAATCTTTTCCCAAAATAATTCAGGAATCAATTGGGCTAATCGAGTCTTTCCTGTTCCAATTGGGCCTGCAAGCAGCACGTGTCTGCCACTTGCAAGGGCTGTCACTATTTCAATGACCTTTTCTTTGGGGACCAGGAGCGAGCTGCGAATTTTTTCGTAACCGTTTTCTATCTCCTCATACGTTGGAATGGATAGAGGGCTATCATCAAAAGTTTCAAGATGTGGAGTATCTTTTTCCTCTGAGGAGGATTCTGATTTTAGACAGTGGTATAAGAACCTCCAAAAGGTTGTGTTGTCCCATCGCTGATTAAATTGACTATTAATTTCATCCTTGGCCTCAAGTAGTAACTCAGTATGTAATTCGTACTTTTCTCCGTTTGACAAGACACCATAATCCTTTCCATATTTGTCTTTAGCTTTTTCAATGTATTTCTTGCCAAGCTTAGTCGAGAATAGCTCCATGTCCTGCATACTGAATACGGCCAGAGATCTGTCTGAATTGTAAAGGTAAATGATTTTCTTTGGAATTGCTTTTTCGCCACCGAAACCACTAATTTTCTCCCAAGGCGCATTGACTTTTTCTAAAAGCGATTTGTTTCTATCTACAGCTATTTTGAGCAGATCCTTGAATAATTTCAGATTTTCTTCAGTGATTCCCCATACGCTAGCCTCGGCTCCGGTCTTTCCCACATTTTCAGCTATTTCACTCCAATAATAGTAAAAAGTGTCTTTGCTACCACGTTCATAAATATCACTTACTTGTAGCTCATCAATGAGATCAGGGTGTTGATGATAGGGATAGCGACTTAGGAATTTGTTAAGTGCCTCACGTGCTTTCTCGATCTTTTCATCATCATTACGAATACTCTGAAGGCATGGTAGGATCTCTTTTGTAACCAACGAATCAGAATCCAATGATGGCGTTTCCTTTAACATCCAATAACCCGAACCTATTTCTTTTGGCTGAAATAGATCTCTTCCAGAGCCACGAGAATTAGCTTGCAAATAGTATCTGATTATGTTTTCATAATCCTTAGGTAGGATTTCGTTCTTGCTTCTTCTTATCTCTGCAAATACCTTGTAGATATCGCTTAGGTGATAATACTTAGCTGCTCCTCCTAGTTTCATGTAGGTGTCGATAAGATCACTGATCCAAGTAGATTCTTCAGTATCAACTAATCCCTGATTTGTTTCGTTCGTCTTTTCTTTTAAGTCACTAATTTGGTCCCATTTGTTTAGAAAATTTACCAAGGAATGTTCCTTCCCGGGAGCACGATTTACTACTAGAGTATTATGTGAACCATTGCGTTCAATGATACTAAAATCCCATTGCAATTTACCTTGCTTGAAATTAGGCTCCACCTGACTGAAAAATGCCTCCAATGCGCTGCCGGGTATGACGAATGTGTGCTCAGGATTCTTTTCTAGCATTATAGCGTAATAGTGTCTAGGGCTTGAAACTAGCTTATTGTAATCATCCCGCGATAAGTCATACCATCCTCTATTGTTTGGATGAATGATGGAATCATTGACATATACTACTGACTCGGATTGTAGATGCGGATCGGGTATTATCCTAAGCCATGATTTTCTTTCTGGACCGATTATTTTGATATTCTTGTATTTATTCTGGAGGTAATCTCTAAGAATTTCCGCGGCTGAGGGCATTATAGCAGTGCTGAAAGGAGAAGGTATGTTATTAGCATTATGATATATCTCAGTGTCTTTTCAGTGTTTCCAGATGTAATGCTCACGAATAGCTTGGCTGAAAGAGCTTTCCACGATTCCATTCCTGAATTGAATTTAGTCAGCGAAGGAGGATGCTGTAGGGTTTGAGCCTGTGTACTGTTTGTTGCATATACTATTACTCCCGGTCTAACTGCAAATTGCTATGCAACGGAACCGAAAGATAATTAATTAGTTAGTTAGTTTGCGCCCGGAGTTTTGAACACCGCAAGCCCTGTCCAAGCCGCCAGAAAAATAACAGAAATAGAAACAAAAATTGATGATGCCCTGCCCGTCTGTTAGAGCAGGGCAAATGCTGCTACGTGTCGCCACCTTTGCCCAGTTCAAACTCGACTGTGACTGATTTCGATATCTCTCCGCTTATGTTCGGGTAATAGGGCTGGATTATGTGCACGCCCCTGTATGGGATCAAGCCGCCGTACGGATTTGGCGAGTCCGTGGCTGCCTCTATGCTCACGATTCCGTTTACCTGAAGCCCCAGCGACTGCGCCATCTCTTCTGCCCTGCTCTTTGCACTGTCAAACGCCTGCTTGCCAAGTTCCTTCCTGGCCTGGTCTATGGCGGCATCGGATGCTGACAGGTAGACGTTTTCGACGTTTGCGCCGCCCATCTTCTTGACTGCGGCGGTTACCTTCTCTATGTCGGCGGCGTCCGTCCTGACGATTATCTGCGTGTACATGCTGTAGCCGGCATTCTGGTTTGAGCCGTAGAAGAACGGGTAGATGTTGAGGTTGTTCTGCCGTACCTGGTCTTCCGAGATTCCGGTTTCCCTCAGCACGGCCAGGAGGCTCCTGTACTTTTGCTCATACTCTGCTATCGACTTTGTCAGCACATCCGGCTTTGTGTTCAGCGAGACGCCGACGGTTATCGGGTTGCGCTCCAAAGTCCGGGTCTGGTTTTCTGCGCCGTCACCGACCTCGACTGAAGTGCTGCCCGCCGCTGCGCTCTCGGCTTTTCTGAGTATTGCGGCCGAGTAGCTTGGGTCTATGTACACGCTTTCAAACCCAAAGCCGGCATCTGCGAGCTTGCTGACCAGCCCGGGCAGGCGGTCGATGTTTGTCTGGACGGCGACTGAAGCGTATACGTTAAACGTCACGTTGTTGGAGGCCGGCACGCCCGTGTTTGAGTAGTAAGGGTTCAGGGATTGCTGGCCGAAGGCTATTGTCGTCCTGTCGCCTGCAGCTTCCCTCACGGCCTGCGCTATTTGCTGCGTCCTTGCTTGGTGCTTGCTCAAGACGGAAGATAGTTCGCCGGGTTCTGTCTGCGCGTTTATTATTATGGTGGCCTGGTCCGGCGTGATTGTTGTTGATGCCTCCCCCGTCACCTTGATGGTCGCAGGTTTTCCGCCAGACGGCAGCGCTGCGTAATCTTGGCTGTATGCTTTCTGGAAATCGTTTTTGAGCAACAGCGGGGTGCCTGCAACAAAAAATGACGTGCTGGCTACCGCCGCCGACAAGACAACAGCTAACACGATAGCTATTGTCGGAAGCTTTTTTCTGGAAAAGTTATTCATCAAAAGCCGGTTTTGCGCCGCGTTTATTTAAGAAATTATCCAAACGAAATAGACTTTGAAAAATCTGTTGTTTAACGGGGCAATAACCTGCTGACAAGATGATTATTGGCCGGTGCACGGACAACATATACTCTGCTACTGCTACATGTAGCTGATGCTCTGCTTTTCCTTCCACAGCCCCAGGCGCTGGTGGAGCCACGGGTAAAAGTTGGCGTCGCCGTTTTCAAACTCTTTTTTGATTATCCGGATTATCTTCTTTGACACCTGCCCCGGCCGGCCGTAGATCTGCTTTTTATTTCGCAGCTGCATGCCAAGGCCCTCTCCCCTTTCGTGCGCCTCTCTTGCCATCATAGATATCCATGCGCGGTTGAGCGGCGGGACAAGGATGTTGCTCTTGGCGTCAAACACCGTCTCTGGCCTGTCAGTGTTCAGCCGGACAGTGAGCGACGTCACCTTTGGGAAATAGAGCAGCTCTTCCTGCATCGAGCCCGAGTCCGTCATCTCGGCCCAGCAGCGGCCGCTGTCAAGAAATTCTATCACGTGCGCGTACTCTTTCCACAGAGGCGTCATCAGGAATTTATCTTTGTGATCCTCTGCAAGGTCCTGCAGTTTCTTTTCAAGGCCGTACTGCTTTAGCGCAGAAACCGTCGCGTTGAGCATCACAAGGACGACCTTGCTGTCCGTGCGCTCAATGATGTCTACAAGACCGCCGATTATGGACGTGAAACGGCGCTCTGTCAGGTTCTCCCGCCTGTGTATATCCATCCTTATCCACTCGCCCTTTTCAAGCTGCGGGTACGCGTCAAAGATGCTCTGGCTTGGGCGCTCCTTGCGCTTTTGGTGTATCGCGTCGACGACAGAGTTTCCCACCACGTGCACAAACTCTTCAGGGTACCCCTCCCTGACCAGGTGGTCCTTGTTGAGCTGCGTCGGCGCAAAAAAGAACTGCGTGCCGGCAGAGCATATCCAGGTGTCTATCTGCTCTGGAAACGGCTCTTCCCTTGCAAGGAACCACCTTCTGCCCTCAAACTGGCTGTGCACAAGGTCGCGTATTGTCTTTTTCGTCGGCTCTTTTGCCGGCGACAGGTGCTTCATCATCTCCGGCCCCATGGAGCGCAGGCCTGCCTCGTTCTGGCCCACCTTCTGGCCCATCCCAAACACCCACGCAAGCGGGGCGATGCCTGCCACGAGCGTGTCGCCGTGCACTATGGGAAGCATCGACTCGTTATGGTGAAAGTTCTTGCGGCAGTACCGGCCAAAGTAGCCGAATTTCAGTATCAGTTCGCTTGCCTTTTCCATCAGGTCGCCCCGGATCTGCAAGTTGCAGCCTACAAAGTCGTTCAGGCTGAACTCGTGCATCCCAAAGCCGAGCACGTCGTCAAAGTGCTGTCCCGTGTTTATCACAAAGGAAGGCACGTTTTCCCTTGCGGCCTCCACCATCAATGGGGCCTGCTTGTAAAAGTCCGGCTTTGTTCCCGTCACGACGGCAAGTATCGGGCTTTTCTGCTTTTTCGCATGCTCAAACACCGAGGACAGGCCCCCGGAAACCTTTATCGGGAGCAGGTCCCGCGACACGTCAAGCTCGACGCCTTTGTCTTTCAACGGAGATCATCCAGGTTGCCGGCAGACCGGCTCCTCTTTGACACGGCCGCCAGGTAGCCGCCGATTCCGGCCACGCCTGCTCCAGCGGCTATGAATATGTACGGCACTATGCTGATTCCGCCCAGCATGTACCTTGAGGAGATCTGCGGAAGCATGCCCAGCGCGGCTATCATGCCAGCCAGCATTATCGCGCCGGCAGCCACAAGCAGCAGGCCCGCAGGCTTGTTGCCGGTCGTCCGGGACATGGCAAACACGACGCCGGCGAGTATGACTCCCGGCGCGGCCGATATAGAGACCTGCTGTATGAGCAGCCCCGCAGGGTCGATTATGCGGCTTGGGTTCTCCCCCTGGCTTATGAGAAAGTTGTAGAACGAAAGTAGAAGCGCCACAAACATAGCCGACAGCCCGACGGACGCCAGCGCGATCCAGGTCTCCAGCTTCATATACGGCGGTTTATTTTCAGAGGTTGGTAATTAAATGATTGGTTTTTAGCAGCTATGTGATGCCGACCAGGCCGGCAAGCTCCTTCCGGCACGCAGAGCCAAGGATTTCTGCTGCTTTTTCCGGCTTGACATTGTTGACATAGACGCCAAAGCCCCGCTCAAGGCCCGACCACGTCGTTAATTGTGGATAGACTTCAATGTGCCAGTGGATCTGCCGGCTGTTCTTTTTCTCCGGCGACAGGTGGAAGACCATGTTGAACGGCGCGTCCTTCAACGCCTTTGACATGCCGCCCAGGGTCGCGCGCATCATAAGCGCAAGGTCGTTTATCTCCTTTTGCGTTATCTTTGAAAAGGACGTGATGTGCCTCTTTGGGTATATCCAGAACTCGTACGGGTACGTCGGCGCCCACGGGCAGAAGGCAAGGAAGCTGTCCGTGGCAAGTATCTGGCGCGGCCCGCTGGACTCGACTGATATCATGTTGCACGCGGGGCAGCTGCCGTTTTCGTTCATGAACCTGTGCGAGCCTTCTGCTTCAAGCTCTATCGCAGGCGGGATTGATGAGAAGGTGACGATGTTAAGGTGCGGGTGCGGCACCTGTGCGCCTGCGCCGGCCCCGCTGTTGACATATATCGAGACGTATGTCACGCTTTTTTGCGTGTACAGCCACCTGACGCGGTCCTGGATGACGACAAGCACGTTGCCCCACTGCTCGACTGACATCTGCGGCAGGCTCTGCTTGTGGTCCGGCGTCGCAACGACCACCTGGTGGTAGCCGTAGGCCGGCTCGCTGTAGAGCGGCTTGTCGCTATAGCTTGCAGCGGCGGTTGTGGTGACTACAGGGTTCTTGCTTTCAAACACCCTGACCGACCAGTCGTCGATTATGCTGTCCTCGCTGTCAGAAAGGCGCTGGAGCATGCCGTCCTTTACGACAAGCGCAAGGAGCGCCGGCGAGGTCATTGACTCGTTGCCGGGGCAATAGGGGCACCGGTCGTACCTTTCATTCTGTTCTGCTGTCGCCGCAGCAGCAGAAGAAGAAGAAGAGTCCGGAACAAGGACAAACCTGTCCAGAACGTAATCTTTGCGCAGCTCCCTCATGCCCGGAAAATGCTCCCCACACTTTTAATTAAAGGTTCTGCACCGCTAGTCGCCCAGCGCAAATTCAAGTGCCTTTGTGCAGCGTGCGCAAACGTATGTCCCGCGCTGCACTATCCCGAAATCTTCGGTCCTGGTGCCCGCGTCGTCCACGACTGTCTTGCCGCAGAACCTGCACAGCAGTTCCAACAAGGAATGTATGTGCAGCTTGCTAATAAAAGAAGCAGCAGTAACGCTTTTTTTCCGCAGCCATCACAAGCAAGAGGCATGCCACTTGACGGCGACATCAAGAGCATGATAGAGGCGGTCATTGAAAGCGACCTGCAGGCGCCCAAGGTCCCAAAGAGCAGGGTGCCAAAGCTGAAAAAGGTGTGGAAGTGCACCAGCGCGTACGACTTTCTCTACGGCCAGAGGGCAGGCTATTACACCGGCCTTGCAGAAGGCATCATGCTTGAAAGGCACAAGCGCCAGCTGACGCAGGAAGAGCAGGACGAGGTATTTGCAACAATCGAGCCGTACACAAAGGGCCTTCGCAGGTATTTTTCCTACTACAAAAAGCCTGCAAAGCGAGAGAAGAAGAAAAAATAAATTGACGCGACATGCTCTTGCCAGCATGAGAAAAGACGGCGTTAAAATTGTCTATGTGCTTCTGGACGGCGTCGGCGACCTGCCGCACCCGGCGCTAAACGACCTTACACCGCTTGAAGCCGCCTACACTCCAAACCTTGACGCCCTTGCAAGGAACGGCGCGATGGGCCGCGTGATAACCGTCGGAAAGGGCATCGCGCCGCAGTCAGACATCGCCGTCTTTAACATGCTTGGCTACAGTTTCCGCCAGGGGGGCTACGTCGGCCGCGGCGTGATAGAGTCGATAGGCTGCAACATCGACTTTCGCGACGGCGACCTTGCGCTGCGCGGCAACTTTGCAACCGTCAACGATAACAACAACAAGATAACCGACAGGCGCGCCGGCAGGGTCATCTCCAAAGAGGAGGCGGCAGCCGTCTGCAAGTCTCTCGCAGACGGCATCAAGTTCAGCGACAAGGACGCATCGATTGCGCTTGTCCCGACCGTCGCGCACCGCGTGGTGATCAGGATACGCCACAGCAAGATGAAGCTGTCAGACAAGATAACCAACACCGACCCGGCCTATGACAAGGTCGAGGGGATGGGAGTCGCCAAGGCAACGTCCGACGACGACATCTATGTCTTGGAGGCCAAGCCGCAGGACGACAGCAAGGAGGCCAAGATGGCGGCGATGCTTGTAAACGAGTTTACAGAGCAGACCATCAAGATACTGCGCGACCACCCCGTCAACGTTGCCAGAAAGGCGGCAGGCAGAAACCCGATGAACTGCATACTTGCCCGGGACTCGGGCAACAGGTTCCCGGAGGTCCAGCCCATCAACAAGAAATACGGCATCTCAATCGGCTGCATCGTAGAGATGCCTGTCGAAGTCGGCATCTCCAAGGTCCTCGGCATGAAGATGTACGAGGCCGGCTCGCTTGACGACTATGAGCTCAAGGCAAGAGTAGCCGCAAAGAGCCTGAAAAACAACAGCGGCGGCGGCGACGCGGTGTACGTCCACCTGAAGGGCCCCGACGAGTTTGGCCACGACGGCGACGCCAAGGGCAAAAAGCGCAACCTCGAAGAAATCGACAGGCGCTTTTTCGGGGTCCTTGCCAAAGAGCTGGCAGGCGTGAAAAACCCGGTGATCGTGGTGTCCGGCGACCACTCTACCCCGTGCATCAAAAAGGCGCACAGCGACGACCCGGTCCCGCTGCTCGTGTCTGGAAACGGCATCAAGCAGGATGCAAGCGCACGCTTTACAGAAGGCTACGGCAGAAAGGGAAGCCTTGGCCTCCTCATGGGAGCAGACGTCATATCGACGGCGCTAAAGCTGGCGTCTGACAGATAGACGCATATACGCAAATGAATAAAAGGCCAGAGCGGCCTAGTCGTTATTGATTATTATGCTGGGCGGGCTTGTTTTTGCGGCAGCATTTGCGATACTACCAGAAGGAAGCGTCAAGGACGAGGCCACGTTTTTCGTGCTCATCGGCATACTTGCAGCCCTCATCGGAGTCGCACTGTACATGCGCCACAAGAGAAACAGCGAGCCGGACTACCCTACAGAGTAATGGCAACGCCCATGCCTGACACCATCGTGAGTATCGTACCCACGACTGATGCGGCCCTTGAAGGAGGAGCGCCTTCGCTTTCCACGTGATGGTAGGTGTGTATCGACTTGTCGTTTTCTCGGTCGCAGGACGAGCACCTCCAGAGGACCGCCTCGTTGCATTCGGGGCAGAACTCTGCAGCATTCATCTCGCTACCGCAGGCTCGACATAACATTTGCCTTTTTATGGAACTCCTTTCTAATAAAGGATGCCGTAAAGAGTTCCGGAAGACTCACTCAGGCAAGGTGGTTTGGCCTTGCCTGCGGCTTGACCGTGACTGTCAGCTTGAACCCGGTCAGCATGTCCTTGCAGCGGTTGCGTATAGTCACTTCCGTCACGCCCGAAAGGCTCGACACGTCGCGCTGGAGTATGTTTATGCCAAGCAGTATCGACGAGACATAGATGTACGCCGCCGCAAGCCCGTTTGGAGCCTTGCCGTCTGCAAGCATGCGGTCGTTGGTCTTGTGCGCAATGTCTATTGCGAGGCGCTCTACCTTGGTGTCTATCTTGGCCATGTTTGAAAGCTTTGAGATATAGTGGTCGATGGCCATCGCGACCGGCGCCTGTTGTTGCTGTTGCGGTGTTGCTGTTGTTGTTTCCTGCGCTGCTGACGCCTCTTCCGAGAACGCGCTCATCTCCATCACCATCATGCGGTAGTATTTCGATGCAAGTTTCACGCTTGACCTGTCCTGCTCGGTGACGCCTGTCGCCGCCACTATCTCATCGAGCGAGCGCACCACGCGGCATTTCTTGCACGCAAGGTAGATTGTCGCAGCCGCCATGCACGCAATTGATTTTCCTTTTGCCTCCTGCATGTTCTCATAGTTGCGGTACAGCATAGCCGCGGTTTCAACAAGCAGTTTTGGCAGGGACATTGCCGCGCACGTCTCGTTTATCTTTGTCAGGACGTTTGAAAGGCGGCGCTCCTGGGGCGACACTATCCTGCTGCGTATGTGCCACTTGCGGATGTTGTTCATCTGCTCGGCCATCTGGTAGTCTATTGATTTGCCCGCATAGTCCTTCGAGCCAGAGGCAATCTCTGTCCTCAGGCCGTAATCGTGAAGCGCAAGGCTAGTCGAGCCAGACGCCCTCGTGTTTTTGGATTTTTCCTCAAAGTCGGTCGCGTTTGACTCGCGGCCAAAGTCGTAGACGCCGTCCATCGCGACGTACCCGCAGCGCTCGCAGATGAACTCGCCCTTTGAATAGTCCTGGATGAGGTTTGCGCTGCATTCCGGGCACTGGGTGCAGTATTCGCTAGTGGTCAATTCTGGCGCCTCCTTTCCTTTCCATGCTGCTGTTGTCGCCGTTGCTCTCTGCGCGCATGCGACGGCCTTGCAGGTTGCTGCCGCCCGCCGGCAAACACCTTTGCCCCGGTCAGCCTTGCCGTCTTGTCGGTCATTGGAATGACCGAGGCGTACGGCGCACTCACGGGCCCTATCAGCTCGGCTATCTTCCCTACCCGCCTGCCGGCAGAGTCGATAAGCATCTCACCCGGTCTGATGCTTGCCGCCCCTGTCGTGTTTAGTTTTACGATTAACCTGCCGCTCTTTGCTAGATGCATAACTTCCCCGATCTCCCCCACTTCCACAATCAGCTCTTGCTTGCTATCATAAGCTTCGGTCAAATTTGTTATGTTTGTTGATGAACAATATTATTGCGGCCGCTGTTAAATCTCAGCCTGCTACTTTTTTCCGGATTTTTGCCTCGCGCGCTTTTGCAAAAGCTTTTCCGCGACGCTTGCAATGACCTTTGATTTTTTCACGCCTTCCTTCTTGGCAAGCATGACATAGCCGGACTTGACAAAAGACCGGCGCGGAAACCTGGCGGTATCGTTTACCGCGTCATCTTCAACCTGGTAGCCGGCGGTCTTGGCCGCTTCCAAAAGTTCCTGTACGGTAGGGTCAAAGACGGCCTGGTCGCGCTTGACCTTCCTTCCCTGGCGGCGTTTCAAGTTCTTGTTGAAATAGTCCAGCCAGAGTATGACGTGGTCGTAGTCCTTCAAGGCTCTAGATATTGGGAAAAGATCTTATTAATAAATGAAAGTGAGAGAGGAAAGTCTCTACTGCTTGGCCTTTATCAGGACAGCATTTACCACGCCGTTCTGGCCCGGCCTCGAGGTGACCAGCGCAGAGCCTGCCTCTGTCTCGATGATCGCGCCCTTGCTCACCACGCCCCTTCTCTCATAGTCGCGGTTTGCAGGGTTCTTGGTCACATTGAGGATCTTGGACTTGGTCGCCTTTTTGGCTTCAGGGTCCATGACGTTTGCAAACTCGACGGTCTTGAAGGCTGCCTTGACGTTTGCGCCCCTTACCCTTCTCGTGACAATGTCGGTCGTGCCGACGGTAGCTTCATTTGGATACCTGTCAATCTCGGACTTTCTCCTGATCCTGTTGGCGAGCTTGCGTCCGCCAGTCAGCTTGCGGCCCGCAAGATTCTCTATCGACTTGCGCATATTGCGTTTTCTAGTGTATCAAATACTCTAATTAAGACTTTTCTGGGCTTGTTGGCTGCTTGGGGTTTTCCTTGTTCGTCTCGGCCACCAGCTTGCTCTTCATCGAGTCGAGGTCGGTTATGCCGAAATATTCCTGGAACTTTTTAGTCGTCCGGTACACCTTGAGCCGGCCCAGGCTCTCGTGCTCGACAAACTGCATCTGCTCCAATTCCTTGACGTGCTGGTACACCTGGCTCCCCCGTATCTGCACCAGGCGCTTTGAGGTGACCGGCTGCTCGTAGGCGATGTAGGTGAGGGTCTTTAGCGCGGCGGCAGGCACGAGCGGGTGCCGGGCAAACCGGCGTATCAGGGGGGTATAGGCAGGCTTTAGCTGAAAGACGTACGAGCCGTCCTCAAGCTGGACCACCTCGATCGCCTTGAACACCGTCTTGGTCTTTTTGACAAGGTCGTTTACGACGCGCAGGGTCTTTTCCTTCGAGTTTGTCCCGGACGCGCGTACCAGCTCGTCGACCGTGAGGGGCCTGCCTGCCGAATAAAGAGCCGCCTCTATCCTTGCGGCAACCTCGTCTTCTGGAAGCGACTCGCGCATCTTGCTCTTTGGAAAAGCCGTGGAATTACTTTACTGTTGCTATTGCTGTTGCTGCTGCGACGGTTCTGGAAGTTTCAGGGTTATCCGGATGTCGTCAGAGTCGTCCTGCTGCTCGAGGTCCACCTTGCCCTTCATTGCGAGGTACAGCAGGGCGATAAAGCAGCGCGCCATCTCGACCGGTTCCATCTTGGCCACAAGCGCCTTGAACATGGTCGGGCCGTCGGCGCTTACGATGTCAAATATCATGTCCTCGTAGCCCTGGATTATCTGCTCGAATTTCACAAGGTACTGGTCAAAGTTGAACGTCTGTACCGGCTCCAGCTCCACCTGTTTTTTGCGCGGCCTTGGGCTTGCAAGCTCCATTATCATGTTCTCAAGCACCTTGAGCAGGTCCTCGACAGATACGGGGTACGTGGACTCGACCCTGAAGGGAAGGTCAAGCGTGTTCAACTGCGGTATAGGGAGCTGCTGTTGCGGGTCATCGACGCCCTTTTTCTGCATCGCTATCTTCTCGAGCAAAAAGATGCTTTCCACCTTGAGCCGGTATATCATCGAGGACGAGACAGCCGCAATGCCGCATATCCTCAAATCCTTGTTGCCAGTCGCGTTTATCAGCTGCAAGAACAGTTCCAAAAGGCGGACAATGTCGACGTTCCAGACATCCTTGCGTATCACGGCAGAAGGGTTGAACAGGATGTTGAGAGGAGGCTGCGCTATCGTCTTTTTAGTATCCGGGACCTCGGACGGCGCTGGTGCTGGTGTTGGCGCTCCCGCTTCCGACATATGTTCTCCTCTCCTCGCGGGTTGAGAGCGAAAAGTGCCTATAATACGTTATGGGTGAAGAAAAATTTGATTTTGCGTCATCATCATGCGGTCAGCCCGAGGTCTGCCCTGGCTTTTTCCAGGTCGCCTTCCCATACCCACAACCTGTAAGGGGGCGGGACTTTGTAGAAATCGTACTTGCCGACAATCTTCAGGGCGGCAAGGTCAACGCAATGCCTCTGGAACGCTTCTTTGACGCCTTCCTCCGGACTTGCCGCATTTGCCAGTTTTATGCACATCCTGTATTCGTATGCCAGAAGCAGGTCCTTGCCATATTGCGCCCACATGCCTTTTTTGCCGTTCCACGCGTCCTCGGCGCCGGCTATGAGCCTGTTCATGTCGTCGTTGCCCGGCAACGAAGGATATATCGGAAAAGACGCGGCCCACCCAGTTTCAACCATCTCCAGGTTGAACGTCTTTCTCCGGGGATCGTCTTTTGGCGGCAGGGGGTCCCCTTCTTTTTCGCCGGCAAACCACGGAGAAATGTACGCAAGCATCCTGCCGTACCTGTCTATTATTTCCCCGGTGGGGATGACTGCGGTCTTGCGCCTTTTCCCGTCAGGCAGGGCAAGGCGCTCTTCCAGCATGCGCTCAAACTCTCTTGATGCATCGTATCCTGCGCCTATGTGCCTTTGCGCGGCATCAGGCGTTATCCTTGACGCAAGATAGTCGCGCAATCCTGCGGCAAGATGCCCGTTGTAATATTCTCCCACTAGCCGCTGCCTGCATTTTTCCAGCTTTGGCTGGCTTGTTTCGGGCTTGCCCGCATATCCCGCTTTTTCCGGCGTATCGCAGGAGACCATCCTGACGGGCTGCTCGACGACGGGCGTGTCCCCGTCCGAGACTCTGTACAATTTAAGAGGGTTCGCTTTCCGGATTTGCCGATCGTAATCGAAATTGACAGTAACAGACAAGGTAGTGAGAATACTATTCCAGTTTTGTAACCTTAAAGATTACCGAAGGAGATCGCATAGGCAAAGCCTCCGGACTGCAACCTGGGCAGGATCATTTTTTACAGTTGACTGTCACGTAGATGAAAAAAGATCTGATAACCGGCGTCGCTTAGTTTATTTTCCACTTTGCAGTGCCTGTTCTTGCAGAAGAAGGGATGGTCAAGAAAAGGCAGGCGTCAAGGGCCATTGTAATTGCCGGCTTTGCGGCAATCGCGGTCCTTGTCGGCGTCATGGTCATGCTGCAGGTGTCAAGCGCCCAGAACAGCGAGTTCAAGCAAAAGTGGGACGCCATCGTGTTTGACTCCATCTCCCTGACGCAAGAGTACCAGGCAGAGGAGGGCAAATGGAAGGCAGGCCAGTACGACAACTCCACTATGGCAGGAATCGTCGACAAGTACATGCCAAGGTACCAGTCGCTCATAGACAGGGCAAACGCGCTAGAGACGCCCGAGCGCTACACGGAGGCCCGCGGCCTGCTGGTAAAGGCGATACAGACGGAGAAGGACAGCAACGAGCATTTCAGGGAGTACCTGCTGACTGGCAACAAGGCCGAGTACGACAAGGCGCTTGACCTGTTCTCGCTGTCGCTGAAATACAGCGCAGAAGCCGACGCCGCCATAAAGGAAGCAGGCTAATGCCTACGTTTTAATTAAGGTAGCCAAGACTTTTCTTCCACTGGGCCCATAGTTCAGCTTGGACAGAATGGCTGCCTGCGGAGCAGTTGGTCGAGGGTTCGAGTCCCTCTGGGCCCGCTTTCTCTCATGCGACAATAATTCACCGGGCGAAGAACCCGAAGACTCGCTTTCGCATTCGTTTTGTGCAGTAAACAGCATGCGGTCCTGAGCGTTTCGCATCCGGTTTTGCTCAATGGCGATTTGCTCGCCGATCTCGTTTTCGGTTATTGGCGCGCTTCACCGTAATGTGCCTCTCTTTTGTATAAAAGCCCTCGGGAAAAGAGCAATCATACAATTCTATTAGAGTCATATACTAATAATCAAGGGTCGCGCTTTTAGGCACAGTCGTCAGTTCTGTAGTTTATCAGAATACCGGATTGCCATGCGGTCTCGGCGCCGCCAGCACAGCCATAGGCACGCTCGATCGATCAAACATAACAAATCCTGCACTTGACGACTTGAAACGTCAATTTCGCCCAGTCTGCCACCATCATCTAAAGCCAAAGCGAGCCGTATGCTATTACTTCTTCTGACGAATGATTGAACTCTGCGCGAGTCAGCATTATGAGGTGTCATGTGGCTAAGTTTGGGGCATCACGAACAACTTGTTCGGGCATGAAGAAGAAGATGCTGGCTCGCGCACCTCTTATACCAAAACAGGTTTAGGATAGCCCCCACCCTGTCAGAAGGCACAAATCTGGCAGGGGCAGTTACGTCATACGTTTAGGCTATCAGGCGATGCGATTAGACGGTGTATGCGCCTGACAGATTTAGTTATGCGTTAATAGTAAAAATGACTTTCTTTCTCTAAAGACATACTATGCGTCAAAACGGTACTCTTGTACAATATGACTGCGTACTGGTGCGACATGATAACACCCAGAGAGATCGATTGCCCTGGCTGTGGCAAGCCGAACGAATATCCACCAAGTTCATGTCGTAATTGCGGGCTGCCACGAGAAGAATTCGACAGAATTGGGCAGAACGAAGAGGTCTTTACTAAATTAGGCGAGAGCTTGGCCACAAAGTCGGCTATTCGGCCAGACCCTCTGGCTCAGACAGCATAAGCGACATGTATTCTTTTGCGTTTAGGCACGGCAGTTTATTTCGCCGCAGACTTGAATAATTGTGAACGGTACGTTATTACCGTCGCTTTCGTTTAATATTGCGCGGGCCAGCATACAAGCAATTGTGGTTGACTTTCGGTCGTCACAAGGTTGTTTGACATCATATGCTGGCTCGCATCAAGTCAAAACAGGTTTAGAATAGCCCCTACCCAAGTCGGCGGCTACTGTAGCTTGGTAGGGGCGATTTGCACATACCCTCTAGACCGGCGCGTGCGACGTTGCAGCCATACCCGAGCAATATGTGCGTACTTCTACAATTGTCGAGTTATTATGAATTTCTAATACTGTTGTTGTTATTGTTGTTGTTCAAAGCCCCACCTGTGCCGGTTATGCAAAAGCACAGGCGAAGGGCATGACATGGCTTTCACTGGTTTTCGGGGATATGCCTTTCGTCGACTTGCTCAGGCATGGTTGCTGATGTAGTGCCTGACGGTAGACAATCAAAGTAACATTGTCTTTAAGGCTTGCTTACCTGTGAAAAGTGTATATTGTAATCAGAAATTATGGTCTTTTACCGGTAATTAGCATTACTTTTGTATAATTTCAAATTAGGTCATAGACAATTCTTTTTTTACCCAAAGGCGACAGAGTTCGGCGATCTAAATTTTGACCCAGACATGATTTATTAAAGAAGTCAGAATTAGATAGCGCCCAAGTCGTGTGATTGTCAAAAAAGGAGGTCGGGGCTTTGGTACCGCCCCAATGGCCTCTGCCCAGTTTCTGAATCCTCTGTGCCTGCATACCCCTCTGGACCCGTACTTTGTTCTGAACAGTGTTCAAGATGCTTCCGGCCGTTGTTTGGCCTGCGACTAGGATGATAAAGGCAGACTAGGTTAGCTTTGACTTTTGCTCTTGTTCGCAGTTGTTGCAGCGAGCGTGTTGATTGACGGGGGGGGACGCGCGAATGGCAGTCAACTTTTTCCAAAGTCCCAAGTCGAAAAGTAACTTGGAGTAATTTCCAACAGTACAGACTTGCCACTTTTTACAGTTTCAAGGATGAATTTTGCAGTCGGATGATCTACACTGCCAAGATATTTTGTCATTATCTTTTCAACTATTGACAGGTTATCCTTTGGATTTTCAGATATCTTTGCTTTCCCTTTTCCTTTTACACCTTTTACAGGCATAACTTCGTCATCGATGCAGAAATAGACTGTGTTTCTTCTTCTCACATTAGCTATTTTCCTTGAATCGATGTTGGTATTAACATAGATCTTATCGCTCCGAGGTTCGTAGAAAAACCAGACTGGATGCACATTTGGGTCTCCAAGATCATCTACGGTTCCTAGCCGGCAATTTTGTTTGCTGGCGGAAAGGAAGTTGCGCAGTTCCTGCTCATCCATCGGTGCCCCCATGCCAGGAGTCGCATGGATTATTTTCATTGCAGCATATCACCTAGAAACAAAAGTGGATGTGGTAAATCACGGCTTTGCCTCGAATACGAGATTGAATGGTGTCTGCGTAGCTCTGCGGAACTTTGAGAATCCTGCTTCCATTACTATATCTCTGGTCCTAGCCTCGCCTGCTTGAGCGCCTAATGCGGGCCCATTCTCGCTTAACGAAGATGGAACGCAGACTACTGTCGAAACAGAATAGGACAGCCTTCCCAGCGGATTCAGGTTATCCTCTACCTTGTCGTTGGCAAAGGGCTCTACTATCATCCAAGAACCATTTTTCTTCAGGGTTTGCAGCACGTGCTTGGCAGCTCCGGCAGGGTTACCCATATCGTGGAAGCAATCAAAGAACGTCACCAAGTCATAATCGTCACCGGGATAGTCTGTAGAGCCTGCAACTTCAAATGTAATATTTTTCAAGCCCTCCTTTTCTGCTTCCTGTCTGGCCCATTCAATCGATGGCCTATGGAAGTCAAAGCCTACGATTTGTGAGCTAGGGTAAGCTTTAGCCATCAGTATGGTTGAGGCACCGTGACCGCATCCTACGTCGGCAACCTTTGCACCACCATTCTTGAGCTTTGCTTCAACAGCGTCTAACGCTGGGATCCAGCTTGAAGTAAGATTTGCAATATAGTTTGGTTTGAAGAACCTCTCTGTGCTTTGAAACAGGTAATGGTGATGGTCTCCCCATCCAAGTCCTTTACCGGTTTTGAATGCCTCGATAATCTTTTCTTCATCTTTGAAGAGTCCTGTTATTAGCTGATAGCCGCCTGCAATGTACGCCGGACTATTCTCGTCTATCAGGGCGACGGCATGTTCTTCCGGTAGCACGTACGTCCCGGAATTAGCGTTGTATGTAACAATCCCGCCGGCAGCCTGAGCGGCAAGCCATTCTCTCATTATTCTTGGATGAGTACCGGTCTTCCTTGCCAGCTCTTCTGGCGTCAACGGTCCTGCACCGGCCATGGCTTTGAATAAGCCGAGCCTATCACCCGCAAAGGTGAGCAAGACGCCCAGAGCCGCGCCCCATTCAGTCGCAGACTTTTCGATGAACTTGTTCAGCTTGGTCTTATCAGCTACCATTTGTATCCAAACCTCCGGAAATTCATGGAACAAAAAATTCGTTTTTTGTATTTAAGCAATTTTCCAGATCGTATCCAGATTGGATGTTAGAACTTCTTGTCTATGAACTCATTCGGTAGGCCGAACCCTCATTTTTCGAGACTCTAGTCCCTCTGGGCCCGTTAAACTTCATGTTGCCTGCTTTTGCGGAATCCTGTCGACTGCCAGCAATAGCCCGTACAGTACCGCCTCCGGCCTTGGGGGGCAGCCGGGTATGTACACGTCGACCGGCACTATTTTGTCAATCCCGCCCGTTGTCGCGTATGTGTCTCCGAATATCCCGCCGCTGCACCCGCACGCGCCGACTGCGACCACGACTTTTGGCTCAGGTGTCGCCTCGTACGTCCTTTTCAGCGCCACTTCCATGTTCCTTGACGCGGGGCCGGTGACGAGGAGCACGTCGGCGTGGCGTGGCGACGCGACAAAGTGGATGCCAAACCTCTCGACGTCGTAGATGGGGTTGTTGAGGGCGGTTATCTCTATCTCGCAGCCGTTGCACGAGCCGGCGTCAACTTCCCGCACCGCAAGCGACCGGCCCAGCACCTTGCCTATCTTCTGCTTCAGTTCGTTGCCTATTTTTTCAAATGATTCATTCGCAGTCGCTGTTTCGCCAAGCGATTCCACGAGCTCTTCCTTTTTCTTTGCAGGGATGGCAAACGCGCTGTCAACCTTGAACAGGGCCGGCGCCGCCTCCTCGCACCTGCCGCACAGGAAGCACTTGCCCATGTCTAGCGTTATTTTCGCCGGACCTTTTCCGTCCGCCCATATCTTGATCGCCTTGGACGCGCAGATCTCTTCTGCTTCCATGTAACTTTCCGGGTAAGGTGGCACGTTTGGGACGAGCGAGACCCTGCCGCGATAGCCCGGCAAGCAATGCATGTCCGATATCGGATCCTTGACGGTCTCGATGCCGTTGCCCATGATATCTTTGCTGGCGTTTGCGCGCTTTATGCCTATCATAGGTCATTCCCCGAGTACGAAAGATCCAGGCTCTTGTTCACCAGCGGAAAGTTCGGCACGATGTCGCTCAGCACCGCCTGCTCTATCGCCGGCCAGTTGAGAAACGACGCCGTCCTTACCTTGTAGCGGAAAAGAGAGTCGCGGTCGCTTCCCACCATCACCCAGTGCACCGTCTGGCCCCTGTGCGATTCCGCGCAGCCCAAGGCGTGGCTGTAAGGCTCTAGCCGCTCCCGCACTTCTGCAGCGACAAGCTCGCCGTCGTGCAGTTCATTCATGACCTGGTTTATCATGCTCGCAGAATTGAGCACCTCTTCCACCCTCACCTCAAAGCGCGACAGCGCGTCGCCCTTCCTCTTTTGCATCTCCACCTCGTACTCCATCATGCGCTGCGGCGTGTCGTGGTGCGCGTCGAGCCGGACAGAATCGTACGCCGCGTACGGGTGGTCGCGCCGGGTGTCAATGTCGATGCCGGCGCACCTTGCGGCTACCCCGACGAGCCCGAGGTCTGTCGCGACCTGCCTTGATATTATCCCGGTGTTCCGCAGCCTGTCCATCACGGACGACTTGTTACGCAGCATCGATATCACGCGCTGGAAATCTTCAAGCACGTGGTTTGTGGTTTTTACGATCACCTGCGCCTTGTCCTCCAGGTCGACGCCGACCCCGCCCACTCTGTTGACTCCGAACAGCAGCCGGCTCCCGGTCACCTGCCCGTTCAGCTGCATCATCCTCTCCTTGAGTATGTTAAGGCGCGCCGCGCCGTAGGCAAACCCGACGTCGGTCGACATGCCTGCAAGCGTGCCAAGGTGGTTGTAAATCCTCTCAAGTTCCGCGCAGGCAGTCCTTGTCGCAAGCGCCTTTTTGGGCACCTTGGCCCTTGCTATCTTCTCCAGCGCCTGGCAGTACGCCGTCGAGTTTGCAACTGCCTCGTCACCGGCTATCCGCTCGCTCAGGAGCAGGACCTGGTCAAGAGTCATGCCCTCGGCGAGCTTTTCCGTGCCCTTGTGCGTGTAGAAAAGGCGCGTCTCGAGGTTAACGATATTCTCGCCAAGGACGCTGAACCGGAAATGCCCCGGCTCTATTATGCCGGCGTGCACAGGGCCAACAGGTATTTCGCATATCCCTTCGCCCTCCACCTTTGCAAACCGATACTGCGAGCCATTTGTCCTGCCGGCCTTTGTTCCAGCGGCAAAGTCCTTCCGGAGCGGATGTACGCCCGCTGGCCACTGCTCGTGCAGCACAAGCGGCCGGGTGTCCGGGTTTCCTTCAGGCACAAGTCCAAACATGTCTTTTATCTCCCTTTCATACAGCGCCGCCGGCGGGATGCGTGAAGAGATGCTTGGAAAGGACGGGGGCGTTCCGGGCTCCGCGTCGTCCTTTATCCCCGCGGTCGCCACGATAAACACGTCCTCGCCGTTTTCCTTTGCAAAGACGTACCTGAGCACAAAGCCCCGGCCGGCCTGCCGCTCGTCGCTGCACACCACCGTCGCAAGCCTCGCTTTCAAGTCGTCGTTTATGCAGTAGCACGCGTCCGGGATGTCCTGCTTGCCTGCGAGAACGACATGGACCTCGTTGCCGTTGAGCACGTAAACAGACCTTGCCTTTCCGCCCATCCTGCGCAGGATTTCCGTCTTGCATTTTGCAGCGCTGGAATGCTCTACTCCTGCCGACATCATCTAGCCTGCGGCACCTCCTGTCGTCTGGAAGACTGCCATGACGTCGTTGGCAAGCGCCTGCAGAGGCTCGGGTATGTAGAATCCAAGCATCACCACGAGCGCGGCCAGGACGAGCATCGGCACGACGGCGAGCTTGCCCGTGCCGTGCATGGCGGCGTCTTCAGGCATCCTTTTGCCCGGCTCTTTCGGGGCGCCAAAGACCATCCTTACTGTGTGCTTCATAAAGCCGGCAAATATCACCACTAAAAACGCGATGACAAGCGCGGCAGCGAGGAACTGCCCCGCCCCAAAGCCTGCGCTCAGTATGAGAAACTCGCTTGCAAAGACGTTGAACGGCGGCATGCCCACTATGGCAAGGCCGCCTATCAGGAACAGGGCGCCCGTCACGGGCATGACCCTTATGATGCCCCGGATCTCGGACATGGCCTTTGTCTCGTACCTGTGGCTTATCGTGCCGCTGGCAAAGAACATGAGCGGCTTGGCGACTGCGTGGTTTATGATGTGCAAGAGCGCGCCATATATGCCGGCAAACCCGCCAAAGCCCATGGCAAGCGCGACGATGCCCATGTGCTCGACGCTGGAATATGCCAGCATGCGCTTCATGTCCTTCTGGAAGTACATCGACGCGGCCGCGATGCCGACTGACACGACGCCGAGGATTATCATGAGCTGGCTTGGGAACTCGGGCCCCAGAGTTCCTGACGATATTATGTGGAACCGCAGTATGCCGTATATCGAGCAGTTCAGTAGCACGCCGGAGAGGAGCGCGCTCACCGGCGTGGGGGCCTCGCTGTGCGCGTCCGGCAGCCAGGTATGCATCGGCGCAAGGCCGGCCTTTGTGCCAAATCCTATCAGGACAAAGATGAACGCAATCTTGACGATGTTCGGGTCAAGCAACTTGGAGTTGGCGACCATGTCCGTCCAGTTCATGGCGGAGTCCGGCTCGGCAGAAGTCGCGTTTGCGTTGGTGTAGTAAAAGAACACGGTGCCAAAGAGCGCAAACGACAGGCCGACGGTCGCGATTATCAGGTACTTCCACGCCGCCTCGATGGCGCTCTCCTTCGTGTAGAGCATTATCAGGAGCACCGAGACGAGGGTCGTGGCCTCTATTGCCACCCACATGGCGCCCATATTGTTTGACAGCGGGACGAACAGCATCGTCAGCAAAAAGACGTTGAAGCCCTGGTAATACCGGATGATGCGCCTGTCGTCTACCAGGCCCCGCTCGTACTGCTTGCCCATATAGTCCACAGAGTAAATGGCAGACATGCAGCCGACGCCGGCTACGGGGAGCAGCACCAGCGCCCCAAAGGCGTCAAGGTAGAAAAGCTCGTCAAAGGTAGTTATCTTTTTTTCAGAGATGACGCCTGCCACCAGCGCAGCTGCCTGCACGAGCACCAGGGCCGCAGAGGCCACGGTGGCCATCTCTGCCACCTTCTTCTTGCGAAAGAGCGTGGGCGCAAGCGCGCCGGCTACGGGCGTCAGGAGCATAGAAATTATCAGTGCACTAGACTCTGCTGCCGCCATGCTAGTCGTCCCTCAGCTTCTCCAGGCTGCCGATGTCCAGCGTGTCAAACGTCTGGCTTATCCTGAACAGCAGTATCGCAGAGATTATGACGCCGACGAGGATGTCTGCAAATATCCCTATCTCTATTATCAGCGAGACGCCGTGTGTGAGCGCGGTCGTAAACAGGAAGAGCCCGTTTTCGATTATCAGAAGACCGACCACCTGGTTCAGCGCCATCCTCCTGCTCACCATGACAAACAGGCCTATGAAGAACAGCGAAACAGACACGGGCAGGTACGTCATTGCCACCCTGTCGAGGTTCGGCGTCTGGAGCATCTGCTGCGTCAGGGCGTACGAGAGCGCCACGAGGAGCGCAGATATGAGGATTGACATGCGCAGGCCGACGTACGGGTTGGTCTCTATCTTGAACTCGTCTTTGATCTTTTTCGTGACCCGCAACAGCACGCGCGGTATCACCACGGCCTTTACCACTAGCGTGAGGGCCGCAACGACATAGATCTCCCACACGCCGGTAAAGTACGCTATCACCGCGGTGACAGCGGCGAGGACTATGGTCTGGTAGCGATAGGCGCTCAGCCAGTCTGCAAAGCCCCTCCTCACGACGACGCCGAATGTCGCTATCAGCAGGCCTGCCGACGAGATTGTCAATATGTCAACCGGCGGCATCATCTCCACTGCTACACACCTCCTCCTCTTTTCATAGGTAGTAAAAGATCACTCCCACCATAGAGCTCGCTATTGCCATCACGAGCAAGTCCGGCACGCGGAACAGGCGCCACTTGGCCACCCTCGTCTCCACGTACGCTACCAGCATTGCAAGGAGGACGACCTTTGCCAGGAACGCGCCTGCGCCCGCCGCGACTGCCGAGCCGGCATCCAGGCTTGCGGGCATGCCCGCAGGGATGAACAGGTTCACCAAGAGCGCCAGAAGTATCATCTGCTTTATCGACTGCGACCACTGGACCATCGCAAGGCTCTTGCCGGAATATTCCAGCACCATCGCCTCGTGGACCATCGTAAGCTCTAGGTGCGTCGCAGGGTTGTCAAACGGGAGCCTGCCGGTCTCTGCAAGCGTGACTATGAAAAATGCTATCAGGGCAAAGAGCATGCTTGGCGCCGTGGCAAAGCCGGCCGACCGCGCCGCCGCTCCGACAAGGCTTGACAGGTTCGTTCCTCCCAGCGTGAGCGACACCACGAATATCGACAGGAACAGCGCCGGCTCGGCAAGCGATGATATCATCATCTCCCGGCTCGTGCCAAGGCCGCTGAACGCGCTTGCGACGTCAAGCCCCGCAAGCATCGTGAAGAACCTTGCAAGGCCAAACAGCCCGAGCACTACCAGCACGTCGCCGACTGCCCCAAATGGGCTGAAGGGCACAAACGCAGGCACGAACAGCGCCGCGGTTACCGTCGCGGCCATCATCACCCACGGCGCGCAGCGGAACACCCACGAGCTCTGGTCTGAGACCACCTCGTCTTTTTTCATCAGCTTGGACAGGTCGTAGTACGGCTGGAGCACGCTTGCACCCACCCTCTTTTGCGTCCTTGCCTTCACCTTCCTCATGACGCCCGTCAAGAGCGGGGCAAGCGCCACGATGGCGGCTGCCTGCGCCGCGCCGACAGCCACCGAAGAGGCGTCCATCAGGGCACCAGCCTTGCCAGCAGCAAAAGGAGTGCAAGAGCTATCATCACGTATAGCAGGTACGCGTTGACCTTGCCCGTCTGTATACGACGCACCTTGTCGAAAAACGCCACGGTCGCGCTGACCGTGTGCGAGTACAGCCCTTCTTCAAAGACGTCCCGAGTTTCAGACTCTACGCGCGCCGATTTGACGGCGTACGGGTTTGACGCAGAGTGCCGGTCCTTTGTGACGCTCATGCGCGGCCTGTAGAGCGCCCGAAAGACGGTGCGGATGGGCTGCGAAAGCGAGCCGGCCGTATACTGCATCCGCGCGTCCAGCGCGCCAAAGCCGCAGTCCCACGTGCCGTACAGCCGCCTCTTGGTACTGCGCGAGCCTGCGGCAAATGCAAAGCCAATGATTGCCGCCGCCACAGCGCCCATCATTATTGCTATAGCAGGCATGGACAAATTGCTCAACGCCTCGCCGGCGCGGTACGGCACGGCAAGCGCGTCAAACGGCGACACGCTGAACTGCTGCGGGTCCAGCTCAAACGAAGCGGCCATCATCCCGGTCGCTACAAAGGGCAGGACGCCAAAGACCACGCACAGCGCCGCGGCTATTCCCATGCCGGCTATCATGGTCTTGGGCGCTTCCTTTGCATGCGCGGCTGCTTCCGAGCGAGGGCGGGACAGGAAAGTGATGCCAAACATCTTGACAAAAGTGGCAAGCGCTATCCCTGCCGTGAGCGCAAACGCGATGCTCGCAAAGCTGATGGATATTTGCAGGGCGGTGTTTGGCACCTGGTACGAAGAAAGCAGGGCCTGCATAGTGAGCCACTCGCTCACAAAGCCGTTGAGGGGAGGCAGGCCCGAGATGGCTATTGCGCCGACAAGGAAGAGGAGCGCCGTCTGAGGCATCTTTTTTGCCAGCCCGCCCAGCTGCTCCATGTCCTTTGTGTGCGTGCGAAAGAGTATAGAGCCGGCGCCCATGAAAAGCAGGCTCTTGAAGGCGGCATGGTTGAGCGAGTGGTACATTGCTGCCAAGAGCGCCACCGCCGCAAGGGCCTGCAGGCCAAACGACGCAAAGGTGACAGAAAGCCCGAGGCCGAGCACGACTATGCCGATGTTTTCTATGGTGCTGTAGGCAAGGGCGCGCTTGATGTCTTTTTCAATGGCGGCATAGAGCACGCCAATGAGCGCGGACACGGAACCGGCGACGACCATTAGCATGCCCCACCACGCCGAGTCTGGTGAGCCGGGCACCGCAAAGTCAAGCGTGGTGCGCACGAGGCCATAGATCGCGACCTTTACCATGACTGCGGACATTAGCGCGGACACGTTGCTTGGGGCCGACGGGTGCGCCTGTGGGAGCCAGACGTGCATGGGCACGAGGCCGGCCTTTGTGCCAAAGCCGATAAACGCAAGTACGAAAGCGACGTCCTTTATGTACGGGGGCATGGGCGACGCAGGGTCCCTGAAAGAGTCGAATGACAGGCTGCCAGTATGGAAGTACATCGCAAGGAACGAGCCGGTGATAAACGCCGTGCCAAGGTGAGTCATCACGATGTAGGTCATGCCGGCCTTGATGTTGCCTTCATTGTCGTGCTCGTAGATGACAAGGAAGAACGACGCAAGCGACATCGCCTCCCAAAAGACCAGGAACGAAAACGCGCTGTCCGACGCGGTGACCAGGAACATGGAAAGGACAAAGAGGTTGAACAGAAAGCCAAGCGCCCTCTTGCTGCGCTTTTCAGAATATTCGCCTACATAGCCGATGGAGTATATCGAGGCTGCGAAAGCGACCGGCCCAATGATTAGCATGAAAAACGCCGCCACGCCATCTACGTGAAACTCGATGCTCAGTGCAGGAACGGGGGCGGCAAACAGCGGGGAGATGTCAAGCGGCAAGCCAGAAATGGCCACAGAAGCAGACAGCGCGACTATCAGGACCGACCCAAGGGCTGGCGGGGCAAAAGACAGGATAGCAGATTTCCTGCCATCCCGGAAGGCAAGCGGCAAGAGCGCGCCGGCTACGAACGAAAGCACGGCCGCTTGAAATAGAGTTGAGTAACCATCTCCAAAAACCATTCGTTATGACACTTTTTTCCCCGAATAGATGCACTCGACTGCCTTACGTTACGGCAACCGCAGTTTTTGGCAGTCGGCTTTTAAAGATTAGGTCACAAATTATGCAATAATTCAGAATTCCGAGATTTTCGGATTTTCAAAAACTTTAAAATGCCGCACACATCAGGTCTCCGGCATGAAGCCCCGGAACATCAAGACCTACCTGACGCACTTTCCAGTCAAGTCGTACCTCGAAGCCGACATACTTTCAAAGGAGAGCACGTGGCGGATAATGGACTACATCAGGCAGGCAGGGGCCCAGGGCATCACCGCCGAGGACATCATCGAAAAAGAAAAGATCCCCGCAAGCGTCGTCTATTCTACACTGAAAGAGCTCTATCGCCTGGAGTTTGTCTTCCTCTACCCGAGGGAAAAAAAGGCCAAAGGCGAGAGGAGCAAGAGGTTCGTGTGCGAAAGGAGCACGTGGGGGAAGTACGGCATCGACGAGGAGTTTGACACGCTCCTGAAGGTGAGCGGCCTGCTTGAAAGCATCACGGAAGAAATGCGCGTGCCGGTGATGAAGGCGTTCAGGCACATGTATGAGGAATTCGGCGCCAGAAAAGAGCTGCAGAAATTCCTCCCCACCAAGCAGACCAACATCTGCCCGAATTGCCAGAGGAGCCACGAGGCGATGGAGTTTTTTTACGCCACGCTTCTTCGCAGCATCGACCTGATGATAACAGAGTCGGACGAGTTCAAGAAGTTCCTCGTAGAAATGAAGTACGCAAGTGACGATTAGCAGATTTCACCTCAAGCAGTTAATACGCATCAGAACGCTTTTTCCAGAAAAAAAGATGCAGCTTTCAGCCGCCCCGATGGCTTCTGCCTCCTCACAGGGCTCGCATCCAATGTTGGACCGTGTTCCTCTGTGCCCGCTAAAATCTTGCCAGTTGATTGCTCGTTTTCGCATGCATTCTTTTTAGCTCTTGTCGTCGGACTTGCCATAATTGTGTCGATATAGCCCGCCAAGAAAGGCGCTTACTCGTGTGACCAGCATCGCCCAAACGGCGGCGTATCGTAACAAGAAAACAAGATGCAGAGCGCCTTAATTCCATGATAGGCAACACACCGTTACACTAAAGATGACCAAGAAGTCTTAATTCAAGGCGAAAATATACTGCGTTGCACAATATACTCATGTCAAAGATATCTGTGGCATAACTTTATCTAAAACATTAGCATATCATGACATGTTGCAGTTCAGGCGCATGCTTGCACTGAGCATGACCATCATTGCGTCTGCCGCAGTCATCATTAATACAGGTCCGGCTTATGGCCATGGCTGCCAGGCGCAGGGCGGCTGCTGCACCGTAGGCGATGCGTGTGTTGAAATCAGCGCCAACAGCCCCATCTACATGATGTTTGCAGTAGTAGGCGTGGGCGCCGTGATGATGCTCGCATTTTACGGCAGGCCAGAACAGAGAAGAAACCGGCTTGGCGCTATTTTCAATATCTTCATTTAGAATGAAAAGAAACTTCGCTTATCCTGACTGTCAACTTTGCCGATCTGCAGGGCTCCCGTGCCAGCCTCAAGAGAGGAGCGGTTTCCCTAGTATTTCCAAGTCGCCATGTAAAGCGGCGCGATCTCGATGACGCTGTAATTCTTGGCATTTTCAATCAGCATCTTTGCTTCTTGGCTATCTGGAGATCCCAGGTACCTCATTATGTGTCGGGATATCACCTTTTTCGCATACTCGGGATCGTCTATGACTCGGGCCTTCCCCTTGCCGCGGACCCCATAAGGCGGGCCCTTGTCGGCCACGTCCACAAGGAAGTAAACGTCAGGATTCTTTTTGAGCGACCGGGCCTTGGCGCCGCCAGCGTAGGTGGTAAGAAAGAATTTCCCATCCTCGTAGTAGTGCCAGACAGGGTGGACCAGAGGCGTGCCGTCGCGCGCGTCAATCATGGCTATCCGCAGGATGCTGGGCTGATTCAGGAGCTCGGTGACCTCTCCTTCCTGCATCGGCTTTGCATAGTTGTCGGCAAGCCGAAACTCCATCATATATCATTGGCGGCCGAGCCTAAAAGAGTATTGCAGGTTTATCGCCGCCACTGCATTCTTGTGAAATAGAGGCAAGCGCCAAATCACTTGTGCAATATTCGCAGGCATTTAAGAAATGCACTATGGTGCCTTGCTACTGTTACCAAAGTGAGAGTTTATGGCGACAATCGTCCGGCAAGCAGTCCAATAGGATGTACGTGCTTTACAGCCAGATAGCCAATCCAAATTAATCTCGTCGCCGCTTCCATGCCACCATTAACGCGAAGTCTTGCGCCGGAAAATCCAGGTCGCTATTGGCACAGAGACAACGATGATGCCAATGCACCAGGCAAATGCCAGCCAGCCGGAATCTCCGACGGGCGTGCCGACAAGCCAGGCGCGCATTGCCTCGATGACATGGGTGAGAGGCTGGTTTTCGGCAAAAAGCCGCAACGCCTCGGGCATGGTATCAGTCGGCACAAAGGCGCTGCTGACAAACGTTAACGGAAAGATGATGATAAAGCCCGTCCACTGCGCCGCCTCCATGCTCTTGACAAGCAGCCCCATGATGGCTGACAGCCACGAAAAGGCAAGCGAAAAGACAAGAATGAGGCCAAACACCAGCAGCCACTCTACAGGGCCGGCTACTGGCTGGAAGCCCAGTGGAAAGCTGACGGCAAGCACAAGCAGGGCCGAGATTGTATTGCGCAGCAGGTCTGCCCCGACGTGGCCGGCCAGGAGGGACGAACTTGCCATCGGGAGCGAGCGGAACCTGTCTACAATGCCCCGTTGCAGGTCAATAGCCAGATTTAGGGTCGTATAGTTTGAGCCAAAGGCCAGCATCTGCACCATGATGCCGGCCACAAGAAAGTTCACGTAACTTATGCCGCCGGTGTCTATCGCGCCGCCAAAGACGAAGCTGAACAAGAGGAAGAACATGATCGGGAACAGCGCTACTGACAGGAGCTGGTCGAGGTTCCGGGTGATATGTTTGACGCTGCGTTTGGCCATCACCCACGAATCGCTGAGCACCCAAAAGATCTGGGAGTGCTTTTCCGGCTGTACATCGTCGGTGGCGAAAGAGGAAGCTTCTCTGGTCATGTCCTGGCCTCCTGCTGCGGAGGATTCTTTTCTGCCTCTCCGTCCGGCTGCTGCCCTGTCGTGTGCCCTGTGAGCGTGAGAAAGACGTCATCAAGCGTCGGGCGGTGGAACGACACGTTTTCAACTTCGACGCCTGCTTCATCCAGGCGGCTGAGGACTTGCTTCAGGTGATGCACGCCGCCTTCGGTTGCCAGGCTGAGCGTCCGCCTTTTGCCATCCGAATGGATGCCGTCGCCATCATTATCAAAGACCTTCGTGGCTGCCTCGAAGCTGCTCGTGCCAGCAATTGTTATTTCCAGCCGCTCGGAGCCTACTCGCTGTTTCAGTTCGTCAGAGGTGCCCTCCGCGATTATCTTGCCTCCGTCGATGACGACGATCTTGTCAGCCAAGCGGTCAGCCTCGTCCATGTCCTGAGTGGTGAGGAGTATGGTCGTGCCGGCGGCGACCAGCTGCTTGATGATGTCCCACATTATAAGCCGGCTCCGCGGATCAAGGCCGGTGGTGGGCTCGTCGAGAAAAATAACCGGCGGGGACGCTATCAAGCTGACAGCAAGGTCCAGCCGGCGGCGCATGCCGCCGGAATAAGTCTTTACCGCACGGGCGGAAGCCTCCACCAGGTCAAACAGCTCTAGCAACTCCTGCGAGCGCCGCTTGATGTCCGGGTAGCTGAGGCGGTAGAGCCGGCCTATCATGTGCAGGTTTTCCCTGCCTGTCAGGTACTCGTCCACGGCCGCGTACTGGCCCGTCAAGCCGATGAGGCGGTGCACCTTGTCGGCATCCTTTACCACGTCAAGGCCGTTGATCTGCGCCTGGCCGCCATCAGGCAAAAGCAGCGTGCTGAGGATCCGGATGGTGGTGGTTTTCCCGGCGCCGTTTGGCCCAAGCAATGCCAGAACGGTACCCCGCTTGACGCAAAGATCAATGCCATCAAGTACGGTGAGCTTTTTGAACGACTTTCTCAGCCCCTTTACGACAATAACGTTATCCTCTGACATGCACATCTTTTAGTTGCTTTTCTGGAATATATCCTCGCAGGTATCATGCTGTAAATTACCCAACACGAAATTTCTTAAAAAATTTAATCAGTATTCATGCATCGTTATGTAAAAGAATGTCCGTTCATTTCCGAGCATGGATCCGTAAAGGAGATGAATCGATGTTCAGCGATAATTGAAACGATATGTGTTGGTTTCAGATTTCAAGGGAGTTCTGGTCCTTTCGATCCATGCCTTATCTAATAGTCAGTTGTTAGGATGGAGTTTGGATTTCGTAACATATCGACAACCAAAATCTTAAATCATTTCTCACCTCTCTCTATATGATGGCGTCTGAAGGGCAGGATATCATCAAGATTGTTGATGTCAATGGAACGCAGTTACATTACATCAAGCTTGGTAAAAACCACACCCAATCGGTTGTTTTCACTCCTGCGGCATTCAGTGATTACCGCGTTTGGCAATTTCAAATAGAACCTTTTTCACGCAACTATAGGGTCGTTTCCTATAGCAGGAGACATGCATATCCAAACAAAATAGAAGACGGTTTTCATTTTACTGAAGACAATGACGCAATTCGCCAGTATGCTTCTGATCTGGCAGAACTAATACGAAAGTTGGACTTGGCACCAACGCACTTGGTCGGTCATTCCGACGGCGCCTTTGTGACGCTGTATTGTGCATACACAAATCCAGAGCTGGTAAAATCTCTTGTACTTTTAGAACCTGCGGCCTTGCCACTGCTTGCAACAAGCCAAGTGGAAGAGGATCGGAAGATGTTTCAAGAGTTCTGGGAAAATGCGATCAAGCCTGCAGGGGAAGCCCTTCAGCGTGGCGAATATGAAAATGGAGTCAGGATATTTATGGATGGGGCCATGGCCAAGGGCTTTTTTGACAAGCTGCCTCCTCCAGTCAAGCAGTCAATGATAGACAATGCAAAGGCCTTTCTTAAACAGGCAGAAAACCCCATGCCAAAGGAATTTCGCTTGCAAGAGCTAAAGAGGATATCATCTCTGCCAACACTCTTTGTAAAAGGCGAGTATAGCCCAAAGTTTCTCCATCGTATAGTCGATATTCTTGCTCCCCATCTGCCAAAATCAGAACAGGTTACAATTCCAGGAGTCACACATGATCTTGGTCGAACGACTAAAGCAGAGATATTCAATTCAAAAGTCATGGAATTTCTCTCCAGACACGCATAGTACAGCTAGTAGTAGCGAGTGACAGTCGCGTTCCTGAAACTAACGGCAAGGTGAACAAGCCTTATTCTGCCTGAGATGTTGCATTAGAGGCCGGAATTCTCGACATTTGAATCCCATTTTTTCTGTAATGTAGTCCCTTTGGGCCCGTTCACTTTTGATTCAATCTATCAAAAAGCCGGACAAAGCTACTAGAACCTGGCAAAGCGCTCCTTAAATAACATCCAGCCGAGAGATGGGCATTGTAAACTTTAGGCCTCTGGCAGGAAAGGTCCTGAGATCGATAAAAGGGCCAAAATTCAGGCCTCCAGCCAGGGACGGCGACAGGTACGATATTCAGGGGAGCTGGATGTACATCGACGACAAGGACTCGATGCAGCTGACGCAATACGGCATCTACGGTCCGGAACAGACCGAGCTCATCAAGAGGCTCTTAAGGAGCGATTACACGTGCCTTGATGTCGGCGCAAATATCGGCTATTTCACCCTGATAATGGCCAAGCAGGCCAAGAGGGTATACGCGTTTGAGCCAGAGCCCAGAAACTTTGACATTTTGCAAAAGAACGTGGCAATGAACAACTTGCAGAACGTAGAGCTCTACGATGTTGCAGTGGCAGAGACAAGCTACAAGGCAACTCTGCATTTGTGCGGCATGAACAGGGGGATGCACCGCCTTTACCGGTCGCACTGGTGCAACGACGGCACAGTCGAAGTCCGGACGGTCAGGATAGACGACCTCGTACAGAAGGCGGACTTTATCAAGATGGACATAGAAGGCGCAGAGCTGGGCGCGTTAAAGGGGATGAAGAAACTGCTCGAAAAAGGCGGCACAACCCTGATGATGGAATTTCACCCTCCCAGCATTGTCGAATATGGGGCCAACCCTCGTGATGTTTATGACTTTATGAAATCGCTCGGATATTCTGTAGAGATACCGGAGTTGGATAATGACGATAAGGAAGTGTCGTTTGAAGAATTAGAAAGAATAGCTAACGAAAAAGCGGGCACAAACATCCTGTGCAGGCACAGATAATGACGATATAAAAAAATCATAATAGTAATCAGGAGCGGAGGTATATGCGCGCGTACCACTAAATCCTGCTTTTGTCAGCCGACTTCGAGCTTTTGTCCCAGCAGCATGCCAGAATACGCAAATTCGTTGTTCATCAGCGCATCTGCATACCGCGTAAATGAACTGTGGTCGATGCAGGAGCCATGCATTGGAAAAGTCATTCTGGGATCCAGCTTCAAGAGGCGCTGAACCGTCTGTCTGACAGGAATTTCGCTTGCAAAGATGCCCGCACCTCTGTAAAGCTTGATCATCTCCCCCGAAAGATCATCAGAGGTGACGGGCTTGTTGTTACCCGGCTGAATAAAGAGATCCGAAGGGAAAAGCGACTTTGTTGTGTCTTCAAATATCATCATGCTGTCCCAGTGATGGACGTGCGGCGTCATGATAAACCGCAAGCTTCTCATCCCGGTCTTTAGAACCTCATTATCCCAAAACGAGATATGATGCATGGGCACCCCGTCCCAGCCCATGAGATTCAGCCTTGAACTCAGATCACTGCACAATAATTTTACATCAGGGCATTTCAGAAATCCCATCCCGCCCCATTCGTCGCTTTCAAAGTGCAGGAATGCAACGTAGGCCAGCTTTTCCAGCGGGATCACCTCTTTCACTTTCTCTGCAACCCCCTCGTACATCCCAATGGGGCCCGTATGGATAAGTGTGGGTTTCTCGTCGTCGATCAAGAACTGGTTGAACGTGATTCCATATTCGTTTACGAATCCGGATATCCGGTAGATGCCGTCTGTTATTTCAGCGATGCTTACCTGCGTGTCTTTGGCAACGCGAAACGTCTTGCTGACTTCGGGCACGCAAAAAGTATGCGCGAGTCATTAATAATCTTGATCTTGCAAAAATATAGAACTTTAATATCTGCCATAGCCTACTGGTATCAGGAAACGCCCTGCTTGTTTTTTGTGAGGAGGAGGAGGGCATGGTGTTCTTATCATCATTATTGTCTGGCGCTATAGCCTGTCAATAATAAATTCAAAGCAGCGGTCATTCTTGCCAAGTTCAGCAACCACTTCGACCCAGAACAGGTTCCTGACGCCCCTTATTGCCTTGATCCGCTCAATTATGTCCAAAAGATCTTTGTTTTCATTAAAGATGACTTCTGCCGCTATGTCTGTCGCTCTCATTCCCGCGGCCCTGCTGACACGGATAACGGATTTCGTCCATGACAAAAGCTCTTTTCCAACCTCGATCGCGGTCCCTCCTTGTGTGCTGATGAAAACCATTGCAATGTGCCATCCAAGCCTCTCCACCCTGGGCAGGTAGGATGCTTCAAGAAAGTGAGCTTCAAGCCTCTTGCGCCTTCTTTGCACCGTGCTAAGGGGCGCGCCAGTCTCCCTCGAGAGCGCGATTGAGGAGATCTTGCCCTTGGAAGACAGCAATGCCAGCAGGATCCTCTTGTCCAGCGAGGAAAGGACCACATTCTTGCTGCCGCCATGACCAGTACTTTGCCTCCTTTTGTTGTTGTCGTCGTCAGATCCGTTGGCGATGCATGCGATGGCTTGGAGCAGGTCTCCAAGCTGGTCAAGAGATAATTCGCCAAGCGAGGATGCGCGGATGCCCCACCTTTCGAGTTCTGCAAGAATCTCCTGCCTAGATATCGAACTAGCTCCCAGTTTATCTGCGAGATCGCCTGCCATGTTGTTGTTATTATTATTGAGCCTGCATCATCACCAGGCTTGACGCATTCGTAGTGGTAGTAGCAGCATCTCTACATTTTTTGCTAGCATTGCACCACGCCGCCGTCAACATGCGAAACCAGCTTGAACCGGGGCGTGGTAATCGTCTTGATAAAATTCTCGACGCTCCCGTGCCATTTTTCATACTGCAGCTCATGCGTTTCACAGAGGATAACTTCTCCCTCCTCTTTGCCCCAATTCAGCTCACAGCCGCACGGCACCACCAGCCTGTTCAAGCAGTGGCACTCCTCTGGCGGGTTGAAAAGTGGAGCTCAAGACCCTGCGTTTCTGACAGCGCGTACCTGTAGGATTCGTTGCCACAAAGAGGAATGAGCGCCACGCGATATTTGCTGCACGATGGACAGGCACAGAGGCATGATTTTGAAGTTTCAAGCACTGAAGCTGCCCAGTAGCAGGATTCGCAGAAGGCAAAAAAGAGTTCTTCTTTTTCTTGCTCATTTTTTTCTTCTTTTCCCGAAGTTGTGTTTTGCATCTGATTAGCCCACCGTTTTTGCTGTTGCGACAAGAACAAGCAAAAGAGAGATGTGTTCTTCTTTTTCTTCTTCCGGATAGGCCGCGCCTGTTATTTCGTCCCAGCATTTTCTGCAAAAGTCCTTGTCATCGATTAGACGCTGCTCAAAGCTCAGTGATGCGGAATGGATGGCATTGCAACACATTACGCAAGTTCTGGGTCTTGCTTTTGTCTTTGTGCTGTTGCAGTCTTGCTGCAGATAGCGGCCGGTTTCACGGATAGTAGCGTATTTTGGGGCTAGTGGAGAATGAGATAGCATCGAGATTATAGAAAATTCCAAGTCAGCCATAAGCGCTGTGTGTACATTGCACCCAGGCATGTACTATTGACGATACTAGTAAAGTCCACCACCATCATCAGTATTATAACATTCAAGATTCCAGAATCTACGACAATGACCTCATCGTTGCTAAATCTGGGCAAAACTGCCCTTCAATGCTTGCATTGGCTTGCCAAGTCTTTAAGTCAATCTTCCACGGTTAGTATTCATGGCTGATTCCGGGAGCGCGAGTATCACGTTCAGGTTCCCAAAGTCGGTACTGGAGGAGCTCAAGGAAGAAGCCGACCACAAAAATATCAGCATCAACGCACTGTTGAACCAGATCGCAGCCTCGCACATCGAATGGCATGCACGTGCGACCAAGGCAGGATTCATAACCGTTCGCCGCGTCCTGTTAAAAAGAATATTTGATAACCTGACCGAGGAAGAGATAGACAAACTGGCAAAGACCTCGGCACAAGAAATGAAGGACGTGTGCTTGCTGATGGTAAGAAAACACACGCAAAGATCGGCCCTAGAGTTCATGGAAAGGTGGGTCAGGACGTCTGACTTTGGTTACCGCCATCTGGTAGAAGACAGCCTCCACACCTACATAATCCAGCACGACATGGGATACAAATGGTCGTATTACCTGAGCAAGCTGTTCAGCTACGTGGCTGAAGAAGTTGCATTGTTCAGGCCTGAAATCAGTGTTGGCAAAGACATGGTTGTCTTGAAAATTAGAGAAAAGTAAACACATGCACACACGATGCTCTCACCCTATTCCGAAATTCCGTGGAACCACTTGTTGTTGATGGCCTGCAGGGTGCCGTCGTCGCGCATGCTGTCAAGCGCCACGTCAAATGCTTTTGTCAGTTCCGATCCTTTTGGAAAGATGAATCCCAGTTCTTCTTTGGCAGTCAAAGGCTCACCTGCAGCTATCTTTACCTTGTCTGCATCCTTTCCCACATAGCCCTGGCCTGCCACGTCGTCCATCACCACCGCGTCCACATCTCCTGCGACAAGCGCCCGCACGGTTTCAGGGAACGTCCTGTACGCAACCAGCCGATCGCTTTCCACAAGGCCGGCAGCAACGTCATAGTTGGTCGTTTGTGACTGCACGCCCACCTTCAGGCCGGCGGCAGAGGCAAGCTCTTCTGCGTTGCTAAAGCGGTCTTCTCCGGCCCGCACCAGAAGCACCTGCTGCAGGGTAAGGTAGCCCTGCGAAAAGTCCACCAGCTGGGCGCGCTCTGGCTTGATGGTGATGCCATCGGCGGCCATGTCGTACTCGCCTTTTGCGACCGCGGTTATCATGCCGTCCCAGCCGGCCTGCACGAATTCCGGCTTGCAGTCAAGCAGCTTGCAGATTTCGCCCACGGCGTCATAGTCCCACCCTGCTGCCTGGCCCGTCTCATCGTCTACAAAGTTGAACGGGATGTAGGCGTTTTCAACCGCCACTCTGACAGTCCGGCCGCCCAGGTCTGGCAGGCGCTCCGAGGCAAGCATGCCAGAGGGCAAGCCGGCGAGCAGTGCCGCAGACAAGAGCCCCAGTCCCAGGAAGATCCAGAGTTTTGCATCACCCTTCATATAGACACACCATAATCGAGATTCACGACGATCGTATCGCAGTATCGCACACACATACACTTACTTAAGGATGTTTTTGTCGCCATGTGTATGCGCAGAAAGGCCGCCGCAGCCAAGCAATACAACGGCAAAACATAGATCTGCATATCCTTGGTGCCAAGGAATGCTTAAGAAAAATAAAGGAAGAAGTGGCGAGTTATTGTCGCCTATCATTCTTCCGTTGTTTGGACGATCTTGTCAGCGAATCAAGACAGGGTCAAGTGAACTGCTGGCAACTTGATAGAGAGAGCCGCAGAGTCCTTGTATCCTGACCAGTCGTGGCCGTTCTTGTCGTCATCGTCGCAGTTGTTGTCGTCATCATCATCGCCATTGTATGATGTACTCTTGTAGTAGTAGTAGTCATGGCCGTTCTTGTCGTCGTCATCATCATCATCATTGTTGCATTCGCAGTTGTTGTCGTCGTCGTCCTCGTCATCGTCCTTGCTGTAGCTTGACCACTTGTAGTCGTGGCCATTATTGTCGTCGTCACAATTGTCGTCACCATTCTTGTCGTCGTAGCTAGAGCTTGCAAATGCAGCAGCCGGCATTGCTATTGCCGATGATGCAATTGCGAGTCCCAAAGCCAACAGGGCAAGAATGAACATCTTACCGTTTCCTGTTACACTTGACATCAAACCGGTCGCACCATCATACTTTTAAAGGCTTGAGCAAAATCAGTTCATAACAATATCATCTTGAAAATTTAAGGTATAATCGACGCATTCCTTGATAATCCTATAAAGAGACAATCTGTAAAATTCTATATTCAAGCAGGAGACACTGCTGCCTGCAAGGATCAGAAATTCTAGGATCCAATTTGAGAAAAAATTTGAGAAAAAAGAGGAAGGGAGGCTGTGTTATTGCAGCCTGGCTTCCCATGCTGTGGGATTATCTGCGATAGTCGGTGTTATCTCAGTCCTTCTTCCAGTAGTCGTGGTTGTAGTGGTTGTCGTGGTTGTCGTCGTCATCGCATTTGTCGTCGTCATCGTCGTCATCGTCGTCATGGTCGTCGTTGTTGTAGGATGTGTACTTGTAGTTCTCCCAGTTGCCGTTATAGCTTGACGAGTGATAGTCGTTCTTGTCGTCATCGTTCTTGTCATCGTCGTCGTCATCACAGTAGCAGTTGTTCTTGTCATCATAGTTGTTGTTCTTGTCGTCGTCATGGTTGTCATTGTTCTTGTCATCATAGTTGTTGTTCTTGTCGTCGTCATGGTTGTCGTCATCGCATTTGTCGTCGTCATCGTCATCGTCATCGTCGTCATGGTCGTGGTTGTTGTAGTAGTACTTGTCGTCATGGTTGTCGTCATCGTCATTGCCACCGGCGAATGCAGCCGGCACTGCTGTTACCGACGATGCAATTGCGAACCCCACAGCCAACACGGCCAGAAGGAACGCCAATTTGTTTCCTGTTAGACTTGACATTAATAGACTCTCGTTGTCAAGGTTTTAAAGTCTTGAGCAAAAATAATAGATAATGAATTTATCTTGAAAATCCAAGCTAGACTATACATGTTATTTGGTAATTCTATATCGCTAAGATACATAATTTCTATACTTGCACTCAATGCTAGCAGCTTCCCCATTTTTAGGCAGTAGACATTTTTACAGAACAGGATCGTTGCAATTGCAACTTTTGAAGATAGTCTTATGAATAAGCGTAAATATTATTCACAACCAATGGCGGAAGCAAAGCAATTTTGCGCCGACGTCCTTGCCCTTGATCCTTCCATAAGGTTTGCAGGCGTGGCCGACTCCACCGGTATGTCTGTACACTTTGTGTACAGGGACGGCCTTGTGCCGCTGCTTTCCCAGGAAGAGACTGTCAAGTCCATGCTCCAGGCAGTCCTCAGGAGCGGCACGCGGGTCACGCTTGAAAACAAGCTTGGCGAGTGCGCCTACACACTGTCGCTGTACAAGAAGGTCAAGCGGGTAACCATCCCGCTCAGGCCGCCGACCACAAGCAGGCCAAACGCGATTCTGATGATTTCACTCGATGCAAACGTAAACCATGATGCAGTGATCGATGGCAAGGTCATGCCGTTTCTGCAGCAAGCCAGGCTAGAGCTCTGAACGCATGATGAGCCCAGACCCTGAAACCACGGCAAGCATCCTGAAGGAGTCGATGAGCATACTTGGCGAAAACACGTACGAGGCGCTCAAGTTTCACATGAAGGAAAGGTATGGAATCGACCTTGCGCACAATCCGCGGCTTGAGGATGTGGAATTTGCGCTACGCGACCTGTTTGGCCCAAGCGCCGATATAATCATGATCCACATAAGGCGCCGCCTCAACGCCTGAAATTGACGCTTGTTATCAATTTTGACAAACTTCAATGACATTGCATAATATGGATGCAAGGCGCCCGGTACGCCATGGTTTTGAATGATTATTTGTTGCCGTCTGAAAATATCCGGCTTGCCAGCGACGACGAGGTCGAGTACGGCGACAAGAAATACAGAATAGTCATCACCGACAAGAGGTTCATACTTTATGCAAGGAGGGGCACCGTTTTCAAGTCCGACGACGTGGTGAGCGAAAGGCTGCAGGCCATACACGGCTTCAAGTACAGCGAAAAGGGCACCCTTTTCCGCACGGCGACAATCTCCATAATAACAAACGCCAAGATGGAAATACGCGGATCCCCTGACCGCATGAAGCCTCTTTTCCACACCCTCCAGTCGACAATCGGCGCGTGACGGCGGTTTTCCCTACGAAACAAGGGCACTTGATCTGGAAACAGCGCGCCGGAGGTGCTGGAAACATCTATCCGCAGAGTCCCTTAACTTGACTGCATGCGTAAAAATCGCCTGAACATACATGTTCAGCCAAAAAAAATACACAATACTGGCCACCATAGTCGGCCTCGCAATCTTAAGCGCGGTCGCGGTGCCAGCATTGATAGCAAGCAATGCGGCAGCACAAATCACCACTACCGCCCCCCAGCCAGAACAGGGTGCTGCAGAGCAGACCACGACGACAACGACAGGTGACAACAGCTTTTCGTCGTCTGTGAACATATCACCGACGGCAGACTCTAACGCAAAAGTCACCATCGAAGGCACCGGGTTGACTGCCAGGGAGATGAACGTCAACCAGGAAAGGCAAGACGACGGCACGGTCAAGATCACGGTCGAAGGAGTATTTGCAGTCGGAGAAGAAGAAGAGGGAGCCACACCAGAAGCACCCTCAGAAGAGACTCCAGGCACACCAGAGCAGACAGGCAACGAGACAATACCAACATTCCCTCCATCCCCATCAGGAAATGAAACAACGCCTTCAGGCAACGAGACGTCAACAACACCTACCACGCCACCAGAGAATGAAACATCGACGGCACCACCAACGCTGGCACCCCTGGCAGGAGTGACGCCAAGCAGCGGTGCGGCTGGCGACCAAGTCACCATCGACGGAAGTGGCTTTGCTCCCAACCAGGCGCTGACCTTTAGCTTTGACGGCTCCAACCTCGATGCAGGCAGCGCGACCACAGACAGCGCAGGCACATTCTCCACAACAGCAAACATACCAGCTGACGCCACAGCCGGCGACCACGAGATAATGGTTACTGACGGCACAGGCGCAAGCACGACAGCAACATTCACCGTAGAAGGATCCGCAACCGCAGAACAGACGGGCAACGAGACGTCAACAACAACAATACCCTCGGGAAATGAAACATCAACAACAACGGCTCCAATCCCCTCAGGCAATGAGACATCCAGCGGCAACGCAACGTCAGGCGGCACTCCACCGCTTGGCACTGCATCCATGCAGGTGACTCCAACATCTTCCAATGCAGGAGGTCAGGTAACCGTTGACGGCACGGGCTTTGGTACCAACCAGGTCATTACGCTGACCATGGACGGCACAGTGCTCGAATCCGCTGACGGAACCGACATAACAACGGATGGCAATGGCGGATTCTCTGCCACCGTAACCCTCCCTGCAGACGCGACGAGCGGCGACCACCAGCTCACTGCGTCGGACATCAGTGGTGCCACGGCATCAGCCACTCTCACAGTAGCCGAAGCGGCAACATCACCACTGCTACCACCACCCCCAACAACCCCGTGAGGAAGAGGAGTAACCCCGCCCCTTGGCGGGGCAACTTTCTCTTTTTTTTCAGCCTAGCTCTATATCATCATCATCTTAGCCGGCAACGGATCAGGTTCTGGTTGCCAAACTTGATTATTTCCACCAGCTCTTCGCGCTCCAGCCGCTTGACAAGCCGCCAGGCAGAGCTCTTTGGAAGCAAAAACCTGTTTCGTATGTCAGCAAGGAGCGCCTCGCCGTTGTCCTGCCCCATCACGTACCGCAGCACATCCCTGTCGCCACGTCGAATGTGCGGCTTTTCCGCAAACACAAGGTCAAGGGCCACAGCTTGAGAGACGAGCCCGCCATCTTGCATCTCGACAGGCGCAGAGCCGCCTTCTACCTCGATGGCAGGAGGAGGAGGTGCCACCTTCTCCTTCTTGCGGACTTCTGCTGCTGCCGCTCTTGCAATGCCCTTGTGCCTCAGGCGCAGGTACACGACTGCCCACCCGGCAGAAACGCCGGCTATGCCTGCTGCGGTGTAAAGCTGGTCGGTAGAGTCGGTGGCCGCCATCTTTGCCTGCACGGCCATGGAAAGGGCGTCGTCATAGCCTCCATAGACGTACATCTCTTTCGTGCGATGGAGCATCTCTTCGGCTTCTGGGACGTTGATGCCTAGAGTCTTTGTCGCGTTTATCGATACCTCCGCAATGTTCATGGCCTGGATGGCGGCCTGCGCCGTCCTGTTTGCACTTGAAGCAAGGTCCGTTGCCTCGTTCGCAAGTGACGTGGCAAAGCGGTACTTGCCGGCGGCAAAGGCATCGAGCGCGTTTAGAAGCAGGCCTTCCGCGTCTGCCACCACTATCCCGTTGCCCCGGAATTCTGCGATGGCCTTTTCGGCCCGGTCAAGCGCCACCTGCGCCTCCCCGTAGCCAAGCAAGTCAACCGACATCTGCCGGCCCACCACAGTCACGCTTTTTGCGCCTTCTTCAACAGGCAGGACAAGCGTCCTTTGCGTCGCCGCTGTCGCCGGCATTTCCTTATAGCCTGCCGACTTGCCGTCCACAAGCACCTCAAAGGGCGCGTCCTTGCCCATGACCTGCGAGTCCAAAAGCCTCCGGTCAAAGGTCATCTTTAGCATGCCGTGCTCAGGCGCGTCTAACCAGACAGTCAGCTTGTGAAGCTGCGGCACAGCAGCGGCGGCAGTCACGTCGCCCTGCGCCATCGCTATTTTTATCCCGGAACTCGGGTCGGCAAAATCGATGTTAACCTGCTTCACAGGGTTTTCCAAAACGCGGGGCGCAACCACGATCTCGCCGGCCATGTTGTTTCTTCCCTGGTCAAAGTACCTGAACTCTCCCGTCATCCCTCCGTTGAATACAAATGCATAGTCTCTCCCGCTTGAAAGGAGCGAGGAGTTGAAAAGCGCGGGGTTTTCGGCCGGGCCTCCGGCTATCATGTGCGCGCTGCTGTCAACGTTTTTCCATACGACAGTGCTTCCGTCACGGACTACGAGCCTTTCTGGCGAGAACCCATCGTCGGTAACCTTGATGTAGCAAATATCGGCGTTGCACGTTTCCGCCCTTTGAGTCTCCTGGGCAAATGTCAGAGGAGAACTGCCGGCTAAAAAGAAGAGCACGACAAGCGGCGGCAGCCAATATCCCTGGCGCAGGAATTTTGTCTGCATGGTTACAGAGGTTTTACGATGATATATATCCGATCTGAAAAAGGATTCTGTAAAGTTTGTAGACATAACGGTGCATGTATCATTTATACATGTGTGACTTGTCAGTAGCTTTCAGCTGCTGCATCCACAGCAACAAAAACAGAGCCGGAAAAAGTTTTTGCGGCTCACTCTGTAAACGCGATGCTCCTCTCGCTGAGGAACCTGAGCCAGCCGCTCATGGTGAGCCCGTCAAACACGTCGAGGTACCGCCCGTCCTGTATGTTCTCTTCAAGGTCAAAGTCAAAGCCGCCGCTCTTTTTGTGCCTCACGTAGTTAAAGCGGGCGTCAAGGCCCCTGCTCTGGAGGCTTGCGTTGAGGTAGTCGCAAAAAGCAGCCTCGTCGGGCGTCATCATCATGCTGCCGCTGTTGCCTTGCACGTGTTCCAGTGTTGCAGTCATGGCAACTCCCGTCAAACTTGGCATTTAGTAAGGCGTGTCAAGAAATCTTTACAGGCGGCAGAGCATTGCTTCTTCTTGTGTCGTTGCTGGCGCCTCTCTAGTGCGCCACGGTTATTGCGCCCTCTTTCTCGACAGCAGAAGAAGAAGCCCTGCCGGCCGGGGCAAAGAGGTCAAGCTCCTGTAGGATGCCGTAGGTGTCCCTGCATTCGTCGCACTTGCACCTGCGGGGCGGTTCGTTTGCTCTCATGCACTTGGTATGGATTGCCTGCGATAAAAGGCAGCTCAACATAGATCCATATCCAGAGCTAGCTGAATATTGGATAAATGATCTTTGGCCGATCTACATGGATCGCTTGCCTGCGGCCTGCAAAGAAGAAGAATGATGCATGACTTCGCAGTCCCCGGAGCAAAAATGCAAGACCCTGCGGCCCCTTTTTACCATTATCGGGCTGTCGCACGGCTGGCCGCACGTCGCGCAGTTTGCCATGCAAGAAATCCGCGGTGCGAGTATTTTTGCGTTTTACGATGTGCAATAAGAATATTATAATAATAATCAGGCCCTACTCATCCATGATTTTCGGGCCCGAATGCACGTGACGTACAGTAGGGGTTGGCTGTAGCATATATTCCGAATACTTATTATAAAAAGTTTCTTGTTATGGATATTGGATAAATAATTATCCATTACTAGTTATAGTAGAAACATCTGCAAACAACATATACCTCTCGCAGGATTTTTTCTGCGCCTTGGCCGGCCTTGAACTTGGTGCGAACAACAATAATAATAGCAGCACAGTCAGCAGGCCGTTTGTCGTTTCTGCGGTAGTGCTTGCGTTTGCCGGCTCGCTTGTAGGCTCGGTCTGGATGATGGCGCTTTTTGGCGTGCAGGCAGGCGGCACCTACATGGCGTTTCCGCTGCACAGGGCGCTGCAGATAGACGGTTTTCTCACCGTGCTCATCATGGGCATAGGCTACATGATAGTCCCGCGCTTTAGAAACTCCACGCTGCCATCCACAAAGCTTGCGTACGTTTCTCTTGCCCTTGTACTTGCGTCAATCGCCCTGTCTGTCGCGTCCACGGTGTCGCCGGGAAGCGACGACGACAACATGCAGGCGCTTTCAAGCGCCGCAAGGCTTGCAGGGGTTGCCATCTTTTCAGGCATGGTGTTCTGGATGCTGCGCATCCGGCCCAGGCTGCTTGGCCTTGCAGACTATTTCATCGGCCTTTCGGTGGCGACGCTCCTTGTGCTTGGCGTGATCAGGATGTCAGGGGCAGAGGTGGCAAGCGCGCTGTCCGAGGTCCAGGTGCTTTTGCTCTTTCCACTCCTGATGATCTTTGGGGTAGAGTACAAGACAATGCCTTCTTTTCTTGGATTCATCAGGCCCCGGAAAAAGGCAGCCATGGCGTCGTTTGCGCTTGCGGTAGCTGCCGCGGCGCTTGGCATACCCTCCGCGCTTTTGGATTCTGCCCCGCTGTCCGCGGCGTTCAACGCGGCCCTGCTTGGCAGCGCCGCAGCTTTTGCCCACTCGCTTTATGTCTTTGGCGGGTTTGACAACAGCGAGATCCTGCGGTTGATAAGCGGAGAGAAAAAAGCGCGCTATACCTACACGATGGCGTACTCCAGGCTGTCTTTTCTGTTCCTGTACGCAGGAATTGCCTTTGCAGCAGCATTTTTCAGCGCGCCATCATCAGACCTTTCCTACATTTCGTACGACCTTGCAATCCATCTCACCGCAATAGGCTTTATCGGGACGACGATCGCGCTCTACCTCCCCCTGATGCTGCCGGCGATAACAGGCAGGCAGGTACGTTTTGCAAGCTTTAGCCACGCGCCGGTGCTCCTGCTTGTAGCTGCCCTGGCGGTGCGGGCGGCAGGCGACGCCGCGCTCACCTACGGATTGCTGCTGCAGCCGCTTTCGTACCTGCTGATGGCGTCCGGCTGGATGGTTGTGACTGCGCTTGCCGCGTTTATCGTCATGGTCCGCAGGTCGATGAAGAAAGGGACAGCAGCCACAAACATTGACGCAAGCATCACGTGAAGAAGAATAGAGGAGTCTTCTGTACGATGCCACCGTCCTAGTTTTTATGTCGCGGAGAAAAAGAAAACGCAAGTCGTATGAGCAGCATCAAGTACAAAGTCAATCATAACCCAATAACATACGACCACCGGACAAAGATGTACCAGGTGGGCAACAGAGTCTTTGAAACCTACCAAGACGCAAGGGCCAACCAGTGGCAGTGCGACAAGTGCACAGAGGCGTTCTTTAGTTTTAAGGAATTGCGATTGCACAAGAACAAGGCCCACGCATACTAACTAGATTTGCAGGAGAGGTGTTTTGTTGTTGAGCCACGCGGCTCATCCATAATTTATAATACGGAAGCCGGCCACTGAATCTGAATTTCTGGGGCCGTTGTCTAGCTTGGCAGGATGCCAGCCTCGGGCGCTGGAGGTCGCTGGTTCGAATCCGGCCGGCCCCACCATTCTCATTGGGTATAGATGACGGTCATGATTTTTCTGATTTTACGCTGATTGACGAGGCATGATAAAAACGCACGGCTTTACCCTGCCAATAAGCAATCACCATGGCTGACAGATTTGATGATGCAAAGAAAGTGGTTTTGTGACACTGTGTTGCGTTAGAAAGTCCATAACAACGGATTTAGCGTCTTGGTGATGGCCTAAAAGCACATGGCCTCCACTGTCAAATTCAACATGCTGGGCATTAGGAATATTCTCTGCAGCATACAGGCTATGAGATGGATCGACCAGAGTATCATCTTTGGCATGAACAACTAGCGTCGGCACGCTGCCGGATTCTTAAATATCTCTGTCGCAAAAAGTTACGCAGGTAGGGGTAGGCAGATAATGCCCGGATCGGCCAGAACCTATTCAGCAATAGCTGGAATAGCAGTGACGGCTGTAGCTGTGGCCATTTTCGTCGTGCTAATTATTCCTGCTTTATCGCAACAACAACAGCAGCAGAATCCTTCCGACCAACAACGAAAATCATCGCTAAAGGTAGCCGTGGTGACCGATGCTTTGTTCAGCGACAGGGGATGGGGAGAATCCTCCCTAAACGCAGCCAAGCAAATAGAGCGCAAATATGGCTTTGAAGTTGCAACACAGGATAATGTCGAAATACCAGACATCGAATCTGTGCTGGAAAAATACGCTGATGCAGGCTATGATTTGATAATCGCGCATGGTGTCCAGTGGGGAGAGCCAGCTTTGAGCGTCGGCAGGCAGCATCCAGATGTCAAGATTGTAGTTTTCGCTGGACTTGTTAAATCAGAAAATGTGGCGTCAATCTTTCCTATGCAGCAAGAGGGCTCCTTTTTGCTTGGAGCAATCGCAGGCATGATGACAAAAACCAACGTCATAGGCTACGTAGGGGGAGAAGAATACCCAAGCGTAATCAATATTCTTGAAGGGTACAAGCAGGGCGCCAAGACAGTAAATCCGGATGTCCGGATAATCTGGACTTACCTCAATGACTGGGACAATCCGGCCAAAGGCAAAGAAGCCGCGACCTCCATAATCAGGCAGAAGGCAGACGTCATATTTCACGTTGCAGACACTTCGGGCCACGGGGTAATACAGGCCGCCAAGGAGAATGGCGGCGTGTACGCGCTTGGGGCAGTGCAGGACCAGAACTCGCTGGCACCAGATACCGTCCTTTCGTCCTTTATACTCGATGTAGACAAGGCATACGATCAGGCTGTCGACTCTGTTGTAAAGGGCGATTTCAAAGGCGAGATATACAAATCGGGAATTGAAACAGGAAAGGGAGCTCCGGGAGACGGCATCGTCTATCTGGCGCCGTTTCACGGATTGAAAGACAAAGTGCCTGAAAACGTGAATGCGAGATTGCAAGAGCTGCTCGCAGATGTGCTTGAAAAAAGATTGGTCGTTCCAGAAAGACTCGAAGAGACTACCACTGTGGCGGGTCGAATCTAGAGAAAAGATTTGCACCATGCACTGCTACTTCCACTATTATAATGCATCATCATAGTAACGCGCACAATAGAATCCTGTCAATCCGGCAATTTGGAGATGCCGTATCATCCAGCAGCTTTTCAGAATTCGTGACATAGAATGTGACAGTGACTCTTATGTATTTGAGACGCAGCCTAACGAATATGCCCTTGAATAAGATATTTTCAAGGAAAAACGTAGCTTTGGTTATCTTGATTGTCGCTGTTGCCGTTTCCCTCTCCGCTTTGTCATATCAACAGTCATCGCATATTTCGCGGCAAATAGAGCAAATGTCTGTTAACGACATCAGGTCGAACGCAGACATTCAGACGTACGACCTGGCAAACCTGGTTTCAAGCGAAATAAGCCATGTTCAAAGCGTCCTGCAGATGCTTTCAAAGTCTCCACTGATACAGGATGGCGACTTTGAAAAGGCAAAAGAAACGCTCAACCAGGCAGAGGATTCCACGAGCGAAATAGTTGACTTTTACATGTGGCTTGACAGGGATGGCAAGCTGGTATGGGTAAGCAAAATGAACCAGACCGCCTACGAGCAGTACAAGGACTTTGATCTCAGTTACAGGTTATACTTCATCAATCCCAAGGACACGCGCGAGGTCTATTACAGCAGCGTGATTGATTCCAATGACCGCATTCCCAGATTGTACATATCGTGTCCCATACTGAGCAAAGAAGGAGAAGGAGAAGCAGCAGCATCTGCCGCTCCCTCTGTCACTTCAAGCTCCAGTGCCAGTGGCAGCGGCGGAAATAATGTTACGCAGGGACAACAACAATTTGAAGGGATAATCGTTGCAGGAATCAGGACAGACATTTTTGGCAGGTTCCTGAAAGGACAGATCTCGCCAAACCTCCAAAGCCAAGTCGGATTGCTGGATAACAGAGGGATCATCCTGTATTCCAACCATACGGAATACATGGGTAAGAATGTCTTTGGTTTCCAGTTCCAGTCGTTTCTTGACGAGTTTGATGCAGAGACGGTGAGGGCGATGAATGACGGGCTCAAGGCAGCCCTTGGTGGAAACTCGGGCTCAAGGGACATCAGGATAAGCGACAGCAATGATGATGATGGTGGTGGTGCTGGCGATGCAGCGACGTTTGTGTACAAGCCCATCATCTTGGACGGAAAGCAGTTTGGAGCCCTTTACGTCATAGCTTCTTACGCGCAGGTGTCTGACGCGGCGGCGCTGGTCAATTTGCAACAGAATCTTTCCACAGGCACAATCGGAGTCATTGGAGCTTCGGCGCTTGGAATAATATTTGCCATTCTTTTATGGAATAGAAGGCTAGAAGAGACCGTAAGTGCAAGGACTGCCGAGCTAAAGGCAGCAAACGAACAGCTAAAAGCACATGACAAGATGCAATCCGAATTTGTCAACATTGCTGCGCACGAGCTGAGGACGCCCATTCAGCCCATCATCGGCACGATTGACATGCTAAAACACAGGCTTGATAGTAGCAGCAGCAACAAGAGCAAAGGCAGAGTGGTACAAGTGACAGAAGAGCAGCTTGCATTGATGGATAGAAATGCCAGGCGGCTTCAGAAACTATCCGCAGAGATCCTGGATGCGACAAGAATTGAAAGCGGCACGCTCCGGCTGGACCAAGAAGTGATTGACATCAATGAAAAAGTTGAAAGTGTTATTGCAGACGCCAAGAGCCTGATTCCCCAAGGCCAAAGCATAGACATACAGTTCAAGCCTGCTGTTGACGAACGGGGCAACCCTGTCCAGTTGCTTGTCATGGCCGACAAGCTAAGAATGTTTGAAGTCATTTCAAACCTTGTCAGAAACGCAATCAAGTATTCAGCCGAGGACGGAGGAACCATCACAATTGCAACCGACAAGAGGGACGGCCAGGTGGTGGTATCGGTCAGAGACCAGGGAGCTGGAATAAGTGCAGAGATGTTTACCAGGCTGTTCACAAAGTTTTCAACCGACAAGAAAAAGGGAGGCACGGGCCTTGGCCTCTTCATTGCAAAAAACATTGTCGAGGCTCATGGCGGCAGGATATGGGCGGAGAACAACAACAGCAGGGGTGAAAAAGGAGCAAGAGGAGCAACTTTTGCATTTACTTTGCCCATGGACAAATAGCAGCAGGCAAGCATTCTTGGAAAGAAGAAAAAATTCTTTGTTGTGCAATGCTTTTTCCCAAATACTGAAAGATCCAAAAGACGGATATTTAATATCAAGAAGCACGAGTATATACTGCTGCAATAACCTAGGTTGTTTTTCGACATGGAGCAATCAGGCACCAAGAGCATCCTGATAGTAGATGACGAGAGGGATATCCTGACGGTGATCGAGCAGATGCTCGAAGAATTAAACATGACCGTGGATTCGTTCACCGATCCGAAAAAGGCACTGGAGTCTTTCCGGATAAACCCCACAAAATATGATCTGATAATCTCGGACTTTCGCATGCCGCAGATGTCTGGCCTTGATTTTATCTACAACATCAGGCAGCTTAACCCGACAGTGAATGTTGTTGTAATGTCGGCATTTGATCCCACCAAGGGAGAGATAGATTCTGCTAAAAGCCAATTAAGAGTCAGCGAAATAATAACAAAGCCGTTCAATTTCGCACAATTCTTGAACGTCGTTCGAAGGAATCTGGGCCCATAATTGTAAAGCCGGTTGGCAGCATGACAGAACGCGACTGATAAGCTACTACTGCTACCTGTTATCCTGCTGCCAGATCTTTTTCGCCCGGCTCTTGTCAAATATGAAAAACCGGTTGTGCCAGAAAAGCGTCGCGGCCATGATGATGTAGCTTGCACCGTACAAGGGATTCCAGTGCCATATCAAGCTGTCAAGGCCGGCGGCGGTATAGTACGCAAAGCCCACGTCAGCGACCGCGAATATCGCAAGCGACGCCGAGAGAAGAGCCCACGGTGTGGAGGTGAGCTTGCCGCGGAGAAAGTTTGCAAGGAGCAGAATAGCAGGCGCTAGCAGCAGCCCGTCAAGCACCACGTACGCAAGGCCTAGCGCAAGTGCAAGCGGCTCCTCGCCCCCTCCTTCTGCAGACGCGCCAATTACCACCATGCAGGTGTATGCAACGAATGCAGACGTGGCAGCCACTGCTGCGGCAAGCGCTTTGTTGCCTGCGGCAAAGAACCGGCAGGTCTTGAGCAGGTGGTAGGCCATCGGCCCGTAGCCGGCAATCCAGAGAGCGTCGGCAAGCGACGGGTAGGGCACTTGTATTCCCACACCAAGCTCATAGTACGTCCACAAGAGCTCTGCGGCAAACCACAGCGCCAGCCCGGCCGCAAACGCGGCGGTAGTCTTGCCGTACAGGCCGCCTGCGCCCTGCCTGAGCGATACGACGAGGGCCATGCCAAGGGCCGCGCCTGCGGCGGCGTTTATCGTCCAATTGGAGAAAAACGGCCGCGAGCCGTCGCCTGAAAACACTATGAGCAGAGTCGTGATAACCGTCGCGACTGCAATAGTTGCCAAGAGCTTGTCGCGCACAGATGTCGGGTCAAGAGTGCCTCGCTCGTGCAACTAGCGCGCCACCTTTTGGGCGACTTCAAGCACCTTCAACACCTTTTCAAGTGCAGGAGCACGCGGGTCAAGAGTGACATCCAGCTGGAGCTCAAAAGCCATCGTGTGGGCAACGATGTCCATGATGATGTCTGCCCCGCCGCCCATCATGTCTTTGAGGGCTGCATAGAACCTGCGTATGTCAAAGTTCTCCGGGACCATCTGCACGCCGGCGTTGTTGAGGTGCCACACGAGCGACTGCATGGTAGGCTCGCCAAGCGCCAAAAGCGCGTCCTGCGTGCACTTTAACAGCACCTCCCGAGGATTCATACATGGGAATGATATAGGGGATTATAAAAGCAGTTGCAAATGGCATTTCTATAAATAAAGCAAGGTGATAACTCGACTGCGTTCTCATCATGTCCGGCAGCACTTTACGCGCAGTCAAGACGGTCGCAATTGACGTCGACTCTGTGCTTGCAGACGTGATGCTCGTCTGGGCAGACGAGTACAACAGGCGCAGAAACGCCAAGATAACCAAAGAGGACATCATAAAATGGGACATACCTACCGTACTGCCGATAACGCCTGAAGACGTCTACGAGTATTTCAGCCACGTCTGGAGGAACCGCTGGCGCGAGATCCCGCCTACAGAGCCGGACATTGGCGCAGTCACCAGGCGCATCCACCGCAAGGGCTACAGGATATCGATAATCACGAAAAGGGAGAGGCCGACGGTGGCGTACGTGGCAAAGTGGCTCGACATGCACAGGGTGTTTGCAGACGACCTCCTGTTCATCTATGACGCCGCGCCAAAGGCAGACTATCCGTTTGACGTGCTCATCGACGACGCGCCAAAGAACCTTGTCGACGTCGCGGAGCCAAAGTCCGCAATACTGTTCAACCAGCCGTGGAACCGCGATTTTGACTGGCCTGTCCGCGTCAGCAGCCTGTCAGAGGCAGAAAAGCTACTCTGAAAGCGCGATAAGCGCGCGGTTTATGAGGGCAGACAGGCCGACGTACTGCAGGAGCATCGTGACGGCGGAGTCGAACGCGTCAGGGCCGCGAAAGCCCTCGTCGTACTTCATCTCGACAGAGCCCCTGTCCGTGTCGACGACTGCGGTCAAGAGGGAATAGTCGCCCAGCTTTTCGTCCGTGCGCTCGACGTACTGGCGCATCTCTATCTTTGTAATCACAAAGCCCTGGTTCTGCATCATGCCGGACATCAGAACCCTTGATTTTGCGGGCGGCCCCCTTATCCTGCCCGGCTCGATGTCGCTTTTTGTTGTCATTTGTAGTCGAGGAACCTGACCCATTCCGGGAACCAGAGGTTGTGCTCCGGCACGCCGATGCCATTTGCGAGGACCGCCGGCGAATTGTAATAGACGGTGTCCGCGCCAAGCTCCTTTGCGATGTTCTGGTTCAGCTCGTTTATCGATGACACCTCGCCAACGTACTTGTTGGCCACGAGGTCGCGGTTGTGCGTGTACAGGCCGACCTGCCTGCCGTCCACCGTCGGCACGTAACTGACGACGACGTCAATCCTCCTTGCGCCGGCGTTTCTCAGGTAGTAGATGGTCTCCCGGGCAGTCGCGCTTGTCTGTATCGTGCCCTGCACTGTTGCGATGTTCTTGCCCTTGACCAGCGGCTGCATCACGAACTTGAGCGACCTGCCTGTCGTGAGCAGCTTGTTCTTGCTGTCCTGCTCTGAAAAGTCTATCATGTTGTCCGAGTCGTCGTACCTGTCTTTTATGACGCCTTCTGCAAGGTCAAAGGGCGGAAAGTGCTTCCTGTACGCAAGCCCAAAGCCAAGCGCCATCGGGCGCGTATAGTCAGGCTCTGCGTACGCGGAGTCAAGGTCCGCCACCTTCAGGTCAAGCGAGAGGAAATTGGCCTGCGCTTTGCCGATGCTCTTTCGTATTTCATAGATGCTCTTGCCTCCAAGCGTCGCCACCACGTTTGACTCACGTATGAACTCGAACGGGTCCATCATGAGTTTCGAATCGTGGCTTGTGGCAATGACCTCGAGGCCGGCGCGCTTGCTCAGTTTCAAGAGCTGGCCCGGTTTTATCTCGGAAAACTCCATGTCTATAAGCGACGCCCGGAGCGAGTTTTCAGAGGCGACTATGTTCAGAGTCCTGTCCTTTCGCGACGCCGTGACAAGGGGCTTGAAGCCGGTGCTGTCCCGGTACGCGTACACCTCGTCCTGGAGTTTCACCAGCAAGTTTCCGCGCAGGTGCCTGTCGAGAAACTCGACTGCCCTGTCAGGGTCCTTTTCCAAGAGCGTGACAAAGATGTGGTAGATCTTGAAAAGCGAGTCTGAATGCTTTGCCGGCCCGACGTACGGGTGCAGGTGCAGTTTTTCCGTGTCGACGAAAAACCCGTCAAAGGCGACCTGGGCAGACTGCATGCTAGCAAACGGGGGCGACCTCTTGAGCAAATAGCCGATGCCGCATACGCCGCCCAGCTTTTCCTTGTGCGCCACCTTTAGTATCGCGTCGTCTGCAGGAAGCGAGCCTTCTGCGCCGGCAGACCCGCTTCCGACCATCATCCTCCAGTACGCCTTGCCGCGGTGCTGCAGCATGCGCATGGCGTGCGCAAGGTAATAGACCACGGCCTGTTTCGGCTCTGTGCCGTGGTTGTAGATGGCGACTATGCCGGCCATGTGTGTACTTCAGCTCTGGAGGAGTTTAGATAAAAAGCTTGTCAGAGCGAAGGCGCAAACGCCTGCCTTTCCCGCTCGTACATTGATATCTCGTTTTCAAGCTTGAGCGTGAGGCCGATGCTGTCAAGTCCTTCAAGCAAGAGCTTTTTCCGGAATTCGTCGATGTCAAAGTGCATTGTTTTCTGGCCGGCCTTCACCACCTGCTTGGTAAGGTCTATTTCAATTTCCACGTCGCCGTTCTGAAAGAGGTAGTCGACATCTTTTGCTGCAAGCCTGACAGGCAGCACGCCGTTTTTGAAGCAATTGTTGTAGAAAATGTCTGCAAACGACGGCGCTATCACTGCCCTAAAGCCATAATCAAGTATCGCCCATGCCGCGTGCTCGCGCGAGCTGCCGCTGCCAAAATTGTCGCGGGCAAGCAGGATCTGCCTTCCCTTGTACCTGGGATCGTTGAGCACGAAACCCGGCCGGGGCCTGCCTTCTGCGTCAAAGCGCCAGTCGTAAAAGAGGTACTGGCCAAAGCCGGTGCGGCTGACAAGTTTCAAGAACTGCTTTGGAACTATCTGGTCGGTATCGACGTTCACCCTGTCAAGGGGCGTCGCTTTGCTTTTCAACACCGTAAACGGCTCCATGCTGCTAGAGCCACTCCCTGACATCCACGAAACGGCCCTCGATTGCAGCCGCCGCGGCCATCACCGGGCTAACGAGGTGCGTCCTGCCTCCTGCTCCCTGCCTGCCCTCAAAGTTGCGGTTTGAGGTGCTTGCGCAGCGCTCGCCGGGCGCAAGGATGTCGGGGTTCATGCCAAGGCACATGCTGCATCCCGACTCGCGCCACTCAAAGCCGGCGTCCTTGAATATTTTGTCAAGCCCGAGCTTTTCTGCCGCGGCCTTTACCTGCTGCGAGCCGGGCACCACCATCGCCCTTACCCTTGGCGATACCCTGCGGCCCTTGACTACGACCGATGCCTCCACGAGATCCTCGAGGCGCGAGTTGGTGCACGAGCCGATAAAGACACGGTCAAGCTTGATGTCAGTCACCGGCGTTCCGGATTCCAAGGCCATGTACTCTAATGCACGAACAGCGGCCTTGCGCTCGTTTTCATTTCCCTTGGCAAACTCGTCTGGCGCCGGCACGCTTTCGTTCACGCTCACCACCATCCCCGGGTTCGTGCCCCAGCTGACCTGCGGGGCAAGCGACGCAGTGTCTATTGTAATGGATCTGTAGAATTTCGCGTTTTCGTCCGTGCGCAACCCTTTCCAGTATTCCACTGCGCGCTCAAACTGCTCACCCTTTGGCGCATAGCGCCTGTCCCGGATGTAGTCAAAAGTAGTTTCGTCGGGCGCAACAAGGCCTGCCCGGGCGCCGCCTTCGATGGACATGTTGCATATAGTCATCCTGTTTTCCATAGAAAGCTCTGATATCGCCTCGCCGCGGTATTCAAGCACAGAGCCGGTGCCGCCGGCGGTGCCGATTGTCCGTATGAGGTAGAGCACCATGTCCTTTGCAGTCACGGCGTGCTTGTTTTTTCGCCTTCCGACGAAATTGACGGCAAAGGTCTTGGGCTTGTCCATCCACATCGTCTGCGTGGCAAGCACGTGCTCGACCTCGCTTGTCCCTATGCCAAGCGCAAACGCGCCAAACGCTCCGTGCGTCGACGTGTGGCTGTCGCCGCATACAATCGTAGTGCCGGGGATTGTCAGCCCAAGCTCCGGCCCTATCACGTGCACGATGCCCTGATCCGGGCTGTGCATGTCAAACAATGTAATCCCAAACTCCCTGCAGTTGTCTGCAAGAGTGCGTATCTGGGTCGCCGATATCTGGTCGACTATTGGAAGCGAGCGCGCAGTTGTAGGCACGTTGTGGTCCATAGTGGCATACGTCAGGTCAGGCCGGCGCACCCTGCGGCGGTTCATGCGGAGGCCGTCAAAGGCCTGCGGAGACGTAACTTCATGTACAAGGTGGCGGTCTATGTAGAGCAAGGACGGCCCGCCTTCCTTCTCCTGGTGCACGACGTGGCTGTCCCAGATCTTTTCAAATATGGTCCTTGCTTGGGCCAAGCGAGAGAGGAATTGGCGGCAGGGAAATATAAAACAAGTGAGTGAGGGAGTGGCAGATAGTTTTAAATCAGGTTGGCCTGCTCTTGCAGCCATAATATGCACCCCCAGGATAACCGTTACCCGGAGTATATCGCTGAGCAAATAAAGAAGGGTACGACTACATGCGCCTTGACATGCAAGGATGGCGTGGTGCTGGCGGCAGACACCAGGGCAAGCGCCGGCCTCTTTATCGCCGACAGGCACGTCATGAAGATTCAAAAGGTCGACAACCACCTTGCAATGACGATTGCCGGTGGAGTCGCCGACGCGCAGAACCTGGTCGACACGATGCGCTACAACGCCAACATATTCAGGCTTGAAAACAAAGAGGTCATCCCGGTCAAGTCGGCTGCAAGGCTCTGCTCAAACATACTGTTCAACAACCGCTACTTCCCCTACTACGTCCAGATAATCATGGCAGGCTACACCGACAAAGAAGGCGGCAGGATATACAACATCGACCTGTTTGGCTCGCTCACCACGGAGAAATTCATCTCCACCGGCTCTGGCTCGCCCGTCGCGTACGGCTACCTTGAATCCGAGTTCAAGGATGGCATGGGCGTGAACGAGGCGTACAAGCTGGCCATGCACGCAATAGCGGCGGCAATCCGCAGGAACGCCGGAACCGGCGACAGCATCAACGTGGCCATCATCGACAAGGACGGCTACCGCGAGCTGTCAAAGGAACAAAAGACCGCAGTGGGCGTCGTCTTCTAGCCCACTACTTTTTTTACGCACCCTTGCCTGTCTTTGTTATTTCGTTCACGAAAAGGCTTGCGTCCATCTTTGAAAATGCAGACAGCTCGATTTTTGCACCCGGCCTCATGAACCGGCGTATTTCCTCGCCGGCCTCCCTTACGGCCCACCACTCTTCGCCAAACCTGTTTTGCAGATGCTGTTCAAGCTCTGCCGCGCGGACGGCCGCGACTATGTAGCTAGGCACATACATTATCGCGTCTGGCAGTATGTGGTGGAGCATCCAGTACTCGCCGGGCACATCAAGCCCGGTGTATTCCCTCAGCAATTTCCCGTAGAGGTTGCTTGCCTGCCTTGTAGAGAGCTTTTTGCGCCAGAACTCGGCCTTCATGAGCGAGTTTGCGGTGTAGAACGTGACGAAATAGAGCTCCATGAAGTTGTTCCTCTGCTCCAGCTCGTCAAGGGCGCGCTCGTCAGTCACGCCAAGCGATTTCAGGTAGCGCCGGTTCTTTGTCAGGCGCTCTAGAAATATCGAGAATATCTCTGCAATCCCCATCGAAAAGCCGTAGCGGTCCCAGTAGTCGGCGGCAGGGTCGATTGACGTCGCGTGAGCCGCGTGGCCCATTTCGTGGTAGCACCCCTGCAGGTCAAAGTACGGGCTTTCGCTCTTGTACAGGACGCGAACATCGTTTGGCACCTGAACGAAAAAGCAGACGGGAGACGGGTACTTGTCCTTGCGGTTCTCCGTGTCGATTTGTATCCGCGACAGGTCAAACCCCAGGCCCTCAAGCGTCTTTTTGACCTGCGCGGTCGGGTCGATCCCGGAAAAGTGCTTTTCAAGGTCAGAGTAGACGCGGTTTCTGAAAAAATAGAAATCGTCATAGTATTCCGCAGGCCGGCCAAGCACCTTTTTTGAGACGTCTGCAAGGGCCTCCCGGAACGGCTTTTTGGCCCGCCTGCCCATCGACTTTACAAAACTCGTCAGCTGCGAGTACGTGAATTTCTCGTTTTCGAGGTAGCCTGCAAGCGGGTCCAGCTTTTTGCCCGACTGCTCTGCGTACACGTCGGCGATTGCGTCAAAGCGCGCCTTTACCACAGGCGCTACAAACCGCGTCTTTTTCACAAACTCGTCAAAGACTGCCTTGCGCTTTTTCTCGTCCTTTTCGGCGCTGTTGTACTGGCGCCACGAGCTCCAGTTCACGGGCCTTCCGTCGAACTTTTGCTTTGAGACAACCTTGGTGTTGCGCAAGTCGTAGAGTCTCAGCTCGAGCTTTTTGGTGGACGAGTCGGCCATGCTTTCAATCGACGATATGTAAAGTTCCCGGGGCTCCTCGAAATTCTCAAGGAACAGCCTTGCGGCAAGCGACTTCATCTCTGCCAGCCGCTCTATCGCCTTTATGCTGTGCTTCAGGCCGGCGTACTGCCTATAGCGCTCGTCGGACTCGGCCACGTAGATCCGCTCGTCAAGCTGGCACCATTGCTCAAGGTTCATGCTAGACAGTCTCTGCTCTTTGAGATTTTAAAAACGTTATAACCGGTTCTCGCAGAGAATAAGCGCGCATAGTTTCTGCAACCGTCAGGATGGAAGGCGACATGCTGGTGAAAGAGCCAGAAGGCAGGCTGTCGAAATTTGCGTCGCTTGCAAGAAAGGCAGAGGTCCCGCTTCCTCATTCGTTAGCATAAACCGATTCTTGTTTATGAGTTTCATGGTTGTGCTTATCCGCGTCCTCTTTAGTTAGGAACTCCTCTGCACATGTAGTACATCGAAAAGTGCCTGATTCATACTCACTTGCAGGGCACTTTTCCATAGGCGACTCTACAAATTGAGAGATGTTATTTTCAACAAGTGGAAGAATCTTTTCCATTATTATCGAATCAAAATTCTTTTCATCCTTGTCAAAAGTCAGAAGGAGATAATGATGCGTGGTAATTGGTATGGTAGCACGATTCAGTCCTTCATACTTGCCAAAGGCATATCTCAGTTTGCCTATTTTTGTTTCAAATTTTGTCCTAGTCTTATGTCGGGATATAGCAGAAATAACGTATTCTTCGTTTTCCTCTTGGGTCAAAAGGGGCAACAAACCGGGTCTTCTTTTGGAGTTTAGAATTATGCCATTGTCGTTTACGACTCCCGCCCATCGAATGGAAGCGCCCTTCCCCAGGATTTGTTCACACAGCACTTCGAGAAACTGATAATCCACTACTATGAGAGATCATCTCTTCATATATGCAATAGCAAGAAGTAGTAATAAAAGACTACTAAGACTTGCTTAAGCGTATTGTATTGCCACGCCTAGGATGGGTGGGGCCTATTATTGGCACGCATAGGCCGTTCTCCCCCCATGGATTGCTTTGACTATTCGCACTCGTCTCTGACCAAACTATAAGGTAAATAGCAGGTTTGCGATATTTGATCCATTATGAGCGACCTTGCCTTCTTCAGATTTATGAGTAACAACATGTTAACGAGTGAAGAAGAACGGCACAAAGATGAAATTATTAGACTAACAGAAGAGGTACTCCATGCAAAGGGCCTCCAGTGTGATGCCAGTATTGCGAAGATTTCGGAAGATCAATTAAAAGATATTCTTGATAAAGTCAGAGAGCTTCGTAAAAAGCAAAAGAAGAAAGCAGCTGATACAGCAGAGACCGAGCAAGAGGTTATCGTGGAGGATACAGAGGTTATGGAGGTATCGTGCATTCAGTAGTAAAGATAACAGGTGCATGCGGACGGTCGGCACCGCACTATGCCGGCCACTTTTACGATTTCAAGACAGGCAGGATTTTCTACGCGCTTTCAGACAGGGACAGGTGCATCACTCTGAAGCTGGAAGGCGCCACGTACGACGAAATAGTCGTGCAGGTGGACGACAAGGAAAAGGTTGCAGAAATGGTGAGAAAGGCAGTCGCCAGCTAATTTGTGTTATTTAACGTTTTGTCCGAACGTTTGGACCAAGCGTTAAATCGATTTTTCAACCCCACAGGACCATGCGGGGAGCCACCACAAGAGCCGGCGAATCCTTTTATCCTAAGAACGCCATACGTAGATCATCAGGCGCTAGCACAGAGATGTCCACAAACATCGCAAGGGCCGCAAGCGTCACCATTGTTCTTTTCACCGCCCTCACCCTCACTCATGCCGCGTTTGTAGACTATCGCTCTACAACAGGCGGAGACAAGTTGCTGGGGCAGATGTCGTACCTCCAGAACCGCAAGTTTGGCGTGGAGACGTCGTCTCTCTCGTTTGAACGAGATTCGTGGCGCGGGCAGGTGCGCCAAAGGTGGACCGAATGCGGCCTGTGTTGTGGCGTGTACGAGTTGCTTGTCAGAATGAAGGGCGGGCCTACCAGGGCCAGATTGCTTGCGCTCCTTGCGGCAGTGCCAAAGAACAAGCTCCAGCTTGCAAACGAGTCGGGCATCGACTGGAAGGCGGTAGACAGGCATGTGGAACGCATGCTTGAATTCGGCCTTGTACAGGTTGTCGCGACCGCGGGCACTTGTACGATATATGCAATCACGGAAAAGGGTGCTCGTGCGCTGGCACTCGCAGAGAGTTGTAAAGATTAGAGAAAGTAAAAAGAAAAAAGAGAGGTGCGCGCTTTTTTACGCGCCGGCCATGTTGTTGCGCAGCTCGACGCCCTTGTGGTCGTCGTTTGCCATCGCGGCTTCCCTGTGCATCTCGGAGAGGGCGCAGCCCATCTGTGCCTCTGGCTTGCCACGCCTCATCAGGCCGCGGTAAAGGCCTGCTTCGAGTGTCTGGCCGTGTGCCTGCTCCCACTCTTCCACAGGGATGGAGTATTTCTTCTGTATCCTGTCCCTGTACCATTCTGGGATGACGTTGAAGGCGCAGAACGGTATGATTCTCAGGTCTGGCGTCAGGTAGTGTATGTCGCACCTCTGGAGCCTTTCCAGGTCCTCGTTGTACTTGTCCTGGAAGTGCATCATGCCAAGGAACAGCGACCTCACGTGCCAGTTGCCGACCGAGTCAAAGTTGCGCTTTAGCAGTATGCTGGAGAACATCTTGGCAAGGTCGAGGCCGTGCGGCTGCTTGTCCTTGTCGACGAACGTCTTGAGCTTGCGGACGACTTCGAGCATTGTCCAGTAGCGGTTTGCGCCGGACCTGATCTCGTCGGCCTTTTCTTCAAAGTATTCAAGGACGCCCTTGATGTCGACAAACGATGTCAGCGGTGTGAGCTTCCTTGTCTGCGTGTCTTCAAAGACATAGGTGCCTGCTCCGCATGCAAAGTGTATGGAGAGTTCGTACTTTGGCTTCTTGCTGAACGCCTCGATGATGTTTGTCATGGGCATGCACGACGGGACCGGGAACCATGCGTCCTTGCTGATCTCGCCGTTTGTCTGCTCCTCAATTCTTTCAATGCAGTCAGGAATCGTGATGCGGTACTTCTCGCGCTCTTTTTTGCCCATCCTGCCTGTCAGCGACACCGGCTGGAAGTTCACTGCGTGAACGACATCCATGTGCTTTTGCGCATAGCGGATGATTCCGCCCAGCTCGTGGTCGTTGATAGACTTGATGACCGTAGGTACGAATACGACTGTCATGCCGCACTTGCGCGCGGATTCCAGAGTGTATGGGATCTCCCAGTGGTTCTTGGGGTTTGTCCTCGGCGTCACGCCGTCGAACGAGAGGTAGAGGTTGCTCACGCCAGAGTTTCTCACCTGACGCATCGTCTCTGGCGACATGGCCAGCTTGATGCCGTTGGTGTTGAGTTGCACGTGGTCGACGCCCTCCTCCTTCATTATCTTGATGAGTTCGGTAATGTCGTCGCGAAGCATCGGCTCGCCGCCGGTGATCTGGATAGAGTTGCCTGCGATTGGCTTTTCCGCCTTGAGCGTCTTCATCATGGCCCTCACCTGCTCGTGGTTTGGCTCGTAGAGGTAGGCGCCTTCGAGGCCCTTCTTGACGTAAAAGAAACAGTACCAGCACGTGAGGTCGCACCTGTTGGTGATAATCATGTTGGAAAGGCCAGAGTGTGAAAGGTGGTTAGTGCAAAGGCCGCAGTTGTTCGGGCATGCGCACTTGTCAATCATGACGTTTGGGGCGTGTGCACCCTTGCCGTCCATCCAGTAGGTGCTGAATTTCTTGTACATTTCATAAGAGCCGAAATACAGTTCCTCGGTCTCGCCGTGCGTCGGGCAGGTCTTGCTCATGAAAACCTTGCCTTCCCTTTCAAAGACTTCTGCGTCCAGAATCATGTTGCAGTCCGGGCAGATGCTCTGCGTGAACCTTATCGTCTTCCTTGCAGCAACATTCTTGCTGGACATATTGCTAATATGAATTAGCTCCATGCTACTTTCTTAACGGAGAAACTTCAGATTTAATATATAAAGATAACCTGCCGATTACTACGGTGATTGGTGTATAGGCCAAAACTGCCATTTTTGCCCGCCAATCTCAACGCTTCATGCCGCTTTTGGAACGTAAATATATAACGGCGTAATAAAACGTTCTGAACTTGAGCATTTCCGACAGGTCGCGGAAAGCGATGGAAGATCTTGGTATGACCGGCTATGAAATACGCGTCTACACTTCATTGCTTGAAGTCGGCGCCATGACTGCGGCCGACATCAGCAAAAAGTCGGGCGTTCCATATTCCAAGATTTACGAGGTGTTAAACAGCCTTGAAGACAAGGGCTGGCTAGAGTCGGACAGCTCGCGCCCGCAAAAGTTCTTTCCCAAGTCGCCATCCACCGCCCTTGAGGCAATGAGGATGAGAAGCGAGAACAACTTTCGTGAAAGCCAGGCCGCGATTATGAACGAGCTCATGCCCATCTACACGAAAAGCGGCATCAAGGAGAAGCCCGAGATATGGGTCGTGAGAGGCATCTACAACATTGCCGCCAAGGTCAGCGAGATAGTGGAAAACTGCCAGCACGAACTGCTCGTGGCGCTGCCAAGCGTCGCGCAGGACGTTGCCAAGCCGATGCAGCCGGTGCTCCGCACGCTGCATGAGCGCGGGGTGAAGATAAACGTCCTTGCGTCTGAAGACACCAGCACGGACATTGTAAGGGCGCTGTCAAGGGTCGCAGAGGTAAAGCTAAAGACCGACATGTTTGGCGGAGGGGTTATCGGCGACGGCAAGCACGTCATGATACTGCTCGGAGAAGGCATGGTCGAGAACGGCATGATAGACCCGATAGCGATATGGGCGGACCATGCGGCACTGGCAGGCTTTGCCAAGGACTACTTCCGCTACCTCTGGGCTGACGCCAAGGCGCAGCAGAAAAAGACCAGTAGCAGCAACAATAACAGATAAGGTTAATAGTTATCTTTAGCCAAGCTAGCCCCACCCGTGGAGTCCCTAAAGTCCCGCAAATCCGAGGACGAAGAGCTCTTTATCGGCACGGCCGAGTCAGAGCACGTCGAGATGTACCTGAAGGCGATATGGTACATCAGGGAAAAGGGCGAGGAAGTCAAGGTAAGCTCCATTGCAAAGCTGCTAAACGTCACCCAGCCTTCCGTAGTCCAGATGCTGCGCAAGCTCAACGACCTGAACCTCGTCCACTATACCAAGGGCAGCGTCGAGTTGACAAGCGAGGGCGACAGGATTGGCAAGCAGATGATACGCAACACCCGCCTGCTGGAGGTCCTCATGAAGGACGCGCTGAAAATAGAGATAGACGAGGAGATGGTCTGCGGGATCGAGCACCACATGAAAAACATCTTTACCGACGCCCTGTGCACGCTTTTAAAGCACCCAAGGAAATGCCCCCACGGACACGACATACCAAGGGGCCGCTGCTGCTCTGCCTAGATCGTTTTTATGCCCTTCGCTGCAACAATCGCATGGATGGATACACGCAGGCAGTGACAGGACTAGCCCTACTGACTCTGTCTAGTGAGGAGGATCTTGAGTAAGGAGCCTGCTGTCCATCCATAATCGTCATCTTCTTAAAATTTCTCACAAGCTTGATAAATGACTAGATAGTTTTCATAATTGCATTGGTGCAGATAGAAACTACGTGTTCTCTAGAGAGTTTCCGGAAATTCATCATAATAAGTACCTGCCGATCGTTCATACCGGAAAGCTACATGCGCGACTTTGAAGTATTCCCAGAGCGCGAAGAGGGACCCGGCGCCATATACATCGAGGCCGCCGACAAGGTCACGCTGAAAAAGATCCGCGAGATGACCTTCGTCAACGCAAAAGAGATCCTTGGCATAATATACTCGTCAAAGTCAGGCAACACGCAGCTAAAGTGGAGGCAGACGCGCAGGCGCACGGGCAAGGTGCATGGCAACGCGTCGCCAAACGCGCTAGTCAACCTGGTTGAAGCTGGCGTCCTTACGCAGGAATGGGTCGACCAGTACATCCACGCCCAGGCGCCAAGCGACACGTCTTCAGCGCCGCCGCCTACAACAGAAGGGCAGGAAAACACCACCGCGCCGCCAGCATGATCGTAAAGCAGAGCGACCATTCTGCAAACGCGCTCCTAGTGATCCCGGAGGACGCTGACGACCTCTTTACGCTCAGGCGCATGGTTGCGCCCGGCGACTATGCGATAGCGGACACGACGCGCGTGGTCAAGCAGGAAAGCGAATACGGCAGGCCCGACAGGGGCGAGCGCGTCAAGGTCCGGTTAACAATCAGGGTAGACAGGGTGGAGCTTGATGCGTCGGTGGACCGGCTGCGCGTCTCTGGCACAATTACGCACACCAGCAACGAGCTCGTGTCAAAGGGGGTGCACCACGCGCTTTCGGTGCAGGCCGGCGACGTTTTGACCATAGACAAGGGCCGCAAGTGGCAGGACGTGGAGCTGAGGCTGCTAAGGAGATCGGGCGACGGCTCGTCGTCGTTCATACTGGTGGCAATCGACACGCAGGAGGCCGCAGTCGCAAGGGTCACCGGGACGCACGTCAAGATAATACCAAACATCTATTCCGGCCAGCAGGGCAAGCGCTACCCTGCAACAACAAAGAACGCAAGCCTGGACTCATTCTTTGCAGACACTGCCAAGACGGTTTCCTCCGTCCTTTCAGAAGGCGACAGGATAATCGTCTTTGGGCCCGGCGAGACCCGCAGGCGCTTTTACAACGCGCTTGACAGAAACGGCCTGCCAAAAGAGCGGGCGCAGGTGGTAGACGGCGTCGACGTAGCAGGCGAGGACGGCGTCTTTGTTTTCCTGCGGTCGCCGGCCATGAAGGACGCCATGAGCGCAAGCAAGCTTGCCACGGTGTCGGCCATGCTCGATCAGGTGATGCTCATGGTCAACAGGGGCGAGAACAAGTACGCAGTCGGCCTCAAGGACATCACCGACGCCGCAAGCATCAAGGCGGTAGAGGCCATCATATTTTCAGACTCGGTCTTTAAAACCGCTGACGAGGAGGCGGTGGTAAGGCTGCTCAACTCTGTCGAAAGCTATGGCGCCAAGACGTACGCGGTCGACTCGTCAACTGACATTGGCCTGCGCGTTTCATCGCTTGGAGGGATGGTCGCGCTTCTTCGCTACGCGGTGCGCTGACTCGGCATCAACAAGCCACGAAAGGTACGGCTTGGACACGTCGCTCATCTTTATCTCCACTATCTCCGGCACGTCGTACGGGTGCACCCGGGCAAGCTCCTCCTTGAGCGCCTTTGCAGAACCCTTGGCGACCTTGAAAAAGGCGATGTATTCGGGCTGGTCCTCCACCCTGCCCTTCCAGGAGTAGATGGAGCGGATCTTGGTAAAATTGACGCATGCGCACAGGCCCTTTTCGACAAGCTTTTTCCCTATTTCGGCAGCAGACTCTTCTGTCGAAAACGTCGAAACGACGATTACGGCCTTGGCCTTGCTCATCCTACTTTTCCGGGATAGGAGTAGAAGTATTTATTCCTGCAGCAGCGTTTCGCAGAGCGGGTTTGCCTTTATCACGATAAAGTCGTCGCTCTGCCGGTTCTTTGACACGACCTTGTCATAGTCGACCTTGGAGCACGTGATGACGACTGTCGTCTTGTCGGTGTGGTAGAGGTCAAACGTCGGCCCCTGGTGGCGCTCCACGTCCCCGATATAGTCGCGCACCTTGGTCTCAAGCGACGACAGCAGGTCTATTTTGTCGCCCCTCATCTCGTGCGGGTCAAGCGTCCACGCTATTGCCACCTTGGTCCTGCTTGCCTTCAGGTCGCGCTTTTTCAGGGTGCCGCGCACCTGGTCTATCAGGTGCTTTGTGTAGCCCTCTATCCCGCGTATGCTTCCGTTGACAAGGTACATGAGCGGGCCGGCGCCGTCAAGCGACGAGCCTATGATGCGCAGGTCGTACAATCCAGAAGTCACGTCGTCAATGTACAGGTCGGAAAACGTGCCGTGCATCAGCTCGTTTGCGGGCAGGCTGCCGTCCGTAGCTTTTTTGCACACTTCGAGGATGCTTGCCATGCCGGAGTAGTGCGAAAGCGTGCGGATGACGTGGGAAAGCTCTGCAGAGTAGATGTCGACAAAGCTCACCTTCTTCTTGCCATCTGTGTCGTAAAGCATCTTGGCGAGGTTGCTGTCCTGCTTTGACTTGGCAGAGCCGACGAGCGTCTCGGTGCCCGGCGCAATCGGGCTTGAAGGCATGTAATAGTACGAGACGTCCTGGCCGGCAGCCATGCCCGTCACGTGCTCTATGAGTGCGATGTTTTCGTTGTTGCCCCCGATCCCAGCCGGCAGCATGTAGACCACGGACGAGCCTTTCTTGAGCGCCTTGACTGCGTCCTTGAATTTTGCCGCCACGTCGGCCTTGACGTCCGTGCCTGTCTTGCGTATCCGGGGTGCAAAGAACAGGTACGACGCGTTCCCTATCGCCACATCCATCGGCTCAAGCCCGAGGAGCGGCTCGTCCTCGACAAGCGAGCTGACATTTGGGTACGTGCGGGCAATGTCTGCCTTGAGCGATATGGCGTTGCGCAGCGATTCATCAATCAGCGAGACCTTGGCGCCCTTTACCGCTATGGCCGAGGCTATTCTGTACCCCTCTGTACTCAGGCCATACACGGCTACTGTCGGCAATGATCCCGCACTCAAACTATAGACTGAGCTCCCCCGAACAACGTGCCATATACGCGTTGTCATCAGTTAAAGAAAAGGTTTTTCACCGGCACAGGCCAACTTGCAGCGCTTGAGGATCTGGTTTGATGTCCTGACTCCAAAGCAGGTGATGTTCTTCAAAGACGCGGCGGCATCCCTGCGGGAAAAAGGGCACGAAGTCCTTTGCACATCGCGCGACTACCGCGAGGCAGTCGAGCTTGCAAGGATAAAAGGATTGGACCTGAAACTGGTCGGGAGGCACGGCGGCCCCGAGAGGTACGGCAAGCTGGCGGCAAGTGCCGAGCGGATGCGCGCCCTTGCAGACGTAATCAGCGGGTTTGCGCCAGACGTTGCAGTCACGTTTTCGTCGCCCGAGGGCGCAAGGGTCGCGTTTGGCCTTGGCGTCAGGCACATCGGCTTTAACGACTCGCCGCACGCAGAGGCGGTGGCAAGGCTCACCGTGCCCCTCATGAGCAGGCTCTTGTGCCCGTGGGTGATACCGTACTCGTCGTGGACAGGCTTTGGCATTTCAAGGAAAAACATTGCGCGCTATCATGCCCTGGACCCCGCGGCCTGGCTCAAGGGCGACGATTCCGCACGCACGGCTGGAGCAGAGCCCGGCGGCAAGAAAGAAAAGACAGTGCTCATCAGGCTGGAGGAAAGCAAGGCGTCATACATCGCCGACAAAAAGCTGGCAAGCACGGCCCTTGTGGACGCCGTTGTGGCAGACGAGCTTGCGCAGCGCGTAGACATTGTGATTTTGTGCAGGTACAGCGACCAGATAGAAGAGGCAAAGGCAAGGTACGGAAGCAAGGCAAGGATAATCGAAAGCGTGGTTGACGGCGTCCCACTGATAAAGTCTGCCGACCTGTTCATAGGGGCCGGCGGGACCATGAGCGCCGAAGCAGCGCTCCTTGGCGTCCCGACGATATCCATAGCGCCGGTCAGGTACCACGTGGAGGACTATCTCGTCAGGTCAGGCCTGGTGGCAAGGGCCCGCGACCCGGGCGCACTTGCAAGGCTTGCCAGCAGGATGCTTGCAGGCGAGAAATTCCGCAAGGCGCAAAAGAAAAAGGCCGAGCGCGTGCTTGCCTCGATGGAGAACCCGACCAGGAAGATGCTTGCGGCAATACTGCAGGATCATAAATTATAAGGATCCAAAAGAAAGTGGAAACTACGCCCGGAAGCCCGGTGGAGGGAGAGACCTCTTTCCCGCCGAATGTAGTGGCCAAGCATAGGGGCCTTTGGAGCCCTTGACCCCAGTTCGAATCTGGGCCGGGCTACTCTACTTTTACCCTAAAAATTCATAACATCTAGGCCGCAATGGCACCACGTGGGAAGAAACAACAACAAGGTCTATGTTACAAGGAGGCTCCCGGGACCCGCCCTTGAAATGCTAAAGGGACTTGGCGTGACGCTGCACAAGGGGCAGGAACCACCCACAAAAAAAGAGATCCTGAAAAACGTCGCCGGCAAGGACGCGATCCTCTGCATGCTTTCAGACAGGATAGACAAAGAGGTCATGGACGCGGCGGGGCCACAGCTAAAGATAATCAGCTCGTACAGCACCGGCTTTGAACACATCGATGTCGCCGAGGCTACCAAGCGCGGCATCTATGTCACGTACACGTCAGACATCCTTGCAGAAGCGACCGCAGACATTACTTTTGCGCTCTTGCTTGCCTGCGCGCGCAACGTCGTCGCAGGCGACAGGATGGTCAGGCAGAAAAAGTGGAAGGTGGGGTGGATGCCCGACCTGCTCCTTGGCCATAACGTGCATGGCGCCACCATCGGCATCATCGGCCTTGGCAAGATAGGCTCTGCCGTCGCAAGGCGCGCAAGGGGCTTTGGCATGGAGATACTGTACTACAGCCGCAGGCGCAACGAAGCGGCTGAAAAGGAGCTTGGCGCCAGGTACGCCAGCCTCGACGACCTGCTTGCGCACAGCGACTTTGTCACCATCCACACCACCCTGAATGACGCAAGCAAGCACCTCATCAACAGGGAGCGCCTGGAAAAGATGAAAAAGACAGCGTTTCTGATAAACACTGCAAGGGGCGCGGTGGTAAACGAGCGCGATCTCGTTAGCGCATTGAAAAAAGGCACCATAGCCGGCGCGGGCCTTGACGTGTTTGAAAAAGAGCCGCTGGGGAAAAGCCCGCTTGTTGCCATGAAAAATGTCGTGCTTCTCCCGCATATCGGGAGCGCCGACCGCATGACGAGGTCAAGGATGGCAGAGGTCGCCGCAAAGAGCATCCTCGACGTCCTTGCGGCAGGAAAAGAGCCGGACCCAAAATTCCTAGTGAACCCGCAGGCCCGGCGCTAGGGCGACGACTCTTCCCACTCTTTCTTTTTGCGGTCATAGTCCTGCCGCGTGTACGCTATTCTTGCAGGGACGCCCATCACCACCGTTTCGGCAGGCACGTCCCTTGTCACCACAGAGCCCATCGCAACCACGCTGTTCTTGCCTATGCGCACGCCCGGCCTTACCACAGAACGCGCGCCGATTATCGCCCCGTCTTCCACCACAACTCCGACCATCTTGGGGCTCATCGGGTAGGGATCGTTGGTAAAGGTCGCGCCGGGGCCGATGAAGACGTCGTTTCCAATAACGGTGAGCGGCGGGATGTACACCATGCCCTCAATCTTGACGTTGTTTCCAATCTTGACGCCATAATCGACGTGGGCAAGCGAGCCTATCTTGACGTTGTCGCCCACTACGGTCTTGGCGCCAACGTACGCAAAGTGCCATATCCGGGTGTTCCTGCCTATTTTCGCTGTCTTGTCGACGTTGTTCCTGACGCCGGCGGCGTTTTTGTAGACTTTTTTGGGCTTGGCCATTTCTATATACTATAGATGCCACGGGTTTCCTTGCCTTAAGATTTTCTCGGGGATCTTGACCTGCCACTTGCGCAAAAAGCCCATGTCGCGCTCTTTGTTGCGCAGTTCATCCGGCAGCATGACTGGAATCTCTTCCATTATCGGGTAGTACCGCCCGCATTTTGTACAGGCAAGCACGCCTTCTCTCACCTCGTCGCCGGCAGCCTCGATCTCGACAAGCTCTAGCGGATAGTGCTTGTCTATCGGGCACGCCAGTATGTCAAGCATCGAGCGCTTCATTTTATCTATTTCAGATCCAGGTATATTGGAGAGCCGGTGTCGCTTGATAAAAGTGCCGCTTCTGCCACCTTGGTGACGTTCGTGGCGTCCCGTGCAGGGACGGCAGAATTTTCTTTTCCTTGCACTGCGGCGATAAAGTTCCTCAGCTCCAAGGTCAGCGGCTCTTGAAATGGCATCCTCGGCGTGACTGTTTCGCCGGCGTTGTCGATTTTGATCTCTTGCGAGATAAAGTTGCCAGAGATTATGCCGTCCGTGCACACCGCGCTGAACGTGCGCACCTTCTTTGGCGTGAGCCAGTTTACGGATATTATTGCGACCCGCTGGTTTGCAAAGCCCAACATCAGAGTCGCAAAGTCTTCAAACTCGTGCACGTGCCTGCCTGCCCTTGCAAAGACGACGTTTGGCCTTGCGTCAAAGAGGAACATTGCCGTGTCGATGTCGTGAACTGCCGTGTCAAATATGATGCCCACGTCCTTTATCTTTGGCGGCATGCGGTTTTCGCGGTGGAACTCCAGCATGAGGAGGTCGCCGCACTTTTTGTCGGCTATCATCTTTTTCGTCTCGCTCACAGCGGGGTTAAAGCGCTCGATGTAGCCGCACGTCAGAGTGACGCGCTTTTTCCGGGCAAGCTCTGTCATCTCGTCGCACTCTTGCGATGAAAACGAGAGCGGCTTTTCCACGAACGCGTGCAGGCCCCGGTCGATGACCTTCTTGGCCACTGCAGAATGCGTCCTGGTCGGCGTGCAGACAAGGCAGGCGTCAAGGCGCTCCTGCGCAAGCATGTCGTCCACCGACGAATATGGCGTTGCGCCGTGCTTGGCAGAGATCTCTTTTGCCCTGGCAGCGTCAAAATCGCATACCGCGCCAAGGACCCCAAGTTCGCCAAGGACGCGGGCGTGATTCTTGCCCCATCCCCCCACTCCTATTACCGCTATTCTTGAATTGTTGTTATTGCTGTTATCTACCATACAGGTGTTAACCAGTCCGTGTACTCTTTAACGCCACCGGTTACAACCTTCTCGTATGTTTGTCTTATGCTCTTTGACACGGGCCCTTCCTTGCCGGTGCCTATCGTGTGGCCGTCGACGCTCGTGACAGGGACTATCTCGGCGGCTGTCCCGGTGAGAAAGATCTCGTCGGCCATGTAGAGCTCTGCCCGGGGTATCGGGCGCTCGGTGACGGTGTATCCCATCCCCCTTGCCATGGTGATGGCAGACTCGCGGGTGATGCCTTCAAGAGCAGAATCGGCAAAATACGGCGTGTAGATGTTGCCGTTTCGGACGAGGAAGATGTTCTCGCCAGAGGCCTCGCTCACGTTGCCGGCGACGTCAAGCAGTATCGACTCGTCATAGCCGTCCCTCCGGCATTCCTGCGTGGCAAGCACCGAGTTGAGGTAGTTGCCCGCCGCCTTGGCAAGCGGGGGCGTCGTCTGGTCGCTTATGCGCCTCCACGACGAGACGCGGGCCTTTAGGCCGTCGCCCTTGAAGTATTTTGCAAACGGGAACGCGACTATGATTGTGTGGGTCGGCGAGTCCTTGGTAACATTGAGGTCTATTCCGTGCATGCCCACGAACGTGAGCGGGCGTATGTAGACAGATTCCCTCATCTTGTTTTTTTTCAAGAGCTCGACAGTTGCGTCGCTCAGCTCCTTTGCAGAGTGCTTGACCGTAAGCGAGTAAACGTTTGCCGAGCGGTGGAGGCGCTCCATGTGCTCCTTCAAGCGAAAGACAAACACGTTGTCCTTGGAGCTGTAGCCGCGGATGCCCTCGAAGACGGCAGTGCCGTAGTGCAGCGCATGCGTAAAGACGGGGACCTTGGCGTCTTCCCACTTGACAAACTTGCCGTCAAACCAGATGAACTCGGCGCCCTTTTCCTTCATTTCTTACTTGGCAAGCTTTCTTGGTGGCTTATAAAAATCCTACTCACTTGTAACCTTCCCGGGGAAACTTCATGCCCATGACGCGCGTGGTTGCGTCCTGCTCTTCTTTTGCAAACCTCTCGACCACGGACCAGCTGCGCTCGATCACGCCAACCACCTGCGAAGGCACCATTTCGCGCCACGTTCCCCGGTCGCCTTCAAGCGCTTCCCTGTAGAGCATCTCCTTGACAGACGTTGCAGATATCTCAAGCCTGTCAGCCTTTAGAGGGTTCAGCCGGTAAACCCTGAGCATCAAGCGCTCGGCCTTGTCTCCCGTGTACGAGACAAACCTGCCCTCCTTTACGTGCGACACTATCTGGTTTCGAAGCTCCCACGATTTTGAGGACAGGAGCGGAGGCAGGTATTTCGTAAAAGGGGCGTAGAAGGTATAGTCCGGCAAGACCCTCACAGAATCGCCAAATAGCACCTCGACCATTTCCTTGCGCTGCTCAAAGGAGAATGGAAAGCTCTTTGTGTTCATCTCCCTGTTGTCCTTCATAAAGCGCACCGGAAATACATAGACAGAGTAGCCGCGACCAAGCAGCGACGATATTATCGACTCGTGTGCCTTTGTCACGGGATTAAGATGTGCAAGGTACAGGGCGGCGGTTCTTCCCATATACTCCGCTACCGTTAGATTAATGCCCCATATAAAAAGTGGAAAAAGAATTTTTTCCTGCGGCCGGCTCAGTCCTTTCTGATCTCGATTTCAATCGTCGAGACGTTGCGCGTCCTTCCGTCCTCTGACTTGACAGTCTCAGAACCAATCCTTACGTCACCTATCTTGTAGCCCGCGCTTTCCATCCTCTTGATCGTGATCTGCGACACGTCTACAGCCCTGCCAATGCTCAACCCCCTTGCCTTGATCGTCACCTTCGGCTGGTTTGCCAGCTGGATGAGCGTCGAGGTGACGTATGCCATGAGCGGTTTTTTGCCGATGTAGATTGTGTCATGTGGTCCATCCCTTGAACCCTGTGGAGCGCTTGAATTCTGTGGTGTGCTTGGTTGTGCTTCAGACATATGGAGCGTGAGTGGTCGCAGGGCTAATTTAAGCTATGACCGCTTCCCGCGGCTGCGACTTTTTTGATCAGGATGATGATTATAGTACTTCAAGTCTGTGACGACAGAATAGTTTCGATGCCGGCGTCGGTCGGCCCAAAGTCCCTTACAACCTCTGACCATTTCACGCACCTTACAGAATTGATAGATCTTATCCCGTCCATCAGGTTGAGCAGCTCCCGCGAGTCTTTGTAAAAGACGGCGGCCACGATATTTGCCTGAGGGTCGCCGATTCTCAATGACGTGCTGATGATGTTCTTGCCAAAGCTGCGCAAAAGCTCAGAGACCGCCTCTCCGCAATCCCCGTCGACAGAGATCATCAGGTCGGCCCTTCGCCAGTGAAACATGCTTATGTTTATGTAGTATTTCTTTTTCAGTATCGTGTGTTCGAGCTTGGCCCGCCTTCTCTGGATAGTTGAAAGCGGGCTGTCGTACTTGCTTGCAAGAAATGTGCTCTTGACTTCGGCATCCTTTATCATTTCCTTGATTATGCCAATATCGAGGTCATCTAGCACAAGTTTGTTTACCTGATCGGACTGTTGTGACACAAAATTGCGATTCTTCCCCACGTTTGACATTTTACGTCAGATGGCAAATCATTTAAATGTTTTAGTATTAAATCTTTGTTGTATATGATACAACGTGTCAACTATTTAGTTGCAATTAGGCAACAAATGCAACGCTACGGCAACATGGAAATTATGTTCTTGTTGTGAACAGGAACGGCGTATACTTCTTGTGACCACGTGACGCGGTCTATGCCTTCGATATTCCATATTTTGGAGATGGTTCCAAGAACATCAGTGCTGTCACTATAGACAAATTCTGCCACTATGTCAGAGGTTCCCAGGTGGACTGCGACTGAAACGATCCCATCGATTTGCGCAAGCTTTTGCGCAGCCACAGAAACGTCGCTGCCTTTGATGCTCATGTGGATCATCCCCTTGTTGTAGCCGAGTTTTTTGTAGTTTGGCTCCATTTTGCTTTTGACGATGTCTTTTTCAAGTATTATCCTTGTCCTGCGCTGGACCGTGCTCAATGGCACCTTCAGCTCTTTTGAGATTTGTTTATTGTCGCGCCCGGATACCAGCAGGCTGATTATCTTGAGATCTAACTCGTCTATTCGCACCACAGACTTGTTATTCAGGTCACGAGTAAGGATAGTTTTGGTGTTTTTCCTCAACTCCTATGGTACATAATACCATCCAGATATACTTATTTGCCTAGTTCTGGACTGAAAAGTGAGTTTTAACATCAGCGACAATTGCAACCAGCGCCTTTTGCATCATCGCTTTCCGCCCCACCTAGTCCAAGGACAAGTTTTCAGTTAAAATATCCCACCGTGCAAGCACCAGCATATATGGCGCAGAACAAAGTTGTGCCCCTTTTGTGCGCAGCTTTTGTCCTTGGAGCCGCGCTTGCGCTCCCGGCGGCGACTGTGGCCGCATATGCCCAGGCCACGATGAGCATCGAGACAAATGCGCCCATACTCAAGGTCAAGCCCGGCGAGAGCGCCGTCAAGAACATAATCGTGTACGGCACGGGCGCCGACAGCATGCAGGTAACGAGCATCACTTTTGGAAAGGGCAGGGAGTATTTCCGGCTCGGCAACGCGCTGCCTGTACAGGCGACCCTTGATCCCGCAACGGGCAAGCTCAAGGCCGAAGTGCCGCTAATAGTCACCCTGCCGCCAGAAATACGAAGGGACGCCGAGTACCCCTTTACCGTCACCGCCACGTCCGGCCAGAAAAGCGTGCAGGCAGAATCGCACGCCCTTGTCGTGGTCGTGACCACGGAAAAGCCAGCTGACCCCATGTCAGACGCGATGGTTACGGTCATGTATATAGTGGTCGCCGCAGGCGGCGTGGTATCAATCATCGTCTACAAGAGAATAGCGTCAAAGACAAAGAAAAAATCATAGCGTACAAATACGCCCGCGCGTACACAACTGCCCGGGTCTCATGGGCAAGGAAGAAAAGATCAAGTGGAAGGTAGAGTACGACTATGCGTATTACAAGGTCTACGACAACAAGGGGGCGCTTGCCGGCTATTTTTTCCCTCATTATAACAAGGGCGCAGACTCGGAAGACGAGGAAAACGACGAGGCCATAGAGAAGATGAACAAGAATCATGAGCAGGTCTCGCAGGGCACGCTCCTTGTCCCGATGGCCAAGCTCGACCTCCTCGACCACGACGAGGGCATCGACATCGACTATGCGATCGCGTCGCTTGACGCAAACCTTGTCCAGACGAAATTCTGGAAGGACTGGCTTGCCAAGAACGCAAAGGGGCTGTCGCTTT